>CAWAPE010000005.1:0-704711 GCA_963783855.1 uncultured Bacteroidota bacterium
TAAAAGCGACAAAACCACCGACCCCACCAAAAAGAAAATAATAACACCCAGAGAAATCTCAGTTGGTATGTGGTAAAATTCGGAAATCAGCATTTTAATACCCACAAAGAAAAGAATCAAAGAAACTCCGTATTTCAGGTAGTGGAACATATCCACAAGCCCGCTTAGTGCGAAATAGAGTGAACGCAGTCCGAGCACTGCAAAAATATTTGAAGTGATAATTATAAAAGGATCGCGGGTTATAGCTATTACAGCTGGAATTGAATCCACGGCAAATACAATGTCGGAAGATTCAATAACTAAAAGAGTTAGGAAAAGGGAGGTGGCAAAAAACTTTCCACCCTGCTTGACGAAGAATTTATCACCTTCAAATTTGTTAGTAATATTAAAAAATCTTTTTACGAATTTTATAAGTGGATTCTTTTCGTAATCGATCTTTTCATCACCGCCAAATGCCATTTTGTATGATGCGAAAATTAAAATTATTCCGAATAAATAAATTATCGGATGGAATAAATTTATCAGCCCTACACCGGCAAGTATAAAGGCGATCCTGAAAACTATCGCGCTTAGAATTCCCCATTTCAGCACATGAGGCTGGCTTTTAGCAGGTACGTTCATCACGTTGAAAATCATAAGGAATACGAAAAGGTTATCAACGGAAAGAGAATATTCAATAAGGTAGCCAGTTGTAAATTCAAGAGCTTTTACGTGGCCGTCTTTGAGGAAAAAATAAAGGCCTGCATTAAAAAGCAAAGCGGTGCATATCCACACACCGCTCCATATTAAACTTCGCTTAAGTCCGATTTTTCCCGTTCTGTGATCGGTTACATAAAGATCGATAACTATAATTATCGCTGCAATTATTGCAAATATAACCCAGAACGTAAATTCACCAAACAAATATTATCCTGTAATTATGGAAGCAAAATTCCTACTGAGAGAACTGTTGTCCACAAACCGTTCTTATCACCTTCGGCCGACTGAGTAACGTTAAATGAACGTACTATTTTACCGGACATCTTATAAATATTTTCTCGTTCGCTCCAATCAGTATCAGGATTAAAATCTACACCAAGTGTTGTTGCAAGCATAGTAGCCGCGAGATCTTCTGCGTATTCACCGGCTACTTTTTCAGTTTCGCCAAAAGGGTGATGTTCCGAAAGATAGCCGTATTGATTGTTGTCTGCAGGAAGTGCAACACCTATTGACGCTGCGACAAGCCTGTTAGGTTCATTTGTAGAATTTCTTGCCATAACTGCAAAGGTAATCTGGCCGGGGCTCAGTTCTTTTAATCCTTCTTCCTTGCTTATTCTCTTACAATTTGTTGGAAATATACTGCTTACAGTCACCAGGTTACAGATTTCAATTCCAGCACTTCTAAGAGCAAGTTCAAAAGAAGTCAGGTATTCTTTGTGACGGCCTACCCCTTTGGTAAAAAATATTTTTGTTGGGACATACAAATTCTCATCTCCTTTTCTGCTACTTTATTTTAATAAACTTTCGTTTTCCTACTTTTAGTATATGCTCTCCATCGAGAGCAATTGTTTTATTGATATCATCTATCTTATCACCGTTAATGCTTACGCCGCCCTGAGAAACAAGTCTTTTTGCTTCGCCTTTGGAAGACGCAAATTTTACTTTAACAATAAGTTCAACAATTCCAATTTCTTTTTCACCAGCTTCAAAACTGAACTCCGGTATGTCGTCTGGAATTTCTTTCTTTATAAATATCCTGTCAAATTCTTCCTCAGCCTGATCAGCTGCTTCCTGGCTGTGGTACATTTTTACGAGAGCTTTTGCCAGCTCTCTTTTAATATTCCTTGGATTAGTTTCAGGATTCTCAAGGGTTTTTTTAATTTCCTGTAATTTGCTGTTCGGCACATCCGTTGCTAGTTCAAAGTAAGTATAAATTAAATCATCCGAAATGGAAAGTGCTTTCCCAAAAATATCTTTTGCAGGTTCAGTGATCCCAATATAATTATTATACGACTTACTCATTTTTTCAACACCGTCAGTTCCTACGAGCAGCGGCATTGTAATTATTACCTGCGGGTCAATCTCAAATTCTCTCTGAATATCTCTTCCTACAAGCAGGTTGAATTTCTGATCTGTTCCTCCGAGTTCCACATCACTTTTAATAGCAACAGAATCCATAGCCTGGGCGAGGGGATAGAGAAACTCGTGAATGCTTATTGCTACACCGGATTTAAATCTTTTAGTAAAATCGTCTCGTTCAATCATTCTTGCGACAGTGTATTTTGAAGATAATTTTATTACATCTTCAAAAGACATTTTGCTGAGCCATTCGGAATTATAAACTATTTTGGTTTTTTCTTTATCAAGAATCCTGGAAGCTTGTTCAAAATATGATTTACCATTTTCCCGTGCTTCTTCCAGTGTAAGGGCAGGGCGTGTTGCGTTTCTGCCCGTCGGATCGCCAATCATTCCTGTGAAATCACCGATTATTAAAATAGCCTGGTGTCCAAGTGATTGGAATTGTGCTAATTTTCTTAATACTACCGAGTGTCCTATATGAAGATCGGGGCGGCTTGGATCGCAACCCAGTTTTATATTGAGCGGCTTGTTCTCTTTTATTGATTTTTGAAGTTTTTGTACAAGTTCTTCTTCCTGAATAATTTCAGAAGCGCCTCTTTTAATGAGGTCCATCTGTTCATTAATTGGTGCAAATTTCAATTCATATAATCCGTTTAAATTTCTGAAATGTTAAGGTGTAAAATATACTTTCTTTAAATAAAATGGGAATGTTTTAAAAATTAAGTTTCAGCAGAAATTGACTAAAATCCTCTAACTCAGAACACTGCACATTGAACTCCGAACACTAATATTTAATCTTTCGTTCCTGGTCTCTCTGGAAATCCCTCTTCCTGATATCCTGACGCTTATCGTAGACTTTTTTACCTTTTGCCAGAACAAGTTCCACCTTTACCTTTCCGTTTCTAAAATAAACCCGGTAGGGAATAAGTGTCAATCCTTTCTCTTTTACCTTGCCAATCAATTTCTTTATTTCTGATCTGTTTAATAACAGCTTTCTTGTACGCGTGGGCTCGTGGTTGTTAATGTTGCCCTGCTTATATGGATTTATATGCATCCCAACCAGCCAGACTTCGTTTGCCTTCACCTGGGCGTAGCTATCAATAAGGCTCACTTTTCCTTCGCGACAGGATTTGACTTCTGTGCCCTGTAATACTATCCCGGCTTCAATAGTCTGTAGTATTGCATATTCGTGCCTAACCTTTCGGTTAATGGTTATATTTTTCTCTTCTTCTGCCATATCATTAATAAAAATCAGGGCTAAAAGTTATTCCTATTAGCTCCTAAATGCAAGTTTATTATACCCCTTGTAAACAGTCCGGGCAATAAAAAAGCCGTCCCTCAAATTTCAGAAGGACGGCTTTTTATATTACTTCAACTTATCTTTTCTGATAAGGCGGTTGTTTGGGATTTGCAGGAGGATTAGTTTTTAATTCCTGCATAACAACCTCAATTGCTTTCTGAAGTTGTGGATCAATACCTTTTACCATTTGAGCGGGATCATCCACTACCTTGATATCCGGATCAACACCATGTCCTTCGGCAAACCATGTCCCGTCCGGGTTGTATTGTCTGAATGTCGGAACAGTTATTCCACCCCCATCAATTAGTCCCGGAGCACCAGAAATACCAATTAATCCGCCCCAGGTTCTTTCTCCGATTAATTTTCCAAGACCTGATTTACGGAAGAAATCGGGGAACGCGTCTCCGCCTGAACCGCTCCAGCCGTTAATTAGCATTACTTTAGGGCCGAATACTGCGGACTGTGGCCATTGCCAGTTTACACCGTCTCTTACAGCAAAGAATGCGAGGGGTTTCCTGTTCAGCAATTCTATGAACCTGTCAGGAATTTGTCCACCGTTATTAAATCTCTCGTCTACTATAAGTCCCTTTTTGTCAATCTGGGCTGTGAACTGTCTTACAAGGTCCCTTTGCCCGTCCAGGCCTGTGCTCGGCACATAAATATATCCGATCTTTCCACCGGTTTCTTTTTCAACAGTTTCGCGGTTCGATTCAATCCACGCGAGATTTCTTAGAACCGTTTCATTACTCATTGTCTCAACCACTACTTTTCTGGCACCATCCATTGTCGGTTTATTATTTACAGTAAGTTCGACTGTTTTACCGGCGAGGCCTTCGAAAGCGGTCCACGGATCTTTAGTAACATCCAGGGGTACACCATTTACCGCAAGTAAATAATCTCCCTCTTTAACATTAACGCCGGGCTCATCGAGAGGAGATTTGGTGTCAAGATCCCAGGGAGCTCCTTTAATAATTTTTTTGATCTTATATGCACCATCTGATAATTCATAGTTGACGCCTAAATAACCTACCGCTTTGCGGAGAGGCATTTCCAGGTCACCGCCTCCACGGTACGTATGTGAAGAGCTAAGTTCAGCTATCAATTCGCCTATAACATAATTTACATCGGATCTTGTGATACAGTTATCTATAAGTTTGCCGTAACGTTTACCCATTTCTTTCCAATCTACTCCGTGCATATTCGGATCGTAGAAGAAATCTCTTTCTAATCTCCAGACATCAGTAAATATCTGGTGCCATTCCTTTCGGGGATTAACTGTCATTTCCATTTGTGAGGTTGGCATTTTTTTGTCAAGCTTTTGCTTGGGGGCAATGCTGGTAACAAAAAAACTACCGCCTTTTGAAATTAACATCTTTTTGCCATCGGCTGAAATGGTGAAGCCATTCACACCTTCAGCAATTGTTTGCTCTTCTCTTTTATCAAGGTCATAATAAACAATTGAATTACCTTTTTCACCTGAACCAGTATTAGGGGCTTTCATATAAATTATTTTTCCGGAAACCGAACTAAGTCCGTTATAGTTTCCTGCGGTCGGGGGTAATACAACTGCACGTCCGGCTATTCCGGCAAAATCAATTTTAAGATCTTTTGATTTTTCTTCTTTTTTATCCTTGGTGTCATCTTTTTTAGTATCCTTCTCTTTTCCCGAATCTTTGTCATTTTTCTTTTCATCTTTTTTTACTGCAACAGAATCATTCTTTGGTGCTAAAGGAGAGGGAACGTCATTGCGAAGTGAAATGGCAGCTAACTTTGTGCTGTTTGCATAAATAAACGTTCCCTGGATATCGCTGTAACTCGGAGTAAAATCGCGATTGGTCAGGAAGTATAAATATTTACCGTCAGGATCGAATGTCGGTTGCGCATCATTATAATATCCATCCGTAACCATGTGAACTTTATTTTCCTTTGTATCATAGATTGCAATGGCAGTATGAAGGTTCTCAAGATCCTTGCCGTATGCAAGCCATCTGCTGTCAGATGACCAGGAAGGAGTGAAATTTCGCAGTCCTCCTTCATATTTATATTTCTCTTTATCTACCTTCGTAGTCTTATCGGTATCCATATTATATATATATATTGTCATCGCCTTGTCGATGAAAGCAATCTTTTTGCTATCGGGCGACCAGTAAATCTGGTAACGGTAGCCCGGTCCGTAGGATGTAAGTTTCTTTTCAGTTGCAGGATTTTCCATATCGCGGAGAGTTAATTCATATTCGCCTGATCTATCACTCCAGTATGCAATATATTTCCCGTCCGGTGACCATGTTGGATATCTTTCGGCTACACCTGAAGAATTTGTAATATCCAGTACCGGACCATTCTCAGCAGGAACAGAAAACAAATCGCCCCTTGCCTGAATTATAGCTCGGTTACCGTCTGGAGAAAGATTAAAGCTCTGAACCAGCTTTGAAACATTTTCCGAGCGGGGAAGCAGTGACATTTCGTCCGTTACTACTTCAACTTTAACTTCGTGAAATTTTTCCGTCTTTAAATCAAGAAGATATAAACTTCCACCTGCTTCAAAAACTATATCATCCGGACCGAGTGATGGGAAGTGTATATCAAAATCCTTAAAGTATGTAATTTGTTTTTTCTCTTTAGTAGAAGTGTTGTATGACCAGATATTTGCTCTTTCTGCGGAACCCCCATCTGAAAGGTAGTAGATTTTACTACCGTGCCACATTGGAAATTCATCATTGTATTCATCATTTGTAATGTTATCAGCAGTACCTTTGTCAAAATTGTAAATCCAGATATCAGTTGCCATTCCTCCCCTGTATCTTTTCCAGGTTCTGAAAGCTCTTGTTCTTGGTGTATATGCAATTGATTTTTCATCTGGTGAGATAGATGCAAACTCGCCGTATGGAAGTACTAATTTTTCAGGCATCCCACCTTCCGGAGTGGTTTTATAAAACTGATTGAATCTTTGTTTCCCGCTTTCCATGGATGAAGAATAAAGAAGGTGTTTCCCATCCGGGTACCAGCAAATCATTTTGTCGGCCATGCCGTGGTGAGTAATCCTTAAAGGCATTCCGCCTTTTGAAGGAATGACGTAAACATCCAGGTTACCGTCATAATTTCCGCTGAAACCGATTTGCGAACCATCGGGTGAATAGACCGGCAGAATTTCCTGTCCTTTCGGAGTAGTCAAACGATTTGCAACTCCGCCGTTTTTTGAAACAACCCAAAGGTCATCTCCATAAGAAAATACAATTTGTGTCTTTGAAACTGCCGGGTATTGCAACATCCGCGCATCTATTTGTGCATTTGCGTTTTGAACCAGCAGTACAGCGAAGACAAGAAAAAGAAAAACTGTGAATTTTTTCATTTTTAGCCTTTATCATTTGTGTGGAAATAAGTTTTATTTATTAAATGTGCAGGATTTGAAGTTTCAATATTAAAAACAATATATGGATAAAAGCTGTATTTCTAAATTAAAATATTTCTTTGGCTATATTTTTATGATAAATGGTTCTCAAGGGCTGATAATTGGATCTTGGATTGCTTCACAACTATAGGTAAAAAAATAGCCTTTTGCGGTACATCCCTGGTCTTATAAAAAGATTGGAATAGGTTTATTGGATAATGATGCTAAACTTGTTGAACTGGCATAGTAGTAATAAAATAATACCGCAGGTTTTTCCTAAATATGGCGTCTAAGGTTATGAAAGCTTAATAATAAGCAATTTCATATTATAAATTAGGAGGCTCCTATGTTAACGAAAAAAATAATCCCCGTGGTTTTATGCGCGTTTTTGTTTGCAGGATTTTCATTCTCACAACAACGCCCTGAAAGAGCTCCTCAGCCCCCTCCACCTCCGCCACCCACAAAGGAAATGAAGCTGGAGCACCTAAGTAAAAAGCTCCAGTTAAACGATCAGCAGGTAGAGAAAGTTGAGAATATACTTAATAACTCTGAAGAGAAGCTTGAAAAAATCAGGGAGAAATACGGTGAAATCCATAAGGAAATGATGGAGCATATTAAACAGGTGATGGATGATGAAAATCAGGAGATTGAAAAAAATCTGGATGAAAACCAGAAAAAGCTTTTTGCCGAAATGAAAAAAGAAAGAATGATGCCTAAACCTCCGATGCCTCCACCGCCGGGCCGCTAAATATCAACTGATAATAAGTAATCCGGCTTTGGCCGGATTATTATATATAGTTCAGGTTTTGTTATAACTAGTTTCTGATAAATATTCCTAATCTGTAAACATTCGCCGAAAGAACATTCCTGGCCCAGGCACCAGCGTTTATTCCTGCAGTAATACCCCAGTTTTCCGTTACATTGTAAAACAATGTTGGTCCATAAGCTAAATACTGCTGGTTATTTGAAAACAGTCCGCCTGCTCCGCCTGCCACGGTGTTATCGCCGTTTCGCAGAGGCTTTAGTCCCGTTACTCTAAAGATTAAAAGCAACTTCTTAAAAAAATTATATCCAGCTTCAACACTGAAATTTATTTCGTCTGTATAACCTTTATGCCTGAAATTATAGGCAGCTGAAGCACTAAAATAAACGGGAAGAGGATAAAATGAATGACCGAACTGTAAACTGAATTTCTGGTTTAATTCACCGTCTCCTGTTAGCAGCCCGTTCTTGTTGCTTGATTCTCCGAGAGGCAGGCCAAGTGAAAAACCTGCGCTTAAAACACTTCCTCCTCCTTCAGCCAACTTATACCTGATCCCGATATCTGAATCGGATATTCCGTTTTTTTCTGCACCGGGAAAGTAAACAGTCCCGCTGGTTCCCTGTATTTTATTCAGTGTAAGCCTGTGGAAAAAAGGGAAGAATGTAACAATAGTCAAATCATCTGTTATTCCGTACTCTGCGTATAGACTAAGTGTAAAGTCGTTCAAAGTATTAATATTGACCAAGGTTCCGTTAATATCGTGGAATTTATTAGACCTCATATATTGAGAGCCTAACTGAATATAAAATTTCCCTTTTTTTTGCGTCCACCCGCCGGCAAATAATTCATTGCTTAGGCTGAAAAAGGAGAGCAAAATTAATAATGATGCTAAATTTCTTTTTATGTTCATAATTATCCCAAAAATTCTTGCTCCGGTTTAATTTATTTCAATTCAGCCCAACCGAATGTAATATTAAATGGCACACAGTGTATTAGTACCCAATCATAGCTGTCAATTTTTACAGACGACGGAATTTGGTATGTTTGTTTTCCAGACGTTGATTTAAGGGAACCGACTTCGTAACTGCCTAAAATTGACTGGTTTGTTGACAAATAAACCCTCACATCAGGTCCCCCTGATGATGCGAAAATAGAATTAAATTCCAATGTTAATGTTCCATCATTGTTTTCCCTGAGTGTTGCACCGCCTGATATTACATGGTCCTGAGAGGGATTTTTCACAAATGTACCTGTTCTTTCTTGCCCCCCTACAGTTATATTGTATGGTGAACTGGAAATATTATCCACCGTTGCTGTTACAGACGCTGTACCTGCCGAAACTGCCTGAACCAAACCCGATGTGCTCACAGTTAACACGGCGATATCTGAACTTTCCCAGTTAATGGAAATATTATTGAGCTTGTCACCTTTAAAATTAAATGCATCTGCGTTTAGCTGAACTATTTGTCCTGCTTGCAAGCTTGATGAACTTGCGCTGATTACTACCGAAGAAATAGCAGTTGAATCATTTACTACAGATACGAGCAGGGAATCATTTGTAAAGTATTCTGCTTCGGCGATTATATTTGCTTGTCCGGCACTAATTCCTTCTAAATAACCTGATTGTGAAACTACAGCTACGTTTTTATTACTGGAAGACCAGGTAATAGTGTTTCCGTTGATTTTTTCACCGGAAGGAGAGAAGTATTCAACGGATAATTTTACTGAATCATTTACGAATACTGAATTTGATGAGGTGAGGCCTATCTTTATTTTACCCTTAACCAATTGGGGATCATTAATGAGATCAGCATCAATACACCCTATAAGTATGAGCGGGAGTGTCATCAGAAATATTTTTAGTGATCTCATATTAGAACCCTGTTTTTTTGATATAAACAAATAACCTGAAAATTATTTCATCCCGTCTTTGTCATTGTCCTTTTTCTTTTTCATGATCTCCTTCTTATCCATCATTTTGTCTTTTTTCATCATCTCATTGTGCATTGTGCTGTCCTTCTTCATCATATTCTTTTTGTCCATCATCTTGTCCTTCTTCATCATATTCTTTTTGTCCATCATCTTGTCCTTCTTCATCATATCCTTTTTGTCCATCATCTTGTCTTTTTTCATCATATCCTTTTTATCCATCATTTTGTCTTTTTTCATCATCTCTTTGTGCATTGTGCTGTCCTTCTTCATCATCTCTTTTTTCTTTTCTTTCTTCTGCATAGACTGTGCGTTTGATGATGTCGCAGCGAAAATAAACGCGAGAATTATTACCGGCAGCATTTTGATTAGTGATTTCATTCTAAGTACTCCTTTTGTTTTATGAAACTATTATTTATTGCCATTGATTTTGAAAATTGTCATTCTGAATTTGTTTCAGAATCCAGCTAATTAAATTGATGCAGAAACAAACTTGCCTTACAGAAGACAGGTTCGGGATGACAATTACTTGAACAAATAAAGATAATTACTGTATCCATCTTTTTTCATTTCGTCTTTTGGGATGAAACGCATTGCGGCTGAATCCATACAATATCTTAAATGGGTTGGAGCTGGTCCATCGTTAAAGACATGACCAAGGTGAGAATCAGCATGCTTGCTCCTTACTTCAATTCTCTGCATTCCCAGAGAGCCGTCTATCTTCTTGTCGAGAAAATATGGATCGATCGGTTTGGTGAAACTAGGCCATCCCGTGCCAGATGCAAATTTATCCTTTGAACTGTAGAGTGGTTCACCAGTTACTATGTCAACGTAAATGCCTTCCTTGTGATTATCCCAGTAAGGATTCTGAAAGGGGAGTTCTGTTGCGTCTTTTTGCGTAACCCGATATTGAATGTCTGTTAATTTGGCCTTCAATAACTTGTCGGAGGGCTTATCATAATGCTTTGCGTAAATATCGCCCCAGTGTTTTTCTATAAAGGCATCTCTGCCGGAAGCTTTTCTGTATTCGTAGTATCTTTCAGGGTTCTTCTTGTAAAAATGCTGCTCAGATTCCTGTACAGGTGTGAACTGTGTAAATTTCACAATCTTTGTCGCAATAGGCTTATCAAATTTGTTTAAGCCTACAAGCCATTGCTTTGATTTCTCAGCAAGTTCTTTCTGCATGTTTCCCTGGTAAAAGACATAGGATTCATATTCGGGCCCGCGGTCATAAAAAGATCCACCCTTATCTGTCGGGTCAAATTGTTTCCAGTAATATTCCAGCAATTCCGAATAACTTATGGCTGCGGGATTGTAAATTATTTTTATTGCCTCAACTTTCCCGGTAGAACTTCCGTCTACTAGTTTACCACTGGCGTAGCCTGAGATTACATCTTTCAGCCCTGCAAGTTTTTCGAAGGAAGCATCCATGCACCAGTAACATCCACCGGCAAATACTGCTATTGAATATCCGTCCTCATTACTGGAGGCAGTGATTACCTTAAGTTCTTTTTGTTTTGAATCCAGGTTGCCACAGCCAGCGATTATTACGAATGTGAATACTAATATGATCATGTTTTTTAGCATCTTTTTTCCTATCCATTAATTTTATCTATTCAATATTTACACTTGAAAAGTAGATCTCAATTATCACGAATTGATCACAGAAGAGTAAAAAGAGATTAAATTTTAAGGATAGTAAAATGCGAAAATTGTTCTATTTAGGCTTTTTTAACAGGGATGGTAATAATAAAAGATGTTCCTTTTGGTACTGTACTTTCAACGCTGATTTTAAGCCCCTGCAGGTCAATAAGTTTTTTTACAATTGTAAGCCCCAGACCTGTACCCTGTGAAGTTTCTGTTGAGACGCGTTTAATCTGATGATACCTGTCAAATATAAATGGTATTTGCTCCTCTTCAATACCGGGGCCGTTATCTGAAATTACTGCGGTAATTTCAGCAGAATTATTTTTGTTTAGTATTATTAAAACCTTGCCAGAGGAAGGAGTGAATTTCAGAGAATTATCCAGTAGATTTTGAAATATTTTTTCCATCATTCTAATGTCAGCAAAAATGAATGGAATATTTTCCTCAATTGATAGCTCAAGGCTTATATTTTTCTTTTGAGCAATGATTAAATTTTTCTGGTGAACGTCCTGTAAAAGTTCGGCGAGTGAAAAAGATTCATTCTCCGGTTTCGTTTCTTTAGCTTCAAGTTTTGAAAGTTCAAATAATTCTTCAACTAGTGATTGCAGTCTGCCGGTACTGCTTAGAATTGTTTCCAGATATTTCTTTCTTTCTGCTGGTGAAAGTTTTTCTTCTTTAATTAGAATAGTTTCTACATATCCGCTAATTACAGAAAGGGGAGTACGGAGATCGTGAGAAACGTTTGCAACCAGATCCCTGCGCATATTATCCATTCTTTTAATTTCATCTATGTTATCCACAATAGTGTCAGCCATTTCGTTAAACGATTGGGCAAATTCCTGAAGCTCGCCTTTGCTCTTTAATCTTATGCGAGCTTTAAGGTTTCCATCCTGGAAATCTCTTATCACCTTAACTATTTTTCTTAGGTTACGGATTATAAATCCTATTGCAAAAAACCCGATAATAGTTGCAAATAGAAGGGCAATAATCATTGATCGGACGCCCAGACGGAGAATATAACTTCCGAATAATAATTGTGAAGCGTTTTCATATTCCTGTCCACCGAGTATTACATAAATATATCCCTTAAATTTTCCATTACTTAAAACCTTTGCGGCTGATATTGGTTTTTCTTTTCCGGGGTTTTTTGGATCAGGAGCAAGCAGGAATTGTTCTTCTTCTGATGAAATAAATTTCTGAATAGGTCCAAGTGGAAGTTTTTTTAGCTTGACCAGGCTGCTGTCAGCGTCGAATGCAAGTATTTTTCCGTGTGTATCAAGCAGGTAGACTTCAAGACTCGGGTTTATCACCATTACATTGTGAAAGACATTTTTCATCGCATCGTAATTAACAGAATCATTCCTGAAAAATTCAGCTTCATTTGAAATGTGTGATGCTATCTTTATGTCAAGTTTCTGTCTGGTTTCCTGAAAATACATTTCTGCAGTATTTACAGAGATGTAAATGTACACGGCGGATATAACAAGTAGGATAAGCAGAAATACTGCTGATATTTTCCAGAACAAAGAGTTAAAAAAGTCTTTCATTTATTAATATTAAAGTTTATCGTTAAAACGGTAGCCGACACCCCAGGTTGTTAAAATAAATTCCGGTTTAGAAATATTTCCCTCAATTTTATTTCTGAGCCTGTTAATGTGAGAATTTACGGTATGCTCATACCCGCTATATTGCGTGCCCCATATCAGATTAAGTAAATTTTCCCTCGTATAAGTTCGTCCGGGATGTGATGCCATTAAATATAAAAGCTCAAATTCTTTTTGTGTAAGTTCAATTCTTTCATTATCGAGAATTACTATATGATTCGTGTAATCAATTGAAAGATTTCCGAATTTCAAATCTTTTTTATCCTCTTTATCCTGGGTAAGTACATCAATTCTCCTGAAAATAGCTTTTACCCGCGCTATAAATTCTCTAATGCTGAAAGGTTTTGTCAGGTAATCATCTGCACCGAATTCAAGTCCGAGTACTTTATCTGTTTCTTCAGATTTTGATGTAAGCATGAGAATAGGTGTATTGATTTCCGCTTTACGAATTTCTCTGCAGATTTCAAATCCATCTATACCGGGGAGCATAATATCCAGTACAATCATGTCGTATGAATCTGCTTTTGCCGCATTCAATCCTTTTAATCCGTCAAATTCCTTTTCCACCTCACAATTGAGGTCACTTAAATGAATTTCCAGCAGGTTGGAAATTTCCGGATCGTCTTCTATTATAAGTACTGTCTTCATAATATTTGTCACTTGTAATATCTAAATATATAAACTAATTGTAACAGAAATATCACATAATAAAATTTCTTTTATTTGATTAGTTTTTTATTTATGATTATTCAACGATTGAATCATTATATTCTAATTATTGAGATTTATTAAGGAGATTAAAGAATGAAATTCGCCTTTATAACAGGAACCAGCTCCGGAATCGGAAAAGCCGCAGCAAATGAATTGCTGTCCAGAGGTTGGGAGGTGGCTGGCGCATCAAGAAGAGAATCGGACATTTCCCACAGTAATTATACCCATTTTAGAATTGATTTAAGAGATTTGGAATCATTTGTGCCAGAGGTAACTAAAAACCTAAAATCAAAAATAAGTGATGAAAAATATGAAAGGATTGCATTGATAAATAATGCAGCAAGTGCCGGTGAATTATTAAGATTAGAAGAACTTGATCAGGGAAAACTTCAAGATATTTATACTTTAAACCTTATTGCTCCTGTTTGGCTTACCGGGTTTTTCTATAAACACAAATTAGAAAGCAGCCGGCTACGCATTATAGACATCTCATCAGGGGCTGCACACACAGCATTACCGGGGCTTGCGGCCTACTGCGGGACAAAAGCCGCATTAAGTATGTCGGGGAAGGTTTTTGCAGAAGAAAACAGGGAAGATAGAAATATGGCAATAATGAGTTATGAACCGGGCACGGTTGATACAGAAATGCAGGTGCAATTAAAAGATCAATCTCCCAAAAAATTTCCATCATACAATTTGTTTAAATCATTCAGGGATAATAATATGCTTGTTAAGCCTGAAATGGTAGTAAAAGACATTGCTGATTTTCTCGAGGCAAACACTTTTGGTTTTAGTGAAAAGCGTTTTAATCCAGAGTAAACCAGTAGAATGTTTTTTTGCTTTCTGGATTATATAATTATGATAAGTTAATTTCAGGTATGAAAATAGAAAAAATATTAAACCAGGTTCTGGAAACAAAGGGATCTGCTTTTTTTTATACACCCCCTTTATTTAAAAGTGCAAGATCATATTGGTTTAAGAATCCAAATGCAATAATTTCATCTAAAAGTCCCACCTTGTTAAACAATTCCATCAAAAAGTTTGAAAATAAAATTTCTACTGATACCATGGGATATTGCCTTCTTAGTTATGAAGCAGGCTATTCATATGAAAAAAAAATAAGTAAGTACTTAAAACATAATTCTGGAAAACTATTTACAGGATTCTTATTTGATACCAGGGATATAGAGAATTTAAGATCAGGGAGCATTGAAATTGGTAATTGTGACAGTAGCTACATAATTGATTCATATAAACTAAACACTGCAAAAAATAAATATATTTCTGACATTAAAAAAATAAAGAAGGAAATAGCAGCCGGAAATACCTACCAGGTAAATTACACGTTGGAAGGAAATTTTAATTTTACCGGAAATATTGGGGCACTATTTCGTACCCTGATTTTTAATCAGTCAGCTGAATATACGGCACTGATAAATACAGGTGAAAAAATAATTATTTCCATTTCTCCTGAACTATTTTTCCATAAAAAGGGAAAGAAGATTTTTTCCAAACCGATGAAAGGTACAATTCGTCGTGGGATCAATTTATTTGAAGATGATAGACAGCTATATGAATTAAAAAATAGCAAAAAGGACTTAGCTGAAAATGTAATGATTGTTGATCTTTTACGAAATGACCTTGGCAGGATTTGCAAGTATGGCGAGGTGAAGGTAAAGAATTTATTCAAAGTAGAAAAATATGAAACTCTTTTTCAAATGACCTCCGGAATAGAAGGAAAGTTAAACGATAATATTGATTTAACCGAGATTTTAAAAAACATTTATCCATGTGGATCAATAACAGGTGCTCCCAAAATCAGAACGATGGAAATTATCAGGAATCTGGAAAACAGAAACCGGGGAATATACACTGGAACAATTGGTATCCTGAAAAACAATGAAGCAATATTTAACGTTGCAATCAGGACTATTGAACTTGATAAAAAAGGAAATGGAAAAATTGGAATTGGAAGTGGTATTGTTTGGGACAGTGATCCGGAACTGGAATATCAAGAGGCGCTCCTGAAATCAAGATTTCTGACTTTTCCTATGAATGAATTTTCAATCTTTGAAACTTTAAGATTTGAAAATGGGCAATTAGTTGATTTGGAACTTCATCTTGAAAGATTACAAAAATCTGCAGGATATTTCTTATTTAATTACAATGAAAAGAAACTGTTAAGCAAGGTGACGAAAAGTTTAAAAAATATTACAACTCTTGAAAAAAAGAGAATAAGACTTGAATTAAATAAAGAAGGGACAATTAAAATCAGAATTGAGGATTTCCCTTCACAAATTGAAGAAGTTAAAATTATTATTTCGGAAAAAAGGATAGATAGCAATAATCCATTCCAATATTTTAAGACAACTAAAAGAGAAGTTTATAATAAAGAGCATAGTGATTACCATAAAAAAGGTTTTTTTGATGTGATATTTTTCAATGAGAAAAATCATCTTGTAGAAGGCGCAATTACAAATATATTTATCAGAAAAAACAGCAATTGGCTTACACCGACTGTTGATGCAGGATTATTGGCCGGAATTGAAAGAAAAAAATGGTTGTCCGAAGATATGAATGTAACTGAAAATACTTTAACCATTGATGATATTCTTAGTGCCGATGAAATTGTGCTTACTAACTCTCTTAGAGGAAGAATTCGAGTTGATAAAGTTTACTTAAATAGTAAGGAATTCAGAGAATTTTAATTAAATTTAATTAGAAAAAGGGGAACATTTTTACCTCAAATAAATATAACCTCAATGAAATAACTTCTTACTATGGAAGAACTTAAATAGGATTCTTAAATTAAATTTTAATATCTTATAACATAAATTTTTCAATTACACAAAGAGATAAAATATGTCCTCAAAAAAGGACAATACTTCAAAAAGAAAACGAGAGCATCTTGAATTATGCCTTAATGATGATGTTGATTTTAAGCAGAAAACCACTGGCTTTGAAAAATATGAATTTGATCATTATGCAATAACAGAAATTGATATTTCAAAGATAAAATTCTCCACTTCTTTTTTTAAGAAAAAAATAAATTATCCATTCCTAATTTCGTGCATGACCGGGGGAGTAAAAGAAGCCGGCGATATTAATTCAAGATTATCAATAGCTGCAAACGAGCTTAACATACCGCTTGGGAGTTGGAAGCCAGAGACAAGCTCTGGAAAACGATAAACATTTGGATACCTATAAGGTTATCAGGAAAAATGCTCCCCGCATTCCTATTCTTGCCAATCTTGGAGCTGCTCAACTTGTAAAAATTAAACCGATTGATAAAATTCAGTCTCTTGTGGATATGGTAGAGGCAGATGCGATGGTAATTCACGTTAATCCGCTTCAGGAACTATTGCAGGAGGATGGAGATACAAATTTTGGTGGGCTTTTATCGACGACTTGAGAAAATTGTTAAAATATTAAAAGTCCCGGTAATAGTTAAGGAGGTTGGCTCCGGCATTTCCAGGAAAGCTGCACAAAAGATTCTTGAAACGGGCGTTAAAGGAATCGATGTAGCCGGAGCAGGGGGAACAAGCTGGGCAGGCGTAGAAATGTTGCGTACAAATAATACTAAAGACGCTAATTTTTGGGATTGGGGATTACCAACTGCGTATTGTATCAAAACTTTAGTCTCTATAAAGGATTATCACGAATTTATGCTAATTGGTTCCGGCGGAATTAATAATCCATTTGATGCTGCAAAAGCCTTTGCCCTGGGAGCAGATTTGGTTGCATCAGCAAAATTGATATTGCTAACCTTGGAGAAAAACGGAATTGAAGGGGTTGTTACTCTTGTGAATGATTGGTTTGAAACTATAAAACGGATTATGTATTTAACCGGTTCAGCTAATATGGCTGAATTTCATAATAAAAATAATTTAATAATTAAGGACGAACTATTTTAATGCGCAAAAAATCAGGTTCTTACTTTTCTATGTATGAAAAGGAAAGAAAAAAGATTAATGAAAAGATAAAAAAATTACTTGTTTCAAGAGAACCAGCTTCACTTTATAATCCGGGTTCATATATATTAGAAAGTTCAGGAAAAAGATTACGTCCTTTGCTCGTTTTGTTTTCAGCACGGGCAGTCGGTCAAAAGAAAACGGGTTTTTATAATGCTTCCGTAGCAGTTGAACTATTGCATAATTTTACTCTGGTACACGATGATATTATGGATAATGCGGATAAAAGACGCGGATTGCCTACACTACACAAAAAATATGATACCAGTACTGCAATATTAGTAGGGGACAGTCTTCTATCTGTCGCTTATGAATTATTACTAAAAGATGTTACATCTAAATGTAAGCCGGTGATTTCAGATTTTAATAAGGGACTAGTTGAGGTTTGTGAGGGACAGAGTCTGGACAAGGAATTTGAGACAAGAGCGGAAGTAAAATTACCTGAATATCTGATTATGATTAGAAAGAAAACTGCTGCTATGATGGAAATGTGTTGTTCAATTGGTGCTCAGTTAGGTGGTGGAAGTAAAATTGAAATTTCAGCTCTTTCAAAATATGGCCGTAACCTGGGCATTGCTTTTCAGATTCAGGATGATTTGCTCGATATAATTGCAAATGAAGCTGAATTTGGCAAATTTGTTGGCGGTGATCTTGTTGAAGGGAAAAAAACTTATTTATTTCTAAAAGCTCTTGAAAAATCAACTGGCAAAGATAAGAGTTTACTGAAAAATATTATTAAAAATAAAGGAATTAAGAAAACAGAAATTCCATTCTATAGAGATATGTACAACCGGCTTGGGGTAATTGATGATGCCCGCAAAGAGGTGAAAAAATATACTAAGAGAGCATTGAGTTCTTTAAAGGTATTAAAAAATCAAAATGACCGGGAATATTTTACCTGGCTGGCCGATTACCTGATAAACAGAAATAAATAATAAATGATTGAAGAAAAAATTAAAATTATCAATAAAGCCGGTTTGCATACTCGTCCGGCTGCGACGATAGTTAAGCTTGCGTCTAAATATAAATGTGAATTTTATATTTCAAAGGATGGAGTGAGTATTAATGGTAAAAGCATTATTGGTGTAATGACACTTGCTGCTGAAATGGGTTCGGAACTAACACTTAGTTTCGATGGTGAAGATGAAAAAGAAGCAGCAAAAGAAATATCAGAATATTTTAACAGAGGCTTTGACGAATTGTGACAAATTTTAAACAAATATTTCAGGAAGCTGATAACAAATTTCACGGCATTGCAGCTGCTCCGGGGTTAGTAATTGCAAAAGCATATTTGTTTACAAAAGAAAAACTTGAGATCAGTGATGCTCCAATAACTGATTTGCAGGAAGCTAAAAATAATCTGGATGAAGCTCTTAAAAAATCAAAAAAAGAGTTGAACAAAATATTCTCACTTGCAAAAGAAAAAATGGAACCGGAACGTGCTGCTATATTTGAAGCACAAATGATGATACTGGATGATCCTATTTTGATTGATAATATAGTTAAGCGGATTGAGTCAGAGAAAAAACAACCTGAATATATTGTAAACGATGAAATTTCAAAATATCAGCATATGATGATAAGCTCTCACGAAACGTATATGAATGAAAGGGCTCACGATATTGAAGATATAAAGAACAGGATAATAAGAAATCTGCAAAAGAAAAGGTGGCAATCTAAGATTACGAACGATATGATTGTTGTCAGCGAAACTCTTACTCCTGCCGATACAATTTTATTTTCACGAAGAAATGCTAAAGGATTTATAACTGATCACGGCGGACTTACTTCACACGCAGCGATTATCTCAAGATCATTAAATATTCCCGCAGTAGTAGGTACTCATAAAGCTACCCAATTAATTAAAGATGGCGACCTTTTAATAATTGATGGATTTCATGGCTATGTATTAGTTAATCCATCAGAAGCGCATATTAAGTTTTTTAATGAAAAAATTGAAAGACTTATTGCTCTTCAAAAAGGACTGGAAGAATTAAAAGATAAGCCTGCTAAAACTACTGACGGGAGAGAAATTCACTTGCTTGCAAATGTTGATGTTTCGGGTGAGGTGGATATGGTTGTTACAAGCGGTGCAAAGGGAATTGGACTTTTCAGAACTGAGCAGGTACTCGACGAACTAGGAGAATTTCCGAATGAAGATGAACAAACAAAACTGTATTCCTCGCTGGCAAGCAGAATATATCCTGATATGCTGACTGTCAGAGCTTTCGACATTGGTGGAGATAAATTTAAATTCCTGGATTTTGTTGAACCCAATCCATTTTTGGGGCTTAGGGGAATAAGATTACTGCTTGAAAACAAGAAATTATTCAAAACACAAATCCGTGCGGTTCTTCGTGCAAGTACAGACAAGAATATTCAATTTATGTTACCAATGGTTTCTACAATTCAGGAAATCAGGGATGCCCGAGGGATGATTAAAGATTGCATGCAGGAACTAAAGAACGAAAAAGTAAAGTTTGATAAAGAAATTAAGATAGGAATAATGGTTGAAGTTCCTTCAGCTGCTGTAATGACTTCTGAATTTGCAGATGAAGTCGACTTTTTCAGTATCGGGACTAATGATCTGATTCAGTATTTGATGGCTGTTGACAGGGGAAATGATCTTGTATCTGACTTATACCAGGAATTTAATCCTTCTGTAATTCGTACATTGGATCATATAGTAACTGAAGCCCAGAAGAAAAATAAACTTGTCAGCTTATGTGGTGAAATGGCCGCCGATACATTGGCAATACCTTTGCTTGTCGGGCTGGGTTTGGATTCCCTGAGTATTTCTCCTTCCACAATTCCCTATGCTAAAGAGAATAATACGAAGTATCTCTTTTAGTAAGGCTAAAAAGCTTGCTGAAAAATGTCTGACATTTACCACAGAAAATGAAATAACAGAAGAAATAGAAAAATTCTTTGAAGTAAATTCAATAACAAGAACTACGAAATATAATTTAAGGTAATATGCAAATAAAAGAATATGTCTCGAAGTACGATCCGGAAAATCAGTTTAATGTTTTAATTGATAGTTATAAGCAAATTGAATATGCCTGGGAAAATAAATTTGATCTTGCACAGGTAAGTGGAAATAAATTCAGCTCAATAATAGTGACGGGGTTGGGCGGCTCGGCTATAAGCGGAGATTTGATCCAGAATTTTTTGAAAGATGAATTAAATATTCCTTACTCTGTCAATCGGAATTATTCTTTGCCTGCCTTTGCTGATGAAAATACTTTGCTGATTGCATCATCTTATTCAGGTAATACTGAAGAGACAATTTCTGTGTTAAATGAAGCGATCAGGAGGAACTGTAAAATTGTAGCAATTACAACTGGTGGTAAAGTTGGACAAATTGCAAAAGACAATTCAATTCCTGTTGTAAATCTTCAAAAAGGATTTCAGCCAAGGTATTCATTAGGATTAAGCTTTTTCTCACTTTTAAAAGTTTTACAACATCTTGAAATAATTAAAGACCAGACCAACTTTGTAAATACTATTATTTCTAACTGGAAAAATAAAGGTGAAGAATTTAGTAAAGATGACAATTATGCTTTTAATATAGCAAGCGAATTGGTAGGATTTATTCCAATTATTTATTCTTCCGCTGATCAGACTTCTGCAGCGGGATATAGGTTTAAAAGCCAGATAAATGAAAATTCCAAATTACACGCCTTCCATCATTCAATCCCGGAATACAATCACAACGAAATTATTGGATGGGAAACACAGACCGAAAAACAATTTCACGTAAAAGTATTAAACCTGATTGACAAAATTTACCATCCTCAAATTAAAAAACGATTCGAAATTACTTCCGAACTTATTAGAAAAACTAACACAGATATAATAAATATAGAAAGCACAGAAGACGAATTTAAAGTCAGGCTAATGGAAATGGTTTACCTCTGCGACTGGATTTCATATTATCTCGGTGTTTTGAGAGGTAAAGACCCTTCCGAAATTGAAAATATAAATATCTTGAAAAACAGGTTGGCTTAATTTTATCTGTTTACAATCATTATTTTCTTCTTTAGATTAAAATTAGGACAATGGTTCCTATAATGATCTTCTAACTCAGAATTATTTTCGGGGTAGGAAACTTTAATGAAATTTATCAGGAATTTATTTCTAGTCATCTTTTGCATTACTACTATTGCTGAAGCTCAGTTCTATTCTCATTTTGGAAGAAATAAAGTTCAATATGATGCCTTTGACTGGAAGATTCTGAAAACAGAACATTTCGATATTTATTATTATAACGACATGCTTAATATTGCAGAAATTGGTGCTGCAATTGCCGAAAAGACTTATGATGAATATAAAGTAAAATTTAATACTCTCATCACCAGGCGCATTCCCCTAATATTTTATAACACTTCAATTCAGTTTCAACAGACAAACACAACACCCGGGTTTATTCCGGATGCAGTTGGCGGTTTCTTTGAATTTGCAAAAGGCCGTGTTGTCATCCCATCAACTGGTTCCTTACATGATTTCAGGCACGTAATCCGGCACGAACTGGCACACGTTTTTATGACAACGAAAGCATCGCACGTTCTTTCTGATCACAGATCTTCTTCTGGAACGTATCCATATTTATGGTACACCGAAGGCTTTGCAGAATATATGTCAACTTCAGTTGATGCTCAGGCAGAAATGGTGATAAGGGATGCTTTGTTTAACGATTATTTTGTCGGGCTTGAGGATTTCAGCAAAATTTACGGCACTTTCCTGATGTACAAAGAAGGGCAGGCTTTTCTTGAATATGTACGGGAAGCTTACGGCCCGGGAAAAGTGATGCAGATGTTGGACAACATCTGGATGTATTCAAAATTTTATAAAGTTGTCGCTTATACCCTGGGAAAACCACTTGAGCAAATTGACAGGGAATGGAAGTATTACCTTAAGCAGAAGTATTATCCCTTATTCAAAAATTTCGTTCCAATAAATATTCTGGCTAAGAATATTACGGATTTTGGATTTAATTTTTCCCCTGTTCCATACAAAGACGGTGATAATGAATATCTTTTCTTTGTTGCCAACCGAAACGGTTATTCTTCACTTTATAAAGTTCAGGTAAATCAGAAAGAAGAAAATAAAAAGGGACCCTGAGCTGGTAATACGAGGCGAAAAAAGTGAAGAATTTGAAGCATTTCATCTTTTCCAGTCTGCTATTGATGTAACTGAAAGTGGAAAAGTAGCTTTTGTAACTAAAATCGGAGCCAGGGATGGTATACATTTCTACTCTATAAAAAATGATGAGGTTACAAATACATTTACAAATGAACATCTGATTACGATCAGATCTCCCAAATTTTCTTCTGATGGTAATAAAGTAGTTTTTCAGGCGGTTGGTGATAAAGGTTACAGCGATATTTATCTCTTAAATTTATTGGATAATTCATTAACAAGATTAACTAATGACTATTATGATGATCGCGATCCTTCATTTGGTATAAATGATAAACAAATTATTTTCTCATCGGATCGTACAGCCGGTGAATATGAACATAAATATAATCTCTTTACTTACAATGTTGACACGCATAATATAAATTATGTCACATATCTTGATGCTAATTGCTCTGCCCCGTCTCTTTCAAAAGATAAAACTGAACTTGTATTTACGTCAGAGCTGGAAGGTGTAAAAAACATTTACCTGATGAATATTAAAAATGGTAAATATCAAAATAGAGTTAGCCGTTTAACAAATTTTATTACCAGCGCTTTTACACCTGTATTTCTTGATTCAACTGATATAACATTTGCTGGTTTTAATAATTATCAGTTCGACCTTTATCGCTTTAATTACAAGAAACAACTTGCTGACAGCGCTTTGATCATTTCAATGAATTTTGACAGCACTGGTGGACACTGGACTCAGGACAAACTAATTGCTAAGGGTGCAAGAAAAAAAATGAATTATGAAAAAAAATATTCCCTTGATTATGCCCAAAGCCAGGTATCAACCGATCCAATCTTTGGTACCCAGGGAGGCGCAGTTGTTTCTTTGAGTGATTTACTGGGTAACGATAATTATTTCTTTACAATTTATAATTCTGCTCAATCACAAAGTGAATTCTTCGATAGTTTTAACCTGATTCTGCAACGCGTTGATTTAAGCAAAAGAACAAATTATGGATACGGTGTTTTCCATTATACAGGTAACAGGTATGATATTCGTGACTCGGATGAATTCTTCTTTGAAAGAAGCTTCGGCGGATTTTTTGTACTCAATTTTCCTCTCTCAAAGTTTGATAGAATTGAAACTTCCGTAACTGTAGCAAATTCAGATAAGCAGGTAATTACCGGAGTTATAGAAAGAAAAGCACTCCTGGTAGGTAATGCAATATCTTATGTGTTTGATAATTCACTCTGGGGCCCCACAGGCCCGTTAGATGGAACAAGAGCAAGGCTGTTGCTTGGTTATACCGGTGATGTAAAATTTAGTAATGTTAATTATTATACAGTTATTGCAGATTTAAGGCACTATTTCAGATTAGGTTACAGATCTGCGTTTGCTGTAAGAAGTGCACTTTTTTATAACGATGGAAAAGAAGCACGAAGGTATTTTATGGGTGGAAGCTGGGATCTAAGAGGCTGGCCGAGGTTTTCTATCAGAGGTGAAAAAATGTGGCTTTCATCAGTGGAATTAAGATTTCCATTAATTGATCAGATAAATCTAAAATTTCCATTTATTAATCTTGGATTCTTCGGTTTACGTGGCGCAGCATTCTTTGATGCAGGAGGCGCATGGGATTCTAATTATAAAGAAACAGTAGGCAGTATGGGGGTTGGTGTCAGATTTAATCTATTTGGTGCGCTAGTTTTAAGATATGATGTAGGTAAGAAAATCCAGAATAATTTTTCGGAATTTCAAAACGGACTTTTTTATCAATTTTTCTTCGGATGGGATTTTTGAAAAAGATTTTTATCCCTTTTATATTATTTTTGCTTTTGTTACAGCAGGGCTGCTCACTTACAATAATAAGCATCCCGGTTGATCAATCTGCAGGTAATTTTGCAATGTACGGTGAAAATGCCCAGCGGAATTTCTTTACACCTCAAACTGTTTCTGATTCACTTGTTTCTTTATGGAAAAATGATGGAAGCGGTGCATTTGCAAATACATCTGTAACTATTTGTGACTCCATAGTATTTGTCCCGGATCTTTCAGGAAGAGTGTATGCATATAATATATATAACGGTAAAGAATTAGGGCAGGTTAAAAATAAAGGTGCTGTTTACGGCGCACCAATTATTAAAAATTCCTGGATAATTTTTGCAGTAGCTTCTTTGGATGATAATGAATCGACACTCTACTTTTATGATTTTACGACAGGCAAAACATTTCGTGAAGAGATAATTCCGGGACGTGTTTTAACAGAACTTGTTAAAACAAAGGATGGTTTTGTTTTGGCAACAGAAGACGGACGGGTTCAAAAAGTAGGTGAATATGGTTTACCAAAGTGGGATGTAAATCTGGACTCTTATATTCATAGCTCGCCAGTTTATAAGGATGGTATAGTTTTAATCGGGAATGATAAAGGAGAGATTACGGCGATAAATTCAGAGGATGGAAAAATTATTTATAAAAAAAGTATCGGAAGTCTTTTCCTGGGTGGAGGAACAATTAAAGGATCACTGGCATACTATGGAAACTACGATGGATATATTTATGCTTTTGATTATAAAACCGGGGAAGTTTCCTGGAAATTTAATTCAGGAGCAAAAATTTTAATGACTCCTGCGTCTGATAATAATTCCATTTATGTCGGCAATTTGAATGGTGATTTTTATTGTCTTGATAAAAATACCGGGACGGAAAAGTGGAAATATAAATCGGCAGGTTTATTTAATGTTTCTCCACTTATTACAAACAACTTAATCTTTATCCCTGATATGGATAGAAAAATTCATCTTGTTTATAGAACTACTGGTAAGATGGATAAAATAATTCCACTTGAAGGACGAGCAAAACTTACTCCGGTGTTATATAAAAATGTTTTATTTATCGGCTATGATCGGGGAGTTGTGCAGGCATATGAATTTAAATAAAATAATAAATATAGCCTTGTGTTTAGTAATATTTGCAATACCTGTTGCCTTTGGACAAAACTGTACGGCGAAAGTTAGTATAAAAACAGATATCGATAATTCTAAAATTTATATAAATAGTAAAATTGAAGGAATCGGATCAGTAGTCGCCTTTTTAGAAAAGGGAATTTATACATTAAGAATAATGGCTCCTGGAAAGGAATGGGGGAAAAAAACTATCTACGATACACTACGAGTTACTGATTGTAGTAAAGATATCAACCTCAACTATTCTTTCCAAAAACACCGTTACCTGGATTCAGAACCGCAGGATGCTGAAGTAATAGCAAATGATACGGTCATTGGTTATACTCCATTATTTATTCCAATGAAATACACTGATGTTATTCTTAATAAATCAAGTTATCAATCCCGGAATGTAGAACTTGAAAGGGATAAAACTTCACAGGTTATTAAACTGGATTTTGTAGGTAAACAGGAAGAAATCAGCTTTTATAAAAAACCAATATTTAAATATTTACTCGGTGGAATTGTTGTGCTCGGTGCAGCCACGGCATATTTTAAGATAAAAGCGGATGACTCATTCAGTGATTACCAGAGAACAACCAACAATTCTTTTTTGGATGACACTCACAAATATGATTTGTTGAGCGGGATAGCTTTTGGAGCTTTGCAAGTTAACCTTGGGGTATTGATTTATTACTTTTTAAACGATTAAATAAACCTTTCTTAAAAATATTTTACTATCTTTGTAAAAGAAAATATTCGGGGGAGAATATATCTCGTTTATTTATTAATAAACCTTTCATGCAAATAATAATTTATGTTAACTGTTTTAGATGCTATAAATTTAAGCGCTGACTATCTTAAGAAAAAAAACATTGAATCTCCCAGAATAAATGCCGAACATCTTCTCTCTCACGTATTAAAAAGAAAACGATTAGAACTTTACTTGTCATTCGACAAACCGTTGAACGAAGATGAAACAAATTTATATCGAGAACTTATCAGAAGGAGAGGAACTTCTGAACCTCTGCAATATATTTTAGGCTCTGTAGAATTTTATGGACTGGAATTCCGCGTTACAAGGGATGTTTTGATTCCGAGACCTGAAACGGAAATATTAGTTGAAAAGATTATTGAATCATTTGACAAAAATAGTCAACTTAAAATTCTGGATATTGGAACAGGTAGTGGGAACATTGCAATTTCGCTCGCCAAAAATTTCAATAATGCAGAAGTTACAGGAATTGATGTAAGCGGAGAAGCTCTTACAATTGCTAAGGAAAATTCCAGGCTCAATGATGTAAATGGAAATGTAAAATTTGGAATACTTGATGTTTTAAACCAGAATATTACTTCTGAAGTTAAGTATGATGTTATTGTTTCAAATCCTCCTTATGTCTCGGTTAAAGAATATCCTGATTTAAGACCTGAGCTAAATGTTTATGAACCACGTATTGCATTGACCGATGAAAATGATGGGTTGAATTTTTACAGGGCAATTTCAGAGAAATCGAAAAATATATTGAAGAAAGATGGGCAAATATTTTTTGAAATAGGCCAGGGACAATGTGAGGAAATAAAAAACATTCTCGAAAGAAATAAATTTTCAGATATTAAAATATTTAAAGATTATTCGGATATTGAAAGAGTAATCACGGGAGTTCTGAATTGAGAGCGTTAATCCAAAGAGTTACTGAAGGCGGAGTATTTATAAAATCTGAAAATTACGGCGCTGAAATTGGTAAAGGAATAGTTATTTTGCTGGGCATCAAAACCGGCGATTCTGAGGATGACCTTAAATTTGTTGCTGATAAATGCTGCAATCTCAGAATATTTGAAGATGAAAACGAAAAAATGAATCTGTCTGTAAAAGATGTAAACGGTGAAATATTAATTATATCTCAGTTTACATTATATGGAGATACAGCAAAGGGAAACAGGCCTGGATTTACAGATGCGGCCAGATCGGAGGAAGCAATTCCATTATACGAAAAATTTATTGAAAGAGTTCAGGAAAATGTAGGCATTTCAAAAGTAAAAACCGGTATTTTTGGTGCAATGATGACTGTGAAAATAATAAATAATGGACCGGTAACATTAACTGTTGAATCCAAAAGTCAGGGCTAATTTGAATTCAGTTTTAATGATATTTATTGATGGTGTGGGAATAGGTAAAAAAGATTACCAGTATAATCCTTTTTTTAAATATGGATTTAAAACATTTACTGAACTTTTTGGTGATATTCCTCATCTAAATAAACAAAAGCTTAATGGTGACCGGGCTCATATATTCCCGGTGGACGCAAGACTAGGGATAGGAGGATTTCCACAAAGCGGGACAGGTCAAACAGCAATATTTTGTGGAATGAATGCTGCAAAATTTGTTGGGAAACATTTCGGTCCATTTCCTTATTCAACACTTACACCTATAATTGAAAAAGAAAATATTTTAGGTGAGTTCAAGAAAATGGGAGAACATGTTGCCTTTGCAAATGCCTATCCCAAAGCCTTCTTTGATTATCTGAAATCAGGAAGGGGACGATTGACTGTAACAACCTTAAGCTGTAAACTGAGTGGAATCAGGCTTAATAAATTATCTGATTTAAAGAGGGGAAATGCTTTAACAGCGGAAATAACAAATGAACGCTGGAATTCAAAATTAAATTACAAATTACCGGTAATTACTCCACAGCTGGCTGCAAAAAGACTTTTACGAATTGCAAGCAAAAATAAATTCACACTATATGAATATTATCTTACTGATCATTTCGGACATGGGAGATATGATGGTACTTTTGAACCTGATCTGAAAGCTCTGGATGAATTATTATTTACAGTTTTCACAAATTACGATAAAGAAGAATTAACAATTATTATTTGTTCCGATCACGGAAACTTTGAAGATATTTCAGTAAAAACTCATACATTAAATCCCGCGCTAGCTATAACTGCAGGCAAACACGCAAAAAAACTTTCTGATAAAATAAAAGATCTAACACAAATCAAATCTGCAATATTAGAAATTTGAAATGAAAGATTATCCTGCGATAAGATTAACGGTGCTGGTTGCACTGGGAATTTTATTGGAGAAATATTTCTCAATCAGTTTTGTTGTCACATCTGGCCTGGTGACAGCCGCAGTAATTGTATACTATTTTCTTAAGAATAGAAGCACACACTTAAACTCATTTATTATCCAGGTATTGATAGTCCTTTCAATTATCTCGGCGGCAAATCTTTTAGGCCAATTAAATAAGCAGGAATACAATTTACTCCCGGATAACATTTACAAAATTAAAAACCTGAGAACTAAAGGTGAAGTTACAAATATTGATCTTATCAGGAGAGATGAATTAGATTTTGAAATTAATTTAACCCCTATGATTATTAAAGATAGTATTAATGCAAATAATGTAAGTCTTATTTGCAAGGTAAAGGCTAATCAGAAAGAACTTATGAAGTTATATGATAAAATTAAGATCGGTAATATTCTGGAAGCAGAGGGGAATTTTGTAAAAGGGGGAGAAGAGAGAAACCCAGGAGAATTTGATTACAATAAATACCTTAGAAAAAATGGCGTTAGCGGATTATTATATGTCTATAGTTCTTCAAAAATTAAAATTGTTAGAGGTGAGTCTTCATTTGTTGGTAGCTTAATTTTTAATATCAGGAAAAATATTGATGAACAAATAAGGAAGATTTATAATCCTGAAACTGCAGGATTCCTGCGTGGGATATTGCTTGCTGACAGAAGTGAAATAAATTATAATGAGAAGCAGGACTTCATCAATTCCGGTGTCATTCACATTCTGGCAGTCTCAGGTTTACATGTGGGCTATATACTTATGATTTTTACTTTCATCTTTGGAAGGTTTAATGTTTATGTTAAATCAATACTCACCATTATTGGCCTTGTCTTATTCCTACTGATTACAGGAGTTCCACCATCAGCTTTCCGGGCAACGGTTATGACAATTGTTTTGATTTCAGCTTTTCTAATGAACAGGTCTACAAATCTTCTAAACTCTGTGGCTATCGCTGCTTTGATTATTCTTATAATTAATCCTGCAGAACTATTTAATGCAGGTTTTCAGCTTTCATTTTCTGCTGTAATTTCTATCGCTCTTATTTATCCGGTATTCAGGGAAAAGATAGAAGAAATGAATTTTCAAAATAGGTTGCTACGTGGGCTTCTTTTGTTTCTTGGAGTCTCGCTTGCTGCTCAGATCGGGACATTACCGGTTACAATTTACTATTTTGGGAAAATATCGTTGGTGGCATTATTTACAAATTTGCTCGTAATTCCTGCAGCAGGAATTATAGTTGGAATTGGAATATTTTCCCTTGTGCTCAGCTTTTTACTTCCGGTGGTTGCCCCATTCTTTACTATAGTAAATGAGTTGCTGGTAAAATTAATTTATTCGATAATCCATTTTACAGGAGGAAGTGAACTTTCCTTCTTACGAATTCACAATTTCTCAATATTAGATATTATTACATTTTATTCATTATTGATTTTCTTCTTTTATTACTTCAGAAGATTTCAAAATCTCTTTGCTAAGGTGTGCCTCAGTGTGTTATGTATATCTTGTTACCTGATAATAGGATCGATTGGAAATACAAATTTACTTCCTGAAAATAAGCTCAGTGTTTTGATGATTGATGTAGGGCAGGGAGATTCGTTCCTGGTAAAATTTCCGAATGGAAAAACAGCATTAATTGATGCCGGTGAAGCAAACTATTCATTCGATAACGGTGAAAGAGTCATTTTACCCCTTATGAATAATCTTGGGATCGATAAAATTGATTACGGTATTGTTTCACACGTAGATCTTGACCATTACGGTGGCTTTGTCTCACTGATCCATAATGGAAAAATTAAAAATATTTTTAAGCCGGAAATTGATTCTTCACTGAATAAAGATTTGAGATTTGAAAAATATATTGCTGATAATAATCTAAGTGTAAATCATTATCATAAAACAATCTTAAAAATTGGAAATGTAAGGATTTATGTCCTCAATACTAATACGAAACATAATTTATCCTCAAATAATAACAGCGGATTGCTAAAAATCGTTTACGGTAATTCTGAATTTCTGTTTACAGGTGATTTAGAAAAACAGGGAGAAAGGTATTATGATAATTATTACGGCAATTTCCTCGATTCTGATGTTTTAAAAGTCGGGCATCATGGTAGCAAAACGAGTTCCTCTATAGAATTTTTAAGCCTGGTTACTCCGGAAATAAGCTTGATTTCTGCCGGAATTCATAATAAATTTCATCACCCATCCGGTATTACACTTGAAAAATTAGAGAAATTTAATTCTGCCATTTACAGGACAGACCTTTCTGGAGCGATTTTGCTCCGTAGCGATGGGGAAAATATAAAAAAGGTTAACTGGAGAGAGCTATAAATTTCCTGATTACTTACATCTTCCTTATATTTATATATATCATATCAAAAAAACAGAACATTTCAGATGAAATTAAAAAGACAAACTATCGGAATTCTTGGCGGTGGACAGCTTGCACGGATGTCTGCGTATCAGGCTTACAAACTTGGTTTTGAAATCGCAATTCTTGAAAAAGCTAAAAACTCACCTGCGGGAATGATGACGAAGAAAGAATTTGTGGGCTGGGTGGATGATGAGAAAATTGTGAAAAAATTTACAAAGGCCAGTGATATTGTTACACTTGAAAATGAATTTGTTGATTATCAACGCCTTGAATTTATTGAGTCACTCGGTAAGAAAGTTATTCCTTCTCCCAAAACAATTTCTTTAATTCAGGATAAATTTATTCAGAAAAATACCCTGCAGAAAAATAAAATTCCTGTTGCAGATTTTGTTAAAGTTGATGAAAAATCGACTTATGAAAAAATTGCAAAGAAACTTGGTGATAAATTTATCCTTAAATCTCGGAAAATGGGATATGATGGATATGGAAATTATAGTGTAAAAAATCCTAAAGACTTTTCTGATGGAATTAAAAAATTAGCATCCCGGCACAGTGAATTAATGGCAGAAAAATTCATAGACTTCGATATGGAACTTGCAATAATGGTTGCAAGATCAAAGAATGAAATTAAAACATACCCTGTTGTTCAAACTATTCAGAAAAACCATATTTGCCACACAGTAATTGCACCGGCCGATTTAAGAAAACCTGTGGCTAAAAAAGTTGAAGAGATTGCAATTGATGCTGTGAAAGCTATAAAAGGCTACGGAATTTTTGGAATAGAAATGTTTATAGTTAACGGAAAAAATATTTTAGTAAATGAAATGGCCCCAAGGCCTCACAATTCAGGTCACTATACTATTGAAGCTTGCATAACTTCACAGTTTGAAAATCATGTTCGTGCAGTATTAAATCTTCCGCTGGGGTCAACAGAAATGATTAAACCATATGCCGTAATGATAAATTTACTTGGTAAAAGAGAAGGCGAAGGTATTGTGGAAAATTATAATGAGGTTTTGGCTAATGATAATATTCATCTGCATATATATGGAAAAGAAAAATCACGAATAGGTAGAAAAATGGGACACATAACTGTACTGGGAGACAATTTAAAAAAGACATTAAGCCTGGCAAGAATTGCCGAAAAAATTACAAATATTTAACAGTTTCTTGGAGTCTAAAATGGTCGTAAAACCGATAGTTGGAGTAATAATGGGAAGTGATTCTGATCTTCCTGTAATGAATGAAGCAGTAAAAGTATTAAAAGAATTTAAAGTCCCGCACGAGGTTAAAATCGTTTCTGCTCACAGAACACCAATGCACATGGCTGAATACGGCAGCGGGGCACAGGAGAGAGGACTGAAACTTATCATTGCTGGTGCGGGCGGTGCGGCTCACCTGCCTGGAATGACGGCATCTCATACACCTCTTCCTGTAATTGGAGTCCCTGTAAAATCAAAAGCTCTTAATGGGCTGGATTCACTTCTGTCAATTGTACAAATGCCGGGAGGCGTACCGGTTGCAACAGTTGGAATTAACCAGGCAAAGAATGCGGGTTTGCTGGCAGTTGAGATTTTGGGGATAAGCGATTCGGCTCTACAGAAAAAATTAATCTCTTATAAGAAAAAAATGGAAAAAGAATCTCTGGCTAAGAATAAAAAAATTAAATGATCTCAGGAGATATGATGTCTCGGAGTTAGCGGCTCGCCGATTAGTTTATTGGTATCCCAGATATTTTTTTCTGTTTTATCTTCTTTTCTAACTTCACATTCTAAGTAATTACAATATTTACACAAATGCTCGGTGCAATAATCCAGGTGAATTCTTATCTGTGTGTTTTGTATATCGTTCTCAAGTTTCTCCTGTATAAACTCTTCTTCCAGGTGCGATTCTTTAATTGTAAAGTAGTGTGGTAATGTAAGATGAAAATCCACGAAGACTCTATCACCCGATTTCCAGAATCTCAGCCAGTGAATATCTATCCAATAGTCTTTTCTTATCAAATTTAATCTCTGTACTATTTTTTCGAGAAGAAGTTTATCTGTTTCATTCATTAAACCACCGATTGACTCACGAATAAGTTTGTAACCGGTAAATAAAATATTTAAAGCAACTGCTATAGCAAAAATTGGATCTATAATCTGTATTCCTGTAAACATTACAATAACTATCCCAACAATTACACCAATACTTGTATATGAATCCGTTAGTACGTGCTTGCCGTCTGCTATAAGCGTAATTGAATTTGTCTTTTTACCCATTTTGATCAGGTAAAAACCGAGAAATAAATTTATTACTCCTGCGCCTGATATAATGAAGACACCAATATTAAGTGATCTTAAATTTGATCCCTTTATAATATCAATAATTGAGGTGTAAATGATAAAAATAGCGGCAATAATAATAAGCAGTCCTTCTACACCTGCGGAAAAGAATTCAATATTTCCATGTCCGTACAAATGAGAATCATCAGCAGGGCGGGAAGCCAGAATGATACTATAAAGCGCCATAGAAGTAGCCAAAACATGTACCACTGATTCAGCGGCATCTGAAAATATGGCAGCAGATCCGGTTATCAGGAAAGCGCCCATTTTTGAAACGAACATTCCTATGCCAATAAATAATGAAATATATGCTGCTTTTTTCTTTAATGATAAATCGGTAGCCATTATTGCCTGCTTATTTTTACGTACATACTAAAATAAATCGTTTTATGGGTAATTAAAATTATTTTAAAAAATAAATTAGATACGTAATTGCTTTATTCATTGCTAGTTCACTGCTATTTCGATAAATTTAGGGATACTAAAATTCGGAGTAATACTAATAATGAAATCCATTCTTTTTTTGATTGTAATCGCATTTGTTTTTTCCGGCTGCAGTAAAAAAACTGATAAAGATTATATGGATGCTGCACAACAAGCTCTGGTAAACAAGAAAGTAGGGGAAGCGGTAAAATCTTATGATAAACTTATTACTGAGTATCCCGAAAGTAAGCTGGCACCGGAAGCGATGGTGAAGTTGGCCAATATGTATCAGAATATGATGGTTGACAGCCTTTCACGTAGGGAGTCTTATAAGAAAGCAGAAAATATTTTCAGAGACCTTTACGAAAAATATCCGGATAGCAAACAGGCACCGACCGCTTTATTTATGTCTGGTTTTATTGAAGCTAACAACCTTCATCAGTTCGATAAAGCAACTCAAACTTACCGCATATTTCTTGAAAAATATCCAGATCACGAACTAGCTGAATCTGCGAAACAGGAATTGAATACTATGGGTAAGGCCCCTGATGAAATTCTTAAACAAAAGAAAACCAAGAAAATGTAATGGCAATTGATGCGCAGGATTATAAAAAATATTTAAATCCTTCCGTAATTTCCAAATTAAATTCACTTGAACTCAGAGCACGACTTGTAGTAGAAGGTTTTATGGTAGGGCTTCACAAAAGTCCCTACCATGGCTTTTCAGTTGAATTCAGCGAACATCGCCCTTATATGCAGGGTGACAGTATTAAAGATATAGACTGGAAAGTTTACGGCAAATCTGATAAATACTTCATAAAACAGTATGAAGAAGAAACCAATCTAAAAAGTTACATTTTGTTGGACACCAGCAAATCGATGAACTATGCTTCTGAAGGAAATGTGACAAAACTGGAATACGCTTCTACACTTGTAGCCGGTTTAAGTTATATGATGATTCACCAGCAGGATGCAGTTGGGCTTTCTCTTTATTCTGAAAAAATTGACAAATATTTACCTCCAAAAGCTTCAAAGGCTTATCTTCACGAATTATTAAGGAACATTTCTGAAGCTAAAGCATCAAACAAGACAAATACAGCTTCTTCTCTGCATTCAATTGCGGAAAAAATTAAAAGAAGAGGGCTGGTTATAATTGTCTCCGACCTTTTTGATGATGTTGATTCAGTACTATCTGCATTAAAACATTTCAGGTATAAAAAAAATGAGGTGATTGTTTTCCAGGTTCTTGATCCGCAGGAAAGAAACTTTGCATTTGGTAATGATGCTATATTTAGAGATATGGAAACTGAAGATGAAATTACTACCCAGCCATACCAGATTCAAAAAGCTTACAAAGAAGCAATGACTGATTTTGTAGGTAGAATAAAAGCTGAATGTCTGAACTCAAATATAGAATACAACCTTATTGAAACTTCTATGCCTTTCGATAAAGCGTTGTTCAGTTATATTCAGAAAAGAGCAAAATTATTCTGAGTTATTTGTTTAATTCCTTAATGTCATTGAGGTACTTCTCTGCCAGTGCCTCCGCTTCATTTTTATCTTCACCTTCAACAATAATTCTAATAATTGGTTCTGTATTTGATTTTCTGAAATGAACCCAGTGGTTTGTATAATCGAGCCTGAGTCCATCAAGTGTGTTACTTTTTTCTTTACCAAATTGTTTAACAAGTTTTTTAATGATTTTATCAGGATCAGATTTTCCGATATTAACTTTTTTCTTAACAATAAAATAGCAGGGGAGCTCATCTTTAAGTTCACTCATTTTACCCTTAAATTCCAATAAGTGCTGAAGCATAATTGCAACACCGACAAGTGCATCTCTGCCATAATGTAAAGCCGGATAAATCACTCCGCCGCTACCTTCCCCACCTATAATTGCTTTTTCTTCTTTCATCATCTCTACTACATTGGCTTCGCCAACAGCCGACCGATATACTGATTGCTTTGCATCATGTGCTATATCATCAACTCCTCGTGTAGTGGAAAGATTAACTACAACATCTCCTTTTCTTTTTGAAAGTATAAATTTTACTGCCTGAGTAATTGTATTCTCTTCACCGAAAGGTTCCCCTTTTTCAGTAATTAAAACCAGTCTGTCAACATCAGGGTCAACTACGATTCCAATATCTGCTTTTTCTTTTTTAACTGCTCTCATTGTTTTTTTAAGATTTTCCGGAATAGGTTCAGGAAGACGGGGGAATATTCCAGATTTATCACAATTCATTTCAATTACTTTGCAGCCAAGTTCGCGTAGCATTTGCGGTATTACATAAACTCCTGCACCATTTACGCAATCCACCAGTACTTTGAATTTTTTCCTCTTAATTTTTGCTTTGTCTATGTATTTTAGTTTAAGAACGCTTTCAACGTGATTTTTAAGGGCACCATCAAATAATTTATTTTTACCAATTTTATCCCAGCTCTTGAAAAGGTCACCTTCTTTCTCGTTTTTCTTCAGGATTTCTTTTAGCTTTTCATTTTCAGCAGGAGTCATAAACTGCCCGGTTTTATTAAGCAGCTTTAAAGCATTCCATTCATTTGGATTATGACTGGCAGAAATGGCAATCCCGCCCTGAGCCTTAAGTGTCTTAACAGTAAACTGAACCGTTGGAGTTGGAACTATACCAATTTCCACTACGTCAATGCCTTTTGCCATTAAAGTTCCGGTAACTATCGATTGAACCATTTTGCCGGTAATCCTGGCATCGCGTCCAACCACAACTGTACCTTTTCCTATAAATTCAGCGTAAGCAGAGAGATATTTTACCAATACGTTTGGATCAAGTCCGTCGCCGACAATTCCTCTGATTCCCGAAATACTTGCCATTAATGTGGGCATTAAAACTCCTCCGGATTTTTATTATTCTGTAAAGCCTGCTATATTCATACCGCTAATATAAAAATATTAGGAATCATTATTTTATAATCTACTCTTATGCTCAAAAGAAAAATCAGACAGGTCAATAATCTATTACTAAAAAAATACGGAATTCCTCCACGCAGCAAAACTCCCCCTGATCCGGTTGATATGATAATTGCTACAATCCTTTCGCAAAACACAAACGATAAAAACTCATATAAGGCATTCCAGAATCTTAAAAATAAATTCAAAAACTGGAACGAAGTTGCAAAACTTACTCCTTCACAAATTGAAAAACATATTAAAATTGCAGGACTGGGAAAGCAGAAATCAAAAGCGATTAAAAATTTACTTTCCACCTTATTGAGAGAGAAAGGAAAAATCTCGCTAAATTACCTTGATACAATGAAAGATGAAGAAATTCTGAATGAATTAACTTCTTTTCAGGGAATAGGATTAAAAACAGCAAGCTGTGTTTTGCTTTTTGCAATGAGGAAGAATTTTTGTCCGGTTGATACACACGTACATCGGACAACTAACAGAATTGGGCTGGTGAAAACATCTACACCTGATAAATCTTTTGCAATCTTAAATGAAAATATGCCGAATGGTATAGCACATCAATTTCATACAAACCTGATTCGTCTCGGAAGAGAAATTTGCAAACCGACAAATCCATCCTGTAAAATCTGCCCTCTATTTAAAGTCTGTGAATATCCTGATAAAAACCTTGAAAGGTCTTCGGAATATAAGGTTAATGATTTCCTTTTATTGGATTCAATTAAGTAATTTAGTTGCAAATGCGCTGATTTATTCGTGAATTAGCACAATTAGAATCTTTTCCCACTTGATTTAAATTCTTATAATTCATAATATTACGAATAATCTTCCGATTAAGTCTAAGAAAACCAAATGATCAACAAAATTGATGCAAGAATCCTGAATATTCTGCAGCAAAATTCGCGTATTTCTAATGCGGAAATTGCCAGGCAGATTCAAATGGCGCCTTCTGCTGTGCTTGAAAGAATTAAAAAGCTGGAAAAAAACGGTGTTATTAAGAAATACACGGTTGAGATTGAGGCATCGGAAGTTGAAAAGGAGTTGCTCGCTTTTGTCCTGGTAAGAGCAAATGGACCAATTGTAGATAACAAAACTGCCAGGGAATTGGCAAAAGTCCCTGAAGTTCAGGAAGTTCACATCGTAGCCGGTGAAGACTGTTTCCTGGTAAAGGTAAGGGCTGAAAATCCTGCTGCCTTAACTAAATTGTTAAGAACAAAAATTGCGTCAATAAAATCAATTAGTTCTACCAGTACAACTATTGTACTTGAAACTGTAAAAGAGACAACTGACTTAGTTTTTTAAAATATAAATAATTACTGGAGAAGTTTTATGGAAGGACAACCACTTGGAATTCTTGGTTATGATTATGTTGAATTTTATGTCGGCTCTGCAAAAATGTGGGCATACTGGCATGCAAAAGGGATGGGGTTGAAAATTACTGCTTACAGTGGACCGGAAACAGGTGTTAAGGATAGAGTATCTTACCTTTTAGAAGGTAAGAGTATAAGGGTTGTAGTTACATCGGCAGTCAATCCAAAAGAATTTGATATTTCATCTTTTGTTCAAAGACACGGCGACGGTGTAAAAAAATGGGCGCTTAAAGTTAAGGATGTTAAACATGCTTATAATACTGCAATTGAAAACGGCGCTATACCAGTTAGCACGTATAAAAAATATTCAGATGAAAACGGGTATATTGAGGAAGCAGCGGTAAAAGTATATGATGATGCAGAAATAGTTTTTTCAAACAGAAAAAATTATAAAGGGGAATTTAAACCCGGGTTTACAAAGCCGATTCAAAATATTAAAATTGAAGCATACGAAACCGGGCTGAAAAAGATTGATCATATCGTTGGAAATGTTCGAATAAATGAAATGGATTACTGGGTAAATTATTTGAATAAAACTCTGAATTTTGAAACATTTCTTGAATTCGGGATGGGCGATATCTCAACGCAATATTCATCATTGCTTTCAAAAGTAGTTCGTTCCAAAGAGGCCGATATTAAAAATCCAATTAACGAACCATACGATGGTTTGAAAAAGTCTCAAATTGAAGAATATATAGATGAATACCTGGGGTCAGGGATTCAGCATATTGCAATTTCAACTGATAACATTATAGAGACAATTGCAAATATGAAAAAGAATGGGATTGAATTTTTAGAGCCACCTGATTCATATTACGATATGCTGCGTGAACAAAAAATACAAATTAAAGAAAGCATTGATGATTTACAGGAAAATGGAATTCTCTGTGATCACGCTGAAAATCAAGGATATTTGTTACAACTTTTTACAAAACCTATTGGCGACAGGCCAACATTCTTCTATGAAATTATTCAAAGAAGAGATGGCGCACAGGGATTTGGACAGGGAAATTTCCAGGCACTTTTTGAATCTATCGAGAAAGATCAGAAGAAAAGAGGAAATTTCGATAAAGATCCGGAAGAGTAAATTGCTTATGTTATTTTGATCCCGATTTTATCGGGAGAGAAATCTTTTTAAAATATATAATTAGATTTCTCAGTCATCCGGCAGCTGCCGGACTCCTTCGAAATGACAATAAGAATATTTAACACAAAAAAGTTTATTAATAATTTTGGAGCTTAAAATGCCTTTTTACGTTCAACTTGGACAGGTTCCTCCCAAGAGGCACACAACATTTTATAAACCTGATGGTAAATCACTCTACAGGGAAGAACTGTTTAGCACAAAGGGGTTTTCTGGGATTTATTCGAACAAGTATCACCTTTATATGCCTCCACAGGTTGAAAATATTGGTGAGGTTCATAAGGTAAAGGATAATGAATGGCCGGATGCTCCGCTTAAATATTATCATTTTAAAACGGATGCTAAAAAAACTAAGGGAAATTTTATCAATGCTCGCAGTGAATATCTTAAAAACGAACATTGTGTAATTTCAACTGCTCATGTAACTGAAGACACAGATACATTTTACAGAAACAGTTATAAGCACGAGATTGTTTTTGTTCATCGCGGTAAAGGAAACTTTTTCTCAGAATATGGTGTGAATCCGTTTGAACAGTGGGATTATATAGTTGTGCCGAAGGGAACAACCTACCAGATGAAATTTGATGATTTCAAAGATGTAAAATTATTTATAATAGAATCTGATACACCGTTTGATATTCCACGACATTTCCGCAACGAATATGGCCAGTTAACCGAAGACGCTCCATATTATGAAAGAGATTTTAAACCGCCTCATTTTACTGAGCCTATCGATAAACTTGGTAAATTTGAATTGCTCCTGAAAGTTTCAAACAGAACTTTTAAATATGAATTACCTCATCATCCTTTCGATGTAATAGGATGGGACGGGTATTTATATCCGTATACATTTAATTTAAAAGAATATGCTCCGAAGGTAGGACTGATACATCTTCCGCCTCCGGTTCACCTGATGTTCACGACAGAGCATTTTGTTGTTTGTAATTTTGTACCCAGACTTTTTGATTTTCATCCGCAGTCAATTCCTGCCCCTTATTACCATTCAAATGTTGACAGCGACGAAGTGCTTTATTACGTTTATGGTGATTTTATGTCAAGAACAGGTGTCGAAGAAGGGTCAGTTACATTACATCCGATGGGAATTCCTCACGGGCCTCAGCCTGGTAAAACAGAAGCATCAATTGGCAAAAAAGAGACGGATGAGTATGCAGTAATGATCGACACATTTACACCATTAAAAGTCACAAAAAATGTAAAAGAAACAATGGTGGAAGATTACCACCAATCATGGTTGGAAAAATAAAAATGATAAAAATTCCTGAACATATTCAAAAGCTGAAACCTTACAAGGCGGGAAAACCTATTGACGAACTTGTTCGTGAAAAGGGGATAAGCAAGATTGTTAAACTGGCCTCAAATGAAAACCCGCTGGGGCCTTCACCGAAGGCTATGGAAGTTATTAAGGACAATCTTAGCGATTTACATCGTTACTCAAATCCATCTTCATTTAAACTTGTACACGCTATTGCGGAAAAAATAGGTAAACAGCCTGAACAAATTGTTACTGCAAGTGGATCTGATGCCATTATTCAATATCTGGTAACCGCATTCAGTGATGATAATGATGAAGTGCTGTCATCGGAAGGCACGTTTATTGGCTGGTATGTTAATGTAAATAAATATGGTAGGAAATCTATACTTGTGCCGCAGAAAAATTATCATTTTGATCTTGATGCTATTGCAGAGAAAATAAATCCAAAAACAAAAATTATTTACCTGGCAAATCCTAATAATCCTACCGGGACTATGTTCACTAAAAAAGAATTTGAGTCTTTTATGAATAAAGTTCCTAAAGATGTCCTTGTCGTACTTGATGAAGCATATACAGTTTATGCGGAAGATAACCCGGAATATCCAAATGGTCTGGACTATGATCTGGAAAACCTGATTGTTCTTCGTACATTATCTAAAGCATATGGGCTGGCGGGAATAAGGATTGGATTTGCGGTTGCACAGGAATATCTCATCAAAGAAATGTATAAGGTTAAATTGCCTTTTGAACCAAACGCACTTGCTCAGGAAGCTGCAATTGCAGCGTTGCAGGATGATGAATTTCTTGAAAGGACAGTCAGCCAGAATAAGAAATCACTTGATGCATTAAAGAAAAAATTTGATGAACTTTTTATCGCTTATGTTCCTACAGCGGCAAATTTTTATATGCTTGTTTTCCCTACGGAAAAATTCGCAGCTGATTTTAATGAAGAATGCCTGAACATGGGATTGATTCTTCGCCACGTAAATACTTTCGGCATACCAAATGGTATCCGGATTAATTCAGGAACCGACGAGGAAACAGAATTTGCTCTTAAAGTTATCGGAGAAGTTTACCCAATGCTTGCAGAAAAACATAAATTACATTTAGCAGAATAATTATTTTTGAATAAACGGAGATATTAATGAAGTTAGTTTCTTATTTAGATAATAAAGAAGAAAGATTGGGATTATTTAACGAAGAAAAGATTTACGATCTGGAAAAATCAGGGAAAGAATTAAACCTGATACTGCCATCAAAAATGAATCAGTTTCTTAATGATTTTGACAACCTCAGAGAAAAAGCTCAAAAAGTAGATGAAGCAGTTAAATCAGGGAAAATTCAATCAGGAATTGAGAAAAATAATCTAAATTTATTGGCACCTGTTCCGCATCCAACATCCTGTCGTGATGGGTACGCATTCCGCCAGCACGTTGCCACTGCACGTAGAAATCGTGGTGTGGAAATGATTCCCGAGTTCGATCAATTCCCGATTTTTTATCTGACAAATCACAACGCTATATTTGGCGAAGGTGATATAGTTGTGGAGAAAGATCATCTTGAAAAACTGGACATAGAACTTGAAGCTGCAATTGTTATTGGTAAGAAAGGAAAAAATATTGATGTCAAAGATGCTGATAGTCACATAGCTGGCTATATGATAATGAATGACCTCTCTGCCAGGGTTTTACAAATGGAAGAAATGAAACTGAATCTGGGACCCGCAAAAGGAAAAGATTTTGCTACGGTAATTGGTCCATGGCTGGTTACAACAGATGAGCTTGAAAAATACAAAGTTGAAACAGAGGCAGGCAATAAATATGATTTAAGAATGACAGCACACCATAATGGCAAGCAAATCTCAGATGGAAATATGAAGGATATGGACTGGACATTTGCTCAAATAATTGAACGTGCATCCTATGGTGTTGAATTATTGCCGGGAGATGTAATTGGTTCCGGAACTGTGGGAACAGGATGTTATCTTGAATTAAATGGAACCTGGGCACTTGAAGCAAAGGCTCAGGGCAAAGAGTTTACTCCAACCTGGCTTAAAGACGGTGATACTGTTGAACTGGAAATTGCAGGACTTGGGAAACTCACAAATAAGATTGTGAAAGATGATAAAGATTACTCTATTCTAGCAAAAAAGAAAAAATAAATATGACAAGCTATAATCCTAAAGATTTACCCGTACCTAAATTACATCAGCTATTATTGGGAGGAATCGGCCCAAGACCAATAGCGCTGGTTTCAACAATCTCAGATGATGGAGTTATGAATCTTAGCCCGTTTTCATTCTTTAATTGTTTTGGATCAAATCCTCCAATGGTTGCTTTTTCACCATCGAGGAGAGGAAGGGATGGTTCATTTAAAAATACATACCACAACCTGATGAACAACAAAGAATGTGTTGTGCAATCTGTTACATATTCTATGGTAAACCAGATAAACCTTGCATCAACAGAATACAAACCCGAGGTTGATGAGTTTGTTAAGAGCGGCTTTACTCCGATAGATTCAGAATTAGTTACACCTAAAAGAGTAAAAGAGTCGCCTTTTCAGATGGAATGCGTGATGAAGGAAATGAGAAGTTTCGGCGAAGGAGGGGCAGCGCCAAATATTGCAATTTGCGAGGTACTTAAAATTCATATAGCAAACGATATTGTAAAAGACGGAGTAATTCATCCTGATGATATTGATCTTGTTGGCAGGATGTCTGGAAATTATTATTCACGGGCAAGCGGTGATGCAATATTTGAATTGAAACAGCCAAAGTTTGAAATAGGCCTTGGTTATGATCAGTTACCAGATTTTATAAGACAGTCTCATATTTATTCAGCTAATAACCTTGGGGCATTTGCTACCTGTCAGGGAATTCCAACGGATACAGAAGTAGATAATTTTGTACAAGAAATTCAGAATTCAGATGTTGATAATTTTGAACAGGGCGAGGCAGCATTTTTCAGATATCAAAGGCATTCAGAATATAAGAAAATGTTAAAGACAGCGTTACTTATGAAAGTAGAAAAGAATCCGAGATTTAGAACTTATCTGGAATTAACCGCCAAAAGTGCATTGGAGAACCATGATTCTGATTTTGCCTGGAAGACAGCATTGTTTGCAGGAAGAATTCAAAACTAAAATACGGGTAAATTGAAAAAACCACTCTGGAAGCCGACAAAAAAACGAATAGAAAATTCCAATATGTTTGCCTTTTTCAGGTATATTGAAAAAAAAACAGGCAAACAAATAAAATCCTACGATGATGCATATAAATGGTCAGTCCATAATATCCGGGATTTCTGGAAATCAATGTGGGAATTATCCGGACTTATTTATTCAAAGCCTTACAATAAAATCCTTTCATCAGAAAAAATGCCTGGGGCTGAATGGTTCTTAGGTGCAAAACTTAATTTTGCAGAAAACCTCCTGCGTTTCCAGGATGATCATATTGCAATAATTAGTTCAAGAGAAAACAAGCCGAATGTTCAGCTTACTTATGCTGAGCTATATGACAAAGTTGCTAAATGTGCTGAGGGTATGAAAAAGCTCGGCATTAGAAAAGGGGATCGTATTGCCGGATTTGTCCCTAATTATCCCGAATCCATAATTGCTATGCTGGCTACAACCAGCCTCGGAGCAACCTGGTCTTCATGTTCACCTGACTTTGGTTTGCAGGGAGTACTTGACAGATTTGGACAAATTAAGCCCAAAATACTCTTTGCCATTGAAGAATATTCCTACAATGGGAAAATAATTAATTGCAGGAATAAGATAGCACAGATAACTGATAAAATACCGGCAATTAGGTCTGTTGTACTAATAGAACGGTTTTACGATTTTAAGAAAAAAACAAGGCGAAAAATTAAATCAAGTAGCAACGTTAAAAACTTATATTTTAGCAAGTTACTTGATAATACTTCAGCTAAAATTAATTTTAGGCAGCTGTCATTTAATCATCCTGTATATATAATGTATTCGTCCGGTACCACGGGTGTTCCTAAATGCATTATCCATGGTGCAGGAGGTACATTGCTCCAGCATTACAAGGAGCACACTCTTCATACTGATCTTACCAGGGAAGATATTATAACTTATTATACAACTTGCGGCTGGATGATGTGGAACTGGCTGGTTAGTTCATTGCAGATTGGAGCAACAATATTTTTATATGATGGCAGCCCGGGATACCCTGATTTATCTACAATGTGGGAAAAGATTGAATCTGAAAAAATTACTGTTTTTGGCACCAGTCCAAAATTTTTAACAATGTGTGAAAAAAGAAAGATTATTCCTAAAAAGAGGGGCCTTTCTTCCCTTAAAACAATTTTATCGACTGGCTCACCATTATCATCTGATAATTTCAGCTGGGTTTATAAGAATGTTAAAAAAGACGTACTTCTTGCTTCAATTTCAGGAGGAACTGATATTATTTCCTGTTTTATGCTGGGAAACCCGACTTTACCTGTTTATTCAGAAGAAATACAATGTCGTGGTCTTGGGATGAAAGTTGAATCTTATAATCCTAAAGGTAAACCTGAACTCGATAAAAAAGGGGAACTTGTTTGTACAAAGGCATTTCCTTCAATGCCAGTCAGTTTCTGGAATGATAAAAATGGTACAAAATATAAATCTGCATACTTTGAAAGATATCCTGGTGTTTGGCATCACGGTGATTTTATTAAGATTACAAGAAATGGAGGAGTCACGGTTTATGGCAGATCAGATGCAACATTGAACCCTGGTGGAGTAAGAATAGGCACTGCAGAAATTTATCGTATTGTTGAAGGAATGGATGAAATTATTGATAGCATGGTTATTGGGCAAAAGTTTCAAAATGATGTAAGGATAATTTTATTTGTTTTATTAAAAAAAAACTATATACTGGATAAGAACTTAACTAACAAAATAAAAACTAAAATAAAAAACCTTGCAACTCCAAGACATGTTCCGGCAATTATTCTGAAGGTAAATGATATACCCAGAACAATAAGCGGGAAAAAAGTAGAACTTGCTGTTACAAGACTAATTCAGGGAGAAAAGATAGAAAATAAAGATGCGTTGGCAAATCCGGAAGTACTTGAAGAATTTGTAAAAATTATGCCACTTTTATCTAACTAATTCCTAAATTTAAACAAGCGATTTTTAGTAATTTATTAATGAGTATGTGATATGAGTATTAATAGGGAAATTAAAGGGGATGTTGTTGTTGAAAAAATTGATATTGTAAGAGCTACATATAAAGAAGCAGGTGCTCTAAAAGTTGAACTGGATAAAAGTTTTGAAAAAAAGATTTATAAAATTGTAATTGATCTTAGTAATTGTAAATATATGGATTCCACATTTCTTGGAGTTCTGGTTAAGTCATTGAAATTTATTGCTGATAAAGGGGGAGACATTAAACTTGCTGCCGCACATTCCGATGCTGAGGTTCTTCTCGATCTTACAAGAATGAACAGGGTATTTAAATTATATAAAACCGTTGATGAAGCTATAGCGGATTTTAATTAATCTTTCTGATATCTAATGCGTTATTTGAACCCCATATTTTGTATTGTCCTTTTCATATCATCTTTCTTATCAACTAATACACCGGGTCAACAAAATCAGGCAGTAATTGAAGGGAGAGTACTCGAAAGAGCTACAGGTGCGCCTTTAGAAAATGTTAATGTTTACATTTCGGGCACAACCTGGGGAACAGCAACAGATAAAAACGGGTACTTCAAAATTAAATCGCTCCCCACAGGAACTCACGAAGTAGTAGCCTCAATAATTGGTTACGAATCGCTTACAAAGGTACTGACAGTAAGGGACCAAAATACCTACACACTTGAATTCAAATTAAAAGAAACTCACTATGAGCTGGAGTCAGTGGAGGTTAAAGGTGCTACTCCCGATGAATGGAATTCTCAACTGGAAATATTTAAGAGAAGGTTTTTAGGAGAATCGTCCTTTGCATCAGAATGTGTAATTACAAATCCTGAGATCATTAATTTTGAATGGATAAATTCACACACCCTGCGGGCTGAAGTCCGGACAACCAATAATTATAATTAACAATGCTTTAGGATATAAAATCAGGTGCGAGCTGGTTAGCTTTCTTTGGGATACAAAATCACAAAGGATAAGGTTTACCGTCCGTCCGTCTTTTGCTGAATTAAAGGATACAACAGGACTGCTAAAGGAAAAATGGATTAAAAACAGGCGCGAAGTTTATTATGGATCTATGGACAATTTTTTAAAGGCTGCAGTTAACAATTCATTAACCGAAAATGGATTCCAGGTTTATCTGGATGATACCCCCTCAATTGAAAAGAAACATTTGCATCATGCTGACAATGACCTAATCAGGATTATTGGAAATGAATTTGTTATGTCATTTAGCGATTATCTGAAAATCGCTTTTGTCCTTAATGATCCTGTACATCCTGAAGTTTCCTGGATAAAATTAGTTTATCCGCAGGTAACACTGGATAAATATGGTTATCCTATTCAACAATTGCCATTTGAAGTTTTTGGGTACTGGGCGGGGAAAGGATTTGCTGATATGCTTCCCAAATATTATTTACCCTAAGATACTTTTAAAGTATTATAACAATTATTGCTATTTATGAAAAAGGCGGGCTAGGTCCCGCCTTTTTTCATTTTTAGATTATGATTAAGCTATTTACCGTGCAACGTTCTCAAGTCAACAGACTAGTGGAAAGCGTATCCAACTTCTAGTTGCCACTGTGACATATTTAATTTAATAGTCTGCTGATTTGGTGCTTCCAGGGGATTAGGGCCGGTAACACTTGTAGCAGGTGCATATGTTGCTGCTACTGTAAATTCATTAGTCTCATTTAACTTAGTAGTCAAACCAAGTGTGATGTGGTGTTGTACAACGCCTGGTGCAAGGATATTAAAAAGAACTTCTGAATCAGGAACAGGTTCCTGCCCATATGAATATCCGGCCATCCAGGTAAGATTATCACTGCTTTTGTACATAGTACCAAATTTAAATACTAAAATATCTTCCCATCCAAAACCTGCACCATTATTATTTCCTAACTGAGCAGTCTGAAGATTTGGAAGAATTGGATTACTAATTGATTTAATACCACTGTATAGAATTTGTTGAACATCAAAAGAGAAAGTAAGTTCGGAAGTAGGCAGGTAAGCAAATCCTGCTGTCCAGTTTGCCGGGATATCAAAATCTCCTTGCTCTGCAAACAAACCTTTATACTGATCAAAATTGCTCATAAACATTTTTGATTGGTATGATGCTCCAATATAAAGTTGAGGAGTAATATGTCCCTGGTATCCAACTCTGAAACCGAATCCTGAAGAAGTACTCATTCTGTTTCCGCTCAAATTTGCAGGATCGCTTGAGTAAGGCGCAAATGATGCTAGTCCTTTTGCTGTAAATCTCTGGAATGCGTAAAGACCTGTAAAACCTATTGAGTGATTATCAGCAATTTTAACTGCATAAGTAACACCAAAGAAAACCTGTTCGAGGTTTACGCCTGTACCCGGTGAACTTTGATCATAAAATGTTTTTGCAGGATAATCGGTATTCATTCCGCCGTTTGCGTAGATCATTGCGCCAATTGCAGAATTATCATTTATTTTCCAGGTACCGGCTAAAGAGGGAATAGGAAAGTATTTTGAATCGCTTTCAATTTTACCTGGTGTTAAACCAAAAGTACCGGGAAAACCTGAGGGATTTCCAGTTACAGTATAATCTCTGTTTGGGCTGAATAATGCGAAGTTGAATTCTATTTCATTTGATTGCATAAAAGCAAGTGCTGCTGGATTTGTGGCCGCACCCATAGAACTTAATGATAATGATACACCAGAACCTGCAAGAGCTGAATATTTTATTCCATAACCATGCTTTAAATATCCACCTGTGGCAAATATTTGTAATGAAAGTATTGAGAAAATAACGAATGTCAACGAAAGTCTTTTCATCTTAGAGTCTCCGTAAATATGTTGAGTATATTTTTAGTTTATTGACCCCACCAAAAAATCTCATAAAAAGATTATGTTAAAGACTAAGTCCTATCAATTTTTATTTAGAATATTAAGCACTTCTGTTTTCGAAAAATTATTCCCTACAAGAAACGTTTAGGATATCTAACATCCTTCTCTAATGGCTTTAGATTTACTGCTTTTAAATTTGTTTATAGTCTGATCTGATGATGTTGTATCACCGGAGATTGTACTTCTTATCTGCAACAGAGTAGAAAGATCTTTATCATCAAACTGATTTGTAATTGAAATATCAATCGGATCAATTAAATATGTCTTTACAGCATTAAAACCGCCTCTAACTGCAAATGCCCTTGCATTAACAACCTGTCTTAATAAAGCCACAACTTCCTGTGCTTCTTCAGTATTATTTCCGTATACCAGAACCAGGTCATTTGGATTCCAGCTTGAATTTTTAAGTTGTTTCAGACTTTCATTTAATGCTGGCTTCAAATGTTGTTTATCAAAGCTTTTTGCATCTCTTACATCAATCCAGAAGCAATTTGATTTATTAGTAGCATAGTACTGTGCTGCTTCGTATGGTGTAACAGTAAAAAGCCCGGTCTCATTAAAATGTTGTTGCTTTAATTGAGCATCTACTATAAAAGGATTTCTAATAAAAGAAGTACTCGGGAAGAATGCTAAAATCAGAGCTATAAATAATCCAATTATGACCAGAGATGCCTTTTTATTTAGTTTCATTTTTGCCCCAGAACTTATATTGTAATTTTCTCATTCCTAAACTGCCGAAAATTCCGAGCAGAGTAACTAATAGGATAGCAAGGCCGACGTTGATGTTCAAAAGTTCATCAATACGCCAAACACCGTTTGCGCTTGAGTTATAAAACTTATCCCAAATAGGGTATAAATCACCAAACAATAAACTTCCCAGCAAAAATCCGCCTATAAAAACCATCGCATCAATTTTTCCTGTCATCATTGAGGCGATGGATGTACCCGGGCAAAACCCGCCAACAGCCATTCCTATTCCGAAAATAAAACCCCCGGCAATCATTGGAAGTAGAAATGAAGGTAAAAAGTAAAAATTGCCAAGGTCAATTAAGCCAAGTAGTGACATACCCCAAAGACCTATTGAAGCAGTTATTATTGCTGAGAACATTACTACAGGAACATCGACATCTTTCATGTAGAATGCACCTGCAATTTTTTTTGAATTAGTAAATCCGGATCGCTGAAGTGCGTAACCGAAAAGCATTCCGATAAGCACCGCAAAAATTGTATTAACACTTCCGGATATTATTCCGTTTTTTACGAGTGGTCCAATCATATCCATTGCCTCCTGATAAAATATGCGACTGCAAATCCGCCGGCAAAAATTGAAAACATAAACGCCCATGCTCCTACGGAAAGTTCAGCCCCTCCAACCAGGGCCTGCCCGCTGGTACAACCTCTTGCCATTCTGGCGGCGTAGCCAACTAAAATTCCACCAATTAGTGCATACAAGAGCCTGCCTTTATTTGAAATGTTTGGCCCCTTTAATATTTCAAATTTCATATCTTTAGAAACAAACCCGGCTATAAGACTTCCAATCATTACTCCAATTACCAAATAAACCAGGTAATCATTAAATGGATTAGCTCCATTAGCAAAATATTTTCCAAAATACTGGTTTGATTGTGTAAAGGAAGGTAATACCAGATTTTGTAACCAAGCTGCCAGATCAGTTAATGCACCGGAAGCGCCAAGGCCTCTTCCTGAGATATAAAAAGTTAGAATAATTGATATTCCAATTACGATTCCGCCAAATACGGGATCCCATAATTTTTTCTTCATAATTCTTTTCCCTCTAAATTAAAAACCTTTACCTGATGGTCATCTATGTTTTTACACTCATCAATCTCAGGTAAATGGATTCCGTCTTTTTTTAATTGTTCAGCAAAAAATTCGTGTTCTTCATTTTTAATCTCTTTCCACCATTTATAATGATGAAGATAAGCGTATAACTCGTTTACTTTACCGGTAATCATAGAAAAGAAAGCCGGTCTTTCTTCAGGAAATAGTGCAGCCATATAAACATGTACAAACACTCCGGCAAAGACAGACATTGTTGCAACAAAATGCAACATCATTGCCCACTGAATTACTGTTGTTGAACCTAAATGGAATGCCATAATAGGACCGGTAATTACCAAAGTTACTGTACTGAAGGCAACTACAATAGCATAGGCCTTTTGTCCTGCATTGTATGTCCCTTGCTGAGGCATATCGTAATGGCTTAATTTACCGATTAAGTTTTTTGCTTTAGCAGGGAACCAATGGAGATCATCTTTGTCAATTATTAAATCATGTTTAATAAAATCCAGTAGGTAATTTTTGTAACCAAAAATTCCGTAAATCAATAAAGTAAGCACCCAGAATACTCCAATTGCTATATGAAAATGGAGCATCGCACTTCTTGTACCGAAAATTCCATCCATCATACTTATAAACCAGTCAGGTGCAAATTGCAGATAGCTTGCTGAAAGAAGTGCCGTACCGGTAAGAATTAAGAAAAACCAGGAAATTGCATTTACCCAGTGAAGTGTAATTCCGCCAACACCATGTTTTTTCATAACTCTGCTGGCAAGGATACGTTTTTCATCAAAGGTTAAATGTCTTGGTCCTTTTAATAAAATATGATCCAGGGCTATGTCTTCATTTAATTTGCTTATTCTAAGTCCCATCATTTACTCCTTAATATCACTTTCGCCTTTAAATAATTGTGTGGAAAATGCAGCAAACTGTCCTAAAAATGATCCGCCGATTGCCAGCCAGAATAACGGGCGTAATACTTTTGTCCACATTTTTTGAGGTGTGGGCATTTTAGGCATCTTCGGTGGAAATGCAGCCTGAACTACCTGGAAATTTTTGTTGCTGTCTTTGTAATAAATATTTGGTCCCACATTTACTTTTGCAGAAACATTGGGCAGGGCACCTTTGGCTACTAACTTTGAAACATTTGAATTTGGATCATCCATATCACCAAATATTCTTGCACTTGCTATACAAGTTTCAACGCAGGCTGGTTCAATACCTTCGCTAACCCTGTCGATACAAAAATCACATTTATCTATTTTATCATTTTCAGGATTTACATACCTGGCTCCATAGGGGCAGGCTTCGGCACATAAACCGCAGCCAATACAGAGATCTTTATCTACGACAACAACTCCATCTTTTCTTTTATATGTTGCTCCTGTCGGACATGCTTTAACACAAGGTGCATCATCACAGTGGTTGCAAAGACCAACATAGCTTACTTTTTTAATGTCGGGATAAACACCTTGCGGTTGCAAGTCGTGAACCCAGTTACGGTAATATGGAACCGGCACATCATAGTGAGAGCGGCAGGCTACTTCACATGCATGGCAGGCAATGCATCTGTCCATATCTATTACCATTGCATACTTACTCATAATTTCCTCCTAGCATCCTTCTCTAATTGCCGATTGTTTTTTCTTTGGTTGAATATGAAATCTTCTGTCAGATTCACCCTTGTGTTTAATTCCTGAAACTTTATTAGCAGATACTCCTGTAATACTTACTTCAACAGTAGGGGATAAAATCTTATTTTCTTTAATTAGTCTGACAAAGTTTACCCGAAGCCCGGTGCCGCCGCTAATAGGATCGGTATTGTATTGGGAAATAAGATTATTGTCCGATACATTTCTTCTGGTATAATTGAGCAGACCCCTGTCATTTCCTCCAAACCCGTGCGGAAGAAATACAGCGTCCGGTCTCATTCCGGGTGTCATCATTATTTTAATTTTGTCGGATTTAATTCCATCCTGATTTTCAACAATGACTTCATCATTATTTTTTAGTCCCATACTTCTTCCTGTAGTTTCATTTACCCATAAATGAGGTTCAGAAATTATTGTATTCAGCCAGGGATTACTTTCGGTTTTTCCGTGAGAGTGAACAGGCATTAAGCCGTAAACTAATCTGAAATATCCTTTGCCGGGATCGTTTACTGGTTCATATTTAGGCATCGGATCAAATCCCAATTCTTTTAATTCTTTAGAATACAACTGAACTTTTTTATTCGGCGTATTGAATTGATAAGATTCACCGTTATTTAAATATGGCGTAGCAGGGAATGTGAAAACGCCATCTTTTTTAAGCTTTGTAAAAGAAATTGCGGAATCTTTAAGCTGGAACTTTATCACATCTTCATAATCTTTATACGGATAGAAATCTTTTAAGCCTAATCGTTTTCCAAGTTCCATTGCAATCCACCAACCGGGCCTGGTATTATGGACTCTTTTAATTACCGGTTGTCTGAGAGAGACATATTGTTTATACCATCCTGTGACAGTTATTAACGAATCATATCTTTCCAGGTAAGTATCTTCCGGTAAAATAACATCAGCATACCATGTAGGTTCTGTTGGCCTTACATCAACAACAGCATAAAAATCGAGGTTATCGATAGCTTTTTTTGTATCCTTTTTAGACGGGATACTATTAAAAATATTCTGACCGAAAACCATCCAGGATTTTATCGGGTAAGGTTTCTGAGAAAGAGTTGCTTTCACTAATTCCTGAGTTAGTCCTTCACCTATACTTGCAAGTGGAAATCGGTAACCGGCACCATCTACTCTTTCTCTTTTGGGTTTAGGGGCATCCGGAATATTTAACGCGTTATAACTTGTAGGGAATTTTGATTTAAGGAAGTATCCACCTTTTTGCCCCCAGGTTCCGAGTAAGGCAGAAAGTATTGCCATTGATCTTGCACGCTGTACATCATTACCGTACCAGGCAACGTGTCTTCCGGGATGAACAACAACAGCAGGTTTTGCCTTCATCATTGCTCTTGCAGTTTCTCTAATTTTTTCTGCCGGAATTTCAGTAATCTTTTCTGCCCATTCCGGAGTAAAATCTTTTACGTGATTTTTTAGTTCCGTAAATCCTGTTGCTGATTTACGAATAAAATTAACATCGTATCCTTTTTCTTTAATAATTACGTGTATCCAGGCAAGAACCAAAGCCGTATCTGTACCCGGTTTTATAGGAAGCCACCATTTAGCTTTACTGGCTGCTGTTGAGAAACGTGGATCGACAGCAATTAGTTTGGCACCTTTGGCAAGCCCGTTTGTAAAATCAACAATTTGTCCGGTGTGAATATTTTCACCAAGTGCGCTCCCTATAAGTACAATTACTTTTGCATTAGATAAATCAATTCTTTCAGGTGATCCTAATGCTTCGCCATAAGTTAATTCGTAGCCAACATCTCTTGATCCGCGGCATTGTGCAAAAGAAGGAGCCGCGTTATTTGGAGATCCCCAGAATTTGTACATATCATTTATAAAAGCAGCAGATGCCCCGTGAGAGAAGAGAGCGTTTGCTTCAACTCCGTATTTTTTAGAAACAGCAAGAAGTTTTTCTGCTGTATAATCAAGAGCTTCATTCCAGCTGACTTCTTTCCATTTTCCGCTTCCTCTTTCGCCAACTCTTATCATTGGATTTTTTATGCGGTCCTTTTCATATACAAGAGCAACGCCTGCATTTCCTCTTGCACAAATTTTTCCGCGGTTATTTGGATGAAGCGGGTTACCTTCTATATTAGTTAATTTTCCATCTTCAACGGTTGCAATAATTCCACAACGCCAGAAACATTGTTCGCATACGCTGGCAATTTTCTCAACTTTTTTGGGTTTTATTCTTTCTGCAGCTTTTGCTTTTGATGTACCGGCTGATAATCCGACAGCTACACCGGTGCCAACTGCACCACTGAGTTTCAGGAACGATCGCCGGGAGATTTTCTTTTCCAAGAGTTACCTCCAAAATTAGAAATAATTTTAGCTCAGTAATTGTTTTGCGATAAGGCTATTTGGTTTATTATAAATAACTTATAAACAAACTTGCCGTCTATTCCATTTTCAGAAGTTTAGATTATGTGACATTATAGATGCCATTTATAGTGGAATAATTTTTATCGCATTGTTTGAAAGTCAAACAAGGAAGGATGTGTGATTTGCAGTATTTAAGTGTTCTTAAATCTTTATTAGATAATAGCTTATGTGTTTTGTTATTTCTTAATGTGCTTATTGACTCGGCTTTTACATACTGATTTCTGTTAAAGGTTAAATCAATATTCAAATCTGCTAATGTTTTATTAGTAAATAAATTTACTTTCACTTTTCTAATATCTCCACATCTCTTCGCTGTTAACCATTCATCAATTTCATTTATGATATTTATAACTATCAATTTCTTTGCCATTCATAAATATAGCATAAGAATAAAAAAGTGAATAATTAAATTTTAATATTTGTCAGCGTTAAGAATTAATCTTTAAATTTTCCTTTGAACGAGAAGAAAAAACACACGAGTTTTAGATTATAATTCTATGAAGTGAGAAGGGAAGAAAGTTTTTCTTTTACAAAATTAAAATCATTTTGTTTATTCATGTTGAAATATGTATCGGGAGTGTAAAAAGAAAGGCATTGTGTGTTTATAATTTCAGCACCTATGGTATTCAGAAGTGAAAGTACTTTACATCCGCGTTTGAGTTGGTCATTATTTCTTTCATCATCACTTAATTGTGACACCAAGGTCTCTTTTACTGTGACAAGTATGTCACGGTTATAAACTCCAACAAGTTGTTGAATGAATCCGTCTGCTTTTGCAACTGTAATAAATTTATCTGTCTTAAATTCAATAAGATGTCTAATCATTTGTTCAGTCATTAACGGGACGTCGCAGGATATAATAAAATTCTTTCTTGTAGTTGAATTGAGCAAACCGGAATGGATCCCTGCCAGAGGGCCATATCCTTTATAGACATCTTCATAAATCTTTAATCCGAGAAATTCATATTCATCAGGATCGTTGGTAATTAAAATTACTTCAGAAAAAATATTCTGCATTAAATCACGTACACGCTCAATAATAGTCTTACCGTTAATTACTAATAAAGATTTATTAACTCCCATCCTTGAACTTTTGCCACCGGAAAGAATGATTCCTGTTATATCGGAATACAAAATACTTTTTCTCCTGTTCTTTAATTCTCTTTTTTCTTCATCAAAAATAATAAGACAATTTGCTTTTCCCATTTCCGCCAGGTTGCCGGAAGATTGCAAGCCGACACGTTTTACAAAAATATTCCCATCGATAGATTTTGAAAACATACCACGCATAAAATGTTTCTTACCATCTTTTTTCTTAAGGTCTTCTGTTAACTCGGCTATGAATAAATCATCTTTTTCAACACCCAATAAATGTAGAATATTATTTTTAATAAAGATCAAAAAATTAACTATGCAGGAGACCGGGTTGCCGGGAAGACCAAATACAAATTTAATTCCAGAACCATTATTATACGTTCCAAAAATAATCGGTTTACCTGGCTTTATGTTCGCCTTCCAAAAATTAATGTTAATCCCAAGTTCTTCCATAATTGGTTTAACATAATCGTATTTTCCTACAGAAACTCCACCCGTTGTTATCAATATATCATTATCACTATTTAAGAATGATGTAATTCTTGCCCTTATTTCATCTTCCTGATCTTTTACAATTCCAAGATTTATTCCGGTCTGATTCATCTCATTTATTGCTGACAAAAGTGCATAGAGATTTGAACTTCTGATTTTATCTTCACCAGGTAGGGTAGTTATATCAACCAGCTCATCACCAGTAGCAAGAACAGCAATGTTTAATTTCTTGTATACTTTTAATTTTGATTTACCGCACGAAGCTGCTACTGCAATATGTCTTGGTTTAATAACTATATTTTTTGAAAGTGCTATCTGATTCTTTAAAAGGTCATTACCTTTTATTCTGATATTTATACCTTTTCTAAAAGTTGCATTTTCTTTCAGAATAATAGTATCCTTCTCAATAATAATATCTTCAATTGGGATAATTGTATCTGCACCATCAGGAATCTTCCCACCGGTCATTATGCTAACTGTTAAGCCTTCGTCTGATATTATAATCCTTAAAATTACCCGCGCTGATTTCCCCAATAATTTTCCATTTAGTTGTGCCGGGATTAAATTTTATAGCAAATCCATCCATTGCTGAATTCGTAAAAGGAGGGAGGTCAATATCGGAATAAATATCTTCAGCTAATATTCTACCTGTAGAATCAGACAGATCAACTTCTTCAATTTCTAATTTATAATTAGAGAATTCTTTGCTGATAATCTCATTAGCTTCTTCATAACTAGTCATTTTAAATCACTGTCTCTTTACTGTAAACAATTATTTTATCATCTGACTTAATGCTACCGGATTTTATTACTTTTGCAAATATTCCTTCACGAGGCATAACACAATCACCAATTTTAACAAAGATAGCACACTTGCTGTGACATTCTTTTCCGATTTGCGTTATTTCCAGGAGAGCTTCATCTCCAATTTTTATCTTTGTACCAATTTCAATTTCAGGAAGTATTAAAAATTCAGTCGTAATATTCTCAGCAAACGCGCCCGGTCTTAATTTAGGTATTCCGGCTTCTCTCATTTTATTAATACTTTCTATTGCCAGAAAACTAACCTGGCGGTGCCAGTTACCCGCATGTACATCTCCTTCTATACCATGATTCTCAATAAGATTTGCAGTGTCAATATTTGTTTTCGGGATTCCTTTTTTTTTGCTAATAGAAATTGCCAGCACTTTCCCAATAATTTTCTTTTTTTCTTCAACAATTATTTCCTCATTATCAGCCAGATCTATATACATGAAATCATTCCTTAATTTTATAGGTGCCGCTTTTGCCGCCTGTTTTTGTTAAGAGTTTTATATCAGTTATAGTAATAGATTTATCAATTGCTTTGCACATATCATATACAGTCAGTGCAGCAACTGAAACTGCAGTTAAAGCTTCCATCTCTATTCCTGTCTGTGATACAGTTTTAGCAAAAGATTCAATCTCAACTGAATTATTTTTTGAATTTAATTTTAATTCAAGATCAACTTTAGAAATTAAAATATTATGGCAAAGCGGGATTAATTCTGAAGTTTTCTTTGCTGCCTGTATTCCCGCAAATTTAGCAATCGATAAGACATCCCCTTTTTGTATCTCATTCTTTTTTATTTTGGTAAAAAGGTCGTTCGAAACAATAACCCTAGCGAAAGCAGTTGATGTTCTTACTGTTTCAGTTTTTCCGGAGATATCAACCATGTTTGCTTTTCCGTCTTTATCTGTGTGAGATAATTTCATTTAACCACCAATACTTAACATATTATTTTTCTCTAAACGCATAAGCTCTTCAACACCCGGATGTTTAAGTGCTTTACCAAATAATGATTTTTCAATTATTTCTCCGATTTCTTTATCAGTTAAACTTTGAGATGATATAAGTTGTTTTAGATTTATGTCGTCCTTACCAGTTGAGAAAAGACATAATTTCATCTTACCGTCTGCGGTAATTCTCAGCCTGTTGCAGTTATCACAAAAATGATCTGAAATTGAACTGATAAAACTTATAGTCCCTTTAGTCCCTTTTATTTTGAAATCCTTTGCCACACTATTCTGATCTTTAACGACTTCTTCGACCTCAAAATTTTCTTTTACTTTTTTAAACATTTCCGAGTAGCTTACCAGCCCATATTTTTCCCAGGAATTATTGCCGAAAGGCATAAATTCAATCAGTCTTACGTTTAATTCATTTTCAATTGCAAATTTTACAAAATCTACTATCTCACCATCATTAATGTTCTTGATAATTACTACATTAACTTTTAAGGAAGGGAAGTTGAGGCTTTTAGCAGTTTTAATTGCACTTACAACACTGTCAATATTATCTCTTGTTGTTATGAACTTGAACTTTTCAACATCTAATGTATCCAGACTTATATTAAGTTTATCAACTCCAAATTCTTTTAATTTAGATAAGTTACCATTCAAAAGAGTACCGTTCGTAGTTAAACCCACTTCAAAATCATAAGCTTTTTTTAATTGATTTACTTCTTCTAGGAGCTCAAAAATGTCGCTACGGACTAAAGGCTCGCCACCGGTAAACCGAATTTTCCTGAAACCGAATTCCTTAACGAAAACATTTATTAATCTGATAATTTCTTTGTTTGATAAAAATAAACCTTTAGGCAATAAAGTTTTACTCCTGTTTGCCGGATTGCAATACAGGCAGTTTAAATTACATTTATCAGTCAGTGAAATCCTGAGATAGTCGTGCACTCTATTATAATTGTCAGTAAGCTTTTTCATGATATTAGTCGTTGTCTGTTAAATCCTGTAATGCTTAATCTTCTTTATCTAGTATATCATCTATCCAGCTTAATGCTGCCATCATTGAAGGCAGGCCAATAGTTGGCAAAGCAAGCATTACAGCATGTCTCATTTCTTCTTTTGTTACTCCGGCTTTTAAAGCTTTTCTTGCGTGTGAATGAACTGCTCCTTCAAGTCTGGCACCCGATGAAATTGCAAGTTTGATTAAAGCACGTGTTTTGTCATCAAGTGGTCCGGCTTTATGTACTGCGCTACCCAGTGCTTCATAAGCATTTGCAACATCGGGGTAATCTTCGGTAAATTTTTGAAATCTTTTTGGTATTGCCATTTTAATATTCCCTTTGATAATTAAAGTTGATATTTATAAATATCAATTATTCTGCCAGAAAATTGTTTTTGTTTTATTAAGTAAGAGAATAAAAAGTAAAAATTTATTCTCTGTAAAAAGAAAACTCCTTGCTTACTCCTTTTAAATGAGAAATTAGTTCCACTCTGGTTTTATACATTTCTTGCTCAACCGGGGAATCTTTCCGGTTTCCAGATATTTTTTCATCGGCCCTGATTCCGGTTGATGACATGTTAAACAGGCGCCCGCAGTCAATATCTTTTTCTGTTCTTCAACTGAAAAAGGTCTTACTTTATTCCTGGTTGCATAATCTTTTGTTCGTGTTTGTAAAAATCCAATCCACGCGTCTTCCGGTAAATTATCAATACTGTTTAATTTATAATCAGGTGTAAACTTCCACCTTCCTTCTTTGGTAAATTTTAGTTTCCCTCTACCATAACCAAGTGCCAGGGGATTGTTATGGCAGGATTTACAACTGCGGGATTCTTTCCTGATTGTATGAGGGAAGGCAGGTGCGAAAAGTCTTTTAAAAGATTTATTACTTCCATCTGTGATATTTATTATCATCCCGGGTACGAAGTTATCAATTACTTCTTTTGTTGTTCCATCTTTATCTTTTACTTCTTTTATCCCGAGTGTTGGTTCATCCGCTTTGAAATCAGCTGCGGTTTCATTCCAGGATCCCTTAACATCTTTATGGTCCAGTAAATCATATGATTCCTCATCGGGCTGATAATCAGTATGGCAGGTAATACATTGCGGTGCCCACCCTGCTATGGCAACTGTTACAACTAAGTCTGCTGTGAGCCTTTCCTTCATTGCAAACAAACTTTGGTGGTTTCATAACTAAATCCTGACCGGTATTTTTAGTTAAAAGATGGGCCCGGTTTGTTGAATCCAAATAGGTATTGGTCAACACGTACTTGTCTTTTTGTGTTAACAAAAACTTTCTGTCTTTTGTTGGATAATTTCTCAGGGTAATAATCTTTTGTGATTCAGAATCTATACTATCAACACCTGTTGTTTCCGCTTTACCGGATAAATGGCAATCAGTACATTGAATTTTGACCTGGTCTTCTTTATGTAAATAAATATTACCATCTCCCATAACCTCTTTTGAAGTATGGCAGTCGATGCATTCCATTTTATTTTCAAAATGAACATCAGGGAGAGTTTTACTGAAAACCCTCCCGTCCTCTAACTGGCGAAAATTATTTTTATTGTTATCGGGCAATTCATCCAATTCAGTTTCTGTCCAGCCTTCATAATTTGTAGAAATTCTTCCAGAGCGGCTATGGCATCCGAAACAATGATCATTTGTTATCTTGATAGATAATGCAGGATGGGAAAATTCAGAAAGTGAATCACGATTTAGTAATGCATTTGTAGAAAGTGAGCCAATGTCTTTCAATGATTTTTCATTATAATTAAGATGGCAGGCATTGCATCCTCCTCCACGTGATAATTGTGTAACAGGCCCGGGTTCATCTTTTATATTTCCTATATGACAGGATGCACAAAGATTCCTCAGGTGTTTATCAGAAGGGGAGTGACCTATTTCTGTAATTTTGTTAAATTCATCAAGACTATCAGATTCTCCGAAAGTATAATGATCAACACTTATAATTCCGGTCATTGTGGTCATTATTGAATTATCCACTCTTCTGGGAATATCAGGGTGGCAATTAGAGGTACCGCAGGTTTCTTTTGAATCTTTAAGATTTCCCGGAATTAGTATCATGCCTTTATGAGCAGAATTTTTCTCCAGGCTGAATATATTGCCTTTGTGACAGGAGGCACAGCCGATTGCATCCGGATTATGAGAAGGCGAAAAACCTGTAGTATTTTCGTGACAAAACATACAGCCTTCTCTTCTTCCCAATACTACCGGGATTTTTTTCTCTTTCAATTTGTCTATTGAGACTGTACTAAAATTAAAATCTGAGTTTATTTTTATCTCATTTGTAAGTTTGTGCTTCCATGGTAATTCAAATTTCCAGTTCTCCCCGCGGAAAAATAATCCAACAATCATTAGTAGCAGGTAAATAATTCCTGATGCAAATATTATCTTTTTTACAATAGAATTTATTCCTGGTTTGAAACGGGGAAGAAGATAAACAAGGATTAAAAATATTATGACTATAAAAATTGCAATAAAGGGATAAGACAGATAATGCAGAGTTTCCTGTAAACCGAGAAAATACCATGGCCCTTTAACAATTCCTGTTAAATTATCGTGTAATGCTGGTGGGAATAAAAATCCTGCTATTATAAAAATTGGAATTAGGTATAAAACGAGTCTAAGCCTTGCCCATAAAATTTTAGAATGTTCAATTGTTATGATCCAGAGAAATATTGTAGCAGTAGCAATGTGATGTACATATGGAATTTGAAAATCTTTGGCAGGGCCAAGCAAAGAATAAGAAATCTCACTTCCAATTAAAGGAATTTTATTTAAAAGTGATGTTAGAATATTTTTGGCCTGTATGCTGTCCGCATCTCCTTTTAGTATAAATCCGGATAACATGACATAAAATACAGCTAGCAATGATATAGTTAGTCTGAGCCATATTCCTTTTTTAACTTCTTTCTCGGTAGATAGTCTCAGGTGGTCCCAGAAATGAAGAATTGTAAAAACAAGGAAAAACTGTGCGCTCCAGTAATGTATATTTCTGAACAAATCAGCTGCGGGATTTGACAATAATATGAGGGAAATAGAATCGAGAGGATTTTTTACATCATACGGAATAGCTAAAAATATACCTGATAAGGCTGCAATTAAAAATGATGCTAATGCAATCTGACCGAAGGTGAAATTAAAAACTTTAGCATATTTTTCATTTTTGGCTTTATCATTTTCATAATTATGCGGGGACATTTATTATTATCTCTTTGGACGAATTGTTTACCACATACTCAAGTTTATTTAAATTGTTATTAGCAGGGCCGCTTAATACTTTGCCGTCTAAAGAAAATTTAGAACCATGGCATGGACAAACAATCTTTCCGTTTTCAATTTTGTTAAGTTTACAACCAAGGTGAGTGCACCTGGTTGAAAAGAAATTAATACCATTATCAGTTCTGCTGATAATTACATCATCCTTAAATGTAACTCCCTTATCTACCGGGAGTTTTATCTTTACCTGCTTAGCTCTTGAATTACTGGCTTCGTCTCTGGCTACACTGGAAAACCAGGCGAAACCAAAGGGCATAAGAGCTAATATTCCAATACGTTTAAAAAATTCTTTCCTGGTCAGTTTATCTTTTGAAGTGTTCATAGGTGTTTTCTGTTTTAACAGGCTGCAATACTTTCTTTTATTTTACCACATTCTGAATAATTTTTATAAACAATACATTTTTTACAATCATTTGTAGCACAAACATTTCCATTATGATGAAATGTCCAGCACGGTTTGGAATGTGTGGTGTACGCAGGGCAATTTTCTTTCTGTTCTGTCGGACAGTTTATTAATTTCCAGCAGGGAATAAGTGAATAGATAGTTTTGATCCCGGCAATGCTTATTTTACTTTCATTAATGGCCCTTCTTATGCATTTTATTCTATCAATATCTTCATCAGAATATAGCCTGTGCCCGGATTCTTTCTTAAATGGTAACACTAAACCTTCTCTTTCATACATTCTTAATGTGTGTATCGATATCCCTAAAAGTTCGGCAGCAGTGCTTATTGTATATAGAGGCAGCTCTTTGTCATTAACGTCCATAATTTTCCCTGTTTAGATTTTATATATTTATAAATATCAATAATTCTGCCATTTATTTTTCACCCTTTATCTTTAGAAAAATGGCAATATTCAAGATAATTTTTCCGCTTTGTAGAAATACTTAGTTTTAACTTCCCGTTATTAAGAAGGAAATTGCTATACCAGCCAGTCATAATTAGCTGACTTGTGGGTCATAAAATGCAGAATTCGGGCACTGTATAACTTCCATTTTCATAATGAGTTGATTATATTTGTGTCTCATCTCGAATAAAAAAAGTAGGTTTTTGAATAAAATGGCAGAAAAATATGATATTGCGGTGCTTGGTGGCGGACCGGGCGGATATGTTGCAGCAATCAGGGCTGCTCAATTAGGATTTAAAACAGCAGTAATTGATAAAGATAAACTTGGCGGTATTTGTTTGAACTGGGGATGTATCCCTACAAAATCTCTCCTTAAGAACGCTGAAATTTATGATAATGTAAAAAATCACGGTGAAGAATTTGGTATCACCGCAAAAGAATTAAAATTTGATTTTTCTAAAATTATTAAAAGAAGCCGTGACATTTCAGACAAAATCACAAAAAATGTTGAAATGCTGGTAAAGAAAAATAAAATTGACAGAATTAATGGATTTGGAAAACTGGTTTCTAAAAATCAGATAGATATTCTTGATGATAAAGGAAAGAAAACAAATTCAATTAACGCTGATAATATTATTATAGCAACAGGTGCCAGCCCCAGAGCAGTACCTTCCATTCCTATTGACAGAAAAAATATTTTAACCAGTACAGAAGCTATGAACTTACCTGAGCAGCCGAAGGAATTAATTGTAATTGGAGCCGGAGCTATCGGGATTGAGTTTGCATACTTTTATAGTGTACTTGGTACAAAAGTAACTGTGATTGAAATGCTCGATTCAATTCTTCCTATTGAAGACAAGGAAGTTTCAGATACGCTGGCAAGAAGTTTCAGAAAAAGAAAAATTGATATTTTCACGAAAACATCAGTAGAAAAAGCAGAAGTGAAAGGGAAAAAGGTTGAAGTAACTATTAATACAAATGGTGAAAAGAAAAAGCTGACCGCTGATAAAGTGTTGAGTGCAATAGGAGTCACAGGAAATGTTGAAGGATTTGGATTGGAAGAATTAGGGGTTGAGCTATTTAAGAATCATATAAAAGTTGATAAATCAACCTATGAAACCAATGTTAAAGGCCTTTACGCTATCGGTGATGTTATCGGGCCACCGTGGCTTGCTCACGTAGCATCAGCCGAAGGAATTCACTGTGTTGAAAAAATAAAGGGATTAAATCCTCCTGATATTAGTTATGACACTATTCCCGGTTGTACATATTGTCAGCCGCAGGTTGCCAGCGTTGGTTTGACCGAGGCAAAAGCGAAAGAAGCAGGATATGAAGTTAAGATTGGTAAATTTCCGTTTATGGCAAGCGGAAAAGCCTTTGCTGTAGGCGAAAGGGAAGGATTTGTTAAATTTATTACTGATGCCAAATACGGAGAAATCCTGGGTGTTCATATTATTGGCTCGGAAGCAACTGAATTGATTGCGGAAGCTACCTTAGCAAAATCACTGGAAGCAACAGCTGAGTCAGTATTAAAGACAATACATGCTCATCCGACACTATCAGAATCAGTGATGGAAGCTGCTGCTGCAGTTTTCAATGAATCGATACATATATAAATTTTATTAGTCCTGTCATTTCGAAGAAGTAAACGTATAGCGGACGACTGAGAAATCTTAACAAAAATTAAAAAAGATTTCTCTCCGGACGAGCCGGGATCGAAATGACACTTGAGCTAAGCATACTAATAGGTAAGAATTTTGATTTTATGAATAATAGAAAACTAAACTTTTGTGATCTTAATTTTATTGACTACAAAGAAGCCTGGGACCTGCAGAAAGAAGTACTGACTTTAAGATCCGATGGAAAAGTTAATGACGTTCTTTTTTTGCTTGAACATCCTCATACATACACGCTCGGCAAGGTAGCAGATAAGAGCAATCTTATCAGTTCAAAAGAATATTTAGAGAAAAATAAAATTTCTGTTTACGATATTGACCGGGGCGGGGATATTACTTATCACGGACCGGGACAAATTGTAGGCTACCCAATAATCGATCTTAAAAGCTGGGTAATGGATACGCATAAATATTTGCGTGCACTTGAGGAAGTTATTATACAAACCTGCGCTGAATACGGAGTTAAAGGGACCAGGAACCCGAAGTATACAGGCGTATGGATTGAAGACAGAAAGATTGCAGCTATTGGTATAAAGGTATCAAGATGGATAACAATGCATGGGTTTGCATTTAATATCAATACAGATCTTGATTTATTTAACGGAATAATTCCGTGTGGAATTTCAGATAAAGAAGTTACTTCACTGAGCAAAGAAATAAATAAAGATATTTCTATCTCTGAAGTAAAAGAAAAATTAGTAAACAATTTTAAAAGTATTTTTGAATATAAAGAGCTGTCGGCCATAACGAGAGAAGAACTATTGGCCGTTAATTTATCAAACTGATAATAGAGGAATTCAGAATGGCAAAAAATTCACCGGCAAAGAAGGGGAAAGCCAAAAACACAGGCAATGCAAAAAGTAAAAGTAGTATTAAATCTGAAGAGCTTTTAAGAAATTTAAAACAGATGCTCATTGCCCGTTCTATTGATACTAAGGCAATGAACCTGTTAAGACAGGGAAGATCATTCTTCCACATTGCAGGAGCGGGTCACGAAGCTGTACAGACAGTTGTTGGTAACGCACTGGATCCAAAGGTAGACTGGTTTTATCCATATTATAGGGATCTGGGTGTTGCTCTTGCAGCAGGAGTTACTCCAAAGGAATTTTTCTTTCAATGTTTTGCAAAAACCGAAGATCCATCGAGTGGCGGAAGACAGTTACCGTGCCACTGGGGGCATCCTGATATTCACATTCCTTCTCAATCAAGCCCGACAGGTACACAGTTTCTGCAGGCTGTTGGAACCGCACTGGCAATGAAACGTTCCGGTAAAAAAGGTGTGGCATATGTTAGTAGTGGTGAAGGTACAACAAGCCAGGGCGAATTTCACGAAGCCGTTAACTGGGCAAGTCGTGAAAAACTTCCGGTTCTTTTTGTAATTGAAAATAATAAATATGCTATTTCTGTCCCGGTACATATGCAGAGTGGCGGGAAAGGCAATTCAATTTCAGAAATGATGGCAGGATTTGATAATCTTTACAGAAAAAAAATTGACGGTACAGATTATTTTGAATCTTATGAAGAAATCAATAAAGCTCTTGAACATATTAAAAGCGGAAAAGGCCCTGCACTGATTGAAGCAGAAGTAGTGAGATTACTTTCACATTCATCTTCAGATGATCAGAAAAAATACAGGAATGAAAAAGAACTTAAAGAAGATCTAAAAAATTGTCCGATTGAAAAACTTGCTCAGAAATTAATTAAGCAGGGCGATCTTACAAAAGAAGGATATGAAAGTCTGAAAGAAGAAACGCTTAATGCAGTTGGTAATGCAGCGGACGAGGCATCCAATGCTACAGATCCTGATCCGAAAGATGCGGCATCTCACGTTTTTGATGAATCAGGCCTTAAAGAAAGCTTTGATTACGAAAGTAGTGAACCCGATGGCAAACGTATTGTAATGGTTGATGCGATAAACCACGCTTTGATGGAAGAACTCGAACGCAATGAAAAAATTTATGTTTTCGGTGAGGACATTGCAGATAAAAAAGGCGGAGTATTTACAGCGACAAAAGGCCTATCTACTAAATTTGGTGATGACAGAGTTTTTAATTCACCTCTTGCCGAAGCAAGCATTATGGGTGTTGCTGTAGGAATGGCGCTTGAAGGCTTGAAGCCTGTTGTAGAAATTCAGTTCGGTGATTATATCTGGCCTGCATTTATGCAGATGAAAAGTGAAGTAGCAACTATGCGGTACAGATCAAATAATACCTGGACAGCACCGGTTGTTACAAGAGTAGCCGTTGGCGGATATATTCACGGTGGACTCTATCACAGCCAGAATATTGAATCAATTTTTGCTCACATTCCGGGAATTTATATTGCATATCCTTCAAACGCGGCTGATGCCAAAGGACTGCTGAAAACCGCCTGCAGGATGAATGATCCGGTACTTTTTTGTGAACACAAAGGCCTTTACAGGCAAAGTTTTGCAATGGCTCCTGAGCCGGATGAAAATTACCTTCTTCCGTTCGGTAAGGCAAAAGTAGTAAAAGAAGGAAGCGATCTTACTGTTGTTTCATATGGCCTTTCAATGTGGGATGCAGTAATGTCAGCTAAAAAACTTGAAGAGGAAGGACATTCAGTTGAAGTGATTGACATCAGAACAATTATTCCTCTGGATATGGAAACAATTGCAAACTCTGTTAAGAAAACAAACAAAGTTGTCGTTCTCCACGAAGATACATTAACCGGTGGATTTGGCGGAGAAATTGCAGCAAGAATTTCTGATGAATGTTTCCAGCATCTCGACGGACCGGTGAAAAGAATTGCGGCACTGGATTCACATATTCCGTATGCACCGGTACTTGAAAATGCGGTGTTGCCTTCAAGAGCCAGAGTTCTTGAGGGAATTAAAGAATTATTAGAATATTAAAATTTAAAAACTGAAAACCAGGGAGTTACGAAGATGGATGTAGTAATGCCGAAAATGGGTGAAAGCGTAAGCGAAGGGACCATAATTAAATGGCATAAAAAGAAAGGGGATACTGTTAAACGCGATGAAGTCATTTTTGAAATCAGCACTGATAAGGTTGATACGGAAATACCTTCCCCAATTGAAGGTGTGCTGACTGACATAAAAGTAAATGAAGGCGATACCGTTGAAGTTGGAACTGTTGTTGCAGTTATTGATGGTGAAGGAGAAGCGGCCCCACCTAAAGAGGAAAAACCAGCAGAGCCAGTAAAAGAAGAAACCCCACAAGAAGAGGAGAAACCGGTAGAAGAAACGCCTGCGTCATCTTCGGGCGGAGATTTAATTGAAGTTAAAATGCCTAAGATGGGTGAATCTGTAATGGAAGGTACAGTGCTTAAATGGTATAAAAAAGTTGGCGAAGCAATAAAGAAAGATGAAACGCTGTTTGAGATTAGTACGGACAAAGTTGATACAGAAGTTCCGGCACCATATGCAGGCACTGTTGCTGAAATATTAGTCGCAGAGCAGGAAACAGTTGAAGTTGGAACAACGGTGGCCAAATTATCTGTAAGCGGATCAGTTCCAAAAGCAAAACCTTCTGATGAATCTGGCCCTGTTAAAGAAGAAAAAGCTTCAGCACCGAAAGAAGAACCAGCATCTATGCACGATAATTTTTCAAAAACTGCAGAAGAGCCGGTTGAAAAAATTGAGAAAGGAGAATCATCAAGATTCTATTCACCTCTGGTTATGAACATTGCCCAGAAGGAAAAAATTGGTTTTGATGAACTTGAAAATATTAATGGTACAGGACTAAACGGACGAGTAACGAAAAAGGATATACTCGGTTACCTGGCTAACAGAGGCAAAGGACAGAGTGACCAACCAAAACAAAAAGAAGCAGTGAAAGAAACTCCCCGTGCTGCTGCACCTGCTTCGTCTGATATGGAAGCAGTTTATTCACAGGGCGACGTTACAAAGATCCCTATGGACAATATCCGCCAGCGAATTATGCAGCATATGGTTGCAAGCAGGGATACTTCTGTCCACGTTACGGCGTTGATTGAAGTTGATATGACAAAAATTCACAACTTCATCCAGGCTAATAAAGATGAATACCTGAGAACTGAAAATGTAAAACTTACTTACATGGCTTTTGTAGCCAATGCAATTGTAAAAGGGTTGAAAGAATATCCTTTGATAAATTCCACAATAGAAGGCACAACAATTTACCAGAAGAAATTTATAAATCTTGGTATTGCTGTTGCAATGGAACCAAACGGTTTAATAGTTCCAAATATCAAGGGTGCCGAACAGAGAAACATCATCGGGCTTGCAAAATCAATAAATGATCTTGCATCCAGGGCAAGGACTAAAAAACTTTCACCTGATGATATAAGCAACGGTACATTCACAATAACTAATTACGGAATATTCGGAACAGTCTGGGGAACACCAATTATCAATCAGCCGGAAATGGCAATACTGGGAGTTGGAGCAGTTGTTAAAAAACCTGTGGTGATGGAGGTTGATGGTGCTGATACAATAGCTATCAGACACACTATGGCATTAACGCTCGCTCACGATCACAGGTTAATTGATGGAATGCTTGGTGGAAAATTCCTTAAATTTGTGAAAGAGACTTTAGAAAATTTTGATAGTTCAACTTTATAGATAATTATTAATGTCATTTCGAATCCGTCAAATGGCGGATGAGAAATCTTATTCTAGCAAAAAAGATTTCTCCCTCCGGTCGAAATGACAAAGAACAATAAAACATTATGGCAGTATTAAACAAACATCAAAGAGATGTAAAAGAAGCTTTTGAAAAAGAGAAAGTTCCACTCGGTAAAAGGCCTGAATGGCTTAAAGTAAAATTACCGACAGGGGATAACTATTCCGGGTTAAAACATCTTGTAAAAAATCAGAAATTAAATACAGTTTGTGAAGAAGCACGCTGTCCTAATATTGCTGAATGCTGGAATGCAAAAAGCGCGACTTTTATGATCCTCGGTGACACCTGTACGAGAAGTTGCGGCTTTTGTAATATTAAAGTTGGTATTCCGAATACTCTAGATACTGACGAACCGAGACGGGTAGTTGCATCAATAAAAGAAATAGGATTAAGGCACGCTGTTATCACTTCTGTAAACAGAGATGAACTTGAAGACGGTGGCTCATCTATCTTTGCCGAGCTTATTCGGCTTGCAAGAATAGAAGTTCCTGATTGTACTATAGAAATTTTAATTCCTGATTTTCGGGGATTCGTACCTGCATTTGAAAAAATAATGCTGAATCCTCCGGATATCTTAAACCATAACCTGGAGACTGTACCGAGACTTTACCACGTAGTTCGTCCACAGGCAAAGTATGAAAGAAGCCTGAAGTTGATACAATGGTTTAAGGACAGGTATGTCAGAACTAAAAGCGGAATTATGGTTGGTATCGGTGAAAAAACTGAGGAAGTTCTGGATCTTATGCACGATCTCGTAAATCACGGTTGTGATATACTTACAATCGGGCAATATTTACAGCCGACAAAGAATCATTTACCTGTTGATCGTTTTGTAACGCCTGAAGAATTTGAAATGTATAAAGTGGAAGGGCTGAAAATGGGCTTTAAGATCGTTGAATCATCTCCGCTTGTACGTAGTTCATACCACGCTGATAAACACGCAAGGGCCTTGTTTTAGGGAAAATATTAAACCTTCAAGGTCGCTAAAAAGACCTTGAAGGTTGCTTCTCAATAGTGTATAACCCCGAAGGTCTAATCCAGTGACCTTCGAGGTTAAGACTTTCCAAAAAATCCGGAAATTCAAGCAAATTTTTGATTTCTAAATTTGTTTAATCTCAACCAAATCACTAAATTTGAAGACTAAATTTTAATATTTAAGGGAAAAAATGAGCGATAATAAAGGGAAAATCATTCAGGTAATTGGTCCCGTAGTTGACATGGAGTTTGAAGAGGGACATCTTCCGGAAATTTACAACGCAGTTATTATTCCAAGAACAAACACAGAAGGTGAAAAAGAAGAACTTATTGTAGAAGTTCAGCAGCACCTTGGGGAAGACAGAGTACGTACAGTGTCGATGGATTCAACCGATGGACTTGTCCGCGGTATGGAGGGAATTGATACTGGCAAACCTATTTCTGTGCCTGTCGGACCTTCTACTCTTGGAAGATTAATAAACGTGATCGGAAAAGGAATTGACGGTCTTGAACCGATTAAAGCTGAAATGGAATACCCGATTCACAGGCCTTCACCAAAGTTCAAAAATCTTTCCACTAAAAGCGAGATGTTTGAAACCGGAATAAAAGTACTCGACCTTATCGAACCTTATTCAAAGGGCGGAAAGACCGGTCTGTTCGGCGGTGCCGGTGTTGGTAAAACCGTTATTATACAGGAGCTCATTAATAATATAGCCCAGGAACACGGTGGCTACTCAGTATTTACAGGCGTAGGTGAACGTACCCGTGAAGGAAACGATCTCTGGCTTGAAATGAAAGAATCGGGAGTGCTTGAAAAAACTGCGCTTGTATTCGGACAGATGAACGAACCACCGGGAGCCCGTTTGAGGGTTGCTCTTACCGGTCTTACTATCGCTGAATATTTCAGAGAGGAAGAGGGAAGAGACGTACTTTTATTTATCGATAACATTTTCCGTTTCACACAGGCGGGTTCTGAGGTATCTGCGCTTCTAGGGCGTATGCCTTCAGCGGTTGGTTACCAGCCGAACCTGGCTTCAGAAATGGGAGCTTTGCAGGAGAGAATTACCTCTACAGATAAAGGTTCTATTACATCCGTACAGGCTATTTACGTACCGGCAGATGACTTAACAGATCCTGCTCCTGCTGCAGTATTTGCTCACCTTGATGCAACTACCGTATTGAGCCGTAGAATTTCAGAACTTGGTATTTATCCTGCTGTTGATCCTCTTGATTCAACTTCAAGAATTATGGATCCGGGTATTCTCGGACAGGAACATTACGATGTAGCTAAAAACTGTAAAGAAATTCTTCAGCATTACAAAGATCTTCAGGATATTATTAATATTCTTGGTATGGATGAGCTTTCAGACGAGGATAAACTTGTTGTAAGAAGAGCAAGAAGAATTGAAAGGTTCTTCAGCCAGCCGTTCCACGTTGCTGAGCAGTTTACCGGTTTCCCCGGAAAATATGTTAAGCTCGAAGATACAATCCGTGGTTTCAAAGCTATTATAAATGGTGATTATGACGAACTTCCTGAATCAGCATTTATGTACGTTGGAACTATTGAAGAAGCAGTTGAAAAAGCTAAGAAAATGAAGTAGTTATATGGCAGAATTAAACCTAAATATAGTAACTCCGTCTAAGCAGATTTTCTCAGGCGAGATCAAATCTATCACCGTTCCGGGAACTGTCGGAAATTTCCAGGTACTTAAGGGCCACGCGCCTATTATCAGTACGCTGGAAATCGGTGCGATAAAGATTGAACTTGCCAGTGAAACAAACTTTTACGCCACAGGCGGCGGAACTATCGAAGTGAAAGATAACGAAATATTACTGCTCGCGGACTCGATTGAAAAATGTGAAGATATTGATATTGAAAGAGCAAAAGCCGCTAAAGAAAGGGCACAAAAAAGACTCGAAGCAAAGGGAGAGGACAAAACTATTGACGTGGAAAGAGCCGAACTCGCTCTTAAAAAAGCGAATAACAGGCTGGAAATTTATGATAAATACCTTCACGGTGTAGCGGCTAAACCTTAAGACAGGAAAAATAAAGGTAAAAAATTAAAGGGATGGACGAGATTGTTCATCCCTTTTTTTTATTATAATTATTTTGTATCGGTAAAACAGCTATTTGCCTCATTCCTAAAAATTATATCCAAAGAACAACAGGAAGAATATAATAATTGAAGTACAAAATAGAATATAGATATTTGAGTAAATATTTATTTGTTTTGTAACCTTGTTCTTTCTGAAATAATTTATTATTTCTTTCCAGTTTTTATAACCAAAAAAATAAATGCTATTTAGAACCAGCAGTAGAAGTAATAAAACCACAACTAATATAAATGTGGAACTTGTGGTAAAACTCATTTCAAAATCATAAATACCTAAATGGCTTAATATTTTTAAGACAAGGTAAACTATCGATAATGGAAATAATGATAAAGCTATAGTCGCAGTTATTTGCGGCACAAATGGATCAATTCTTTTACTGACCCACATATATACTTTAAAGTAAATATAATCGTAAAGCATTTTCTTAAATCTCTTTGCCTGTAATGTAATGAAATTAAATTTTATTTTTATTCTGTTCTAAAAATGAATTTTTATCCAACGTCATCATTAAAGCCGGGCCGTCCGGATTAGTTATTGGGCCTGCTTTCTTAAATCCGGCTTTTTCATAACAACGGATCGCACGTAAATTATCAGGACGAGGGTCTATCCTAATTTCCCGTATACCGGGTTTCTTAAACAAGAAATTTACAAATTGGGAAACCATTAAAGTACCGAAGCCTTTATTTAGCTGTTCCGGGTCAGCAATAAACAGATCAATTCCTAACACACCGGGTCCTGGATTATCCGGCCACCAGTTTGTTTCGGTTTCAGAGACTGAATAGTATTGAATATAACCTTTAGGAATATCTTCTAAAAAAGCTAAATAAGGTTTCGCTGAATCTTCATCCATTATCCGGGGCAAATATTTTTTGTGAGCCATCTCCTGCGTAATTTTTCCCTCTCGCCACCATTTTTGAAGATGTGGCCTGTTTAGCCAATCTGTAATAACCGGAAGGTCAGACTCTTTTAAAGGTATAAATTCGTATTGAATATTTTTCATTTAATCATATCATTACAATGTTGTTGTGATAATTGGAAATTTAAGCAAGATTCTGAAATAATCCACCATGACGGACAGAATGACAGTACTTTTAGCCAACTTAAGTTGAATTCAATACACTATTAAATGAATTACATTATTTCCAAGAATAATTAATTAAACCATTCTATTTTTTTTAACAATTGATACTTATATAATTATGAAACTTCGAATAATATTTTTTCTGATGATTAGTTCGTTAGTTTGTTTTCCCGGCACAGGATTCTCCCAATCAAGTGAACCGGTTGTCATACCTTTTGAATTTGTCCATCACATTATCATTGCTGCTCAGGTCGACGGGAAGAGGGCCGATTTGTTGTATGACCCTGTGCGTAATGTCATACTGGATCGCCATTACGCAAACGAAAGAAACATCTCCCTGATCGGCGGCGAGGAAACCGGTTACGGTAGAAGGGTAACTACGGGCGGTGGCGGCAGCAACCGGGTTGTGGTTTTGTTTGCCAGGAATATATCCCTGGGGATTAACAGCCTGTCATACCACTATAAGCTTACTCCGGTGATACCTCTTGATTCCATCATGGCTGCGTCCTTAGGCCGCCACGTGGATGGCCTATTGGGTATAAACGTTTTTTCGGATTATATAGTGCAATTTGATTTTCCGGGAGAACGGTTTATCCTTCATCCCAGGAGTACATTTAAAGCACCGGGCGGAGCCGTGGAATTGCCTCTTACCTGGTTGGAAAATCGTCCGACTGTAAAATTGGCAATCCAAACCGGGGATAGGCAGTCGGAGGCTACATTTTTGTTGGATTTCGGAATGGGAGGCACTCTCCGTTTTACTACGGGGTACACCGATAGTCTGCAGTTGCCCGAAAAGCTGCAGCCTAATATCCCTTCAGGCAACGAACACGGTTTGGGAGGAGCACTGGAAAGTCTTGTAGCTAGGCTTCCCGGGTTGAAAATAGGTGATATTACACTTGATTCACTGGTGGTAACCATGGCAAGAGAAAAAGAGGGGCGGGATGCATACCCACCCTGGGATGGGTTGGTAGGACTGGGATTGATGAGTCGTTTTACCCTCTATTTAGATGTTACCGGTAACCGGATATGGTTCAAGCCCAATAAACGATTTGACCGTCCGTCTGAATATATAATTACGGGACTCAGCTTTGAACCCGAGGATTACAATAAAAAACAGCTGGTAGTAAGTGAAGTAAAGGAAGGATCAAATGCAGATGAAGGGGGATTCAGGCCCGGTGATATCATTTACGCGGTAGCCGGTGAGGGGGCTTCCGATTGGAATATAAGGGAATGGAAAGAAGCGCTTGAAGCAAGAGTCGGTGGCCGTATTCCGGTTGGTATTGAGAGAGATGGCAAAAAAATACAACTGATTCTTCCTGTTTCCAGTTCTATATAACGAAGTTGCGGCTAACGCGCCGCCCATAACTAACGGGTTTGTTAGAACCACAAACGCAAATTGTTAAGCAAACTGTGCTTAATCCGCCGTGGCGGATTCTCGTAAGTGCAGTTTGCAAATTCATTAATTAGAAAGATCATTTTAAAAGATACACCGAACAAAAAACAAATGCCCAAAACATTTAAAACCTCGAACCGAAAAGGCGGTCGCTGTTGAGGCGCGGGTTATGTGTTTTCTAAAGATTTATTGATTAATAAACTCCAATGAATTCGATGAAACATAACTTCCTCTTAAGCCAGTGACCAATGCCTTTATCGCTGATTTATTACCCTCACACCAGTATGTGTTAAATTTATTTAGGTTATTAAATTCATATTTTATTGCGATTAAATATTTACCTTTTGCTAGTCTCCCAAAATTATAAAACATAATTTTTGCATTATATTGGATTCCTTTGCCCGGTTTAATTAAAATTAAATCTTTTAAGTCAGGACAAGCTTTCTCGCCTAAGCAATCAGGCATGTACATATTTGGTTTAATCAATTTTCCAGTTCTGTCTTTTACGATGGGCTTTATTACTTGAAAACAAGGATAATTTTTAAAAATATAGAAAGAATTAACTGTATTATTTTTGATTGATAAATAAGCGGTTAAAATATTATTGGTAGTTGTTAAACTATCAATATGAATAAGCATTACCGATTTTATTTTGTTCCTTTCTTGCAATATTTTATGATATGCTTCTAATTTAGGAGTCGACATTTTTCCTAAATCTATAAATGGAACTTTTAGCAAAATATTTAATGTAGCAAACTCATCGGAAGATTTAATTATTACGCTATCAATTCTAGTATTATAACCAATATAACTGGTTCGGATTGTATAGTGTCCTGGCGTTAAATTCAGGATAATAAAATATCCTTTATTATCAGTTGCGGCTCCTAATTTTGTGCCGATAATAAGTACATTCACACCAATTAAAGGTTCACCAGTTGCAGAATCCGTAACTATTCCTTCAATTGAAGCACTATAGATATTCAAATTGTATAATAAGAAAAGAATGAAAATCGAAAAATATTTTAGGTGTCTCATACTGATCATTTCAAATAGCATTTAATTATTTTTATAAACACATAACTACTACATGTACTGCACTTGTTAATTATAATAAATGTAAATAAACACGCAATATTTACGTATATATAACATTTGTTGATTTTCTAAAACTAATATAATTCCTTTTCATAAAACTATTTACCTTATGCCTGTGTTTATCTGATCCGTGTTATATACGCTTATTTTGAGTATATATCATCTCTTAATCAAGGTGGTATTTTACTGATATTCCCCGGCTGAGCGATTTTGTATTATCTATAGTATTTACCAGGAATATATCCCCCATATATTCTTCGTCCTTATTTTTGCAAATTCCAATTAATGAGACTTAAATGCAAGAATTTTCCAAAACTATTTATTTAAAGGCCCCGCCGCTGTCGGGGTAAATACCTTTCATTGAGTTAACGGTCAGGAAAGTGTAAAATTACTGATTTAGAATGTATAATTGATAATGTAGAATTTGGTGAAGGCGGTGTATTTTATCCAGGGAAAAGTGGAAAAATTCATCAAAAAATTACATAAATAATTGTGGACATATATAGATAAAGTGTTATATTATAAAAGCTTTTCCGGTAAAATTCATCTTTTATTAAACAATTGCGGGTATTTACATGGACCAAAATATTAAACTGGAAATTAAACTTCCGAAGGTGCCGGATATTGAGCTGGTAGCCCTGGAAGGTCTTCAGTTGATGAGCGGGCATCTGGGTATTTCAGATGAAAAAATAGGGGAAGCCAGGATACTGGTAACTGAGGCAATAATTAACGGACTGGAACACTCGGGCGATAAAAATCCTTATGTAAATGTGGAATTCCTGATGACAAAGGAAAAACTTACTATTCTTGTTACGGATTACGGTAAAGGCTTTCAACCTGAAAAAGTTGCCGAACCTGATATTGACAAAAAAGTACACGGCGAAGACAAGAGAGGGTGGGGATTAAAATTAATGAAATCGATGTCGGATGATTTTATAATTGAAACGGGTCCTACTGGTACTAAAATTACTATCATCAAAAATTTAGTTTGAGGGAAACAAATGGTCACAGATTTTAAATTATCTTCAGAAAATAAAGAAAACTGTCTTGTAATTATTACCGAGGGGTATATTAATAATATAGGCGGTCAGAAAATTGTAGATGAATTCAATAAGCATAAAGACGGCGGGATAAAAAATTATATCCTGAATCTGCAGGAATCTAAAATTGTAAATTCAATCGGTATTTCATACTTGATTGAAATGATTGAGAAATTAAATGAGACAAACGGGAAATTAATATTCACAAATTTAGACCCTACAATTGAAAAAACATTTACAATTATGGGATTGTTCCAGTTTGCCGAAAAAGCAAATAATGTGGATGAAGCTTTAAAATTATTTTGAATTAACAGGTCACATATAATATTAGTCATCCCGAACTTGTTTCGGGATCTTTTTAGCTATTCCGATTCTGAAACCTACTCGGCCGGCCGGTTCAGAATGACAGTTATTCCTTAAATGTAGTAGTTCACATCTAAAATAAAAATAGGTTTTTTTTGATGAGCAAAGTCTTAACTGAAGATTTAGTCTCCAGGCTATCTCTCCAGGTAACTTCATTTCAGGATGGGTTTAAAATTCTTGCCAAATCTTCATCCCTTGAAGAACTTGCATTAAATTTTAACCACATTCTCAGGGGCTCATTATTAATAACCGATGTTAATATTTTTTACAAATCAAAAAAAGAAGCAGAATGGAGTACGTTGTTTTCGAAAGATGACAGGTACAAAAATTCTCTGAATGACCTGGAAATTTCAGAACAATATTTTATCAGCTTTCCTGAGAATAAAGAATACAAAGTTATCTGTACAATCCCGCTTGTAAATAAATCCTACTTCGGAATAATCCTCGGGAAAAAACTGGATAAAACCGAATACTCAGAAATTGAAAAAATATTTTTGCAGATATTTATGCAAATTCTGGATAACGCTCACCAGGCATTTATTAATTACAAAAGAGAAAAACAATTAATATTTGAATTAAAGCACAGAGTTGTACAGCTGAATAATCTTATAGGAACCGGTATTGAGATATCCAATTTGCATAAAATAGGATTTCAGCTCGAACTGGCTCTTGAAAGGGCGGTCTCACTGACAAATGCCTCCAGGGGATTATTACGGACAATAAAGAAGGACAAAGTAATTTCAACAATTGCTTTACCGGTAACAGCGGATGCGGATGATATTCTTTCTGTTAAATATAAAATGGAAGCCGAAGTTGAGTACCAGGGACTGAAATATTCTTTTTGTCTTGCAAACAAAGAAACCAGGAAGGGGATTGAAGATTTTGACGATACTGACAGGATTCTTCTTTCGGCAATAGCAATGCAGGTTACCGGTGCGCTGGAAAACGAGCATTTACACAAAGAAGCTCTGCTGAAGGAAAAAATAAAGAAGGAACTTAGTGTTGCTTCAACAATACAGCAGAAAATAATTCCGGCTGAACTGCCTGAAATACCCGGTTATGATATTGCCGGAATAAATATTCCATCCGCAGAAGTCGGCGGCGATTATTACGATTGTATGAAACTAAATGACGGCAGGTTCGCGCTAATTATAGCGGATGTTGCAGGTAAAGGCGTTCCTTCCGCTTTGCTGGTAAGTACTCTAAATGCATCGTTGTTTTCATATCTTGATATGCAGATTCCGCTTTCCGAAATGGCGCTGAAAATAAATTCAATAATTTTTAATGCTTCACCACCCGATAAATTTATCACATTTTTTATTGCCGTTATTAATCCTGAAAATGGTGAACTCGATATAATTAATGCCGGCCACAACCCAATATTACTTTTAAGGAATGATAAATCTCTAAAAAAGATAGATGCCGGCGGTGTTGCTTTTGGTATGTTCGATATGGGCCTTCCGTTTGAAGGCGAAAAACTAACACTTGAGAAAGGCGAGAGATTGCTTCTTTACACTGACGGAATTCCGGAAGCGATGAATGAAAAAGAAGAAGAATATTCAGATCCGAAGATGGAAGAATTCTTCTGTAAAAATACTCCCGGCAGAGCAGTTGAATTTATTGATGGCATTGTAGCCGATGTCAGAACGCACACTGCCGGAACTCCTCAAAGCGACGACATTACAGCGCTGTATCTAATAAGAAAATAAAAATTTAATTAAGATATAATATTGTCATTTCGAACCCGGTTTACCGGGTGAGAAATCTTTTAAGAATAATAGATTTCTCGTCGTCCGGCAGCTGCCGGACTCGCTCGAAATGACATAAAACACCTTCTGAAATTATTAGTCGGAATTTTATTATCAACGAGGGTATAATGAACAAAACTTCATTAAAAGTTTTTATAGTATTTCTTCTTGTTTTCTCAGGTATTTATTCAAAATCATACACCCAGCAGAAATCTAAAACGGAAGCTAATGCTGATTTAGTTGAATACACGAACAAGGAAGGACTTCCTTCAACTAATTATTCAAACATTACCCAGACAAAGGACGGCTATATATGGATAAGCGGCGTTGAGGGTACATACAGGTTTGACGGTTATGATTTCGAGGAAGTCGGTGAGGATGTCGGGCTGCCGAAAATGCAGGACTTTTATTACGATTCCACCAAAAACACAATGTATTTTGCCTCTCCTAAAAAGTTCATAATATTTGACGGAAAAGGATTTAAGGTTTTTACGCAAAAAGAAGGATATAAAATTAACGGCCTGTCCGGCCAGGTGATTACATTCGTCCAGGCCGACAGCAAAGGAAGAATATGGATAGGATCATCGACTCCTTTCGTCGATAAAAAATTTAACGGCGGGCTCACAAAATATGAAAACGGGAAGTTCACAGTTTATGATTCTACAAATTACCCGCTTGATAACGCTATTAATTTTATAGAATCTCCGTACGGGGATTTAATATTCAATTCCGTCGGGCATAACACGCAGACAAGGGAAGGCTCATACGTCGCTTTGTTCAAAAACGGGAAGTTTACCAGAATAGATGAATCACAGGGCATAACCCTCCAGGGAGCATCAATGTTCGATAGAGATGTTGTAACCTCTGTCGATCCCGAAGGGAATCTCTGGCTGGCCTGCTACGGCGGAAATACGGCTACAGCTTTGGCTCATGCCGGTGTATTGATGTATGACGGCAATAAATTTCATCAGTACACAGATTTCGTTAAAAATATCAGTAAAAACCATATGCCCGCGGAGGTTTATTACAGTAAAAAGATGAATAAACTGCTGTTAACTCTGTTCAACATTCAGGGAGAAGTTTATAATGGTAAAAATAAATCCATTTATGAATTTAAAGACGGCAAATGGATACCTTCGGACTTATTCGGAAAAATTGGTCCGATCAGGAATATGAAAAGCGGAAATGTGATAAATGATTTTAAGTATGCTGGTGTGTATTTCGTAAAATCAGATAAATATTTTCCCGAACTTATTGCTTTTGCGGGAACAGCACAGGCTCAAAGTTCAAAATACCCCGATCAGCTGTTTGTATATGATAACGGTACATGGAAAAAATATGACGCTTTTAACGGCGGCGGCGGGCAGGCCATAGACGGCGGAAGTCTAATGAACACGCAGAAGGGATTTGGGATTTATTATCCGAACCATTCTAAATTGTTGACTGAAAAGGACGGCTTACTCAGGCTGCAGAGCAATATTCCTAATTTTTATACAGACCGTAACGGGATTGTCTGGCTTTCTTATTCATATACCGATCTGCCCGCTTATGCAAAAACTACGGCAAGCGGTGTGAACGTATGGGACGGAAAAAGACTGCGAAGCATAACCGAAAAAGACGGGCTGGCCAGTAACATCACCTTTGCCGCATTCCAGGACAGTAAAAAACGGATCTGGCTTTCAACCTCCAAAGGTGTAACCATGGTTCGTGAGATTACCAACGGTGAAGGGGATTATCTTTTTAAATTAAATAACATTAGTACAGAAAGCGGGGATTCCTATAATGCCTCAAATACACTGGAGACAAAAAACGGGGATATCTACGCATGGGAAGGATATGTACGTCCCGCTGATAATGATCTGGTTAAAGCTGGTTATTTCCTGGGGAAATATGACGGGAGAAAATTTGTCAAAATTAAATCACCCTTTAGTGAATCTGACAACAACAAAAAATACCAGCTTTTTGATCTTCGGCAGGATAATGCCGGCAGGCTCTGGTTTGTGGGAGTCTTCGCGGATAATTTAAAGGATATAACAATTGCGCCGTCAAAGGTGATGATATATGATGGAAATAAGTGGAAAATACCTCCGGAGGGCTGGAATATGCCGGGCGATCAGCTTCACTATGTAGGGAATTTATCAAACGGTATGTATTTCCTTACAGTAGGAGGATTTTATGTCTTTAACGGAAATAAATTTGTTAATCTAAGCGACAGCGTAAACGCAAACGCCGATTTCAGAATACTGAAAGGAGCGAGTGTCGCCGGTACTAAAACTGATATACAGGCAGGAGGAAGATTATACATAAGGCTCAGGAACAGGGGACTGGTAATATATGACGGGACGAACCTGAAATTTTACACAAAGAAAGACGGACTGCCGTCTACAAATATTTCAAACCCGATTTCTGATGATTTTAGGGGAGTGGTTTATTTTGGTTTCCCTTCCGGTGCATTAATGATAAAGGGAGAACAATTTCAGACATACTATGATGACGAGAGTATTGCAACGGGCGGCCCGTATATATGCTCGATGGACGGAAGCGGCAATATGGTTGAATATTACAACGGGGTCGGGCTTTATATCAATAAAACGGAAACGAGAAGTTATCCGTTAAAGATTTCGTCCGTCAGTGTTGCAGGTGTGCCGAACTTTTACAAGTTCCCTGAAAAATTATCCTATTCACAGAATTCTTTCATTTTCAATTACGCCGCGTTCAATTATAAAGATCCTGATCAGACTACATATGAACATTACCTGGAGGGATACGACAAGGAATGGTCACGCCCGAGTGATCTGGCGTTTGCCGAATACCAGAATATTCCTGCGGGTGATTATACTTTTCGCGTCAGGGGTGTTACATCAAACGGTGTGAAAACAAATGAAGCCACTTACTCGTTTATAGTAAGTCCTCCGTTTTGGAGAACGTGGTGGGCATATTCATTTTATGTAATTATGATAGCTCTTGGACTTGTAGGAATTAGAAAATATGAAAAGGGCAAAATTCTTAAACAGGAAGATGAAAAATTAAAAGAAGAAAGAGCTGCGGCAACATTAAAAGAAGCTAATTTAAGAGCACAGATTGCTGAAGCCGAAAATAAACGAAAGTCCATTGAACTTGAAGAGGCGAGGAATCTTCAGCTTTCAATGCTCCCGAAGGAACTCCCGCAGCTTCCTCACGTGGACATTGCGGTCTATATGCAGACGGCCACTGAAGTCGGCGGAGATTATTATGATTTTCACGTACACACTGATGGTACGTTAACTGTTCTCCTGGGCGACGCAACCGGCCACGGTATGATGTCGGGTATGATGGTTTCAATTATGAAATCTTTGTTTATGTCAGACAGGACGCATAAAGAAATTAAACCTTTCTTCGAAAACGCGAGTACTTCAATTAAAGATATGCAGCTTGGCAGATTAATGATGGCGCTTACCTGCGTGCAGATAACTGATGGAAGAATTATTACCGCTAACGCCGGTATGCCGCCTCTGTATATTTACAGAAAAAATCTTCAGAAGATTGAAGAAGTAAGCATAAATAATATGCCGCTTGGAGCGATTAAGGCAATTAGTTATGACGTGTCTGAGATTACGGTTGGCAGTGGCGATACATTACTAATGATGAGTGACGGTTTTGCCGAATTGAGGAACAAGGAGCAGGAAATTTACAGTTACAGACGCGCCAGAAATAATTTTGAAGAAGTTGCTAACAGGGAACCGGCAGAAATTATCAGTTATTTGAGAGAGAAGGCTAACGAATGGACAGATCACACAGACCCTGATGATGATGTGACTTTTGTGGTAGTTAAAATGAAATAGTAAGAGACGCTTATCAATTATTGATATAACCGTCACCAATGATAATTCCTTTCAGGGCAACGCTCTTTTTTATCTGTTTTTCAAGATTATTGAAATGCTTACGCAGATATTCAACTCTTTTATTCTCATCCTGTATAGTGAGTAATGTTTGTTGTTGTGTTAAGGTTAATCCAGATTTTTCGGCAATCTTAAACGTTTTGATAGGATTTTTTATGTAGTTAATCCAGAATGAATCTTCAATTTTAAAATTAACTTTCTCTATTATTTCTTTAAACTTATTCTTTAATTCTTCAACAGCATATTCGTTAACGGACACTTCATTTAAATCATTATATGTTTCTACAAGCGCTTCATAATAGCCATCAGGATGTTGATGGTATTCAAGAATAATAATTCGTCTTATACCATGTACTATAATATCGGATTCCCCGTTGTCATATTCTTTTAGAGTTTCTGATATTTTAACGTGAGTTCCTATTTTAGAAATATCAGTTCCAATCTGTGCAGCAATTCCAAAACCTTCATCATTTTCACGACAGCGGCGTATCATTTTTTTATATCTCTCTTCAAAAATATGGAGGGGATATTTAGAATCCGGAAAAACAACGAGAGATAATGGAAATAACGGTATTTTTGTAGTAGTCATAATAAAAAACAAGGTTGCTTCAAATTAACAGGGGAGGCCTGAATTATTGAAACAACCTTAATGAAATTATTTATTTAGAATTATTTTGCTTTTGCAAAACGGTTAGCAACTTCTTCCCAGTTTATTACATTAAACCAGTTCTCAATGTAATCTGGTCTCTTATTCTGATATTTCAAATAATAAGCATGTTCCCAAACATCAAGTCCTAAAATTGGAGTGCCTTTTGTTTCTGCAAGATCCATTAAAGGATTATCCTGGTTAGGTGTTGAGCAGATAGCAAGTTTGCCATCACTAACTATAAGCCATGCCCAGCCGGAGCCAAATCTTGTTGCTGCGGCATTACTAAACTGGGTTTTAAACTCGTCAAATGAACCAAAAGCTGAATCAATTGCAGCTGCAAGGTCACCTGCCGGCTTTCCGCCGCCGCCATTTTTCATAACTGTCCAGAACAGTGAATGATTAAAGTGTCCACCACCATTATTTCTGACTGCTGTAGAATGTTTAGATACATTCTGCATCAACTCTTCCAGTGATTTCCCTTCAAGGTCTGTTCCTTCAACTGCTGCATTTAATTTGCTAACATATCCGGCGTGATGTTTTCCGTGATGAATTTCCATAGTTTGTTTGTCAACATAAGGTTCAAGTGCATCGTGGGCATATGGTAATGCCGGTAATTCAAATTTTGCCATTTCCTTTTCTCCTGAATTTATTCAAATATTTATATTTCTAATTAACTGATTAAAGTCCTGTTAAAAGAGGACTAAACTCCAAATGATTCACCGCAACCACACGTTTTGCTGGCATTCGGATTATTGAACACAAATCCTTTCCCGTTGAGTCCGTCTGTGAAATCTAGAACTGTTCCTGACAGGTAAAAGAGGCTTTTACCATCGATGAATAATTTCACTTCGTATTGATCAATAGTTGTATCACCTTCTTTGGCTGTCTCGTCAAATCCAAGCGAATAAGTTAACCCTGAACAGCCACCTCCTTTAACACCAACACGAAGGCCAAATGTTTCAGGCACTTTATTCTCGCCCATAATCTTTTTAATTTCTTTAACTGCTTTCTCTGTAACTACAATATCATTTTCTGTCTGAACTTCTGCCATTTCTCTTTTTCCTTAATTATTATAATTAAAGTTTATCAATAAAAAACTATCCCGGTGATTACCAGCCCAGGCTACCGGGGGCTGGCAATGCGGCGCGGGATTTAACTAATCTCTATAAAGGGTCACCGGGTTCTTTTGTTAAAAACTGTGGATAATTAACTCTCCAGGTGTTACTGCTAACAGGAATAAATAATTTCTGTGTCTCAAAATATTCTGCAAGCCTTCTTGCAAGTACTTCAGCTTCAGGATATTTAATTTCAATATCTTTTTTTTCAAAAAATTGCTGAATGCCGTATTGAAAATCTCTGAAAAAAAAGTTTGAATTGTGAAAGACAGGGAATTTTGCTTTTAAAAAATTAAGAAAGACTGTTTCGTCATTTTTAAGAAGGTCAAAATATTTATCTAAATTTTTCATTTCTGTTACCCCCGTAGTTATAAAATATTACTGATTTTCGTGTTCTGGAATAATTTATCTATTTCAAGCTGAACTTTTGCAAGTGGATCTCTGATCTGGCAGCAATCCCATCGTTCACAATCGTCATAACCGCCATCATTCTTCATACACTGTGTCAATCTGTAATGTGGTTCCATAGCCAATATTATATCCATCAATGCAATTTCATCCGGACTTTTTGAAAGTGAATAACCGCCTTTTACGCCTTGAAATGAATCAATAAGTTTTCTTTTTGAAAGTTTTTGCAAAACTTTAGCTATAAACTCATAGGGAATATCAAACTTATTGGCTATTTCCCTCGCTGTTGAAGCATTTTCAACATTTTTTTGAGCCATATATTTTACGGCTATAAAAGCGTATTCTGTCTTTTTAGATAACTTTAACATTAAAACCGGACTATTTTTGTCGCATATCAAACATAAAAATTATTCCCGGAACTTGCAAATTTAAAACTGTACAAATATTCTTCATTTTTTAGCAAATTTGGTAAAATAATTCTATCTTAAATTATCAATAGAAACCTCTATATTTCTTATTAAAATAGGGTGCTAACCGACTATGAGAAAAATACTTATAGTGTCTAACTTCATATTTCTAATTTTCCTGTCTGCATCATTCATTACATATACACCAGGACAGACAAACGATTCTACAAATACGATAGATTCACTTGCCATTACAAAAGCAAAGCTTGATAGTACTAATTCGGTCCTCTTATCAAAAAACTGGAAATATAACGCAGGTGATGACTCTACCTGGGCAGATAAGAATTTTAATGATTCGAGTTGGATGGATATTAATACGCAACTATATATTGACAGCTTAAAAGAAGGAACCTGGCAGGGAATAGGATGGTTCAGAAAAGAATTTAAAATCGATTCATCTCTTTTTGGTAAAACAGTAGTATTTACAGTTGGACAAAAAGGTGCTTCACAAATATTTCTTAATGGAAAGTTTATTAAAGAATACGGTAAAGTAACTAAGGATCTTGAAAAAGAAGTTTTATACAATCCTCAAGGAATACCTTTTGTCATTGTATTAGATACCAGCAACATACAGGTGCTGGCTGTTAGATATTCAAATCATAGGGCAAAAGAATTTGCGGAAAGATATAAGGGACCTGCCCAAAAAGCCGGATTTTCAATAAGAATTGGAGAAGCTGATAAATTAATAAAGCAATCAGTTGAAAGTGAATTTTATAGTTCTTTAATATCAGTAATACTTGCCGGGATACTTATAGCGTTTTCAGCCCTGCATATGTTGATATATTTCTTTTATTCAAGAGAAAAAGAAAACTTATTTTATGCTTTATTTGCAGGATCAATGTCACTGTTTTTTGCAACTTCTCTGTTTATAAATCATACTCATTTAGTTAATGACTTTGTATACATTCTGGAATCTTCTGTAATAATTTTCATATCAATAATGTTTGCGTCTTATAATTTTTTCCTATACGCTATTTTTTATGAAAAGATGCCTAAAAAATCCTGGATAATTGTAACAGTAGGTGCTTTGCTTAGTATTATGCTTTTATTTTTCTATTCAGCTCATTGGATGTTTAATTATGTATTTTGGCCTTTCCTGCTGTTGTTAACAGTTGAAGGTGTTCGTGTTATAATTCTTGCTATAAAAAGGAGAAAGAGAAACTCAATTATTATAGGAATAGGAGTTTTAGTTTTTTTCCTTTTCATAGTCTATATACCAATAAGTAATATCTTTTCTTTGCATATGCCCGGTTGGTTTAATTTGGTGTTTGTTTACAGCGGTTTTTTAAGTTTACCAATCTCAATGTCGATCTATCTTGCCCGTGAGAGTGCAAAAACAAAAACTGATCTTGAGCAAAGGATAATCGAAGTTCAGGAACTTTCTGAGAAAACGATCGCACAAGAAAGAAGGGAAGCTGAATTAAGAATTGAAAGCGAAAAAGAAAAAGTGGAAAACGAACGAAAGACAAAAGAGCTGGAAGAAGCACGCCAGATGCAGTTATCTATGCTGCCCAAAGAAATTCCGCATTTTATAAATCTTGAAATAGCTACGTACACTAAACCCGCAACTGAAGTTGGTGGCGATTATTATGACTTTATGAAGTCGCAGGACGGAACTCTAACTTTGCTTATCGGCGACGCTACAGGGCACGGTTTGAAGGCAGGAACAATGGTTACAGCTTCCAAAAGTCTGTTTAACTCGCTCGGCAACAAATCTGATGTTGTTGAAATATTAAAAGAGTTTAACAGCAGCCTGTACAAAATGAAATTATATAACCTGGCTATGTGTATGGCAATATTAAAAATAAAAGATAACAAACTTGAAATTTCATCAGCCGGAATGCCACCTTCATTGATTTACCGCAAAGCAACAGGACAGGTAGAGGAAATTCTGTTAAAAGGAATGTCCCTCGGCTCAATAAAAGAATTCCCTTATTATAAAGAATCCTATGAACTTAATTCAGGTGATCTAATTTTACTTATGAGTGATGGATTTCCTGAAAGGTTTACTGCAGACAAACAAATGATTGATTATGACAAAGGGAAAGAAATCCTTTCTGAAATTGGATCTGGTTCACCAAATGAAGTTATCGATTATTTTGTTAAATTTGGAGACGAATGGGCGAAAGGCCACCCACAGGAAGATGATGTGACTTTCGTTGCTGTTAAAATAAAATAATTAGAATAATTTCAGACTATATTACTCATCTAAAAATTGGAGCTAAATATGGAAGAGTTGAATTACACTATCGAAGCTCAAAAGACCAGGTTTTTTCTTACACTAGCTTTATTTGTTACTGTTATAACAATTGAACTTTATCTTATTATTGAAAACCAGGGACAAACGGACCTGATGTTGAGGGTTGTAATTATTGCTTTATTCTTTTTAGTAATTTATCGTTACCTGAGCATGCCTAAAGAAATCAGGGTTGAAAACGACCTTGTATATTTTAAGAATTGGTTCGGAAAAGAAAAAGCCGCCTATATCAAAGACTTCAGAAAAATTATTAAACGATTGGGAAATACTACAATATTTTTGGAAGATAAAGTTATTAGACTGGCATCAGGCTTTGATGATTTTAGAAAATTCTGTGATGATATACAGAAAAGGAATCCGGATGTCCTTGTGATTGGAGTAAAATAGTCATTTCATTTATGTGGAGACGCTTCGCAATGCGTCTCTGCAAATATTAGTTTCTTTTAGACCGTCCAACTAACAATCCCATCACGCCACATAAAAAACCAAACACGATATATCCAACACCGGTGGATATCAACCAATCCGGTTCAAAGGTGTTTAAGAATCCTCTAAAATTTTGATTTCATAAAAGAATATGAAAGTTAATATAATGGAGATATAAGGGGAGTAAATAAATTCCCCTCTCCATTGAGAAAAGGGGAATGTAAACAATAGCTTTTAAAAGCCTAACAGGCTCATTGAACTTTTTGCAAATTCTACCAGAGGTGTAAAGTATATTCCAAAGAAGATTACAGGAACGACAAGTACACCGAGTAACACGAGATTAGGAGAAGATGCAGAGAAATTTTCTATTTCTTTCTCAGGTTTATCAAGGTACATATGTTTTAGAACCCTGATGTAGTAATACAATGAAACAACTGTATTAAGAAGTGCAATAACTGCAACTGCAATCATCTTAGCATCTACCAGTGCAATAAATATATAAAGTTTCCCTATAAATCCAGCCGTTGGTGGAAGTCCGGTAAGTGATACTAAAAAGATCGCAAGTGAAATACCGAGAATCGGTGTAGAGGCACCGAGTCCCTTGTAATCGTCGATATCTTCGCTGCCAATTTTATTTGCAATAAGCATTACAACGAAAAAAGCTCCAAGATTCATCACAGCGTAAATTGCAAAGTAAATCATTATTGCAAGTATGCCCTGGTTTGACATCACAACCAGTCCAAGCATCAGATAACCGGCGTGAGCAATACTTGAATAGGCAAGAAGTCTCTTCATATTATTTTGCCAGAGTGCGGCAAAATTTCCGAGTGTCATCGTAATTATTGAAATTAATATGAAGAAGCTCTTCCAGTCAATCAGATTTATAAGATGCCAGTAACCGGAAGTATCAACTGATTGGATGAAAGTAATTTTTATAAATCTTATAAGTAAAGCAAATCCTGCGGCTTTACTGGCAACTGAAAGATATGCAGTAATTGTAACGGGAGCGCCTTCGTAAACATCGGGAGTCCAGAAGTGAAAAGGAGCAACAGAAATCTTGAAACCGATACCTGCAAAAACCAGAACACCTGCAAGAATCATAGTTAGCTGGTTTATTTGTGGTGCCTGTAAAAGGGTGTTTAATTCATAAAGATTTGTAGTCCCTGTCATTCCATATATAATAGAAATACCAAAGAGCATTATTCCGGATGATGTACCACCGTAAATAACATACTTAAGAGAAGCTTCGCTGTTTCTCATTGATTCTTTTGTAAATCCGGCCAGAACATATGATGAAAGTGAAAGTAATTCAACTGATAAGTAAATCAGGATTAAATCAGCGGACGATACCATAAAAAACATTCCGAGTATCATTCCGAAGATCAGTGAATAATATTCACCCATTCTATCGCCGGCAGATTCAAGTTCCTTGTTTGTAACAGAAAATAGAACCACTAACAGGGAAGAGAAAACAATCAGTAGCTTAAAGAAAGCTCCAAATGGATCGGCAACAAGTAATCCTTTTGTATCACCCCAGGGGAATGCGAATGCATTTAGAGAAAATTGCTCAATTACAAAATACCCGGCAATTATAAGACCTGCTATTGAGATCCATGGGAGAATTTTGGTCTTCTCTTTAAATATTAAATTAAATGTCACCACACAAACCAGAACTATTGTAATTACAATTTCCGGTTTAATAAGGTGTAAGCTGTCTGTTATAGAATTTAAATTCACTTTAGTATTTCAGTTTTAGTTATCAATAATATTCAGAATTAAAATCCGCCAATTGAACTATAAATAGTCTGTGCATGATGCATAAAATTAACCATTGTATTTACCGAAGAGTTCATGATATCAAGCATAGCTGAAGGATAAACTCCGAGGAAAATTATAATGATTGACAGTGGAACCAGCATAGCGTACTCTCTGAATGAAAGATCCTTTAAGCCTGCCCATTTTTCTTTCAATTCACCAAGATAAACTCTCTGGAACGTCCAGAGCATATAGCCTGCACCGAGTAAAATTCCGAGTGTTGATATGATTGCAATTACCCGGATAGTTTCATTACCGAATGCGCCCAGGAAGACAAGTGCTTCTGATATAAACCCGCTTAAGCCCGGTAACCCTATAGCTGCAAAGAATGCAAGAGTAACAAATCCTGTATAAATAGGCATCTGCGTAGCAAGTCCGCCGAAAGCACCGATTTCTCTTGTGTGGGCTCTGTCATAAATGACTCCCACAATAATAAAGAGCATAGAGGTGATTGTACCGTGGTTGAACATCTGGAGTACTGCGCCTGAAATTCCGGCAGTTGTTAATGATGCCATTCCCAGCATCACAAACCCCATATGAGAAACTGAGGAATAGGCAATGAGCTTCTTGAAGTCCCGTTGGGCCATCGCGCATAAGGCGCCATAAATTATATTGACCATACCAAATAGCCCTATATACCAGGCAAGTTGATAAGTAATTTCAGGGAAGACAGGGAAGCTGATTCGTAAAATACCATACGTACCCATTTTCAGGAGCACACCCGCAAGAATGACACTTATTGCAGTTGGAGCCTCAACGTGTGCATCCGGCAACCAGGTGTGGAAGGGGAACATCGGGATTTTTATCGCAAATCCTACGAATAATGCTATGTAAGCTACAAACCTTAAATTATGCGGATTAAAGGGAGAAAGTATTCCACCTGAAGTATAATTCGCTTTATCCATTAAGGCTAAAAGATTAAATGTAAAAACTTTAGTCCCATCTATCAAAGTCTCTGTAGAGCTGAAGTACAGACCAATCATTACCAGAAGGATAAATATACTTCCGAATAAAGTATAGAGGAAGAACTTAATTGCTGCATATTCTCTTCTAGGACCACCCCAGATACCAATCAGGAAGTACATCGGGAGCAGCATCAATTCCCAGAAAATGTAGAAAAGGAAGAAATCAAGAGCAACAAATACGCCCATCATACCTGTATCAAGGAGCAGGAATAGAGCAAAGTAGCCTTTGATTTGTTTCGGGATATTCCAGGAAGCAAGTGTTGCAATAAAAGTAACTATTGCGGTAAGTAGCACCATCGGGGCGCTCAGACCGTCAATTCCGAGAAAGTAGTCTACTTTTATCCTGCCTACCCAGGAAAGTCCTGCAATATCGATCCATTTGAATTTTTCTAAAAACTGAAATGAATTTGGATCGTTAATACCTCCCGCAGCGTAATTATAATTTGCGAGAATAAAACCGGCAAGTATTACCTGGATTCCTGTAATTACCAGCGTAAGAATCTTGATAGATTTTGCCTGTTCTTTCGGTAAAAACATTATAATTATCATCCCTAAAACAGGGAGGAAGGTTATCAAAGTTAAGATGGGAAAGTGTTGCATTTCTTTATTTACCTAATTTATTCAATTACATTTAATGACTTAAAACTTAAAGAAGAACAATAGAATTACTAATGAAAAAATTACCAGCACTATATATGTCTGAACTTTACCGGTCTGGAATCTTCTGAAAATCAGGCCGATGAATCCGCTAAGATAGGCCATAAAGTTTACCAGTCCGTCTACAACAATATTATCGAATTTTCCGCTGGCTCTTGAAAAACTACGTGTTAATGTTGCAGTAAGATTAACTATTCCGTCTATGATTGTACTATCGAACCAGGCAAGGAATCTGCTTAGCCCCAGTGTACCCGCTACAAATGAAGCATCATAAATTTCATCGAAGTACCATTTGTTATATGATAATCCATATAATGGCTGAATTTTGCCGACAAGTTTGTCCGGATCAAGTTTCTTCCATTGATAGAACATAAATGCTATTAGAATACCTCCGCCTGCAAGCAGGAGAGATAAAATCAATCCCGGAATGTGAGCGTGATGGAGTGCTTCTTCATAAGCTTCCGAATACATAACTTCTGGCTCTGCTTCTGTTAATTCCGCTGTTTTCATTTCTGCTGGTGCAGTTGATTCTTCTTTTACGTCTGTTCTCATAAAAGAATATCTTGCTGTCTGCGGAGTAACAAGTTCCGGAGCCTTTATCCATTTCAGGAACCAGCCTGCTTCCGGATTTGCAGGATTCGGAGTATAGAAGAAAAATATCGACAGCGTTGCAAGAACAACAAGTGGCATTGCCATCACAAATCTTGATTCGTGTGCGTGATCATATTTATGCTGATCTCTCGGTTTTCCGTGGAATGTTAAGATAACCAAACGGAACATATAGAATGCTGTCAGCAGCGCAACAAAATATCCAACTACCGCAAAGAACCAGTGACCGGTTAAATAACCAAAAGCGTATGTGCCGGCCAGAATTCCATCCTTGGAGAGGAAACCTGAAAAGAGTGGTACACCGGAGATTGCAAGCGATGCGATTAAGAAGGTGGCGTAGGTTACCGGCATTTTCTTTCTCAGTCCGCCCATCTTCCTGATATCCTGTTCGTGGTGCATCGCGTGTATAACTGAACCACTACCAAGGAAAAGGAGAGCTTTGAAGAAAGCGTGTGTAATCAGGTGGAAGAATGCGAATTTATATGCGCCTACACCGAGCGCCAAAACCATATAGCCCAGTTGGCTTATTGTTGAATAAGCAAGTACTTTTTTAATATCATTTTGTGTAAGTGCAATTGTTGCAGGAATAAATGCTGATAATGCACCTACTATAGCAATGACAAACAATGCATCACCACTTAACATAGGGAACATTCGCACAATAAAATAAACACCTGCAGCAACCATTGTAGCTGCGTGAATCAATGCACTCACAGGTGTCGGGCCTTCCATAGCATCCGGCAGCCAAACGTGCAGCGGGAACTGGGCCGATTTACCAATTGCTCCGCAGAACAATAAGACTCCCATTATTGTCAGGCCTGTTTCGCTGTTAAATGGAAGAACTCCCTGTGACATCTGGTGGAAAACACTCTGAAATGTAAAAGTATGATAAGTTGTGAACAGGATAAGGATACCGGCAAACATTCCGAGGTCACCTATTCTGTTAACTATAAATGCTTTCTTGGCCGCGTCTGATGCAGATTTTTTTTCGTACCAGAAACCGATAAGAAGGTATGATGACAAACCTACCAGTTCCCAGAAAATGTACATCATCAGTACGTTGTGTGTAAATACAATTCCACTCATCGAGAAGGTGAAAATTCCGAGGTAAGCAAAATACCTGTTGAATCTCTTATCTCCTTCCATATACCCGATTGAGAATATGTGCACGAGCATACTGATAAGCGCAACTACAAACATCATTATTACAGTTACGTTGTCTATCAGCATCCCGAGATCAACAGAAAAATTTCCTGGTATTGCGAGCGCATTTAGAGAGAACCATTGGAACTCAGACGTAATATCTTTTCCCTGGTAGTAAGCAATCTTTAGATACAGTAATGTTACAGAAAGAATAAATGTGAGTATTATTATAAATACTTCGAACATATAAACTTTCTTTACCTTTTTACCGAAGAAAAGAGTGACGATGAATCCAATCAACGGAAGAAAGAGGACAACAATCGCAAGTTTTATTAGTAATGATTCATTCATAGATTTTTAATCTCGTAAAGTATCAATCTCATCAACGTTTACGTTTGAGAAAGTTTTGTAAATATTTAAAACTATAGCCAGGGCTATAGCAGCTTCAGCCGCTGCAAGAACAATAACGAACAGAGCCATCAGTTGCCCCTGTAAACCGAAATTGCCGTAACGGGCAAAAGCTATAAAGTTTATGTTTGCTGAATTGAGTACCAGTTCTATTCCCATTAAAACCATTACTGCATTCTTTCTGGTAACTATACCAAAGAGACCGAGGCAGAACAGCAGGGAACTGATAACTAAAAAATGATTTAAACCAATATGAGTCATAAATTATATTCTCTAAAAAAATTATCTTCTTGCCATTGAGGCTGCACCAATTAAAGCGATTAAAAGAAGTACGCCAAGCAATTCAAATACAACTGCGTACTGTTGAATAAGCATCATCCCAAGATTATGAGTAGTGGGGAGATCATTCCCGGCTACAACACTTTTCCAACCTGTATTAAAAAGTGTTGAAATCAACAAATAGAAAAAAGCTGCAACAGCTATTGCTGCCGGAATTATCTGTACTGTACCGGTTCTGATGTTTACATTCGTAATTTTATTTGTAAGCATCACACCAAATATCATCAATATCAGGATTCCACCGACATAGACAATGAGTTGTACAATTGCAACAAAGTCAGCGCCAAGAAGCACATAGATACCCGCAACTCCGAAAAATGTAAACAGCAAGTAAAATGCTGAATGAACAATGTTCCGGTTAGTTACAACAAAAAAGGCTGAAACAATTGTAATTGCAGCAAACAGGTAAAAAATTATATCGTAAATATTCATATTAATTTTGTTCTTTATTGTCGTCTTTCTTTTCTGCCGCTTTTGCTTTGGCAGCTTCTTCGGCTGCTGCAGCTTTCTTAGCAGCTTTTTCTTCTTCGAATTTTTGGTAGTTAATTTTCTTTTGTTCTCTTTCTTCAGGTGTCAGCGTAACAAAATCATATATAAAATTGTCTCTATCGTATTCTGAAAATTCATACACGTCTGTCATATAAATACATTCTGTAGGGCAGGGGAATACGCAAAGCTGGCAGTAGCAGCATTTTGCAATATCAATATTAAATTTGGTAACCCACAATGCTTTCTTTTTACCGTTTGAAGTTTTCCCTATATCGTCTTCAGGGATTCCTTTAACAGTTTCAATTTCAATACAATTAACCGGGCAAGCCCTGGCACATTGGTCACAACCGATACAGTCATCCATATTTACATAGAGCCTGTTTCTTTCTCTTTCCGGCAGATCAAGTTTAACATCGGGATATTGAATAGTAACAGATGGAACGAACATATGACGCCATGTTATTCCCATCCCGATAAAGATCGTTGAAATTGCACTCCAGATATTATTTAGGTATTCTTTCATAATTTTAAAGTATAGTAATCAAACCGACTATTATTAGATTAACGAACGCAATTGGAATTAAATATTTCCAGCAGACAGCCATTAGCTGATCAACTCTCAACCTTGGTAGTGTCCATCTGAGCCACATTTGTACAAAAACAAAAAAGGTACCTTTAATAGCAAACCAGAAGAACTGCTCAATCGGTACAAGCCAGTGAGCGCCTAAAGTATTGCCAAGGTAACCGAAAGGTGATTGATAACCGCCGAAAAACAATGTGGCAACTATTGCAGATACAGCGAACATATTTGCATATTCTGCTAAAAAGAAAATCGAAAATTTCATTCCTGAATATTCTGTGTGGTAACCGGAAACCAATTCTGATTCAGCTTCAGGAATATCAAAAGGTGTTCTGTTTACTTCAGCAAGTGTACTGATGTAGATAACAAAGAATCCAATTATCATAAACGGAATTAAAAGAAATTTTGTAACACCTAATCCCGGTCCGCCTAAGATCATCCAGTTCCAGAAATAGCCTGTCTGCATCTGGCTCATTGTATTAAGGTTCATCGTTCCGGTTATCATAATAAGGGAAAGTACAACCAGTATTGTTGGGATTTCATAACTGATAATCTGAGCGGCGGCTCTCATTGCACCGAGCAAAGTATATTTATTATTTGATGCCCAGCCAGACATTAAAATTCCGGCTACTACAAGGCCTGTTGCTCCAATTATATATATGATACCAAGATCAATATTTGAACCGATATAGGCCCCAGTAAACGGAATTGCCGCAAATGCTGCATAACTACCGGCAAATACGACAATAGGTGCCAGATTAAATAACGGTTTGTCATTTGCTGTAGCAGTAATGTCTTCTTTCTGCAGAAGTTTTAAAAGGTCCGCAATTGTCTGAAGAACTCCGTGCCAGCCGACTCTCATTGGTCCGAGTCTGTCCTGCATATGTGCAGAGACTTTTCTTTCCATATAAACCGCAACAAGAACAAACGGTAAAATGAAAAACAGGAGAGGGAGGGCCGCCGAAATTATATATCCGATAACCTGGTTGTTGAATAAATTTGAGAAAAATTCGTATATCATCTGTCCACCTCTCCGAGTACAATATCAATACTTCCAAGAATTGTAATAACATCTGCAACCAAAAGATCTTTGCAGAGTTCGTTTATTACTGCAAGGTTAATAAAAGATGGTCCCCTCACTTTTATTCTAAACGGATTTGGTGTTCCGTTACTCATAATAAAATAACCCAGTTCACCGCGTGGATTTTCAACTCTTGAATAAACCTGTCCGACCGGTGGTTTAATTCTTTTTGGAATTGCTGAGGTCACATCACCTTCGGGAATCTGCGCAATTGCCTGTTCAATTATTTTCAGGCTTTCTTCCATTTCAAGAACGCGAACAAAATATCTGTCCCAGCTATCTCCAACAGTTCCCATTCTTCCATCACCTACAGGGATATCAAAATCAAATTTATCATAGACTGAATAAGGATCGTCTTTTCTCAAATCCCATTTCATTCCTGAGGCGCGAAGCATAGGGCCGGTGATTCCATAATTAACTGCTACATCTTTTTTAAGAATACCAACATTTGCTGTACGCTCAATAAATATTTTGTTGTAGCTTAAAAGATTGTTCAACTCTGTTATTTTCGGACGGAAATAATCAATAAATTCTTTCGTGAGTCTCAGAAAGTCAGGATGAAGATCATGTGAAACTCCGCCGACCCAGATATAATTATAGAGTAATCTTGCCCCGCAAGTCATTTCATACAGGCTGAGAATTTTTTCACGATCACGGAAACAGAAGAGGAAGGGAGTAAATGCTCCAATATCAGCTCCGTATGTTCCGATAGCAACAAGGTGAGAGGCAATTCGCTGAAGTTCACCCATAATTACTCTGATATATTCCACTCTTTCGGGTATTTCGATGTTCAACAATTTTTCAACTGCAAGTGCGTATCCAAATTCATTATACATTGATGCCAGGTAGTCCATTCTGTCTGTATAAGGAATTACCTGCGGATAAGTCATTGCTTCAGCATGTTTTTCAAAACATCTGTGAAGATATCCGATGTGAGGAACTACGTTTACAATTAATTCACCCTCAAGCTGGAGCTCAAGTCTCAACACTCCGTGTGTGGATGGGTGTTGAGGGCCCATATTAAGGATCATTTCTTCAGTTTTAAGAGCCATAGAGTATGTTCAATATTTTAAATAAATTAATATGGTACCTTCATTCCCTGGTAATATTCAGGATTCCTATAATCTTTTTGTAAAGGATGGCCTGCTTCCCAGTCGTAAGGCATTAATATTCTTCTAAGATCCGGATGATTTAAAAATTTAATTCCAATCAGATCGTACGCTTCTCTTTCGTGCCAATCTGCACATTTCCAAATTTCAGATACCGAAGTAACTTCAGCATTTTCCCTTGGTGCAGAAACTTTTAATGTCAGTTTATGTTTTAGCGAAGTAGATTCAAGATGATAGAAAACACTTAATGTTCCGCCAGTTATTGTTAAATTTCCTTCTTCATCTTTAGTACTTTCACCATTTGCGTCATCAACTCCGGATAAATTCATCAGGCTATCAAATTTTAATTCGTCCGTTTCTGCCAGGTATTTACAAATCTTATCAAGCTCAAGTGGGTTTACTGTGATAAATGCCTCAACAGGTTGATCCGCTTTAAGTTCAATTATAGCTTCACCAAATTTTTCTTTTAACAGGTTAAATATTTCTTCTGTGTTTTTCATGCTGATTTTTTTACAAGTGATTCGTTACGAATTTTTTCCTGGAGTTTTAAAAGTCCTTCTAACAATGCTTCCGGGCGTGGAGGACAACCCGGTACATAAACATCAACAGGAATTACCCTGTCTACTCCTTTAAGTACGTGATAACCGTGCTCCCAATATGGTCCGCCACAGTTTGAGCAGCTACCCATAGAAATAACATATTTGGGATCAGGCATTTGTTCATAAAGTCTTTTAATCCTGATAGCCATTTTTAAAGTAACTGTTCCGGATATAATAATTGCATCGCATTGCCTGGGTGATGGACGAGGAATTACACCAAATCTATCAAAATCGTAATGAGAGGCAGAAGTTGCCATCATTTCAATAGCACAGCAGGCAAGACCAAAACTCATCTGCCAAAGAGATGAAAGTCTGGCCCAGTTAAGCAGATCCCCAACCTTTGTTATTACGATGTTTTCGTCATTAAATTGTTTATCCAATAATCCCATAAAACTCAGGCCTCTGTTTTTACTGTTTGATTTTCGGGTTTATTACTAGAACCCTTCAACGAAGGAATTGTTAATGCGGGCCGTGCCCATTCAAGATCTCCTTTGCGCCATTCGTACACCATTCCGAGCCCAAGCATAATTAAGAATATAGCACCGACCAGGAATCCGCCTAATCCAAAATTTTTGTAAACCAGAGCCCAGGGAATAAGTAATACTACTTCAACATCAAAGATCAGGAAAATAAGTGCAACCACATAAAACCTGATGTTAAACTTAACCCAGGGTGAACCTTCTGCGTCTTCACCGCATTCATAGGTCATTACTTTTTCTTTGGTTTTTCTATTAGGACGGAGTAATTGTGCAACAAATACAACAACTACTACAAATAGGATTGCGACTAAGAAGAAGATGAAAATTTTGCCGAATTCTGTTAACATATTATGTTTTTTTAGTGTATAATATTTTTGTTACAACTTATTTATAAGAAATCAAATAATTTAATTTCTTTAAGCTTTTCCAATTTTCTAAATCGTACTCTTATTAACAATATACATACCAATCTGTTTTTATATGCATTATTTCACCATTTTGCCATATATTTATATATTTCAGCGTTTAATTTATCAAGTTTAAGAATTCGAACTTTTTTCTTTTAATTTATTTCCTAAGTCTGAGAAATAACTTAATTAAAAATTTTCAAAACGCCCAAATAAATAATAAAAATATTTATATAAATTCTTTGATCTTACATTTAATTAAATAGATTGAACAAAATGTTTTTCATATGGTTTGGGGAATTCATGTTAGAAGTAAGTTGTCTAAATTGATTATAATTTCTATAAAAACTATATTTTAGTCATAATTTATCTGTTGTATAATGCATCCTTCTTATGCTGTAATAAATCTTTCTAAGTTGAAATCTAATTTTTACAATATTAGAAAGAAGACTAAAAATGTTAAAATAATGGCGGTGGTTAAAGCCGATGCATACGGTCATGGTATGACTGAAACTGCCAGGTTCCTAAATTCACTGGGGAAAAAAGCTCCGGAATATTTTGCTGTTGCTTTTCCGGATGAAGGGATAATATTAAGAAAAGCTAACATTAAAAAACCAATCCTTGTATTTGAACCATTTGTAAAAGACCAGGTAGAAGATCTATATAAGTATAATCTTATTGCTACAGTTTTTTCAGAAAAACATCTAAAAATTCTGAAGGACGGTTATAAAAAGCATGGAAATGGTAAGACAAAAAAAATAAAAGTCCACATAAAGATTGATACGGGAATGAACAGGCTTGGAATTTACCATTCCTCAGCACTTGATTTTATCAGACGGGTAAGCGAAGATAAAATTTTTGAAATTGATGGAATTTATACTCACTTTGCAAATTCAGAAGAAAAGAATAAAAGTTTTCCAAGGCTTCAAACGAAGAGATTGATTGAACTTATTGATTCCTTAAAACAAAATAAAATAAAATATGGCCTCGTTCATGCAGCAAATTCAGGTGCAGTACTCGATTTGCCTGAGGCATATTTTGATATGGTGCGCCCGGGTATTTTAATGTTTGGCTATTATCCATCTAAAACTACAACCAGATCTATAAAACTGGATCCGGTTATGTCTATAATTTCACATGTTAGTTCTATAAAACTGTTACGTAAGGGTGACACAGTTGGATATGGCCGGAATTTTTTGGCAAAGAAAGATACAAATATCATATCTGTTCCACTTGGCTATGCTGACGGATTTTACAGGGCACTTTCCGGAAAGGCAAAAGCAATAATAAAAGGAAAATTTTATCCTCAGATAGGAAATGTTTCAATGGATAGAATTACATTTGATATTGGGAATGATAAAATTAAGCTCGGTGAGAGAGTGACAATTATAGGTAAAGATAATAAACAAGAAATTACTGCCTGGGACTGGTGCGATATTCTTGATACAATACCGTATGAAATAATTTGCGGTTTTAAAAACAGGATAGAAAGAGTGTATAAAGGCTAAATGGATTTTGTCAAACAATATATTGTGCAAAGTATTTCTGCAGCTTCAAATAATCTGAGACTAAGTACTCAAAAGATTGAAGTAGTTGCTTTACTTAGGGAATGTATTGTTAAGTCAGAGAATCTTGAAGAAGACATTAAGCAAATGAAAAAGATTACGGAGCTTTCAACTCTGGCAATCAGGCTAAATGAAATTTATAGATATTTAAAAAGTAACCAGGTTGATCTGTTAAAATTATCCGAAAAATTCAAGGAACACAGCCAATACCTTATTAAAGATTTAAATGCAATGCTGGAGACAGTAACTCCGGCAGTATTTAAAGCTGCTCTGGATAAAATGAAAAGTCAAAATATTCAGACAAAACTGGAAGATAAGAAAGAAGGCAAAGACGAAATAAAAGCGGACCTTTCTAAAAGAGAAAAAGAATCCAAAGTATTTGAAAAATCAGAAACTGAAATCCTTAAAGAAAAATTTATTATGGAAGAAGACAAAGACGAGGAAGATGTTTTCTTTCAGAATTATGAAGCGGAAGTTCTAAAACCAATAAAGCCGATTGATGCAATGCTTAAAAAGCTTGCAGAGAATGAAATAAATACTGACGAATTAAATAGTTTTGCTAAAATTATGAGAATAAACGGCGAGCTTTCTGCAAAAATAGGATTTGATATTATTGCTAACATGCATAGTGTTATAGCAAAAGCACTGCAGCTAATTAAAACGAGAGAGCTAATGCCCGGAAGGGAAGTAATTGAATCTATGAGAGCATGTCTTATTGTAATAGTTGCAGTTGTAAGGGGAAAAGAAGTGGACATTACTAATTACCTCAACCGTGCTGAAGAGTTCGGGCGGGAAATTCAAACTATTAAAATAAAAGGTTAAATATTAATGAAAATTTATGCTGTAATAATGGCCGGCGGTGTTGGGTCAAGATTCTGGCCAAGAAGTACAGAGAGAACGCCAAAGCAATTGTTAAAAATCTTTGGTGAAAATACAATGATTCAGGATACAGTTAACAGGTTAAAAGGTCTGGTTGAAGCTGAGAATATATTTGTTATCACTAATAAAATTCAAAGACCGGAAATTATCAACCAGTTAGCTGATGTACCGGATGAAAATATTATTGAAGAACCATTCGGAAGAAATACAGCAGCTTGTATAGGGCTTGCTTCAGTTATAATCCAGCAAAAAACTCAGGATGGCGTTACAATAATTTTACCGGCTGATCATATAATTACAGAGAAAGAAGAATTTCATAAGACATTAAAAAATGCTGCCGAGTTTGCCTATAATTCCAAAGGATTGGTGACGATAGGAATTAAGCCAAGCAGACCGGAAACAGGTTATGGATATATTCAGGTTGATGAAAAAAAAGTAAGTGAAAATATTTATAGTGTACTCACTTTTGCTGAAAAACCAAATTATGCTACTGCAGTACGTTTTATTAAAAGTGGTGATTTTTTCTGGAACAGCGGAATGTTTATCTGGAGAGTTGATTCTATTCTTGAAGAAATCGATATGTACATGCCTGAGCTCGGGGAAGGATTAAATAAAATTAAAAAGGATTTAGACAAACCGGATTTACCTGATATAGTTTCAAGTATTTATGGCCAGCTTAGAAGTATCTCTATAGACTACGGAATAATGGAAAAATCTAAAAGAGTTTTTTTGACTAAAGGTACTTTTGCCTGGAGTGACGTTGGTAGCTGGGAAGAAGTTTATAACCTGTCTTCAAAAGATGAGAACGGGAATTCTAAAATTGGAAATGTATATAGCGAAATGGTTGTCGATAGTTATATCTATTCACCTGATAAATTTGCAGCTGTAGTTGGTGTTGACAATTTAATAATTATAAATAGTGAAGATGCATTGCTAATTTGTCGAAGAGATCAAAGCCAGAATGTTAAGAAAATTGTTGAGCATCTAAAAGTAAACAAGCTAAATAAATATTTATAAGAATATTTTATTTCGAATGAAAAAATTAATTACTGAGCCTGATATTATTAAATTTTCTAAGGAGGGAGGCGAAATGCTTCCTATCGGGCCGGATGATTTATTAACACCCGGCGCAAAAGACAGGATAAAAGATCTTGGAATAAAAATTATTTCAAAAGAAGAAGCTGAACAAATATCGGCAAATGACCAGGGGATTATTAAAACACTTATTTCAAAAAGTGTTGCTATCGGTGGTGATCATACAGGATTCAAATTAAAGAATATTATTGCTAAAATTCTGACAGAAAAAGGTTTTAAAATTACGGATGTCGGTACATTCGATGAAAACTCGTGTGATTACCCGGATTTTGCTTATGCAGTTGCAAAAAAAGTAAAAGATAGAAGTGTGGACTGGGGAATAATTATAGATGCAACCGGTAATCCATCTGCAATAACTGCAAATAAATTAAAAGGAATTCGTGCTGCTACTTGCTATAATGAATTTACAGCAAAAAGTGCCAGGGAGCATAATAATGCCAACATTCTTGTCTTAGGTGCAAAAGCAATTGGTGAAGAAACTGCCAAATCTATACTAGAAACATGGCTGAGCACAAACTTTGGCGGAGGCAGACACCAGAGAAGATTGAACAAGATTTCTGAAATTGAGAATAATAAAGAGAACTAAAGATTTCAATTAAATTATTTGAGGAAAAGCGAAAGCCTTTCCCCAAAGAAAATACCTACTTTTCTTTTTCAAGCTGTTTAATTAGCTGATGCATATCACTTATATTTTTAGTTAGATACCACCACCCATTTTTAAATGCAGCATAATCAGGACCGGACATAGCGGAAGCATATCGAACAGAGTTAGCGTAAAATAACCATTGTTGTACCCACATTTGTTCTAGTGACTCATCAAACGGATTTGTTTTATCAGCTAATTTTTTATTCCAGGCGTATGAAATTAAATTAGTAGCAGTTTCAACCATTTTGTCTGTTTCCATTAAAGTGTTATCCATCTTTTCAAAGTATGAAGTTACCCAGTTAGTTCCGTGACAGGATGAACATAATTTCATCATATTAGACTTTCTTAAATTTTGTTCATCTTTGCTAATCAAATATTTATCAGCCTTAATATTATTAAATGTAGTAGGGAGTGGTAGTTCATCCTGATTTTTAATTTCATATGTTTTACCATTTTTAGGTTGGGGGTGTGAATAAATTAGTCCGAATACTCTCACCCATAACCGACTGCCAAAATCATGTGACCGTTTTGATATTATTTCTCCCTGTCCATCTACTAACAGGCTGTTGTGGCAGGCAGCACAGGTTGGTGTTTTAAAATCGATTCCCAATTTCCATGGAACTTCTTCCCAGTTCCATTTCTCTCTCATTGTCTCAAAGATATTCCCGTGTTTACTTTCTTCGTAAATATTATAGGCAGGAACATCGGGTTCGAGATGGCATTGTTCACAGGTTTGAGGCTGTCTGGCAATTTCTATGGAAAAACTATGTCTTGGATGGCAGGCAGTGCAGGAGCCATAACTTCCGTCAGGATTTATTCTTCCAACACCCTGATTAGGCCAGTCACTAAGTTTTGGAACTTCAATATCACCCAGATCAGTTGAAACCTTTATTTTTCCGGTAACTTTAATTTCAGTACCGTGGCAGCCGTAGCAAGTTTCATTTTGTGTAAAATGTGAAGCATCTTTTGGAATTATTTTATTATCAGCAAATTCTTTTACTCCCAATGTTGTATTTACCAGGGCACTATACACGGGATTTTTTCTTAGTATATCCAGTGCGTGAGCTTTTTTACTCTTTTGATACTCTGTAACTTCTGTTTTATGACAGGTGTTGCAGTCATTGGGAGAAACTACAATATTAATTTTATACCCAAAATGTTCAAAGTTATCTTTATGTTTTTCCGCATTAAGACTATGACATTCATAACATCCGACAACAACTTCTTTCAGGTTCTTAGGTACATCTGTACTGGAAACCCTTTTTTCGAGTTCGGGCTTTAATGTTGCCATTGCAAAACTGTTTATCGAATGAAGACTGGTTCTCCAATCAGAAACTATTCCCGGTGTTATAGATTCGTGACAGCTGATACAATCATCAGTTTGAGGGCTTGTTTTCGGTTTATCGGTGGTAAGTGTTGTAAAACTGACAAAGAAAAAAGAAATAGCTATAAAAATGAAATGCTTAGTATTCATATTTTCCCCCTGTATTTTGCACGCAGTCAATAATTACATAAATGTAATATTGAAATAAGATGAATAATTCATCAATTATAAATAACAATATTTCATTCATTAAAGCAAATCTTTGAATGAATGTATCAAGGTCGGAATAATTATAGGCAAAGATTAACTAAAGACAGCACTTTAATTTTAGGATTTTGCTATCTTTTTTATTTATCCCACTCCATATATTAAGACTCGCTTGACTTATTCCAATTCTTTTATTTAGTTAATAGTGAACATTTGTTCACCTAATGAAAGCCTTGAAAATGCCATTAAATCACTTATTCATAGATTTTAATTCCTATTTCGCTTCAGTTGAGCAGCAAATCAAACCTGAATTACGCAATAAGCCGGTAGGTGTTTTACCTGTTATGGCCGAGACTACCTGCTGCATTGCCGCCAGCTATGAAGCAAAAGCATACGGAGTAAGAACCGGCACTATGGTGTCGGATGCAAAAAAAATGTGTCCGGGTATGCGGTTCGTTGAGGCCAACCACAAAATCTATATTCAGTATCACAAAAAACTCGTAGAAAAAGTAAATGAATGCCTCCCTGTAGATAAGGTCCATTCGATCGATGAAATGGTTTGCAGCCTGATAGGAAATGAAAGGAAGCGCGAAAATGCAATTAACATAGCACTGCTTATAAAGAAAAAAATCAGTGAAGACGTAGGTGAATTTCTCAGATGTTCAATCGGTATTGCCCCCAACCAGTTTCTTGCAAAAACGGGTACCAATATGCAAAAACCAGATGGACTTGTAGTAATTGATTTTGAAGACCTTCCGCATTCTCTTTATAAACTTGATATAAGCGATCTTACAGGGGTGGGGAGAAAGATGATAATTCGTTTGCGACGGAATGGTATTTACACGATGGAAGATATTTGCAAGGCGGACAGGAATTTACTCAGGAAAGTCTGGGGAGGGATAGAAGGGGAAAGAATGTACGATCAGCTGAGAGGGAAAAATGTCCCGCGCCCTCTTACACATCGCTCTACTATCGGGCATTCTCATGTACTTCCGCCCAGGTTAAAAAGTAATGAGAGTGCTTACGCAGTGCTTCACAGGCTGGTTCAGAAAGCAGCAATGCGTTTACGTTATCTTGGCTATTATGCCGGTGCGCTCGGTGTTGTAGTTAGGTATAAAACTAAGAGAGATCCATACGACACTATAGATTATGAACCTGGTCCCGGTTATTCAGGAAAAAGAAGTAGTTCTTACATAGATTCCTGGCACCGGCAAAAGAGGATGAAATGGAAGGATAAGATAACTTTTATCCACACCCAGAATACTATTGATTTTATAGAGGCGCTGAATATCATGTGGGAAAGAAATCCTTTCCTGGAAAATATTCCTACCGCTGTTGGCGTTGTGTTGTTTAATCTTTTACAGGGAAAATACGTAACCCTTTCGGTTCTTGAATCATATAAACAGGTTGAAAAGGACAAATCTCTTTACACCGCAATAGACGGGCTGAACAGGCGCTACGGTTATGCTTCTGTTTACTTTGGAGGTTCACATATAGCCAAATATTCTGCGCCTATGAGAATTGCATTTACCCAAATACCGGATCTTAAAGTTGAAGACGATGAGAAAAAGATTGTGTTAAAACGTAAAGATTAGCTAATAAGGATTGCTCGCTTCAGTTCTCTGGATTTTTTCGTAGTGTTCTAATTTCATCATTTGCAAGCAAGAACCTGGCTGTCATTCTGAATTTATTTCAGAATCTAATAAAATAATGAGATCCCGAATCAAGTTCGGGATGACAATAAATAAAACTAGGACACTACCGGATTTTTTGATTTAGTTATTACAAAAACTTAAATTAAGAAGGTTAATAAATATAATTATTTATAACCCGCCGAAATTACCAGGTTGTTAGAAATTTTATTTTAATTTAGGATTGCGATTGTTTATAACTAAAGCTCCTGTAGAAAAATCAATAGAACTTGACCATAATATTTATCTTCTTAAAATCCACAGTCCGGAAATTGCAAATAATGTTAGACCCGGTCAGTTCCTGAATATTCGTGTATCTGAATCAATGTATCCCTTGCTTCGCAGGCCATTCAGTGTTTGTGATGTTGAAGGAGAGTTTATTTACCTGATGTTTAATATCTATGGTGAAGGGACGAGATTATTATCAAGGAAGCATAAAGGAGATATGATTGACATTCTGGGGCCACTGGGCAATGGATTTAATCTTGATGATAATTATGATACTGCAATAATTGTTGCCGGTGGACTGGGTGCAGCTCCATTTGCTTTTTTGACAAGATCAGTTAGTGAAAATAAAAACATCCATTCCTTTATAGGCGGCAGGACTTACCAGGATGTAATTACTTACGGTATGAAAAATATTTTCGCTGCTACAGATGATGGCTCAAAAGGTTTTAAAGGAACGGTGGTCGATTTATTGAGGAAAGAATTTGATAATATTAAGGGAAACAAGATAAAAATATTTGGTTGTGGCCCTAATGCAATGTTAAGAGCTCTGAAGGATTTCAGCTTAAGCAAAAATATTAATTGTGAAGTATCAACAGAATGCGCAATGGCTTGCGGATTTGGTATATGCCAGGGATGCCCAATTGAATCAACAGAACATCCTGAAAAATATCATCTGGTTTGTAAGGATGGACCGGTATTTAATGTAAAAGATGTTGTTATATGAGTAAAATAGATTTATCAGTAAATATTGGGAAATTAAAACTCAGAAATCCAATAATGCTTGCTTCCGGAACAGTGGGCTATGGGAATGAGATTTCTGAATTTACAGATTTAAATAAGATCGGTGGTATTGTAACTAAATCTTTAAGTCTTAAACCAAGAAAAGGAAATCCTCCACAAAGAATAGTTGAAACTCCGGCGGGAATGCTTAATGCAATTGGCCTAGCAAATGTTGGTGTTGAAGAATTCTTAAAAGAGAAAATACCTTTCCTGAAAAAATATGACGTTCCACTGATTTGTAATATTGCCGCAAGTACACTGGAAGAATATGTTGAGTGCACAAGAATCCTGACTCAGGAAGAGACGATTAAAGCATTTGAAATAAACGTTTCCTGCCCGAATGTGAAGGAAGGCGGGCTCCAGTTTGGTAATGATGTTTCAGCTGTTGGAAAAATTACAGAAAAGGTTAAATCAGTAACTGATAAGCCTGTTATTATTAAACTATCACCAAATGTTTCTTATATATCTGAGTTTGCAAAAGCCGTTAAGAAGGAAGGTGGTGACGCTGTCTCTGCCATCAATACTCTTGTTGGAACTTCATTCAATATATTTACAAAAAAACCGAAATTATTTAATATTAGTGGCGGACTTTCCGGTCCGGCAATAAAACCTGTAGCACTTGCAAAAGTTCTTGAGATTAAAAGAAATGTTGATATACCAATTATCGGGATTGGGGGAATATCGAACTGGCAGGATGTTATAGAATTTATGATTGTTGGAGCATCGGCAGTACAGCTTGGCACTATAAATTTTATCGATCCATCGGCAGCAGGGAAGATATTGACACAACTCGAAGAATACTGTACAAAATACGGTGTTACAAAATTATCAGAGCTAACCGGCTCATATAAAATCTAAATTATGACAATCCAGGAATCTCTTAATAAATTATTTTCTCTTCATACTTTCGGAATAAAGCTTGGGCTGGATAACACACTCAAATTTTTAGATTATTTAGATAATCCACAAAAAAAAATAAAAACAATTCATGTTGCCGGGTCTAACGGGAAAGGAAGTACTTCTGCATTTCTTGCAAGTATGCTAACGGAGTTTGGTTATAAAACCGGACTCTATACTTCACCACATTTTGTAAGATTTAATGAAAGAATAAAAATCGGTAACAGGGAAATTCCCGATGATTTTGTAGCTGAGTTCGTGGAAAAACACGAAAAAAAGATCGATGAATTGAAGCTTACATTTTTTGAAGTGACAACTGCCATTGCTTTTGAATATTTTTATAGCAAAAAAGTTGATTATGCTGTAATTGAAACCGGCCTGGGCGGCAGACTGGATGCAACAAATGTACTTGATTCAATAGCTGTTGTTATTACTTCCATCAGTCTTGAACATACGAGTATCCTGGGTGAAACACTCGAAAAGATTGCTTCAGAAAAAGCCGGTATAATTAAAAATAATGTTCCGGTATTTACAGGTAATCTTCCCGATCAGGCTTTTAAAGTAATTGAAAGAAAATGCAAAGATTTAAATTGCAATTTATTCAGGCTGGAAGAATATATTATCAATCGGACTGATTCAATTGAATTATATACTGAAGAAATAGAACTTGATGATTTCAGTATGCCGTTGAGAGGGAATTATCAAAAATTGAATGCCGCACTTGCAGGATTGGTAATTTCTAAAACTTTTATCTCAGATGATTATGAACATATTGAAAATGGAATAAAGAATGTAATTGATAACACAGGTATCCAGGGAAGATATGAATATTTTCATAATCAGCCGGATATAATATTTGATTCTGCTCATAATCCTGATGGAATTAAAAGCTTTTTAAGTGAATTCAGCAAAGACTACAGGGGATACGGTAAAAAAACTTTATTGTTTGCAGCAATGAAAGATAAGGCTATCGGAGAAATGCTTGGAGATTTAGGAACTTATTTTGATGAAATCCGTGTTACAGAAATAGAATACGAAAGGTCAGCTAAAATTGATGATTTGATTCGGGTTGCCGGTGAAAAAGGTATTTCGGCAATTGCTGAAAGAAATATTGATGATTTTATACTGGGATTTATGAAAAACTCGCCTGATGATTGCCTCGTTGTTCTTGGGAGTATTTACCTTCTTGGAGAGGTGAAATCAAGGCTGCAAAATAAATTAGCTTGACATTATTTAATTTTCCTTTTAAGTTTCGGTTAAACCTCGGGACCCTTTCACCAGTTAATAATCATTTAGTTTTGAAAATTTAATTAGTAAGTGTAAGCCTCAAGAATAATTCACATTTCCGAATATAAAGCCATTAAAAATTTAATCATATTAACCAAAAAATCATTTAAAATAACAATTCACCATTTTAATTAGGACAAGTCATGCCAATGGATATCTCAGAACTTAAATCCAAAAAAATCGTTGAACTGAATCAAATTGCTAAAGATCTGGACATTTCAGGGTACAGCGATTTCAGGAAACAAGAACTTATTTTTAAAATTCTCGAAGCCCAGACTTCAAAAGACGGGTTAACATTCTCAAAAGGAGTTCTGGAAGTTCTCCCCGACGGGTACGGTTTTCTCCGTTCATCAGATTATAATTATCTGCCTTCTCCGGATGATATTTATGTATCACCTTCACAGATTAAGAAATTTAGCCTGAGAACAGGAGATTATGTAAGTGGGCAGGTAAGACCCCCAAAAGAAGGTGAAAGATTTTTTGCTCTGTTAAGAGTGGAAGCTGTAAACGGGCTTGAGCCTGATAATATTAGAGGTAGAACACTTTTTGACAATCTTGTTCCTGTTTACCCAACAAAAAAGATCAGTCTTGAATCAGCTCCCGGTGAATATTCAATGAGAATTATGGACCTGCTTTCTCCGATTGGTAAAGGACAAAGGGGATTAGTTGTTTCTCCACCAAAGAGTGGTAAGACAGTATTACTCCAGAAAATTGCAAACTCAATTACCCGTAATCATCCGGATGTAAAAATGATAATCCTGTTGATTGATGAGCGTCCGGAAGAAGTTACAGATATGGAACGTTCGGTTAAAGCTGAGGTTATTAGTTCTACTTTCGATGAGCCACCAGAAAGACATGTTCAGGTTGCTGATATGGTTATAGAAAAAGCAAAAAGACTTGTTGAAGCAAATGAAGATGTTGTAATTCTACTTGATAGTATTACAAGATTAGCACGTGCTCATAATATTGTTGTTCCTCACAGTGGAAGAATTCTTTCAGGTGGTGTTGATTCAAACGCTTTACACAAACCGAAAAGATTTTTTGGAGCTGCAAGAAATACAGAAGACGGTGGAAGTCTGACAATTATTGCAACAGCACTAATTGATACGGGTAGTAGAATGGATGATGTAATCTTTGAGGAATTCAAAGGTACTGGTAATATGGAAATTGTTCTTAATCGTGACCTTAGTGACAGAAGAATTTTCCCCGCTATTGATGTTAACAGGTCAGGTACACGTAGAGAAGAATTATTAATGAAAGAAGAAGATTTGCAAAAAGTCTGGATTTTAAGAAAAATATTGAGCGATTTCAGTCCTGTTGAAGCAATGGACTTCTTGCTTGATAAAATCAGGGGTACAAAAAATAATAAAGAATTTCTCAGTGCAATGAATAGCTAATAAGGGAAATACTTTTTATTTCTTAAATCATATCTATAACTCGAATCTTTAAGTTAAAGTTTAGATCAATTATATGGGTGAATCCATTTAATTTATGTGGTTTACTTAACTTGAGTTTTGACAAATTCTATGTAAGTTTGTGAGTAATATGATAATTAAAAAATGTTTTGTTCTGGTAATTCTTTTACTGTCCGTCTCATTTGCTCAAAGGCAGCGGAGACCAGCTGTTACTCCATTTCATAGTCAGATCCCTTTTTATGCTGTTGTCCACGTAATTCCGGGTGATAGTCTTAATGATATTAACTATCTGTACAGAATACCATATAATCAGCTGGTTTTTGTAAAAGAGAATAGCCATTATGAGGCTGCATTAAGTCTTTCCGTTGAGGTATATGATACCAGCGGAAAGTTTGTTGCCAGACAGATCAAAGAAGATAATATTTCTGTTGGAGACTTTACTAAAACTAATTCTCCCGAATTATATGCCCAGGGATTGATCCAATTTAAATTACCCAACCGTGAATATGATCTTGTACCTATAATTACTGATCAACAATCAGAGCAGGAAGCCAAACTAAATCATTTCCGCATTAAAAAATTAAATTCCAAATTCCTGGATTTTCTTCTTCCAATAGTGGTTAATGAAAAAGAAATTAGCTTAAATAATGAAAAAGTATTCCAGGTTACAAACTTTGAAGGATTCATTCCTTTTGACCAATACCAGTATAAATTAGTTTTCCCTTCACTCGATACTTCAATTAGTAACATAAAGGTTACAATAACTAACAACAGAGATACTGTATTTAACGGAGCGGTAACTGAATCATTTATTTCTTCTAATGATTTGATGAAACATGATGGAGATATTATCATCAAAAATGAACAGGGAAGAATGCAATTCAAGAATTTTGTATTGGACAATTTTGCAGGAAAATTGAAAGTAGGTGACTTGAAAATATCGGTATCAAAATCAGATAGTACGCGCTACTCTGATTTTTATCTAAAGCAGGTGGTTTGGTTCAATAAACCATTTTCTTTACGAAATTCAGAATTTGCTATTAAAGCTTTGAAATATATGACGAGTGATTCAGTTGTAAGCAAAGTTCTTGATACCAGCAAAGAGAATTACGAGGCTTCATTAAACAAATTTTGGGATAAATATGACCCCACTCCGTCTACCCAGTTTAATGAATTAATGAATGAATATTATCTTAGAATAGACTTTGCACTAAGAAATTTTGCTACTCTTACCGGGAAAAGCGGAGCTGATACCGATAGAGGGAAAATATTTATTAAGTTTGGTAAACCATCATTTATAGAAAGAAGTTCTGATGATTACGGACGGGTTGTTGAAAGATGGGTTTATAAGAAAGAAAAATTAAGTTTCATTTTTATAGATAAAAACGGCACCGGAGAATTTCCGTTAGTCAAAGGATGAAAAACAGATTTATCTTCACGTGCGGGGATATTAATGGAATCGGCCCCGAAATAGTTATTAAAACTCTTGAAGTTCTTAAAAAAAAATCCACTTCTAAATACTACTTCATTTGTCCTCCTGCAGTTTTTGAGAAATATTACCAACTATCTAAAGCAAAATTCGATTATGAAATTTCCCACAAATTGAATGACGCTGATTCCGTTGTAACAGTAATCCCTTTAAAAGACTTAAAAATGAATCCGGGAAACCCAACTAAAAATTCCGGTAAAACTTCTTTTGAAGCTATCAAAATGGCAGTTAAATTAGTAAATGAGGGTAAGGCTGATGCAATTGTAACTGCTCCAATTTCCAAAACAGCTATAAATATGGCGGGAATTAATTTTCCCGGGCATACTGAAATGTTAGCTGAATGGACCTCAACCGATGAATTTGTTATGACATTTCTTTCAAGAAAAATGAAATGTTCACTTGTAACAATTCACAATTCATTAAAGAAAGTCCCGGAACTTATCAATAAAAAGAACTTACATTCTACCTTTAATGTTGTTCTTAATTCACTCAGAAATGATCTGAATATTGATAAACCTAAAATCGCTGTACTTGGATTAAACCCACATGCAGGAGAATCCGGAATAATAGGCACAGAAGAAGAAAAGATTATTAAACCTTCAATTTTAAGTTTCAAAAATAATCAGTTCTTATCCGGTCCATTTTCACCCGATGCTTTTTTTGCTAACAGAATGTATCAAAAGTTTGATATGGTCATTGGTATGTATCACGACCAGGTTTTGATTCCATTCAAAATGCTAAACTTTGGCGGCGGAGTAAACTACACAGCCGGATTACCAATTATCAGAACATCACCGGATCATGGAGTGGCATATGATATTGCCGGAAGAATTCTCGCCGATCCCTCAAGTTTTATTGAAGCTGTTAGATATGCAGCTATAATTATCAAATATCGAAGAAGAAATGCGAAAAACAATGGCTAAAAATAATTATGACACTGTAGCACTGATATATGATAAGTTGATGCGCACAGTAAGATATGATTATTGGTCAGATTATATTTATGACATTGCTTCAAAATACGTTGACAATAAAAGTAGAGTCCTGGAATTAGGAGCAGGGAATTGCAAACTTGCCAAATTTCTAAAGAAAAGATATAAAAACATTATAGCAACTGACCTTTCCTTGCAAATGTTGGAGAAAAATAAGAAAATTACATTACCAAAGATTTGCTGTGATATGACAAGACTTCCATTTAACGGTGAATTCGATCTGATAATTTCTACTTTCGATAGTGTTAACTATCTATTATATAAAAAGAACTTAAAGGCTTTGTTTAAGGGAATTTCTGCTATCTTAAGTGAAAATGGAATTTTCACATTTGATGTTTCTATGGAGAAAAACAGCAAAACTCACTCGGCCCTACCTAATCGTGCGGGTAAAGTAGGGCAAATTAGGTTTACTCAGAAAAGCGATTATAATAAAAAGAATAAAATTCATAAAAATATTTTTGAAATTCAGTTGGCAAATGGCGAAAAGATTACGGAAATTCATAAAGAAAGAATTTATAGCTTTGATGATTATTTTATTTTGATTGAAAAAGCAGGATTATATGTAACAGAATGCCTTGAGGCTTTTTCTTTCAAAGACGGCACGCCGAAATCTAAGCGACTTCAATTTATTGTAAAAAAAGCAGGATAAAGATGTTATCATTCAATAATGTAGATTTTAGTTATTCACATCAACAAATATTTTCTGATTTGAGTTTTAGTCTTGGACACGGTGAATTTAGTTTTCTTATCGGAAAGAGTGGAGCAGGAAAGAGCACAGTTCTTCAGATGGTATACATGAATATTTTACCTCATTCCGGTGTAGTGGAAGTAGGTGATTTTGATTCGAAAACAATAAAGCCAAAACATTTGCCTCTTTTAAGAAGAAAGCTGGGTATTGTATTTCAGGATTTTAAGCTTTTACGTGACAGAAATATTTATGATAATCTTTCTTTTATCCTGGAAGTAACGAGCACATCGGGGAAAGAAATAAAAAAGAGAATCAATAATGCATTAACAGATGTTGGACTTCTGCACAGGCGATTTAGTATGCCTGATGAACTTTCCGGCGGTGAAAAACAAAGGGTAGCAATTGCAAGGGCTTTATTAAATGAACCAATATTAATATTAGCGGATGAACCAACCGGAAATCTTGATCCGGAAACATCAGGTGAAATTCTTGAAATCTTGATGAAAATTCACTCAAGAGGAACTGCTGTACTTTTTGCAACACATAATTATGATATTGTAAGAAAGTACAGCGAGAATAAAATCATTAAGCTGGAAAACGGTAAGGCGGTAAATGCTGTTATAAAACAGAAATAGTTATGCTATTCGGTTCTTTATCTTTTAATGCCAGTAGAATTCTATTGTTAACTTCCTCAACACTTCCTTCCGCATCAATATATAAAACCTTCTTTTTAGTTTCGTAGTGTTTCAAAACAGGCTGAGTTGACTCTTTAAATACCTCTAATCTGTGACGAATAACACCTTCGCTATCATCTGCTCTTTGATAAAAACTATTTTCTGCACCACATTTAGGACATTTATCTAAATTTTTTATTTCACTGAGTGTAAATATAGTTTTACAAGATTTGCAAGCCCGTCTGTTTGTTAGCCTGGCAATTATTTCTTCTTCCTTGGCAGAAAGAGTAATTACATAAAAATTGTAAATATCCATTTTGGCAAGCATCTCATCAAAAACGTGAGCTTGCAGGTGATTCCTGGGAAACCCGTCCATAATAAATCCATTTTTGCACCTGTCCTGCTCAAGTGTGTCTTTAATTATTCCAAACATAATATCATCAGACACAAGTTCGCCTGCATTCATCGCTTCCTGAGCTTTTATCCCCATAGCAGTTTGTTCTCTAACAGCTAGTCTTAAAATGTCCCCTGTAGAGATGTGCGGTATATTTAATTTGGAGCTAAGAATTTTGGCTTGCGTTCCTTTTCCAACGCCTGGAGATCCAAAAAGTATAATTCGCATAAATTCTCACATTTTTTATTGCTAAGTTATTATTATTACGTCTATTTAGCAAGATAAAAGGCCGTATTAATATTCTTCTTTCTGGGGAAGCCCCAATTTTGTTTCCGAAAATTGATAAAAAAAAATTTGATAAGATTTAGTTTTCGAGCTAAATCTAAACTTTAGAGTTAATTTCCTCATGGTATAAGATTTGATTTTAATGTGTCTTGAAGCTTTGATTTTACGTTAATGCATGAACTTTGTGGTGTACGGATGAATTTGAAAATAGTCTGTTATATCCTGCCTTATATAGCACTCAATTTATTTATTAATTTATTTGCACAATCATTAACATTTAAAGGTATTGTAGTTGATTCCAAAACTAATCAACCTATAGAAAATGTTAATGTTTTTTTAATAGGGGAGAAAGAATCAACAACTACAAATCCAAAAGGTGAATTCTATTTTAAAGGACTATTAGGTAAAATCAATTTGAAATTCACTCATATATCCTACAATACCAGATCTCTTTCATTCGAATTATCCGGTTTAAGGCCTGACTCAGTAAAAATTATTAAACTCACTTCCGCTAATATTCCTTTAAAAGATGTTTACATTGTTTCTACAAGAAACCGGGAAAGATACAGTGAATCGGCTTTACCACTCGAGGTAATTACAAAAGATGAAATTCAAAAACATCAACCTCAGACTGTCGCTGAAATTATTTCAAAAAAACCCGGACTTTCACTTCAAAGAGACGGAATCTGGGCTACTAGTATTTCAATTCGTGGGTTAAAAGGTGCTGATGTAATAACACTTATTGATGGAAACAGAATTGAAACTGCCACTGATCTCGATGGCGCTTTGTCTTTATATAATCTGGATGATATAAAACAAATTGAAGTAATTAAAAATGCATCTTCAGTTTTATACGGTACGGGTGCACTTGGGGGCATTATTAATATTATTACTGACGCTGCGCATTATTCTAATGGATTCAGGATAAATGGCAGAATTAATTCCGGCTTTGGTACTGTTAATAAATCCTTAACAAATAGTGCTGAAATTTCTTTATCCAACAGAAACTGGATATTGACTTTAAATGGTAGTTACAGGAAGGCGGAAAATACACAAACACCCTACCGGCGAATTACTGAATAGTGGATACAATGACGATTATATCTCAGGGAAACTGAAAGTGTTTATTAATGAAAACAGTAAGCTGAGTTTATCTTATCAAAACTTTAAAGGATGGGATATTGGGATCCCGGGAGGTTCAGGATTATTCCCGGGTAATGCCGTAGTGAAATATTCATTTATAAAAAGAGATTTGTTTGATATCCAGTACTCTATAAAAAATATAATAGACCCCCTAAAAGATCTGACAATTAAGTTTTACAATCAAAATATTTACAGGTTTGTTGAAAATATACCTAACCAAACAAAAGTAGTAAGTCCAGCAAATGGAAATCCTGAACAAATTATTACGGTTGATAGAATTACTCCAGGTGCCCGCCATTATGTAACGGGATTACAATTACAAAGTAACTGGCTGTTTGGTAATAATCTTTTACTTGCTGGTATTGATGCCTGGCAAAGAAATCTTGATAGCAGAAGAGAAAAAAGAATTATCCATAGTGAAAGGGACCCACAAAGTAACCAAATTACTGAAATGTATCAGGAAATTATTGGAGAAAAGCCATTACCAAATTCCACCTTCAGAAGTATTGGCCTTTATGTTCAGGATGAATTCTCAATGTTTTCGGAAAAGCTGAAAATTACTGTAGGGGGACGAACTGACCAGATATTTGTAAAAAATGATTCAATCAGTAATCCTGTCTATTATTTTACTATTCCTGAGGGAAAGAAAAATAAACCAGCCTCAGTTCTTAATTGGGATGAAATGAATATTAAAGATTATTCCTGGAGCAGTAATATTAATCTGTTATATTATGCTTCTCCAAATATCAATCTGACTTTTTCTTATTCGCATTCCTTTCGTTCTGCTTCGTTAGAGGAAAGATATAAGTATATAGACCTGGGAAGTTTGATAAGAATTGGGGACCCCTTGCTAAATCCAGAAAAGGGTAATTACTTTGATGGAGGCATTAGAATTCTTAATGATAATTTTAATTTTTATGGAAATATTTTTATTAACTTTTTAACAGATCAGATAATTGAATTGCCGGGCACTTTTGAGGGAAGAAAGGCTCTTCTCACTGTTAATGCTCGAAAATCCAGGCTGTATGGATTTGATTGTTCTGCTGATATTAATATCTCCGATAATTCACTTATAAGCATTTCAGCGGCTTATGTTAGAGGCCAGGATATTTCAAAAAATACAGATCTACCCGAAATATCCCCGTTTAACAGCAGAATAAATTATCGGTTGAACATTCCGGAATTATTATCGTTCGAATTATCGGCAAATATATTCTCTTCTCAGAGTGATATTGCACCCGGAGAATTATCCACACCGGGTTATGTATATTATAATTTATACATTAACAGTAAACCCGTTAAAATATTGGATTCTAATTTCAGAGTAACAGCAGGTTGTGAAAATATTACTAATAAATCATATAGAAATCATCTTTCAACTAACAGGGGAATGATAATTAGTGAACCCGGTAGAAATTTTTTCCTGAAGATTAGTTTAAACTTTTAGGTGGTTGTTAAAATATGGAAACGTGGTTTGCACTGGCTTTAGGATCAGCTGTATTTTCTGCGGGTGCAGCGCTCTCTCAGAAAGAAGTCCTTTTTGAATTGGACGCATTAGTGTTTTCCTTTCTCCTGTTTCTTTTTGTTGCTTTACTTTCGTTACCTGTAATATTCTTTTCTGATTTCGGTGGTATTACTATTCCAGGTATTTTTGCACTTTACATCAGATCTGCGCTTGGAGCGTTCAGTTTTCTTTTTGTCATGCTTTCCATAAAGAATATGGAAATAAGCAGGGCATTGCCATTACTGGCACTCACCCCAGGCTTTGTGGCGGTAGCAGCATTTATTTTTCTAAATGATAATCTGACCAACCTTCAAATTACAGGAATGCTGTTGTTAATTACCGGGACCTATGTACTTGAAATAAAAAACAGAACTGATTTGCTTGAACCATTTAAAGTATTCTATAAATCTAAATCACATCTTTATGTATTATCGGCACTATTGCTTTTTACAATAACGGCTATAACAGATCGTGCATTATTAAGCAAATATAAATTCCCGGCTGAATCATACTTCTTCATTCAGCAAGTATTTTATTCGATTACTTTTTCAATAATGATCTTCTTTTTTGCAAAAAGGGGAGCAAAAAGTTTCTCATTACTTGGGAATGTTAAAATATTTAGATGGCTTGTATTAATAGCGATACTTACTATTGCATATCGGTTTACTGAGATACTGGCAATAAAAATTGCACCTGTGGCTCTTGTACTTTCTGTTAAAAGATTATCAATATTTATTGCAGTGATTGTAGGTGGTAGAATATTTAAGGAAAAGTGCTTAGTTAAAAAGGTTATAGCTGCCGGAATTATTCTAGCAGGTAGTTTTTTAATAGCACTTTAAATATTTATTTGGTACTACTGATGAATATCTAAACATAAAAATATCAATTCCGAATAATAAACTCTTCTTTTATTTCTTATTGCCAGTAAATAATAAGAATTACTTCTTATTTATAAGAAGCTAATAATTATTAAATCTCACAAATATTCACTTAAACAGAATTTTATTTATAAAAATTACTGGCACTTAAAATGCTCAATTATGGCGGGGTCTACCACTGTTCCTTCAGGTACAATATAGTTTTTACCTGTAGGTGGGAAAAATATGAGACAGATTATATTAAAGAGAGACCGCACCGCTACTAATAGTTATAGAACCTATCGCCCGGTCTATTCCTTACTATTCTTGCAATATCCGTTTCATATTCTCTCCAATAGAGAAATAACACTTACCAAAAATAATATTCCAAAACAAAATACACGGAGTTGGAAATGGCACTCATAGTTGTGATTGATGATGATGTGGACATTCTGGATGCAAGTACTCTTGTCCTGGAAATGAAAGGGCATAAAGTAATTACAGCAACAAATCCAGATGATGGTTATGACCTGGTGATAACTAAACACCCGGATCTAATAATTCTTGATGTTATGATGAATGAACCGGATGACGGTTTTGTACTTGCCCAAAAAATCAGGAGCGAGAAAATTGATATCCCAATATTAATGTATACCTCAATTTCTAAAGCGATAGGTCTTGATTACGGAGTGAACGAATTAATCCCTGTTGATGATTTTGTAGAGAAACCAGTTTCTCCAGCTGAATTGTTAAACAAGGTTGATAAATTATTAAAACTGAAAGTTGGAGGCTGAAAAATGTTAGTTATGGAAAAGAATACTCTTTCAGAAGAGATACAGGAACTTGTAGTAAAATATGGGAATGATAGATCAGCCTTATTGCAAATATTACAGGATATTCAAAAAAGACACAAACATATTTCAGATTATGCCCAACAGGAAATTGCCAGGCTACTGGATATTCACCCTGTTGAAGTTTACAGTGTAATAACTTTCTATTCATTTCTGAAATCAAAAAAACGCGGACGAAATATTGTAAGACTTTGCAAAACAATTTCGTGCGACCTGCAGGGACGCAACGATGTAGAGGAAGCAGTTAAAAGAGAACTGGGCATATCATTCGGAGAAACTACAAAAGATGAAAAAATAACGCTCGAGTTTACTAATTGCTTAGGAATGTGTGATCAGGGTCCGGCAATGATTATTAATGATCGAGTCTATACAAAACTGGATCCGGAAAAAGCAGTAAAAATATTAAATGAAATTAAGTAGAGGAATTGATGGAAACGTTAGTGGAAAATAAGAAAAAAAGAAAAGGCCCTGTGCTGTTTTCAGAATATCAGCAGGGAGAATCAATAAAGAAAACAGTTCAAAATAAAAGGGAATACATTCTGCGGGAACTAAAAACTTCTGCTTTAAAAGGAAGAGGTGGTGCGGGATTTCCAACATCAACAAAGTGGATGTTAACAGCTGCTGCAAACTCTGAAAAAAAATATGTCGTTTGCAATGCTGATGAAGGTGAACCGGGAACATTTAAAGACAGAGTTCTCCTGCTTGAATACCCCGAACTTGTTTTCGAAGGCATGGTTATTGCCGGATATACAATTGGTGCTAAATACGGGATAGTTTACCTCCGCGGTGAATATGAATATATGCTGAAATCTCTCCAGGATTTTCTGGAAGGTATGCGTAGAGATAATTTGCTTGGTAAAAATATTGCCGGAAAAGATGGATTTGATTTCGACATCACAATAAGACTCGGATCAGGAGCTTATGTTTGCGGTGAAGAAACCGCACTAATTGAATCTCTTGAAGGTTACAGGGGAGAACCAAGAAATCGCCCGCCTTATCCTGTTAATACTGGTTACAACGGACATCCTACTATTGTAAATAATGTTGAAACACTTGCCTCGGTCCCTCATATTATTATGAAGGGAGGTGATTGGTTCAAAAAATATGGAACGGATAAATCAACAGGTTCAAAATTATTTTCAGTTTCAGGAGATTGTGAAAAACCCGGCGTTTATGAGTTGCCCTGGGGAACAACAATTAATGAATTGTTGACAATAGTTGATGCAAATAATACTAAAGCCGTTCAGATTGGCGGAGCATCCGGAGTTTGCCTGCCGAAAAGTCAGTTCAGCAGACAACTTGCATATGAGGATGCCGCAACAGGAGGCTCTGTAATGATCTTTAATGAGAAAAGAAATATGCTGGATGTCCTTCGTAATTTCCTTGAGTTCTTTGTAGAGGAATCTTGCGGACAGTGTACACCATGTAGAATTGGTAACGTGAGATTGCTGGAAGGTGTTGAAAAAATTGATAAAAATGAAATCACTTTCGCATACATAAATTCTCTCAAAGAACTTGGTAAGACGATGCAGATTGCCTGCAAATGTGGATTAGGACAGACAAGTCCGAATTCTTTTATCACAATACTTGAAAACTTTAAAGATGAAATATTCAAATATGAAAGAAACGGGAGATAAGATGTTGAATAAAGATACTTCCAGAATACCGGTCAGCCAGCAAAAATTAAATGTTGAAAAACCTGCAGATATTACAACTATAGGTGGAACGGTTTCTGTCGAGATAAATGAAAAAAAATTAAAAGTACCTTTTGGTACAACAATATTAGATGCTTGTCGCGAAAATCAAATACATATTCCTACGTTATGTCATCATCCTGATCTATGCATTGCCGGAAATTGCAGAATATGTGTTGTAGAAGTTGAAGGGATGCGAACTTTACAGGCTTCTTGTGCTTATCCAATTACCTCTCCGTTGAAAATTAAGACCACAACTCCAATGGTCAGAAAGGCACGCAGACATATAATCGACCTTCTTTTAAGTGAACATTACGGTGAATGCTATTCGTGTTCCAGGAATGGTAATTGTGAATTACAAACTTTAGCCAGAGAATACGGAGTTGATGAATATACTTTCGGTCATATTACTGATCCAATTTATACAGTTGATAAATCTTCTGCTGCAGTTGTAAGAGATATGAATAAATGCGTGCTTTGCAAAAGATGCGTTCGTACCTGTATTGATTTGCAGGAAGTAGGTGTGCTGGAAGCAATAGACAGGGGATATGACACACATATTGGGACATTTCTCGAGAAACCACTCGCAGACGTAATTTGCATTAATTGCGGTCAATGCATAAACAGATGCCCAACCGCTGCGTTAAAGGCAAATGATCCTTCGGATGAAATCTGGAACGCAATTGATGATCCCAAGAAACACGTTGTAATACAAACTGCACCATCACCGCGCGCCGCTATCGGTGAAGAGTTCGGTATTGAACCCGGACATTCATTTACAGGGGAGTTGAACACAGCACTCAGGAGAATCGGGTTCGACATGGTATTTGATACTAATTTTACAGCTGACCTTACAATAATTGAAGAAGGAACTGAATTGTTAAATAGACTAAAAAAACTAATTGTTGACAAAGATACTTCGGTTAAGCTTCCTCAGTTTACTTCCTGTTCACCGGGATGGGTTAAATTTATTGAACATTTTAATCCTGAATACCTGGACTATTTATCAACTGCAAAATCTCCTCAACAGATGTTTGGTGCACTGATAAAAACATTTTATGCAAAAGAGACAAAAATTGATCCTGCTGATATTGTTACGGTTGCTTTGATGCCATGCTCAGCTAAAAAGTTTGAGTGTAACAGACCTGAAATGTTTGATTCAGGTTTTAAGGATGTTGATTACGGACTTACAACCAGGGAAATGGCAAAGATGATCAGGGAAGCGGGAATTTATCTTCCTGAAGTTCCTAAATCAAATTTCGATGAACCATTCGGTAATGCGTCTGGTGCCGGATTAATTTTCGGGGCAACCGGGGGAGTAATGGAAGCAGCTCTAAGGACAGTTTATGAATTAGTAACTGGCAGGCCAGTTCCGTTTAAGAATCTTGACATTGAACCATGCAGAGGATTTGAAGGAATTAAACAGGCTTCGGTTAAACTAACTGATTGCAAGAAAGAATATGAATTTCTGAATAATGTTGAATTAAAATTTGTAGTTGCACACGGCACGGCAAATGCCAAAAAAGTTATGGAAATGTTAAAGAAAGGAGAACTGGATGATGTCCACTTTGTCGAGATTATGGCCTGTCCGGGTGGCTGCCTGGGTGGAGGTGGACAACCTATTCCAACTTCAATGGAGATAAGAAAGAAAAGAGCTCAGGCTATTTACGCTGAAGAATCTACTTTGCCGATTAGAAAATCTCACGAAAATCCGAGAATAAAGTATATCTATGAAAATTTCCTGACAGATGGTCCGTGTGGAAAAACCTCTCATCAACTGTTGCACACTCATTACACAAAAAGAGGAAAATTTATAGCATAAGATTTAGTAATTATTGATTTTATATGAAGGGTCGAGATGATAAATCTTGTTCCATCCTGGGCACATAATTATGATGCGTTTTGGGATGCAATAAAAAAAAGAAACCTTTGGTTTATTAAACTTCGTTATGGAGCAGTGGTTTTACTATCACTGTTCCTTATCTCTTCAGATTTTATGCTCGGCGTAAAGTTTACAAATCAACAAGTATTCGCTTTAACAGCTATTAATTTATCCATCCTACTTTATAACATTTCATTTCACATATATAGGAGGAAATTAAAAACAATTCCTGGTCAATTCAATCCACTCCACTTTTCTTTACTGCAAATGATTCTCGATCTTTGTGCTCTTTACCTGCTGGTTTATTTTACAGGGACTATAGAATCACCACTTTACATGTTGTTTATATTTCATATGATTATTGGGAGTTTAATTCTTCCGGGAAGTGTTATTTATTCACTTGCTGTTCTGATAATTGCGGCTTTTTCTTCATTGGTTATTCTGGAATATTCAGGCATAATAATTCATCATACCTTAACTGGATTTTTAGCATACCCGATTTATTCCGACCTGAATTACTGTATAGCGTTTTGTGTAATATTTGCATTTTCAATAATTGTTAGCGTTTTACTTGCAAATAAAATTGCACATCAGTTATACAGGATGGAACAGGAGCTAGTTGAGTCATTAAAGAAAATAAATGAAGCTGAAAGAGATAAACAAAAATATATAATTAGTGTTATTCACGAGATTAAATCACCTTTGGCAGCAGTTCATTCTTATCTTGAAATTGTACTCGATAAAATCATTGGTCCTTTAAATGAAAAGGTTGAAGAGAAACTTAGAAGGGCAAAATCAAGATCAGTTGAAGCATTCGGGTTAATTGATAATATCTTAAAAATATCAAAGTTACGATTGCTGGATGATATCAAAAAAGAAGATGTGAAAATTGATGAGGTAATTGGTTCACTTGTTGAAAAATTTAATGATTCGATAAAAAATAAAAATATAAAAATTGATATTATTGATTCAAGGGAAAGCAGGAAGATACTTAAAGCCGACACGTTCTTGATCCAAATGATATTCTCAAACATAATTGGTAATGCGATTAAATATATAGGGGAGGAGGGGAAAATTATAATTACATTAAATGACAATGATAATATGGTCGAAATCAATGTAAGTGATAATGGAATAGGAATACCAGATTCAGATAAAGAAAAAATATTCGATGATTTTTACCGTGCGTCAAATATTAAATCACTTGGGTATGAAGGCGCGGGACTTGGACTATCGGCAGTGAAGCAAATTGTAACCAGGCATAATGGTAAAATTGCGGTTGAGAGTCCTTCAGATATTGGTACGAAAGAAAAGCCCGGCAGTAGTTTTAAGATTATCCTTCCTTATTAAAACAAATCTAAAATCTTAATGTGAAAATAGTCTCTTTACCAAGGACAGAATTTACTCTGATATTTCCCCTGTGCGCTCTCATTATTTGTTGTGACAAACTCAATCCAATTCCCGAGCCGCCTTTTCTGGTAGTGTAAAATGGAATAAATATTTTCTCAATAATTTCTTCAGGAATTCCCGGGCCGTTATCTATAACCTGGATTACACCATGACTGCTCCTGTCAATAAATCCCCGCAGAACGATAGATGGATTTTCTCTTTCTTCAAGAGCATACATTGAATTAAGTATAAGATTAATCAATATTTGTTCAATCTGATCTGAATCCGCAGTAATTTCAAGATTCGGAGGTTCAACTGAAATGTTAAATGATAAATTACGTTTAGTGATTTCTTCAGCAAGTAGAGTTTTAATTCTTCTGAATAAATTATTGATATTTATTATCCCAAAATTGGGTATTGGTACCTTTGTAAGATTTCTGTATGCATCAACAAATTTTAGAAGCCCGCTGCTTCTTTTTTGAATAGTTGTAATTGCTCCACGCACGTCTTCCAGATGTTCCCTGAGCCCTTCGTTAATTCCACTGGATTTAATCTCAAACTCTTCTAATATCCCGTCTGCAGTATTTGCTAATGAAGTAATTGGAGTAATGGAATTCATAATCTCGTGAGTCAGTACTTTTATGAGCTTTTGCCATGCTTCTATCTCAACATCTTCAAGTTCGTTCTGAATATTCTGAAGTGAAATTAAAGTATACTTTTTACTACGCATCCTGAATTCGGCAGCATAAATAGCTAATTGAACAAGCCTGTTATTTTCAACAATTTTTTGAAGAATTCTATCACCGGCATTCAAATTAATTAGTGCTTCAGGCAATTTATTATCGATTGATGAAAGCTCACTTATATTTTTAATTACGTTGAAGCCGAGAAGCTTTTTTGCCGCACTATTTATGAGGTCAATTTCTCCATCCGGGGTAAAAGTCATTAATCCGATACCAATATGCTGAATAACCGTCTGTAGGTACCTGTAATTTTCTTCTTTCTCTGCCCTGGTGTTCTGAAATTTCTGCATTACATCTGCAAACGAATTGCTCAGATCTTCAAATGAAGCTCCTTTAACATTTGAAGAAAATGTTTGGGAAAAATCAGAATATTTTATTGAATCAAAAAATCTTGTTATGTCTTTATTTGTCTTACTTACAAAATTTATAAGCAGATAAATCTGAAGAATTACAAGAAAGAATAATATAAATGTAGTTGCATAGAGGTTTGAATTGAAAAAGAGATAGAAAAGCAGAAATACTGTTGCACAGAGAATCAGAACTCTTAAAATTATATTCAGACTAAATTGTTTGTAGGCCATATATCTATTATAGTTAAAAGTGATTTCAATATACTATACTTTAGCCGAACAATTTTAACCAGTAAAATATTACAATCCGTATTTTTCCAGTCTTCTGTACAGTGAGGCTCTGGTAAGTCCAAGATCTTTAGCCGCTTTAGTAATATTACCTGCGTGTCTGCTTATTGCTTTTATTATGAGCAATTTTTCAGCCTCGTCAATTTGATAACTTGGAAAGTTGATGCCTTCATTCCGGTTTCCTTCCATTGATGATAACAAGAAATCATTAGGTCCAAGGACAGAAGCATCGGTCATAATGATAGCTCTTTCAATAGCGTGTTGCAATTCCCGAACATTACCGGGCCAGGGATAATCCATCAATTTATTGAATGCATTACTGGATATCTCCTTAGTCTTCTTGTTGTATTTACTGGAATAAATTTTTAAGAAGTGCTGGCACAATAATGGGATATCTTCTTTTCTTTCTTTTAATGCAGGAAGTTTTATTTCAACAGTATTTATTCTGTAAAGAAGGTCCTGCCTGAATTGTTTTTGATGGGATAGTTCATTAATTGAAGCGTTTGTGGCGCATATTAATCTAAAATCTACCGACTTAGCTACATTAGATCCAATTCTGGTTACCTGTCTGTTTTGTAAAACAGTTAAAAGTTTTGATTGCAGGTTGGGTGAAATATTTGCGATCTCATCAAGAAATAATGTTCCCCCCGAAGCAATTTCGAATCTGCCGGCACGATCTTCCTTTGCATCGGTAAAAGCTCCTTTTACATAACCAAACAATTCACTTTCAAAAAGTGATTCTGTTATAGCTCCCATATCAACGTTGAGAAAAACATCTTTTGCACGGTTTGAATTTCTGTGGATTGCCCTGGCGACAAGTTCTTTGCCTGTGCCGTTTTCTCCAAGTATAAGAATATTCGCGTCAGTCTTTGAAACTTTTTGAATTACATTAAAAATTTCCTTCATTGAAGGGGAGGTACCAATTATATCGTGAAAGTTCTTATCAAGATCTTCGCTTAAAACTTCCTGTCTTGATCGTAATTCATTTATTTCATTGTTAGATCTGCTCAACTTCATTGCTGAGGAAACGGTGGCAAGTAGCTTTTCGTTTTGCCAGGGTTTTATTACAAAATCTGTTGCGCCTTCCTTGATTGCTTTGATTGCCATTTCTATATTTCCATAAGCAGTAATTAATATTACAATCATAGAAGGGTCTATTTTTAATATTTCATTTAACCAGTGAAAACCCTGCCTTCCGCTGGTAGTGTCACCGGAAAAATTCATATCAAGCAAAATGACATCGTATTTTGAATTAGAAAGTAGGGTTGGTAATAATTCAGGATTCTTTTCAATGTGGACGATAGCATAATATTGTTTCAGCAATAATCTCGCTGAATATAAAATGTCTTCATCGTCATCAATAATTAAAATATTTCCGCTTTTTTTAGTCATATAAAGTTTTTTATAAATAAAATGTCAATTTCTGTTCCGTTAATCTTTCAGTTATTTGGTCAAAAAAGTGTGCGTTTTTGACCGATATATAGTACGGAAACGGACAATTATGTTCGTATACGAACATAATTATTATCATATTCACATAAAAGAAAATAATTATAAAACCTTGTAATCAATGATTTTTTGTGCATTTCCGTGATCAGCGGAACTATAAATATGTGAACGGGAAACCCAATAAACTGAAAATATCCAGGATATTCCGGGCACAGGAGTTGATATATAAATAAGACCAGGAATCATAATTTTTTACATCAATTAAAAATACAGGTAGAAAATTGGACAGAAAAATAGAAAAAAAGCCTCTGTACAAAAGAAGAAACTTTCAACTGGGAGTAGGGGGAGGAATAATCTTTTTACTTCTAATAATCCTGATACTAAGTGACACAGGATCTAAATTAAATGTTGAGACAGACAAAGTAACTATTTCTGAAGTGAAGATGGGAGATTTCCAGGAATTTATTCCTGTCACCGGAAATGTACTTCCCAAAACAACTGTATTTCTTGATGCTGTTCAGGGTGGTGCAGTTGAAAAAAAATACATTGAAGAAGGCGCAATGGTTAAGAAAGGGGATAATATTTTAAAATTATCGAATACAAATGTACAATTGAATGCACTTCAACAGGAAACTTTTGCTTATCAGCAAATAAATGATGCTAGAAATAGTCGCCTTTCAATTGAACAAAATACAATAAACCTTAAAAGAAATATGCTCGATGTTCAATTAAATTATGAAACTGCAAAAAGAAATTATCAAAGAGAAAAAGCAATGTGGGAGAAAAAACTCACATCGCAGGAAAGTTACGACCTTTCAAGAGATAGTTATAACAACGCGGTTTCACAAAGAATGCTGGCAGAAGAGAATTTAAGAAAAGATTCTCTTCGTAGTGCTGCTCAACTTGAACAAATTGATGAATCAATACAACGTTTACAGGTAAACCTGGGTCTAATAAGAGAAAGTATTGATAACCTTACAATTAAAGCCCCGATTTCCGGCCAGTTAACTGCACTGAACGCAGAAATTGGTCAATCTAAATCAGTTGGTGAAAGGCTTGGACAGATTGATGTACTAAATGATTATAAAGTACGCGCAGATATTGATGAATTTTACATCTCAAGAGTTAATACAGGTCAGGAAGGTTCTGTAGAAATAAATGGAAAGGAATATCAGCTTGTAGTCAAAAAAGTTTTTCCTGAAGTAACAAACGGCAGATTCCAGGTTGATATGGTTTTTAAAAACGATAAAGCTCCCAATAATCTTAGAAGAGGTCAAACTTTACAAATAAGGCTTGTACTGAGTGATTTAACTAAAGCATTATTGCTGCCTCGAGGTGGATTTTATCAGAAGACCGGCGGACAGTGGGTGTTTGTAGTAGATCCTTCCGGAAATTATGCTGAAAAAAGACAAATAAAACTTGGAAGGCAGAACCCGGATTATTATGAAGTTCTCGATGGCCTCAAATCTGGTGAGAAGGTTGTAACTTCTTCGTATGATACTTATGGAGATATAGATAAACTGGTTTTGAAATAAAATAATTATTCTAAAAATAAAAACTAACAGAAGGGTGAACACATGGGAAACAACATGATTAAAACTGTCAATCTGAAAAAAATGTACACCACTGATGAAGTGGAAACGACCGCATTGAATAATGCGAATATTGAAATCAGGGAAGGGGAATTTGTAGCGATAATGGGTCCATCAGGATGTGGAAAATCAACTCTGCTTAATATTCTTGGACTCCTGGATAATCCATCAGAAGGTGAATATCATTTCCTTGAACACGAAGTCTCAAAACACTCAGAGAGGGAGCGTGCTAATTTAAGAAAATCAAACATTGGTTTTGTTTTTCAGAGTTTTAACCTGATTGATGAATTGACGGTTTTTGAAAATGTTGAATTACCATTGTTGTACCTGGGTATTTCATCTTCTGAGAGAGAAAAAATGGTAAATGAAGTTCTTGAAAAAATGCAGATTATGCACAGGAAGGATCACTTTCCTCAGCAGTTATCAGGTGGTCAGCAGCAGAGGGTAGCTGTATCAAGAGCTGTTGTTGCAAAACCTAAATTAATACTTGCGGATGAGCCAACAGGAAATCTTGATTCAAAGAATAGTGAAGAGGTTATGGATATTCTTACCAAGCTCAACGATTCAGGTACAACTATAGTGATGGTAACTCACTCGCCACACGATGCAGAATATAGCCACAGAATTATTCATTTATTCGACGGACAGGTTGTTACTGAGAATATTAAAGAGGGTTACCACGTTTAATAAATTATTCAAAATGTAAGTGTTTTGTTCGATTGTTTCCCGTTAGTCATGGCAGCTGAATTAAGATTATAAAATGAATTTATGACTTGTTCAGTTGCCGGGCTGACAAAAAATCCAGGAGAGTTTGATAATTAAGAATTATTTGAAAATTGTGATAAGAATCCTGAAAAGCAATAAAGTATAAATAAGAAATAATATTAAAGAAAGAAAAGAAAGAGAATTAGTACAGATACATTAATAGGGAGGCAGTTTGTTTAAGAACTATTTAAAAATAGCATTCAGAAACATATGGTCTCAAAAGGGGTATTCATTCATAAATATATTCGGGCTTGCTGTTGGTCTTACGTGCTCTATACTAATAATTACTTTTATTCAGAATGAATTGAGCTATGATAAATTCAATAAAAAATCTGATAAAATATACAGAGTTACAAGGGAATGGTTTAATGAAAATGGAGAAAGCAGTTTCCATCTGGCGCGTGTTGCTCCTCCTGTAGGGTGGCTGCTAAAAAATGATTATCCACATATTGTAAAAGATGAAGTAAGATTTCTTCACGATTCCAATACCTTCCTTGAAATAAATAATATTCCTATAGTTGAAAAGAATTTTTACTGGGCTGAACAATCCGCATTTAATATTTTCACAATCCCATTTATAGAAGGTGATCCTGAAACTGCACTGAAAGAACCTAAAAGTCTTGTGCTTACCGAATCTATGGCAAAAAAATATTTTGGGAATCAGGATCCTTTAGGAAAGACTATAATTTATGAACATAACTACGAATTTAAAATTACAGGTGTTGTGAAAGATGTTCCTGATAATTCCCATTTTCACTATGATTTCCTCGCTTCCTTTATAACTTTATATGCTCCCGATGTAATTGGACGACAATATCTTGAAACAAACTGGGGGAGCAATAATTATATAACATATTTATTACTGGATAAAAACAAATCAATCAGTGAACTTGAAGGTAAAATCCCTGATTTTATAGATAAATATATAACACAGAATTACCATGCAAATAATGTTGAACTTCCCTCAAAACCATTACATAATTTTACAACTCTTCATTTTCAAAAACTTACTGACATCCATTTGCGGTCGCACCTTACAACTGAAGTTGAACCAAACGGTGATATAAATACAGTCTACCTTCTTGCCGCAGTTGCATTCTTTTTATTGCTTATAGCATGTATCAATTTTATGAATCTTGCAACTGCAAGATCATCAAAAAGGTCTAAGGAGATTGGTGTTCGCAAAGTTATGGGTGCTGATAAAGGGCAGCTAATAAAACAGTTCCTCGGCGAGTCAATGGTAACCGTTTTTATCTCCCTTTTCTTTTCTCTGATTTTTGTCGAGATTGCTATAAGACCCTTTAGTAGTTTTATGCAGAGAAATCTTGAATTTAGTCTGATTGGTAATTACCAATTAGGCCTTTTTGTGCTTTTTATTACTTTGGTTGTAGGTCTTGTTGCGGGAATCTATCCTGCATTCGTCCTCTCTTCATTTAGCCCGGCTAAATCATTACACGAGAAACAACTATTAAGCCGAAAATCTAAATTTCGCTCAGCACTGGTTGTTTTACAATTTACAATAACCATTATCTTACTAATTGCGGTTGGAGTTGTTTACACGCAATTAAATTTTGTACAGAATAAGGATCTTGGATACAAGAAAGATCACCTCATCATTTTGCCATCGAGTTCAAAAATTAAAAACAATCTCGATTCCTTTAAAAACCAACTTTTACAAAATCCTGATATTAAAATGGTTACAAGTTCAAGGCTTGTTCCTTCTAATATGTTATTGAACAGCTGGGGCGGAAAATTTGATAATGAAGGCAAAATGGAACCAATACCTTTCAGGCTTGCAGTTCACGAAGTTGATTATGATTTCATAGATACATATGGCCTAAAAATTAAAGCTGGAAGAGAGTTCTCAAAAAACTATACTACGGATGATAGTACTGCATTTATTATAAATGAAGCAGCTGTGAAAAGTTTTGGATGGGATAACCAATTAGCCGTTGGTAAGAAAATGAATTACGGTGGAAGACAGGGAAGGGTAGTTGGTGTAGTTAATAATTTTAATTTTGAATCTCTGCATAATGAAATTATTCCAATTATTATGCTTATCACAAAGACGGGAAATAATCAGGTTACAATAAAAATTAGTGGGAATAATATTCCGGGAACACTCGATTTTCTAAAAGGAAGGTGGGCAGAATACAGACCAGGATATCCATTTGATTTCAGTTTCCTGGACTCAAGGCTAAATAACCTGTACCTGAAAGATCAAAAACTTGGAACGGCATTTGGAATATTCGCAATTATCGCAGTAATTATTGCCTGCTTAGGTTTATTCGGTCTCGCTTCTTATACAGCCGAAGTAAGGACAAAAGAAATTGGAGTTAGAAAAGTTCTGGGTGCTACTGTATCTAATATTACACTTTTAATTTCAAAAGAGTTTCTTTGGCTGATAGTTGCCGCAAATATTTTTGCATGGCCGGTTGCTTATTACGCTATGTCTAAGTGGCTGTCAGAATTTGCATATGCAACCGGAATCAGTATCTGGCTATTTATTGCTTCCGGATTCCTTGCTTTAATAATAGCACTAATGACAGTAAGCTTTCAGTCAATTAAAGCAGCTTTACAGAATCCGGTTGAATCATTAAAGTATGAGTAAATACTCAGGGGAGTAAAATGTTAAAAAGTCATTTCAAAATTGCGATAAGAAATATATTCAAGAATAAACTTTATTCCTTTGTTAATATAGTCGGCCTGGCTATTGGTATGGCTGCCTGTATATTAATATTGCTCTGGGTAACTGATGAACTAAGCTTTAATAAATTCAATAATAATTACGAAAGTATTTTTGTTATCCCTCAAACACAGCATTATCAAACTGTTGGTGATTTTACTGTTATGCCGACACCAATTCCTCTTGCGCCTGCGCTGAAGACCGAAATACCGGAAATAAAATATGCTACCAGGTACGAAGCTTACCTCGGGAAAAGAAAGGTTACTTATAAAGACAAGACATTTAATCAACAGGTTAATTTCGCTGATCCTGATTTCTTTAAGATATTCAGCTTTGATTTTATTGAAGGTGATAAAAAAAATGCGCTAAGAGATATTTCCTCGATAATTATTACGCAGGAAATGGCCAGGAAATTTTTTGGAAACGAAGATCCTGTAGGCAAAATTATAAAAATGGACGACAGGTTTGATATGGTTGTCAGCGGTGTCGTCAAAAATGTGCCTGAAAACTCGGATATTAAATTTGATATGCTGGTACCACTTGCCCTGTTTAAAGACCTTGGATACAATATGGACAACTGGGGACAGAATATGCTCCATACATATGTAATGCTGAAAAATCCGGCACAGGCAGGTGAAGTTACTAAAAAAATTGAAGGAAGGTTAAAGAAGGAACTAAATGCTTCTACGGCAGGTAAATTGTTTCTCTACCCGTTGAATAAGCTTCATCTTTATTCAATATCAGGGAAGGGAGGAAGGATTGAGACTGTAATTATTTTTTCTATTATTGCTTTCTTTATCCTGATCATAGCCTGTATAAATTTTATGAACCTTTCTACTGCAAGATCAGCAAAGAGAGCGACAGAAGTCGGAATTAAGAAAGCTGTTGGAGCGACGAGGTTACAAATTGCAAAACAGTTTTTTGGAGAATCACTTTTATATACTTTTATTTCGCTGGCGTTTGCTATTTTACTGGTGGAAATACTCTTGCCTTTGTTCAATAATATATCCGGGAAAGAATTAGCATTAAGCCAGGTAAATGGGAACACCATTCTTCTTATCCTGCTCGTAACACTTTTAACAGGAATACTTGCGGGTATTTACCCTGCACTTTTCCTTTCCGGTTTCAAACCGGTTGAAGTCCTAAAAAATAAACTATCTGCAAAGTCATCAAAATTTTCACTCAGACAAATCCTTGTAGTGGTTCAGTTTGCTATATCCATAATATTAATAATTGGCACTACAATTGTTTACTTGCAAATGCATTTTATGCTTAATAAAAATCTGGGCCTTGATAAAGATAATATTATCTATCTCAATCTTTCTGATCAATTACAGAAAAATCCGAAAGCTTTAAAAACCGAACTTTTAAGAAATACAAATATTAAAGATGCTTCAGTAAGTACACATCTTCCAATTGCAGTATACAGCAATGGTGGCGGCTGGAAATGGGAAGGAAAAGACCCCAACCAGGATGAACTTATTAGTTCAATGGCAGCAGATAATGATTTTCTTAACACTTACAATATTAAATTGAAAGAAGGCCGGTATTATTCTAAAGAATATCCAGCAGATGATTCTCTGTCATTAGTAATTAACGAAACTTTTGCAAATTTGATGGGAATGAAAAATCCAGTCGGAAAAACACTGTCACGTGGCGGAGCCAGACACTGGAATATTATTGGCGTGGTAAAGGATTTTAATTTTCTTCAGTTGCAAAGGAAAATTGGTCCGCTAATAATCTGGCCGGATCCAACTCCCAGAATCTTGTCAATAAAATTAAAGAATACTGGTTTGAGCAAGACTCTCAATTTCATTCAGGCTACCTGCAAAAAGTTTGATCCTAAATTTGTATTTGACTATGAATTCCTTGATAAAACCTATGAACAAATGTATACATCCCAGCAAAGACTTGGACAAATATTTAATTCCTTTTCAATACTGGCTATAATAATTTCCTGCCTGGGACTGTTAGGTCTCGCGGCCTACGTTGCTGAATTAAAGACAAAAGAAATTGGAATAAGAAAAATATTGGGCGCCACTACTACTGGCATTACTTATTCATTATCAAAACAATTTATTTTTTGGGTATTGCTTGCTAATATTATTGCCTGGCCGGTGGCTTATTATTTTATGAATAATTGGCTAGAGGATTTTGCTTATCGAATCAGTATGCCCTACTGGGTTTTTACTGGATCTGCTATAATAGCAATTTTAATTGCAATTATAACTGTCAGTTCTCAAGCTATCAGAGCAGCAAATTCTGATCCGGTTAAGAGTTTACGATACGAATAGTATCGTTATGCGAAAATCCCGGCGAGTCGAAGGACGAGACGGATTAAATCATTAAGATATGAATAGGTTCTCTAATAAGATTATTGAATAAAAAATATACTAACTCATTATGCACTCAAACTTAGGAATGAAATGCTAAAGAATTATTTACATGTAGCTATCAGAAATATTAAAAACTCAAAAGGGATTTCTTTAATAAATATAGTCGGACTTGCCATTGGAATAACCTGCTGTATTGCGATCTTTCTTTATGTAAAAAATGAATTGAGCTATGACACTTTTAATAAGAAAGCTGACCAGATTTACAGAGTATATTTAAATGGTAAAATAAACGGGCGGGTGATTCTATCAGCCAGCTCAACAGCGCCTTTGGGTGAAGAAATGACGAAAGAACTACCTGAAGTCCTTAACTATGTGCGTGTAAGATCATTTGGTATACCGGTAATCAGGTATAAAGATAAAATATTCAGCGAGGATAAATTTTATTTAGCAGATTCCACTTTCTTTGATGTTTTTACTGTAAAGTTTCTGGAAGGTGATCCTTCCACCGCCCTAACAAAGCCTAATACTGTGGTTATCACAAAAGAAATGGCTGAAAAATATTTCGGCAGCGAAGACCCGATAGGTAAAATATTAAATGCCGACAAAAAAAGAGATTATATTGTTACCGGGGTTGTTGAGAAATTTCCTGCCAATTCTCATTTCCATTTCGATTTTCTCGGATCTTTATCTACTTATGAAGACAGCAGAAACCCTTTCTGGCTAAGCAATAATTATTATACCTATTTGCTTTTAAGTAAAGGAACAGATGTCAAAGTTCTGCAGGAAAAGATTAACTCAGTTGTCAGGAAATTTGTAGCACCACAGGTTCAAACAGTTGCAGGAATCTCACTTTCCCAATTTCTCGCTGCGGGCAACAAGTATGATTTCGAACTTCAGCCCCTAAAATCAATCCATCTTCATTCTCACCTGGAAGGGGAGGTCGAGCCGAATTCCGATATAAACTATATCTATATCTTTTCTGCTATCGGCCTTGCAATACTGCTGATTGCCTGTATAAATTTTATGAACCTATCTACTGCCAAGTCGGAAAAGAGAGCCAAAGAAGTTGGTATCAGAAAAACTCTGGGCTCAAATAAGGGGCAATTAATAAAGCAGTTTATTGTGGAATCTATTCTAATGAGTTGCATTTCAGTCGTATTGGCAATTGGACTTTTAGAAATATTATTACCGGTATTTAATAATGTATCAGGGAAAAATATCAGTCCGGCATTTTTAGAAAACTTTCACACAATACCTCTTTTGATTTGTTTTGCAATTGTTGTTGGTCTAATAGCGGGAATTTACCCGGCATTTATACTCTCAGCATTCAATCCGGTTGATGTATTGAAGAGCAAAACGAAAAGAAGCGGGAAAGGCTCCGGCTTAAGAAGTGGGCTCGTGATATTTCAATTTGCAATATCTATAATTCTAATAATCTCAACATTTATAATTTATAACCAGTTGAATTTTATCAGAGATAAAAATCTCGGGTTTAACAAAGACCATATACTAGTTATAAAAAGGACTGATGATCTTGGAAGTAAATCACTTGTGTTTCAACAGGAATTAAAAAATAATCCTGACATAAAGCTTACAAGCGCTTCAAATACTATTCCCGGTAAAGAATTAAGTAATAGCTCCTATAAATTGAAGGGTGCTTCCAGCAATGATTTACAACTTTTATGGCAATTATATACTGATTATAATTTTGCAAAAACTTATCAGCTTAAATTGCTGAAGGGAAGATATTTTTCAAAGGATCATCCTTCTGATACACTTGCGGTTGTTTTAAATGAAGCAGCTGTCAAGGCCTTTAATCTAAAAAATCCTATAGGAAAGGAAATTATAAAATTCGGTGCATCTCAAGATGATTACCTTTTATATAAAATTATTGGAGTTGTTAAGAATTTTAATTTTCAATCATTGCATCAGTCCATTCGCCCGCTTGTGATGGTTATGTTCTCAAGCGATTATTACGGCAGATTTATTTCTGTCAGAATGGCTTCAGCAGATTATACCGGAACAATTTCTCTTATTCAAAAAACATGGAAAAAGTTTGCCGGTGGTGAAGCATTGTCGTATGATTTTTTTGACAGTCAGTGGTCTGCTCTTTATTTCTCTGATCAGAAAACAGGGCAATTGGCAACTACATTTTCAATACTTGCCATTTTCATCGCCTGTCTTGGTTTGTTAGGTCTTGCAGCATTCGTAGCAGAACAACGAACAAAAGAAATAGGGATCAGGAAGGTGCTTGGTGCTTCTATATCTGAAATTATTGTTCTCCTGTCAAAAGACTTCATTAAATGGGTCTTGATTGCAAATATTATCGCCTGGCCGGTTGCCTATTATTTTATGAACAACTGGCTGAAAGATTTTGCCTACAGGATAAGTATACCCTGGTGGATATTTCCGGCCTCCGGGATAATTGCTTTTATAATTGCGCTGGTAACTGTCAGTTCACAGACATTAAAGGCTTCGGTTTCTAACCCGGTAAACGCTTTAAAATATGAATAACCATTGCAGTTATGGTTTATGTGAGGTTGTTTCAAGAATATAGGGTATTGGTTAAAAAATTCCTATTTGTTATAAAATCTTTTTGGGGATAAAAAATGTTTAAGAATTACCTGAAAATTGCCTTTAGGAATATCTTTAAGTATAAGGCATATTCCTTCATTAATATCATTGGCCTTTCAATAGGCATAACCGCCTGCATTCTTATCCTGCTTTTTGTAAATGATGAACTCAGTTTCGATAAGCAAAATATTAATAGTGATAAAATATACAGGGTGCATACATACGGTTTACTATCCGGGCGTGAAATAAATATGGCAATATCTCCGCCTCCTCTTGGGCAGGCGCTGGTAAAAGAATTTCCGGAGGTGGTTGCTTTCACCAGGATGATGCCGAACCGCAATATGCTGATCAGGTATAAGAATAACGTTTTCATTGAGCAAAATTTTTTCTGGGCCGATTCCGGAACCTTTAAGGTATTTACCGTTCCATTTCTTCGTGGAAACGCTGATAAAGCGCTTGCAGAGCCGCACACGGTTGTGCTGACCGAAAAACTCTCCAAGAAGTACTTTGGCGATGAAGACCCGATGGATAAAATTATGAACTTCGAGGACGGTACTCCATATACGGTGCGTGGTGTAGTTGCCGATTGTCCGCCAAATGCTCACTGGCATTATGATATGTTCGCTTCCTTCAGCAGCCTTGGCATGGCAAATAATGACATGTGGCTGAATAACAATGTTTACACCTACGTGCTGCTGAAAGATAATTTTTCAATAAAGAATATTGAAGATAAAATAGAATCATTTACTGAGAAACATGTTTCTAAAAATATGGTTGAGATATTTGGCACAACATACAAGAAAATGAAAGCGGCGGGAATGAGGTACGAGTTTGCTTTTCAGCCGCTTACTGATATTCATTTAAATTCGCATCTGGATTATGAAATTGAACCGAATAGCGACATTAAATACGTGTATATATTCTCGCTTATAGCGATTTTCATTCTGGTGCTTGCCTGTATCAATTTTATGAACCTTTCAACTGCCCGGGCTTCATTAAGGATTAAGGAAGTAGGAGTAAGGAAGGTGCTTGGATCTAATAAAAAACAATTAATAACACAGTTCTTATTCGAATCAATGCTTATAACAGCAATAGCCATTCTCATAGCTATCGTTTTTTCGGAAATGCTGCTACCGTTATTTAATTCCATTTCGGGAAAATCGCTCCATTCAGGTTACTTTAGCAATTATGAGGCGATTCCCGCGATCATATTTACAGTATTATTCCTTGGACTTTTGGCAGGTGGGTACCCGGCGTTTTTCCTTTCATCCTTCAGTCCTGCCGTTGTTCTTTCCAGTAAATTAAATATTTTCAAGCGAAGCTGGGTCAGGAGCATGCTGGTAGTTTTCCAGTTCACCATTTCAATTATTTTGCTGATCGGTACCTTTATTGTCTACAGCCAGATGCGTTATATGCAGAATAAAAAGCTCGGTTTTGATAAAGATCATGTGCTTGTTATTCAGAGAGCGTGGGGGCTGGAAAACAATACAAATGCCTTTAAGGAAGAACTGCTAAAAAACAGTGGAATAGTAAGCGTGTCGAACAGCGATAACCTGCCCGGCGGCGTTTTCGGGCAAACGGTATTTCGCACACCGGGCGATGATTCAAAGCAAAATATTTTCGCGGCAATGTCCACCGATTACGACTTCGCCAAAACAATGGGGCTTGAGCTAACCGAGGGACGTTATTTCTCGCGAGATTTTCCGGCCGATACAATGAATGTAGTAATAAATGAAACCGCGGCAAGACTCCTTGGATACAAAGACCCGCTCGGGCGGTTGGTGCAGCAAATAGGCAACACTGATGACAGTAGAAATAAATCTAAAATAATTGGCGTGCTCAGGGATTTCCATTACGAATCGCTTCACCAGAAAATAAGACCGCTTCTTATATTCCTAAATAAAAACCAGACCGCGTTTTTGCCTGTAAGAATTTCATCAAATGATTTCAGCGCTGATATAGAACTTGTTAAAAAATTATGGAAAAAATTTGTTCCGGAGTAAACCGCTCGAATATTATTTCCTCAATGAAAATTTTGAAAGGCTTTACAGGGCTGAAATAAAAACCGGCCAGATATTTACAACATTCGCCCTGATATCAATACTGATTGCGTGCCTCGGTTTGCTGGGTCTCGCATCATTTACGGCTGAAAGAAGGACGAAAGAAATAGGTATAAGGAAAGTTATGGGAGCGACAACGGGCAGAATTATATTTCTGCTCTCTAAGGAATTTATTAAGTGGGTGCTGATAGCAAATATTATCGCTTGGCCGTTGGCTTATTATTTTATGAATAACTGGCTGCAGGCATTCGCTTATAAAATTAATATTTCTATTTGGATTTTCCCGGCCGCCGGTTTGGTCGCTTTTTTAGTTGCTCTTGTTACTGTAAGCACGCAGACATTGAAGGCTTCACTTTCAAATCCTGCTAATGCTTTGAAATATGAATAATCTAAATGATTAAAAATGGGGTAGAACAATGTTAAAAAATTATTTTACTATTGCGCGACGTAATTTATTAAAGCATAAAGTTTATACTTCGGTTAATGTTATCGGGCTGGCAGTTGGAATTATCAGTACATTATTTATCATATTTTATCTCCGGTTCGAGTTCAGTTTTGATAATTTTCACAAAGATTCAGATAATATTTATCGTGTTTCAATTATTAGCAGCAGAGAAGGGAAGGTAGAGAGAGAATCTCCTGTATTTGTTCCTCCCATAGGCCCGGAATTGAAACAGGAATTTCCGGAAGTAAAACAATACACCCGTTTTTCAACCCCACGCACTATCTATTACGAGAGCAATAATAAATATTTCAAGATAACAGAAAATATCTTTGCCGATTCAACTTTTTTTAGAATGCTTTCATTTAATCTGATTTCCGGAAATCCGTCAACTGTTTTAACCAGCCCATATTCAATAGTACTTACAAAAAGTACTGCAGCTGTTATATTCGGAAAAGAAAACCCTGTAGGACAAATATTAAAGAATGGAAATAATGACTTGTATAAAGTTACAGGTATTGTCCGGGATCCACCGGAAAACTCAGAGATACAGTTCAAAGCGTTGTTATCTTTTTCAAGCCTTTATAAAAATTCACACAATTATATGGGCTGGAACGGTGGCAACCAGTATTATACTTATGTGAAATTGAGTAACCAGGAATCTAAAAAACAATTGACTCCGAAATTAGCCGGATTTATGTGGGAGCATATAAATAAAAAGCTTGCTAGGCTTAATATCAAATTTAAGGCATATCTTCAACCACTGGAAGATATTCACCTAAAATATAATGAGGGTTCTCAGGCAGGCTTATCAAACATCTATATATTTTCTGCAATTGCATTTCTGATTATAATTATAGCTTGTATCAATTTTATTAATCTCTCAATAGCAAGATCGGTAAAAAGGACAAAAGAAATTGGTGTGCGCAAAATACTTGGTGCCGGCAGAAATAATCTTTTTGTCCAATTTATATCTGAATATATACTTATAAGTGCGGCCGTCTTGTTTGTTGTTGTGGTCGGAATTGAATTATTATTCCCTGTTTTTAAAAGTATTGCCGGTTATTCATTTAATAATCTGGACCTTTATAGCCCCGGTAATATTGCAATAATTGTAGGTATTATATTTTTAGTCGGTGTTATTGCGGGTGGTTATCCGGCTATTTATCTTTCTTCATTACAACCGGTTGATAGCATAAAAGGGGAGATTAAATACAGGGATAAAAAAATATCTACACGGAATGTTTTGCTGGTTTCTCAATTTGCAATTTCCATTGCTTTGATAATCAGTACTATCTTTATTTCAAAACAGCTGAGCTTTGTAAGCAAAAAGAACCTTGGATTTGATAAAAGCAATATTCTTGTTTTACCTTTGCTGAATAGTGAATCAAAAGAAAATTTAGCTGAATTGAGAAATAGCCTCACATCCATTAGCGGCGTTAAATATGTCTCAGGCTCATCTGATATCCCTTACAATAATTTCACCAGCAATGGCTACATACCCGAGGGATTTACTACTCCCGTTATGATTCACGTTGTGGATACAGATCATAATTTCCTTGAGGCATACGGAATAAAACTTTCTGAAGGAAGATCATTTATTCCCGGGATGACTTCGGATAGTTCAGCGTATTTAATAAATGAAGCGTTGGCTAAACAACTCGGATGGGATAATCCAATTGGAAAAACTATTACACGGAATGGTAAGCATAAAATAATTGGTCTAGTAAAAAACTTTAATTACAGCTCTTTACATTCCCAAATTGGACCATTAATTATTACAGAAAAACCTTACAGTAATTTATTCTCTTTTGTCTCAGTTAAAATTTCACCTGATAACATTAGCGGAACTTTAGCACAAATAAAAAAGAGCTGGGATAAGAGTAATCACACTTCTGTGTTCGAGTATTCATTTCTTTCCGATGAAATTAACCAGCTGTATAAACCTGAGAATAATTTCAGACAGATTTTCCTAACATTTGCTTCCGTTGCAATTATACTTGCATTATTTGGTTTATTCAGTCTTGCATCATTGTCAACTGAGCAAAAAACAAAAGAAATAGGAATAAGAAAAGTTCTCGGTGATACATCTGCCGGAATTACAATAAGACTGTTGAAAGAATATTTTGTATTCGTAATAATTGCAAACATTATTGCCTGGCCACTGGCGTATTACTTTATCAATAGCTGGCTTAATAATTTTGTATACAGAATAAATATTAACTGGCTGCTGTTCCTGGCAACAGGTGTAATAACTCTTTTGGTCGCAATGGGTACCGTAATCTGGCAGGCAATACGGGCAGCGTCAGCAGACCCTGTAAAATCTATTAGATATGAGTGATGTCTTAAGTTTTACATGTCATTTCGAATCCCTGCTTTAGCGGGGTGAGAAATCTTTGTTGTAAAATAGTTACGGATTTCTCTCCCGGCCGGCCTCTTTAATTCACACTTCTACTCACGCATAGGCGGGCAAGTACGAGAGAAGGGGGTAGGGGGTTGAGTTTGCAGTTCTGCAGACTATTTTTATAAAATCAAAGCACGGGCTTCAGCCCAATTATTTGAATGGAATTAATTAGGCTAAAGCCAATATTTATTTCTCTTATTTTAACCCAGATCTGAAGATAGTGGCTATTTTTTACTACACCTAACCTGACATTCCCTGAGATTTTAATATAGTGCTTTCCCAAAATCACACTCTCAAAATCGAGAAAAATCGAAATATTTGACCGTTAACTCACCAGATCGACCGTTAGATAAATGGTTTCCATTTTTTATTGCTAAAATGAACATCGTTTCTTAATTTCACAAAGATTGTACAGATTCTCCTTAACAGCAATTCCGATTAGGGGATTTCAAAATAGAGTAAAAATTTTATTGAAGACCTGCTGGTAATAAGAAATCTAAAAACTAAACCATAAGGGAACAATTTATGTTCAAAAATTACATTAAGATAGCTCTACGCAATTTTGCACGAAATAAAACCAATACAGCTATAAATGTTACCGGGCTCGCCGTTGGAATTGCAGCATGCCTTCTTATCTTTTTAGTAATAAATTATGAACTAAGTTTTGATTCTTTCCACCACGATAAAAAGGATATTTACAGGGTTGCTTCGGTAAGGCATTCGCCGCAAGGTAACCGGTATTCTTCCGGTGCTCCTTTCCCGGTGGCTGAAGCTCTCAGGTTAGATTATCCCCAGATAAAAGAAGTGGCTGATATTTACCAGGTTAAAAAAGCCCAGGTAATAATTGATAATAACAACAGCGGGATAAAAAAGAAATTTATAGAAGAGAATGGAGCATTTTTCTGCGAACCGCAGTTTTTCAATATATTTAATTTTAAGTGGCTTGCGGGTAACCCGAAAGCGGCATTATCGGAACCTAACACGGCCGTTTTATCCAGGGAAACTGCTGAAAAGTACTTTGGAAGCTGGCAAAATGCTTTAGGCAAATCGATAATATTCCAGAATGATTATACCTTAAAAATTGAAGGTATTTTGGAAAATCCTCCAGTAAACAGTGATTTTCCCTTAGGAGTAGTGGTTTCCTATAAAACTTTTAAGAATGATCAGAAGGATGACTGGGTAAGTGTTATGGGAGGTAATAACGTTTATGTCCTTCTACCATCTACATTAAGCAAAACTCAGTTCAATTCTTATCTAGACAACTTTGTAAAAAAACATAAGCCTCCGCAGTATCAAAAAGACGGATTAATGGCTCAGCCATTAAGTACTTTACACTTTGATGACCGCTTCGACAACTTTAAGCATCACACTTTTAACAGTTATTTAATTACAGCATTAAGCTTTATCGGATTGTTTTTACTGATAATTGCATGCGTTAACTTTATTAATCTCTCTACAGCACAGGCTGTTAAGCGTTCACTCGAGGTGGGAATAAGAAAAGTGCTCGGGAGCACGCGGAAACAACTGGCAATTCAGTTTATGAGTGAAATGGCGATTATTACAATACTTTCTGTAATAACCGCGGTAATTCTGGCAACTATTGCTTTGCCATTTCTGAATGACCTGATACAGACCTCAGTTAAAATGAATTTTCTAGGCAATCCTTCAATTATCCTGTTTCTTGGAGTGGTAACAATTATTGTTACACTTTTTTCCGGGTTGTATCCGTCTCTTGTATTGTCCGGTTTTAATCCAATTGAGGCAATAAAAGGTAAAATGTCCGTAAAAACTGTCGGCGGAATTGCTTTGAGAAGAGGACTTGTGGTTACGCAGTTTATAATTGCGCAGGTGCTTGTAATTGGAGTTTTAATAGTTATCAGTCAGATGAATTATTTCAGGAATGCTCCTCTCGGGTTTAATAAAGATTCAGTTTTGCTTGTCAGGGTTCCGCTCGATCCGCCAAGCCAGGCAAAATTTCAGACATTAAAAAACCGGTTGGTTCAGCAGTCCGATATCAAAGATGTAAGTTACAGTACTTTCAGTCCGTCCGATGATCAGCACTGGGACAGCGATTTCAGGTTTAATAATTCCACAAAACTATCAGATTTTAACGCGGACCTTAAATGGGCTGACGTGGATTATTTCAAAATGTACGGACTTAAATTCATTGCAGGAAGGCCATACGCAGAGACAGACACAGTTAGGGAATTTGTTGTTAACCAGACTTTCCTTAATAAACTGGGAATATCAAATCCGCAGGATATAATAGGCAAGAAATTAAATTTCTGGGGCGGAATTCTCGATGCGCCGATTGTTGGTGTGATTAAAGATTTTAAATCATATTCATTGCACGATCCGGTAAAACCGATTGTTATGGGATGCTGGAAAGAAAACTACGAATTGATGAATATAAAAATTGCCGGTTCCGATGTTAGGGGAACACTGGCGTTTATTAAAAGTAATTTCGATGAAACTTTTCCCAAATTACGTTTACGAGTCCAAATTCCTTGACCAGAAAATAGAAAATTTCTACGTTGCCGAAACACAGCTTTCCAGCCTCTATTCTATATTTGCGGGCATTGCAATTTTTATCTCTCTCCTCGGGCTGTACGGACTTGTTTCTTTTATGGCTTCGCAGAAAACAAAAGAAGTTGGCATAAGAAAAGTACTCGGCGCCTCCACAGGAAGCATACTTTACCTGTTCTCAAAAGAATTTACAATATTAATTGTTATTGCGTTCTTTATTGCAACACCTGTAGCATATTATATAATGAACGGCTGGCTCGATGATTTTGCCTACCGCATTACGCCCGGAATTGGATTGTTTTTACTCACAATTGCCGGCAGCCTGTTAATGGCGTGGGCTACAGTTAGTTATAAAGCCATAAAGGCGGCACATACTAATCCTGCTGAGACTCTGAAACATGAGTAGTAAACTAATGAATATATTAAGCTCACAGGCTGAATGTTATTATGCAGAGCGTATTTCTAAATAATATGTTTTTGAGGTGTTTTAACAATATTTGGAACATATATATGCATGGGTGTGCATATGTATGTTATTTAGTCAATTAACTGTGCCGTATAAGTTTAAGTTATGTGTTTATAAAAATAATTAAATGCTATTTGAAATGATCACTATGAGACACCTAAAATATTTTTCGATTTTCATTCTTTTCTTATTATACAATTTGAATATCTATGGTGCTTCAATTGAAGGAATAGTTACGGATTCTGCAACTGGTGAACCTTTAATTGGTGTGAATGTACTTATTATCGGCACAAAATTAGGGGCCGCAACTGATAATAAAGGATATTTTATTATCCTGGATTTAACGCCAGGACACTATACAATCCGAACCAGTTATATTGGTTATAATACTAGAATTGATAGCGTATTAATTAAATCTTCCGATGAGTTTGTTACATTAAATATTATGCTAAAAGTTCCATTTATAGATTTAGGAAAAATGTCGACTCCTAAATTAGAAGCATATCATAAAGTATTGCAAGAAAGGAACAAAATAAAATCGGTAATGCTTATTCATATTGATAGTTTAACAAGTACCAATAATATTTTAACCGCTTATTTATCAATCATAAATACTGCAGCTGATTCTTTTTATGTTTTTAGAAACTATCCTTGTTTTCAAGTAATAAAGTCCATCGTAAAAGACAGCACTGGAAAATTGATTAAACCAAATATGTACATGCCTGATTGCTTAGGCGAGAAAGCTTGTCCTGACTTAAAAGATCTAATTTTAATTAAGCCGGGCAAAGGAATCCAATATAATGCAAAAATAATGTTTTATAATTTTGGGAGACTAGCAAAAGGTAAATATTTAATCGCAATAAAATATGAATTTAATAACCTAAATAAATTTAACACATACTGGTGTGGGGGTAATAAATCAGCGATAAAGACATTGGTCACTGGCTTAAGAGGAAGTTATGTTTCATCGAATTCATTGGAGTTTATTAATCAATAAATCTTTAGAAAACACATAACCTGCGGCTCAACAGCGACCACCTTTTCGGTGCGGGACTTTTAAGGTTTTTGGCTTTTACTTTTTCGTTCGGTGTTTCTTTTAAAGTGATCTTTCTAATTAATGAATTTGCAAACTGTACTTACGAGAAAGTTAAGCACAGTTTGCTTAACAATTGGCGTTTCGGTTCTAACAAATCCGTCAGTTATGGGCGGCGCGTTAGCCGCAACTTCGTTAGCTGTCTTAATAATCAAACCAAAGGGGTAAATATGAAAATAGTCAATCGATTCGTTTTGTTTCTTGCATTAACAATTGTTTTTCCTCAATTATTGATTTGCCAATCGAGTATTGAGAATGTAATTCCTAATAATTGGAAGATTGTAAAAACAATTAATGTTCCTCAAGAGAAAATTTCTTCATTTAATTCTAAACTCGGAGTCGAGGCTGTTACAATAACAAATGACTTTATTGAAGTTGGCGCAGATGGAATTCAAATTAATATAGTACATTGTAAGACAGAAAAGGGCGCTGAGATTGTCTATAAAAAACTTGTGGCATTACATAAATCCGAAGAAAAATTATTAATGTCTGGTAAAGCTGTTTATGAATTTAGAAGTTTGAATATGGATCTGATTAAAAAAGCAAAATCTATATTTAAAATAGAGTAGCACAGCTAACCCGCAACTCAACTTGACCGCAAAATCGGTGCGGGGTTTTTTAGGTTTTTGGCACTTGTGTTTTCGTTCGGCATTCTTGTTCGGGGAAAATTCGTTCTAATTAATATAATTGCCTCCGGTGCGTACCGATAACAATTTACGCACCTTCGGCTAAACATTTGGTAGTTGTGTTCTGCTTGTCTTCCCTGTTTTGGGCGGACAAGTTAGTTGCAACTCTGTTATATTGCAAAATAAATGAAGCAAATACAAGATTATATATTAAAGACAAAAAGCGTAGTCCAAAGACTATATGAAGCCTACTATTCTTATTATGAATTGATGGAAGTTCCTGAAAGACCTGTATTCACATTTTGGGGTGAGCCTGATTCAGAAGAAAACAAAATAGCCTATGAAAAATGGCAAAAGGAAAATCAAGAGATATTGCAAGAACGCCATAAAAGAGACAACGAATTTGCTTTTGAATATTTTGCGCGCTCTACTTTATGCGGTTCAATATTACAATTTGCCTATAATGGGATAAAATTATTTTCAAGTAATTCTATGATTCCAAATGATTTTCAAGAAGTAATTCGCCCCAAATCAATCGCTGCAAAATTCTGCGTAGGTAAATTAATTGATAACATTCCGATTGGTTTGATTGTATTTGCCGGTAGAAATCAAGCGATGCATTATGATGACGATAATTTAAAAGAGCCAAGCAAAACCGTATTCAATAAATTAGCAAATTGGTACAGTCCAACATTGAAAAAATGGTTTGAAAGTCCATACTTTGATTTAAATAATAAAAACTTAATTCATTATGCCGAAAATATATTATACAAATTAGAATGGCTTAATTATAATATGTACGAAAAAGATTTAATGAAATTATTCAGTAATAAGAAAGCAATATAACCAGCGGCTCAACGCGACCGCATAATCGGTGTGGGTTTTTAGATTTTTGGCAATTTTAGTTTTCGTTCGGCATTCTTGTTCGGGGAGTTCGTTCTAATTAAAATAATTGCCTCCGGTGCGTACCAAGAATAAGTTACGCACCTTCGGCTAAACAATTGGCAGTTGTGGGCTACCTGGCGTAGCCGTTATGGGCGGACGCGTTAGCCGCAACTCCGTTAGCTTGCAAAATCAGTGAGGTAGAAATGAGAGTTCAAAAAAAAGATATTTACTTTGTAAAATTGAGAAGTATGAAAAGTACAATAGAGAAAACTTTTGAGACACAAAAAAAAGAGCATATAGCAATTAATCTTGGGGAAAAAGTTTCAATTCATTGAAATCTGAAATAGATCAAGAATACCTGATTTAAAGGATTCATTATAAAACCATTTACTTGAACTGGGATGTTCGAAAGAATGATAAAAATGGAAGTAAATTATTTAGATTTGGAAATAGCTACAGAGACAGTTATATCATTACTTAATTTAGTCGGAAAATAAAATGGAATTACACGAATTTGTGAAAGAAACCTTAGTCCAAATTGTAAAAGGAATAACAGAAGCACAAGAACATGAAATAATTCAGTCAAATAATGCCTCTGTAGTTCCCCATGGTGTTTCATCATCTGATTTGAAGTTAGCCAACAGAGAAATCAGTTTGACATTGTAATAACAACACAAACTGGCAGCACTGCAAAAGCAGGTGTTGGAATATTCGTTGGAGGCTTAGGTGTTGGGACACAAGGAAAACTAAATGCAAACGACCTACTTGAGAACAGAGTTAAATTTAGTGTCCCTGTTTTATTTCCGATGCAAAAGATAAATAGTAAATCTGATTAATTATTTTAATTAGTAAAACTAATAGAGGGTAAACTGACAATTCCAAAGAAAACTATTTATTTAACGAAACTCAAAAGTATAAAAAGTGTTGTTGAAAGGACTTCCGAAAATCAAAAACAAGGACTAATTGGAATTGATTTAGCAAATGAATTCAATAAATTATTACATGAAATAAGCCAAGAATATCAGATTTAAAAAGTTCACTACTGCTGAAATTAAAGTTAATGGACCATTTAGAGATGCAAACATGGCCGACATGAATTATACTGATTTAGAAATATTTACAGAGACTGTAATATCATTATTAAACCTTGTTGAAAATTAGTTAAAGTGCAAGCTAACCCGCGGCTCAACAGCGACCGCAGAATCGGTGCGGGGTTTTTAAAGTTTTTGGCATTTAGGTTTTCGTTCAGCATTTTGTTCAAGGTAGTAGTTCTAAATAACATTTTTGCAAACTGCACTTACGAGAAAGTTAAGCACAGTTTGCATAACAATTGGCGTTTCGGTTCTAATCAGTCCGTCAGTTATGGGCGGACGCGTTAGCCGCAACTCGTTAGGCGAGTAATTTAACTTTTATTATAAACTATTAAGTTAATGTAAATGTTTTTTCTTGATATTTAGAACAATAAGTATATTCTTTTATACCTTGATATATTAAAATAATAATAGGAGGGAGACTTATGAAAATTTTATTTTTATTATGCCTTTTTTCATCTTATATGATTTTCAATGGTTGTGGAGATAATTCTAATAATAAAAAAGATGAATCGGAAACTAACTCGGAAATTTCAAACAAGGGAACTAAAGAAATTATAAAAAAAGATCCAACTTTTGCTTCAGAAGAAAAAGTTGAAGAATATAGAACAACTGCGTATAACAGTAGACTTCTTCCCGACCCAAACAGTAATAAAGAACTCACTAGAATTCCTGCAAATATCAAGTTACAAGTTTTGGATAAAATGACAGTACAACAAGGAAGAATGCAAAATAATTGGTATAAAGTTAAATATAAAGGAAAGACTGGTTGGGTTAGCGGATGGAATATGAAGGAAGGTGAAGAACTTGTAATAAAATCAATTGAAGAAATGGAAAAAAATTATGAAAAACAAATTGGGAAAAAACCTGAAAATGATCCATTGACTGGTAAAATAGATATTATTGTAAATTGGCTAAACAAGAATGCTACTAATTCTAATAGAATCGAATATATTCAATGGTATGAACCATATGTTATAGATAATTATTGGAACTGTCGCTTAGAATATAAAATAAAAGATGAACAAGGAAACTTTATCCAACAAGATAAAATATTTAAAATAAAAAATGGTTCCATCAAGGATGTGATTGATAAAAGTTAAAATTCATTTACATTTTTTAATAAAATAAAAATCGCCTAACCCGCAACTCAAAGTGACCGCCTCTTTGATGCGGTCACTTTTAGGGTTTTTAAGTTTGTAAAATAGTTCAGCATTGTGACTGAGTATTACAAGCAAATTAATTTATAAACAAACTGTTGTTTCGATTAAAGTTAACAACAGTTTGTAAAATTTTTGGCAATTGGGCTAACGCAGCATAGCTTTGCTGGGCGGACGGGTTAGGCGCAACTTTGTTATGTGTTTTGAATAAAATAAGGTAATTTTATGTCGCTTACTCAATGTCCTCAATGCAAACAACAAATATCAAATGATGATAAGTTTTGTGCAAAATGTGGATTTCAATTAAGTCAGTTAAAACAAAGTCCTAAAATTAATTCTTCGTCTATTTTTCAAATTATTGCTTTAGTTACTTTTGTGATTTCACTTTTTACTCCGATGTTATTTCTAAATTTCTTTGTTTTAATTGTAATTGGAAGTTCAATAATTTCTTTGGTTAGGAAAGAAAAAAGGAAAGGTCTTTCAATTATTGCTCTTTTGTTAGGAATTTTTATGCTGTTAGCGCCATCAATTAATAAGACTCAAGAATTACAATACAAAGATAAAATATCAATTGTAAATTGGGACTGGGCTAAAGAAAGTAACTATTCATACATTCGCGGTAGAATAAGAAATGACGGCAATAAAATAGTTAGATATTTTGAAATTAAGGCTTACTATATGGATGAGTATGGGAAAGTTCTTGATTCTGATATCACAAATAATCTTGATGATTTAAATCCTGGGATGTCAAAAGAGTTTGAAATTATGCATAAAAATAATCCAGAATATAAAAAAGTTTCGGTTGTTGTTGAGGAAGTTAGTCTAAAATAAATTGATTATCCTATTGATCTTTATTTAAAATAAAACATAACCTGCGCCTCAACGCGACCGCCTTATCGGTTTGGGGTTTTTAAGGTTTTTGGCATTTGTTTTCCCCGCCGTTGGCGGGGCAGGCTGTTCGGCATTTTGTTCAGGGAAGTAGTTCTAAATAACATTTTAGCAAACTGTGCTTACGAAAGATCCCACCATTCGTCGGGCAAGGTTAAGCACAAGAACATTAGCTTAAAAATGAATGTATAAGAAATATCATAAATAGTTACGGAATCTCATATCGATGGTGAATAAAAATGAATAGTTTTCAAAAAACGGGAGGCATTGCCGCACTAATTCATTCAGCGGCATACATGGTAGCAATAGGGTTATATTTTTCCATATTGACTCCCATACTTGACGCCGATCCCGGCCGATATTTAGTTTTGCTCGCAGATTATCGGACAATCATGTACGCATGGATCCTAATAGCTTACTGGGTTTCCGGCATCTGTTTGATTGTTGTAGCGCTTGCCTTCTATGATCGGTTGAAAACCGGATCGCCCGCAATTCTCCAGGTGGCTACCGTATTAGGGCTGATCTGGGCGGGACTGATTATTGCGAGCGGTAACCTTATGCTCCACGACTTCGGTGTTGTTACAAATCTTTATGATAAAAACCCGGCTCAAACTGAAACCGTCTGGGTAACGCTTAAAGCTATGGAGAATGGAATTGTCAGTGGAAATGAACTTATAGGCGGCTTATGGGCTCTGCTAATAAGTTGGGGCGCCCTGCGGTCAGGATGGCTTAATAGGGCACTTAATTATTTTGGCCTGATGATCGGTGTGGCGGGTATCGTCTCCGTTGTTCCTGCTCTCACCGGGGTAGCAACGTCCATTTTTTCGCTGAGTATGATCGTGTGGTTCGCCTGGGTTGGTATTGCGATGTTGCGTGGTAAACACAACTAAAGAAAATGTGGATAACTCTACCGTTAAATCTCCGAAGGAATCCCTCCGGGACACACAATGATATTTACCCACCTTTGGCGGGCAGGCTATTCGGCATTTATTTCAAAAGTCTAATAAAAACATATCTCAATTATTTTATGCATCCTTTTTCTACAAAACAACTAATAACTACTTTTTAAGGGACGACTAATTAAGTAGGGTTTTCAAAACATTTTAGTTACAATAAGTTGTAAATTAGAGTTTCAACCAGTAAAAATTATTTTCTAACCACTAAAAAGATCTCAACCGGATAATTTATGAAGTTAAATATCGATGAAAGATTCTTAGTTGAAACAACACAACAATTAGTACGAATCAATTCGATAAATCCCTCACTTGTTAAGGATTCACCCGGGGAAAAAGAGATAGCTTTTTTTTTAGAAAATTTACTAACCAAATTAAACCTGGAAGTTAATGTCCAGCATTTGGGAAACGATAGAAAAAATGTTATTGGTATGATAAAAGGTAATGGCAAAGGTCCTTCACTAATGTTAAACGCCCATACCGATACAGTAGGCGTTCAAAATATGGCTGATCCTTTCTCTGCTGAAATTAAAGACGGTAAACTCTTTGGACGCGGTGCATTCGATATGAAAGGAAGTATTGCAGCAATGATTACCGTGGCAAAATCAATTATCGAAAATAATATTGAACTAAAAGGAGACCTGGTTATTGCTTTTGTTGCGGATGAGGAATACGGCAGTATCGGCACCGAAAAGCTTCTTGAAAAATATAAAACCGATGCAGCTATTGTAACAGAACCAACAGAATTATCTATTTGCACCGCTCATAATGGCTTCGGTTTATTCGAAATTGAAACTTCAGGTAAAGCTGCACACGGGGGCAAACCAGACGAAGGAATTGATGCGAACATGCATATGGGATTAATACTCGCAGAGATTAACCGGATTTCACAAGAATTAAAAGCAGGTTCGCCTCATAAACTGCTCGGATTGCCTTCAATGCATATTCCGTTGATTAAGGGCGGGAATGAGCCATTTACTTACGCTGATAAATGCAAGATATTACTCGAACGAAGAACAATACCGGGAGAATCATTTGATGAGATATTTAAAGAACTGAAAAGAATAATATCAACCCTTTCAGAAAGTAATGTAAATTTTAGCGCTACCATCAAAAATCTAATCTGTCGTGATTCGTTTGAGAATGATAAAAAAAGTAAAATCATTTCTGTACTTCATAATTCGGTTAAAGAATCAATAGGCTATGAGCCTTCCTACATTGGACACTCATGGTGGGAAGATTCGGGTTTAATTAGTAACGCGGGAATTGATACGGTAGTATTCGGACCAAAGGGGAAAGGTCTTCACACAGAAAATGAATGGGTCGATATTCAATCTCTTAAAGATCTTTCATTAACTTTACTTAATACAGCAATTAATTACTGTAAATAATAACAAATAATAGTTTTTTCAGAGAGTCAATCTTAGATTTTACTAATCATTTTAAAAATTGAATAAAAAGAAAGGAGTAATTATGTCAGAAATTAACAATAGTTTGTCCCGCAAAGGAGCGGGAACAAAAGCAGTCTGGAGCGGACAGACAAAACTATTTTATCAGGGTGCAACGCAGGTACCTGTTGTTCATAGCGTTACTTTTGGGTATGACAATGTTGAAGATTGGTTCGATGTGGCTATCGGGAAAAAAGAAGGACACATCTATAGCAGAAATACTAATCCCACTGTTGATATTTTTGAAGAAAAAGTCAGAGTATTAGAAGATGCTGAAGCAGCAACAAGTTTTGCGACCGGTATGGCTGCGATAAGTAATACCTTATTTACTTTTCTTTCCCCCGGCAAAAGAGTCGTTTCCATTAAAGATACATACGGCGGCACAAGTAAGATATTTTTAGAGTTTCTACCCCGTTTTGGTATTGAAGTAAAGCTCTGCGAAACGACTAACCATGAAGAATTAGAAAACGAAATCAAAAAAGGGTGTGATTTAGTTTACCTGGAAAGCCCTACAAATCCTACCTTAAAAGTGATGGACCTGAAAAGATTAATTGATGCAGCTCACAAAGTCGGAGCTATTGTAGTTGTCGATAATACTTTTGCTACCCCTATAAATCAAAAACCATTATCACTAAATGCGGATATTGTTTTACATAGTGCTACAAAATTTTTAGGCGGTCATTCCGATGCTATGGGTGGAGTTATCTGCGGTAATAAGGAATTAGTTCAACAAGTTTTTCACTTCCGCGAAATCAACGGTGCAACACTTGACCCTAATTCTGCATATATGCTGCTTCGTGGAATAAAGACTTTAGAACTTCGGGTAAGACAGCAAAATGATAGTGCTTTACAACTATCCCGATTCCTCAAGACTCATCCCAAAGTTGAAGATGTATTTTATCCTGGGTTGGAATCTCACAAAAACCATGATATTGCTAAAAAACAAATGAGTGGTTTTGGAGGGGTGTTTGCTTTCTCCCTGAAAGGCGGATTTGAGAATGTAAAAGTGATGTTAAACAATTTAGAACTTGCACACCTGGCTGCAAGTCTCGGTTCAGTGGGAACATTGATTGGCCCCCCTAAAGTTACCAGCCATGTTGAAACATCCGAAGAAGAGAGAAAAGAACTTGGGATACCGGAAGGACTTATCAGATGTTCTGTTGGGATAGAGAATTTTGAAGATATAAAAAATGATTTTGAGGCAGCGCTTGCTAAAATATAGAGTTTATTAAATGATAGAAAAATGCTTCTCGATATATTGAGAAAAATTATACCGTTAGTAAAAGAAGCTGTTGCTAAAAGTGACCCAAATCTCAAGTCAATCCCGGGTTCATGTATGAAACGGGGTGTGTACCCGGAAAATTATTCGCAGGCTTCCAATTTTCGGTGTGTAAGAGGTTATCTTGCAAATCAAAAACATTATGGGGACAGGAAATGAGTCAAATTGATAAATATGAATTGGAAAAATTAATTAGGGATGGTGAGAAAACATTTTCTTATCGAATTGAACCAAATGTAATCTCTAAGATTCAGCTTTATTTTACTGGCAGAGTAACAAAAGGGATAGAACTTTTTGGAATCAGGCCACTTGAATTAAGAGCATTAGGATTTTTATTTAAATATAAAAATGAAATAAATCTTGCAATAAATAATAGCTATAGGGTTTTTGTAAAAAAAGAAGGCAAATATTTCGGGCAAGGTTCCTGGAATTTAGAATTTGTAAAAAAAATAAAAGGAACCTAGCCACGGCTCAACAAAATATCTCAATCTTATTCCCAATTATTCCGGGGAATTCCCGGTCAGAGAGCTTTATTCAATCGTGAATTCTTTAACCATTCCTTTATCAGCCGATGTCTCAGTAATCCAGGCATATCTGCCGGGCTTAAGGTTAACATCAAAATAAGAAGTGTAACCCACAGGCATTTCCTGTACACCTCCCAAAAATTCTGCCGGTGCGGGTGTACGCATTCCATTAATATTCATCCAGTCCATCCACTCCATTACTTTTTTCAAATCTGTATCATTTTTTAGTTTTACAAGGTGAACATCATTTCCCAGGCCTATCTGTGGCTGTTCATCAAAGTGCACAGCTACTGTATGTTCTCCTGAAGATACATCGCCTTTAACTGCTAAATTAAAATTTGAAAGGTTAATTTGAATATCTGCGTCATCCGGTTCCTTCATTTCAGAAACCTCATCTGTAACTGTAATAGGTCGAATCATGCCAAGTTCGCTGTGAAATTTTCCTTCTTCTGTTTTTACATAACATTCCATTACATAATTTCCGGGTTCAAGTTTTACAGTAGTCTCTTCTGTTTTGCCAACTGCTATGAGACCTGCTCCTCCCATATATTTTGCCTTTGCGTACCATCCGGGAAGGCGACTACCAAGCACAGCCCCTGCATCAGCCTTGGTCGCACCTGCTTTTATAGTATCCCAGGCTGCAACAAAAGCCGGGCCTACTCCACTTATGTAATCCTGGAAATTAACATTTTCAGGAAGTTCAGTTAAAAAGAAAAAATGAGTTGCGTGTCCTTTATTTATAAATCGAAAAGTTGTCCAGCCTGTAGGAATTGAATCCCTGGTATTGAAATAATAATCTTTGGCAGTTACATTTACGAGGTTTTTTGGTGAATCATTACCGCAAGAAATTATTAGTAATGAAAAAAATACAACTGTACTAAGAAGGACAATTATTCTCTTCAATTTTTCCTCCAAATTGTTAAAAATGTTCGATTTATAAGAAAATTCGGATATTTTACATGCTTTTCTGAAAAATTAATTTCAATATTAAGGGGAATATACTACGAGGAGACGACCATTTTCTTTTAACTTATAAATAAAAGCATAAATTTGCAATTATTATTTATAATAAAGTCTTTCTAAAGTAACTTTCTCTTTATTTAGATAACCAATTACAAAAGAACAATTAGCTAAATATTATCTTTGTATAAATAAATTTTTGAATTAATGAAAATATTGAGAGTTAGGTATATACTATGGAAAAATCATATTTAGAACCAACACGGGAAGCAGGAGCAGAACTGTTTTCCCGTAAGATCAATGGGGAAGTGGTAATGTTAAATCTACTTCGTTTTAAGGATATTGCAGATTATTCTGCAACACCAGAACTTTCCCCTGAAACGCCAATTTCAGGAAAAGATGCTTTTCAGAAATACATTGAGCATACTTTACCGTTCTTAAAGGAATCGGGTGGAGAACTATTATTCTATGGTGATGGCGGAAAATTTTTAATCGGTCCGCAGAATGAGAAATGGGATTTTGTAATGCTTGTTCGTCAAAAATCTCTAAAAGACTTTATGGCTTTTTCATCAAATAAAGAATACCTGGCAGGTTTAGGGCATCGTGCCGCAGCGTTGGAAGATTCGCGATTATTACCTATAGTTGAATCTGGAAAGGCCACATAATTTTTCACTCTGCTGAATTTAACATTATTTGCTTTTCATTCTAAAAGGCGGTCAACCCGCAAATCCTATAAAAAGAAGAATGGATTTATGATCAAGCAAGACTATATTATGAAAATGATAGAGCAATTTGTTAATGCTCTCGCCAAAATATTATTTAATAAAGAGGCCGGAAATTATAAAGAAGCAATCAATGATATAGAAGGCACTCTCAATAATTTAGTCGGTGTTGACCATTTTTTAATTAACACTTTATCAGGGAAGGATATTATCTCACTCCTGAATATTACAAAAGATAGTAAAAAGGCAAATATTCAATGCATCATTATTGCGAAATTATTAAAAGAGAAAGCAGAGTTAAATAGCTTAAGTAAAAAAGATAAATCAATTCCTGACATTGATTATCAAAAATCATTAAGCTTGTTTCTTGAAGGTATCCTGAATTATAAAGCAGATGATATTGATCTGAGCAAATATTATAATGATGTGAATGAGATAGTGCACAGGATAAATGATTCTAAAATCAGCAAGGATACAAGATTTAAGTTGTTTAAATATTATGAACAACTGGGTGAATATAAAAAAGCCGGGATTGAATTAAACAAGCTGAAAAATATTGATTTCCCCGGTATTGAAAATGAAGAAATACAGTTTCACAGGAAATTAAATGAACAAAAAGCTGAGGAAACATGATCGGGAAATATTAAGTTGAGAGATTGTAATACGCATTTCACTAACTATATGAGCGCTTTACAAATTACTTTTGTTATATATGAGCTATTTATATATATATATGTTTTTTAGAAACTGAGCTAATACGCATTCTGAGACACTTTGGGAGCAAACTTTAGGAATGGAATTATTTTTTAGCAATGGTGGAGCATTATTTCTCCTTGGCATTTTCCTGGGAACCGCGCTCTTTTTTATTACAATCTATTTCGGATTGGAAAAAAAGAAGTCGTACCTGTTCTTTTTTTCATACGCACTCTTTGGAGGTATGAGCCTTTTGTTTATTGAAAAAGGAATGTCGGCAGGCTTCCTTATTTCTTCCACCTTCGCAAGCCTTTCATTACTCTACTTTTTTGCCAGTTTTTTTGAAATAGAAAAGTTAGTTGGTGTTGGTGTATTTGGAATAATTCTAGTTCTTATTGCAGGCTATAATTATCAATTCATTACAGATACTCCAAAACCCATTTTCTATGTAATAGAATGGTTTATTTACATTCTTGTACTTATGGCCTGTACGTGGATTTCTTTACAGGCAATAAAACGTAATCAGTTTGCCGGTAAACTTTTATTTATTACTACCACTGTTATTTTTGTACTAATAGTCCTTTTGATATCTAATTCATTTTTTGTTTCCAGCCTTACTATTTCTTCAGTTGTGTTAATCCTTTCGGTTACATACACTGTTTTTCACGATTTTAAAGAAAGACAATCATTATTAAAATCGCTTAGAATGAAAGCTGTGCAGCTCGAAAATGAAATGTTAAAAAAATCCATTCAACCGCATTTTTTAATGAACACATTAACAGCGTTGAGTGAATGGATTGAATCGCAGCCTGAACTTGCCGTAAAACAAATAGAATTACTTTCGGAGGAATTTCGTTATATCACGCGTGTTTCAGGCGAGACATTGGTTGGAATAAAAGATGAGATCAAAATGTGTCGGGTACATCTGGATATTTTCAATGCAAGGCAACACGCTGAATTTAAACTAGAAACAGAAGCTATACTTCCGAATACTAAAATTCCTCCGATGATTTTTCATACGTTGATAGAAAATGGATTAACATATTCTGATAAAGAAAAAGGGAGGTTTGTTATAGAACAGGAGGAAACTGAAAAATCGACCATATTCAGAATCACTTCGGAACCTTTAATTAAGCAAAATTATGACGGGGAAGGTTTGGGAATAAGTTATATTAAATCCCGGCTTGAAGGGGCTTTTCCCGGGAGATGGGAGTTTACTTCAAAACCGGAAGCAGATGCCTGGGTTACTTTAATTGAGATAACTAAATGAAAATATTAATTGCAGAAGATGAACCCGTTATTGCGCAGAGGATCGAACGACTTGTTAAAGAAATACTTGGTGATCGGATTACATACATTAAAAAGTGTGCAACTGTTAAAGAAAGCAGATCCTACCTTGATGTTCATCAAATAGACCTGCTGTTTCTGGATCTTAATCTAAAGGGAGAGGATGGTTTTGATTTACTGGAAGACGCGCAGGCGGGTAGTTTTTATACTGTGATTATTTCCGCCTACAGCGAAAGAGCAATCAGGGCATTCAATTATCCTGTAATCGATTTTATTGAAAAACCATTCAATAAAGAACGGCTGTTAAAAACTTTTGAAAAATTAAATGACTTTGATGCCAAACATAATTTCACCTCGAAGTTCCTGTCAGTTAAACGGGGCGGGGAAATCAGACTCATTGAAATAGACAAAATCATTTATATCAAAGGTGCGGGTGTGTATTCCGAACTTTTTATTCAGGATGAAACGCGGGAGTTACATCACCAGAACCTTGAAAAAATTGATGTCCTTCTCCCTTCAAGCTTTGTTCGTATTCATAAGTCATATATTGTAAATATGTTTTTTGTAGATAAAATAGTCTCCCATGGTGGAAGCAAATACAGTCTGCTTCTAAAAAACGGTGCAGAACTTCCAGTTAGCCGTAATCGCTATCAAACTTTGAAAGATATATTGACACATCGTTAATTATTTGAGCACTTCAGACAGAACTTTCATTCCAACTCTCTTTAATCATTATTCTTAACCAGTCAAAATTTAATATTAAGTAATAATGAGGAGTGTACGTTATGTTTGATTTAATTATTCAGTCAGGAATCCTGGGATGGCCAATGGCACTAATTGCTTTGGGGAATATATTCCTAACGGTAAAATACTCTATCAAATTGTTTGGCAGTGAAAAGCAGACAAAGGTGGACCTGAACAAGATTATTATTCTTGGAGTGCTGGCGCTTTCGCTGGGTATTTTTTCTCATGTTCTGGGACTCTACCAGGGACTACAAGTATATTCATATCTGAGCGCTGACCAGGTTGCAGGTGGATATGCTGCCTCGCTTGTCGCTTTAATGCTTGGGATGGGAATTTTTGTTATTTCAGCGATTCTTTGGTTTCTCTTGCGTAGTAAGTTGAACTGCGAACTTATGAAGGCATCAAAATGAGGATATATTCTAGGTTGGGAACACTCCAAAAACAGTTTTGGGGTGTTCTGTTTATATCTCTACTGATATTTTGCAATATAAATACCCCGGCTCAACAAGTTGACAAAACATACCGGGTACTTTTTGTGGGTAATAGCTACACCTATGTCAATAGCTTGCCGCAAATGTTTAAAGCCATGGTAGAAAGTCAGTCCCCCGATTATGATGTAGAAGTAAAATTTATCGGTGGGGGAGGCGCGACATTAAAAAAACATTGGCAGATGGGGGAAGCTTCGCGTGCAATAAAATCGGGGCACTGGGATTATGTTATTCTTCAGGGCCAGAGTATGTTTGGGTCCGATGATCTAGCTGATCCAGATAGTCCTGAACAATTTTATAAATATGCCCGAAAGCTTGATGCAGAAATAAAAAAGAATGACGCTAAAACTGTCTTTTTTATGACATGGCCACGTAAACATCTGCAGGATCAGCAAAAATATTTAACTACGGCATATCGAAAAATTGCTAAAGAATCGGGGAGTATGATTGCACCGGTTGGCTTGGTCTGGGAAAAGTTCAGAGAAATTTCTAAAATAAATCTGTACAGGAGAGATGGGTCACATCCATCTATAGCCGGAACTTATCTTTGTGCTTTGACATTGTTCGATACTATTTTCAAAACTCTACCGGAAAATCTCCCGGTAGCATTATATGGCCATAAAATACTGCGTGGAGGAAAGCTTTCATCAGATGAAAAATGTCTATGCGATTTGAGTATAGCGCTTGTTAATTTACTACGGCGAGCAGTTGTTGAAGTATTGCCTGGGAAATAAAAAAATATAATAAATCCTCTATTTTGTGGAAATTACCGGCTAATTAATCTATAAACCATAAATATTTTTAAAATTGTTTTTTTGTACCCACAATATTAGTTGACAGCACCGATTGTACAATTTAAATTAAATGCTAATTATAAATATTAATGTTAAACAAGGCGAAGCAACAGACTCAAAGCCTTAATACTCAGAGATCGAATATGAATAAAGATTATTTCGAAAACAGATCAAAAGATTACGAAAAAGACAAAAACAGGGTAAACAATGTAGACAATATCGCCGGTGCTATCCGGGAAAACATAGAACTTGAAAAATCAATGAAGATTATGGATTTCGGTTCCGGCACAGGACTTCTGCTGGAGAAAATAGCTCCACTTGTCGGGAAAATTACCGCGGTAGATATTTCAAAATCAATGAACGCTGAACTTGCCGAAAAAAAAGAAAAACTGGACTGCGAGCTAGAAATAATTGAAATGGATTTGTCAAAATCCAGGCTGGACAGAAAATTTGACGGGATCATTTCATCTATGACGATGCATCATGTTGATGACATTCAATCTATGTTTAATGATTTTTATAATATGTTAAATGATGTTGGCTTTATAGCTATTGCCGACCTGGATAAAGAAGACGGCACATTCCATAAAGAGGATACGGGTGTATTCCACTTCGGTTTTAACAGGGATGAATTTTTAAAAGCGGCTGAGAAAGCGGGATTCAAAAACCTGCAGATTATTTCTGCAAGTACAGCGTATAAGCCATATGGTGAGTACCCTGTGTTTTTGCTTACAGGTAATAAAAAACCAGAAAGACAGAGCTAAAACTCAAACAGGAAAATTTAAAAATTATCGGGTAAAAATGAACAGGTTAGGCTGGTCAATCATAAGAATTGCAACATTCATCTTTGTTGGACTGATGAACACTGTATTAATTCGTCCGGAAGATGTTGGCACGTGGAAAAACTATGCGGGATATTTCTTCTTGCTGATGGCGGTTGTTGACACTTATTTCACAATAAGGAATATTGTAAAAAAGAGGAAGCGCTAATTCGAATATTTTAAGAATAAGGCCCCTTGAATGACGAAAACGCTAACATTTATGTTATGATATTGCTTCCCGGCAGGATTGTACTATTTTGGAAATTGAATGCAAAACATTAGAGGGAAAAATGATAAATGTCAGACGCACAATATTATCATCGGCTTTGTTATCGATTATTCTTCTTTATTCCTGCAATGATGAAAAATTAAAAGAAGCCCCAAATGATATAGGTGATTATGCTATAGTCTATAATGTATTGGCTGATAGTGAAAACGATAATTATGAAGTATTTACGATGAATACAGACGGAACAAATAAAAAGAATTTCACCAATTTGAAGGGAGTGGAATGGTCCTATACATCCAGTGGAAACAAAATATATTTTTACTCGGATAAAGATACGACACATCGTATATACTTTTTGTATGAATCAGATTACCGGGGAAATAATATCAGGAAAGTAAGTAACATAAGACTTGCTGACAGCTGGATGAGTTTTCGAAAAAATGAGACTGAGATTATAGTAGATCCTCATCCATCAGTTGATTCCGTTTTCTACATAATAGACTTGCAGGGAAAAATAGTCCAAAAAATATTTACGGGTTTGCCTTACTCACACGACCCTACATTTATAAATGATGGTGAACAAATAGCTTTCAGGGGCGCTCATAAAAAATCAAAAAGGGAAAAGGGATTCAGGGACGAGATTTATATTATTAATGATGATGGTACCGGATTGAAACAATTGACAAGTTACCCTGAATCTGACTCAACCGCGCCATGGTATGCTTATAAAGCAGGTCCCCCGCGCCAGCATCCTACAGAAAAATTTATTAGTTATGCCAGTTTTCAAAACGGTAAATATAGCCTGTTTGGTGTTACGATTGACGGGAAGAAACAATGGAAATTGACAAACAATGATTTTATGGAAATCTATCACGACTGGTCACCTGACGGTAATTGGCTGGTGACAGATTTAGCTGATCTTGAGGAAAAGCATTTTAATATAGGTTTGATTAACTGGAAAACCAAAGAATTGAAAATCCTTACCGATTCAAGTTATCAATATCAGCAATCGCCTAATTTTGTTTTGAAAGATTGATCGTTTTATTTGTAAAATTAAAATGATAGGCAGGGGATTAAAATGAATAAAAAATATTTTAACAAATTTTTACAGGTGTCAGCATTATTGCTCCCGGTATATTTTGTTTTTTATCCGCATTTAAATGATAACCCGAAGGACCCCCTGGTTAAATCTCTCTGGAGATTCACAATAGCCGGGTTCTGCTTTTATGGATTAGCAGTCGTTGTAATATTTGTTTTATAAATACAAACGGGGTGGAAATATGACGAAGACGATTATTTTATCTCTCTTGATGATTGGTATGATGCGCGCACAGACGACGGCTAATTCCGATAAGCAAAAATTTCCATTAGATTCCTCTAAAGGCCTTGAACTGGTTAATGTAAAAGCAGAACCGGTAAATTACAGCGGTAAAAATGGTCTGCAGGTAACAGCCATGGACGGGTACAAAAAGGGTGAAACCCTGGTAATTATACCGGGCGTTTATTTTAAAGACGGAGTTATTGAACTTGAGTTGACCGGTGAGCCCGCGCCGGGTGTACCTCCTGAAATGCGCGGATTTGTCGGCATCGCTTTTCACGTTGGTACTACAGATTCTTCCAATTATGAATGCTTTTATATCCGTCCCACAAACGGAAGAGCGGATAACCAGTTGATTAGAAACCATTCAACGCAATATATCTCCCACCCGGAATATCCGTGGTTCAGGCTGAGAAAAGAAAGCCCCGGGATGTATGAATCCTATGCAGATATGATGCCCGGTGAATGGACTAAGTTTAAAATTGTTGTAAAAGGAAAGACCGCAAAATTATTTTTGCACGGATCTGACCAGCCCTGCCTTGTTGTAAATGATTTAAAGCACGGAATAACCGGGGGCAGGATTGCTTTGTGGCAGCATTTCACGACGCTTGCCCGATACAGAAACCTTGTTATTATGTCTGAATAAGGCTGAATTCAGATGAATTGGGCCCGGGCGGGAAAAATACCGCCTGGTCATAAGTTCAATTTACCGCTTATTTAGTCTATCTGCTGTATATCAACTATCCTTTTTGTGCCATCAAATTAAAACCTACCTTAGATTATGATTATTACTAAGAAAATTAATCAATATCTCCGCACTTTAACTAATACCACAAGAGGTTTTTATGAGACTTAAATCAGCTTACAGCTATATAATAATGGCTTTTATTTTTAGTGTCTCTGCATTTGGCCAGCAGAATGCTTCAATAGTTGTTGGGAATATTGGCCCGGGTGAAATACAATCCGAAGCTTTTTCGCTCAACAAAGACGCTAATGTTCAAATTACGGGTGAAGCAGCTACATTTAGCGACAGGCACGGAAGCTGGTTTTCTGATTCTTATGACAACGGGTGGTCGAACAATTTAATGTTTTATTGCTGGATACTGGATTCAAAAACCAGAAGTGTTGTATGGCATTCATTGGAAAAATATCCTAAAATAAGAACTTCAAAAAGCACCGATTTTATTCGGATAAATAATAATATTGATCTGCCCAAAGGTAATTACGAAGTTTATTATGCTTCCGCTAAAATGAATTATAGTTATAATAATAACAATGATGATTTCATAGACTGGGTAAGTGATTTCTTTGGCTTTAATACCACACAATTTAAAAGTAAATACAAGGATAAACTGGAAGTAAAGGTTTCCGGACCCGATGGCGTTTTTAGTTCTGCTAGTATTGAAAAATTAAGAAATGATTTCCTGAGACCTTCTATTGTGTCAACGGAAGAAGCGGGAAACAATAAATCTTTTTCAAAAGGATTTTCGCTTAAAGGCGACACAAAGTTAAAAATTTATGCAATCGGAGAAGCAAGAGAAAAATCTACTTTCGATTATGCCTGGGTTTATGATGAAGTGAAAAATAAAATAGCCTGGAAAATGGACTGGCAAAATACTGAATATGCGGGCGGAGCTAAAAAGAATATCCTTTTTAATAATGAGATTTATCTGCCGGCCGGTACTTATACAGTGCATTACGTTACTGATGATTCACATTCCTATAACCGATGGAATTCATTCCCGCCTGATGATCCTCAATTTTGGGGAGTTGCAGTTTTCCCGGCAACAGAAAATGATCGCGCTAATGTTATACCTTTCAGAGAACAGGATGCAGTAAGGCCTGTAGTTGAATTAACAAGGATCGGAGATGATAAGCTTGTCTCGCAGGGTTTGCGTATCAAAAAACCGCTTAAAGTTCGTGTTTTATGTCTTGGTGAGTCAACAGGCAGAAATGAGTACGCTGATTATGGATGGATAATAAATGCTGATACACGTGAGACTGTCTGGACTATGAATGGAAGGGAAGGGGTGAATGCAGGCGGAGCAGAAAAAAATAAAATGATAGATGAAACAATTAATCTTAAACCCGGAAATTATATTGTCTATTATGCTACTGATGGTTCACATTCATATAACGACTGGAATGCTGCCAGTCCTTATGATCCGGAACGATGGGGAATTACAATCTGGACAGATGATAATAAAAGTAAATCTTCAACTGAATTGTTTTCCGGAGACAATTATAAAAGTAAAAATGTAATTGCACAAATTGTAAGAGTCAGAGACAACGAGCATCTTAAGAAAAGGTTTGAATTGAATAAAGAAACAAAGCTTAGAGTTTATGCTTTGGGAGAAAGTTCAGGCCACAGTTTAGCTGATTTTGGATTTATTAAAAATAATGAAACAGGCAGAATTGTCTGGGATATGTCATACAGAAGAACAGAACACGCCGGCGGTGCAAGAAAGAACAGAAAAATAAATGAAGTTATAACTTTACCAAAAGGGAGTTATGCACTTTACTATGAAACTGACGGCTCACATTCCTACAGGGATTGGAATGATGATCCCCCAACGAACCAGGAAGATTACGGAATAACAGTGAGTTTTGTAAAGTAAGAGAATATTAGTAAATAATTAAATTTTGTTAAAAAGCCCTGGCCATCTGGTCGGGGTTTCTTGTTTATGCAACAACTTAAGGTATTGTCCGTTGGCGGACATAGGTGTTTGCAGACGGACAGTTTACTCGCTATTTCCATTAAAATAAGTCAATTTTAACACCTTTTCAGTATGTTTTTAATGTACAGTCAGGCATAATATTTGACCTTACCAAACTGTAATTATTAGAAAAAGGGCGGGTCGATGTTTAAAAATTACTTCCTATCGGTTTTCAGGAACCTTAGAAGAAGAAAGTTTTACACTTCTATAAATGTTGCCGGCTTATCAATCGGTATTTGTTCCGCAGTACTAATTTTTATGATTCTTTCCTATGAATTCAGTTTTGATAAATACCAGCCTGAATATAGCAACACATACAGAGTTATTCTAAAAACCAATGAATATGGCAAAATAGCATATACACCGGCAATGTCATATCCTCTTCCCGATTTTCTTAAAAAGAATTTTCCGGAATTTAAATACAGCTCAATCATTGATGCAAACTTTGGTGCTATGGAAGTAACTGTGAAAAATAAATCCGGTTCTATTGACAGGTACCAGGAAGAAGAGGGTGTTGCGTACGTTGGAGATGACTTTTTTAAAATGTTTAAATATGACTGGATTGAAGGTAGTGAGCAGAATTCTTTTTCAAAAAATAATTCCATTATACTTTCTCAGAGTTTAGCTCGTAAATATTTCGGGAATGAAAATCCTATAGGAAAAACATTACTGGTTAATAATAAATATACAGTTGAAGTTACCGGTTTGGTAAAAGATCCGTCTCCAAATACTGAATTCCCATTACAATTTATAATTCCTTATGATCATTTTACTCCTAAAAGATGGAACGATAACTGGACCAGTCTTCCCGCAAGCATACAATGTATGGTTACCATTGCTCCGGGTACAAATATTAGAGAATTATTAAAGAAAATAAATATTCAGACTCAAAAAAGAATGAATGAAGATGGGGAAGAATACTCAATCTTATTACAGCCACTTTCGGAAGTTCATTTTGATGACAGGTATTATAGTATTTCTCATTCGACAATTGTAACTAAGAAATTATACGCACTTGGTATAATTGGTTTTCTGGTACTTTTAATAAGTTGTATCAATTATATAAACCTGAATACTGCATTACTATCAAAAAATTCAATTGAAATCGGAATAAGGAAAGTGCTTGGCGGCACTCGCGGACAGATATTTATAAGATTTTTAATGGAGACGATTGTTATTGCCGTTTTGGGATTCATTTTTGCGGCAATTTACCTGGAGTTATTAATTCCAAAAATTGAAACATTAACCGGATTTAACTTTAATATTAGTTTAATTGATCCCCTTCAACTCATTGGATTTTCATTAATTACTTTAGTTTTTATAGTAATTTTTGGAGGAGGATATCCGGCACTTTTCATGTCAAAATCTAATCCAATAAATGCAATAAAAAGTAATATTAATTTTAGCTCTAAAAAATCAGCTTTTTCACTTCGCAAAGTACTTGTCGTGCTCCAGTTTGGTATATCGCAGGCTTTAATTATTGCTACGCTGATAGTTTTGTCCCAAATGAACTTTCTTAAAACAGCAGATATGGGATTTGATAAAAATTCAATTGTGGAAATATCAGTTCCCACAAGGGATTCATTAAAAGTTGAAACTTTGAAGAACGAATTATTAAGCAGCTCAATGGTTCAAAATGTTAGTTATTCAAGTACTGGTACTGCTTCTAACAATAGGTGGACGGGAACCTGCCAGATTACTTTACCTGATGAAATAAAAAAAATTGACCTAATGATAAAATTTATAGATTCAGATTTTATCAGTACATATGGTATTAAATTATTAGCCGGCAGGAATCTCAGGAATTATTCTTCTGATAACCAATTTCTGGTAAATCAGCAATTTGTTAAACAATTAGGAATGGGTAAAAATTATGATAAAGTATTAGGGATTTCAATTAAAATCTGGGGAAGTGAAGGAATTATTGTTGGTGTAGTTAACGATTTTAATTCGACAAGCCTTCACGATAAAATAGAACCTCTTGTTATGACATCAGCAAGAAAGAGATACAACCAGGCAGCAGTAAAACTTGCACCCGGTTCTGGTAAAAAGGAGATAGAATTTATTAAATCGACCTGGGCATCAATATTTCCTGATAACATTTTCGATTATCAATACCTGGATCAATACATTGAATCCTTTTATGATGATGATGCTAAAATATTGAATTTCCTGTATCTCTTTAGCGGGCTTGCTATTTTACTTGCCTGTCTGGGATTATTTGGGTTGGTTTCATTTCTTACTGTGAACAGGACAAAAGAAGTTGGGATAAGAAAAGTTCTGGGAGCAAGCGTACCGTCGCTATTAAAATTACTTTCTAAGGATTTTCTGCTACTTGTACTAACATCAAGTTTAATTTCCTGGCCAGTTGCCTATTATTTTATGAATAAATGGCTGGAGGATTTTGCTTATAGAATTGAAATCGGAATGTTTGTTTTTATAATTACAACTCTACTCTCACTTGTAATTGCATTTTTAACCATGGTTTACCAGGCGCTAAAAGTTGCAAATTCTAACCCGGTAAAAGCATTAAGGTATGAGTAAATAACCTCAGGGATAATATTATGTTAAAAAATTATCTAAAAACAGCGTTCAGAGTTTTGCTAAAAAATAAACTCTACGCAATCATAAATATTATCGGACTAAGCGTTGCTATTGCATGCGGAATTGTAGCATACCTTAATTATCAGTTCAGTCAAAGTTTTGACTCATATCACGTCAATAAAGAAAATATCTATCGATTAAACAGTTACAAAATTATAGAAAATCAGCGCGAAGATTGGGCATCTACACCAATGCCTATGGCTCCGGCCATTAAAGAAAATATTACCGGGGTTGTAGATTTTACCAGGATTAAAAGAAGTGCAGGAATTTTCAGATATGATGATAAAGTATTTAATGAAGTATTCCATTATGTAGATAAAGACTTCTTTAAGATGTTCACTTTCCCTCTAAAGTATGGAAATAAAAATAACTTATTAGAAAAGAATGGAATCGTAATTACTGCAAGAATTGCAGAAAAATATTTCGGTGATATTAACCCGGTTGGGAAGCAAATTGCAGTAACCGTCGAAAACAATAGAATTGATTACTTAATTAGCGGAGTTATAGAAAATCCACCTCTTAATTCAAGTTTGTACGTAAGTATTTTACTCCCGATAAGCAGATATAAAGATATGACGCGGAATGACCCTGCCGACTGGAAGACATGGTCGCAAACTACTTTCCTCATGGTTAAAAATGGTTATTCCGTTTCAAACATTGAAGTACAGCTTCAGAAATTCAAAGATATAACCAATAAGTCAAACAAAGATTGGGAACTGGCAGGTTTCTACCTTGATCCGCTATCCAGAGTAGCGTTTGATTCGCGCGATCTTAGGTCAAATATCCTGATGCCGAATTTACATCCGGCGGCAATTGTTGGTCCCTCTGTTACTGCACTGCTAATTTTGCTGCTGGCTTGTTTTAATTTCCTAAATACTTCTATAGCGTTTTCAGGGAAAAGATTAAATGAAATTGCTGTGAGAAAAGTACTGGGTGTAAAAAAGATACAATTGATATTCCAATTTCTGGGTGAAAATTTAATATTATGCATTTTGGCAATTGCAGCCGGGCTTATGCTCGCAGAAATATTCGTTCCTGCCTACGCAAGTTTATGGCCTCAATTGTCATTCCCGGTTAATTTTATAAGCGATTGGAATGTAATTCTATTTCTGATAGCATTGCTTTTTTTCATAACAATTGTCTCTGGAATTTACCCGGCAATTTATGTGAGCAGGTTTGAGTCTATTACTATTTTTAGAAATAAACAAAAATTGAAAGGAAGCAATCCTTTAATACGGATACTGCTAATTTTCCAATTTTCATTATCAATAACTACAATAATAATGGGATTTATATTTTATGAAAATTCCGGATTCATAAAGAATTACGATATGGGATTTAATACTCAAAATATCTTAATAGTAACGGTTCAGGATAAAAATGATTATGAATTATTGAAATCCAAAATTGAAAATAGCCCTATCGTAAGTGAGGTCGCCAGCACACAAAATATTGTCGGATTTGGATACAATATACAGGAAGCAAAGATTGAGGGCGTAAAAACACAGGTAGATTATTTGTCCGTGGGAGAAAAATACCTTGAATCGATGGGTTTGAAAATAATTAATGGTAGAAATTTCAGCAGGGAAATGGAAACTGATTATGATAATTCTGTAATAGTGAATCAGAGCTTCCTGGAAAAATATGGGTGGAAATCAATAGAAGGTAAAACTATCAAAATGAAAGAAGGGGATATTGAAAAAAATTATAGTGTGATTGGTGTAGTTAAGGATTTTAATGCAAATGGTGTGTGGAGAAAGATTAAACCGGTCATATTAAATTTTTCAAGAGCTGATAACAACCAAAACATGGTAGTAAAATATGCAAGTGGTAACTCAAAGCAGGTATATGAATTTATAAACAAGGAATGGAAATCATTATTTCCGAATTTACCTTTTGAAGCTGTTTATCAGAGTTTAATGCTCGATGAAGCTGCTGCAATTTCAGGGAGTATAAGCACAGTAATGTTTTATGTGGCATTACTTGCATTAATTATATCTGCAATGGGAATGTTTGCTCTTATATCTCTGAGCGTAGCAAAAAGGACAAAAGAAATCGGTATCAGGAAGGTACTTGGTGCATCAATCTGGGGAATAGGGAGGCTGGTTTCAAAGGAATATCTGCTTGTCTTTATTGTCGCCAGTATTATTGCTGTAATATCAGGTTACTATCTTGCAGAGATTTTCATCTCAAGCATTTTTGCTTACTATGTAGATTTTGGCGTGCTGCCATTTTTATTTTCTATTATAATTGTTTTTTCAATCGCCATTCTAACAATTGGTGCACAATTGTATAAAGCAGCTACTTCAAACCCAGTTGAAGCGTTACGATATGAATAAAGAGGTGAAAGAATTATAATAAATTATTTAAAAATAGCGTTTAGAAATATGAATAGAAATAAGGGGTATACTTTTATTAATATAGCTGGGCTTGGATTAGCAATTAGTATTTGTCTGCTTATTTTCATATTCCTGGAGTATCATTTTGAATTTGATCACTTTAATAAACACGCTGACCGTGTTTACAGAATTGCTGTAAAAGAAAAAATAGGAAATAAAACTGTACGTAACGGAAATATGCAGGGGCCGCTTGCAAAAGCGCTTACCGGCGAGCTTCCGGAAGTTCAGGCAGCTGTTCGGATTCACAGAATGGGAAGTGTTCTTATTAATATTGAGAATAAAGCATTTTACGAGAATGATATTTTACTAACAGACCCTTCTTTTTTCCGTGTTTTGGGTTTTTCCCTTATTCAGGGTAAAGGCGGGGCTGCACTGGAAAATAAAAACAATATTGTGATAACAAAAAGTGCCGCGCAGAAATATTTCTCCGGGCAAGATCCCCTTGGCAAGCAGATATTAATCAATGAAAATAAACATTATACTGTAACGGGCATTGTTAAAGATCCGCCTGAACAATCCCATTTACATTATTCTATGCTTGTTAATATTCCTGATAGTTTATTTGGAGTAAATGTAAATCAGTGGAACAATCTTAGTGCTTTTTATACCTATTTATTATTACAAAAAGGTGCTGAGCCGGAGGAAGTATTAAATAAAATTCCTTCAGTAGTAAAGGGGAAAATTGCAGACAAGCTGTTAAAGAAATCAGAATTCTATCTTCAGCCGCTTACAGATATTCATCTGAAGTCTGATCTTAATTGGGAACTATTTCCTCAACGTGTATTTAATATTCATTATATCTATTTATTTGCATTGATAGGGCTTTTTATACTTCTAATTGCCTGTATAAATTATGTGAATCTGTCTACAGCCCGTGCTACAACGCGGCTAAAAGAAGTAGGTGTACGCAAAACCTCGGGGGCACAAAAAAACAACCTGTTCTGGCAATTTACAGGTGAATCACTTTTGCTTGTATTTCTTGCAGCGGTTTTATCGATTGTACTATTAGAAATTCTATTTCCTTTTATTAATAATCTTATGGAAATAAATCTTTCGCTGGTATATATAAAGACACCGCTTTTTTTAACCGGTTTCTTTCTGTTTATTATTCTCATCGGAACATTATCGGGAATTTATCCGTCAATAGTGCTTTCTTCCTTTAGTCCTTCAGAAGTACTAAAGGGAAAATCTCCTGCGATCTCAAAAGGCAAACTGCGTAAAGGGTTAGTAATATTGCAATTTGCTGTTAGCATGATGCTAATTATAGCAACCCTTGTTATTCATAGCCAGTTAATTTATTTCCGTAACATAAATCTTGGATTAAATCCTGCACAGGTTCTTAATATATCTCTCGAATCGCCAGGAGCAAAACAGACAGGTAAAGCTTTTATTAATAAACTCTCATCGAATTCTAATATTCTAAGTGTTTGTGCTTCATCAACAGTACCTGAAAAACCGGGAATAGCTATTTATTTACATCCAAGAGGAGCAAACGAAGAATCTGTTCTTACTTATTTTATTGATACAGATCAGAATTTCTTAAAAACATTCGGGATAAATTTGATATCGGGCAGGGGAATAAATAAAGAAGACTTAAATCGCGATGAGAATATTGCCATTGTAAACAAAGCGTTGGTTAATGAAATGGGATGGTCAGCAGAAGAGGCGATAAATAAAAAATATGACAGGTTCAAAATTATTGGGGTAATAGAAAATTTCCATTTCAAGGATTTTAGAGAAAAGATTACACCGGCTATTTTGTCACCGTTAGGAGATAAACTGCCAAATTATATATCTGCAAAACTGAATTCTTCAAATATTTCAGGCACAATGGATTGGATTCGGAAGCAATGGAAGCAAACTGCAGTAAATTATCCTTTTCAGTTTAGTTTTTTGGACCAAACTTTTGAAAGTTTATACCGTTCTGAAATAAGATTGAGTACACTTTTTACCACTTTTTCACTAATTGCTATTTGGATTTCTTGTTCTGGCCTTTTCGGGTTAATGGCTTTTATTACTTCAAAGAGAAGCAAGGAAATTGGTCTACGGAAAGTGCTCGGTGCGGATATAACTAATATACTAAGGTTGCTCACGGTAGACTTTATTAAACTTGTAATGACAGGATTTCTCATTGCAGCTCCGGTAGCATGGTTTGCAATGAACAAATGGCTGCAAAATTTTGCTTACAGGACAGAAATAAATTTGTGGGTATTTGTAATAGCGGGAGTTATTGCATTTTTATTTGTGATAATTGCTGTAGGTTTTCAGGCTGTAAAAACAGCGATTTCAAATCCTGTTGAAGCTTTGAGAAATGAATAAAACAAAAGGAAATTTATGCTGAAAAACTACCTAAAGATCGCCTTCAGGAATCTTAGCAAGTACAAGCTATATTCCTTCATTAATATCCTTGGATTAGCACTTGGGATAGGAATAACTATACTAATCTATCTCTATGTAAAAAATGACTTTAGCTATGACAATTTCCGTAAAAATGGAGATAGGAAATACAGGGTTATTAGGCAGAATTATGACCGGGATGGATTACAGGAAGGATACCAGGCACATATGCCAATTCCATTAGGCCCTGATCTGAAATCTGAAATACCGGAAATAGAAAATGTAATAAGACTCAGTACAATTACTACATTTATTAGAAGTAAAAATATTGTTGATGAGGAAGATATATTGATGGCTGACAGGCCATTCTTTAAGACATTTTCTTTTGGTTTTAAATATGGAAGCATTTCTACAGCACTGAAAGATCCTTATTCAATTGTACTTACAAATAATGTAGCTCATAAATATTTTGGTAAAACTAATCCAGTTGGTAAAAGTATTGAAGTACTTCTTGGTGAAAAATACGTCTCCTTAAATGTAACGGGTGTGCTTGAGAAGATTCCTTCAAATTCATCACTGGATTTTAAATTTGTTGCCCCTTACGACTTATTAAATTCCTTTGAATGGTTTCGCAGTAGGGAGCATTCATATAATAGCTGGAATTCACCAACCTGGGTACTGTTAAAGAAAAATACAAATGTAAAACTCCTTGAATCAAAAATGGTGAACTTCTTGGAGAAACATCTCGGTAAACGATTTGCTGAACAAAGAGCAAGAGGGGATTGGAAATTTGATTATCAACCAATTAAAATAAAATTCCAGCCGCTTATAGATATTCACCACGCAGAATTAAAATACAGCGGCATTGCAAAATATTCCGATGTTTTCTATTCATATATTTTAATCGGTATTGCTATAATAATATTGATGATAGCCTGCATCAATTTTATGAACCTGTCAATCAGCAGAGTTTCTTCCCGTTCTTCCGAAGTTGCAATAAGAAAGGTTGTCGGTGCATCCCAAAAGAACCTTGTAGTACAATTCTGGGGTGAAGCCCTTTTTACCAGTTCAATAGCATTATTGTTTGCTCTGATATTTGTCGAATTAACATTACCTTTTTTCAATTCAATTATAAAAAACGATCTATCTCTAAATATATTTTCTGATTGGAAGACCATTACAGGCATTTTCGGGATAACATTTTTTGCAGGATTAATTGCAGGGAGTTATCCTGCGTTATTCATCTCAACATTAAAACCGGTTCAGGTCTTAAGTAAAAAACTGAGATTCGGTGGTTCAAATATACTAACAAGGTCATTGATAATACTTCAATATTCTCTGGCGATATTTTTTATATCAGCTACAATAATTATGGCTCAACAGATGAATTTCCTTAAAAATAAAAATCTTGGATTTGATAAAGAACAGGTAGTAGTTATAAGAGGAAATTATCAGAAGGTTAATGCAACAAGGATTTTAAGTATTTATAAAAATGAATTTAGAAATGATGCGGACATTAATTCACTCTCAGGGATAAGTTATTCTTTTACACGAGGATCTGACAGAATTGGTTTTAAAGATAGTAAAGATGAAGAAAAGACGGCATATGTTTATAGAGTTGACGAAAACTTTGTTGATCTAATGAAATTAAAAGTAGGATCTGGAAGAAACTTTGATTTGAAATATCCGACGGATTCAACTGACGCTGTAATTGTTAATCAGGCACTTGTGGATAAATATGGTCTCATAAATCCTGTTGGGACAAGGCTCGACGGATTTAAAAACAGGAATTTAGATAATCCTGTTATTATTGGTGTGGTAAATAATTTTAACTACGGTTCACTTCAACAGAAAGTTCAGCCATTAATAATGTATATGAGTAAAGGCAGCACAGTCAATTATATACTCGCAAGGTTAAATAAGGACAGAATTGAGCACGGCTTAAGCAAATTAAAAAACAACTGGAACAAAATTGAACCAAATATCCCTTTCCAGTATTCATTTCTGGATGATGATATTGAAAATCAATATGAGGATACAATATTAAAACAAAGTGTTATTAACTATTCCTCGGGATTTATCATTCTTATTGCTGTTGTTGGACTTTTTGGCATGTCTGCCTACAGTACAGAAAAAAGAAAAAAGGAAATAGGAATTAGAAAGGTTCTTGGCGCACCATTTGCTTCACTATTAAAAATTCTTACAAAAGAGTTTATCTTTTTGATTATTATCGCAAATATTGCCGCTTTTCCTGTAATCTATTTTGTTATGAACAACTGGCTTGAAAATTTTGCATATAGAATCTCATTATCTCCATGGATGTTTATTATGTCAGGTGCAATAGCACTAACAATATCATTATTTACTATTAGTGTCCAGGTTATTAGAACAGCGAAAATAAATCCTGTAAAGATGATTCATTATGAATAGTTAAAATGTAATTAGTAGAAGGTAATAAATGTTAATAAATTATTTGAAAATAGCATACCGAAATATTTTGCACGGCAAGTTGTATTCCATTATAAATATTACGGGATTAATAATTGGGCTTACTTCATTTATACTGATTATGCTTTATGTACAAAACCAGTATTCATATGATTCCTTTAAACAAAAGAGCCAACAGAATTTATAGGCTTGATAAAATTAATACACCAACTCTAGGTGGTGAAGAAAGGCATGCAATAAGCTCAGGGATGATGGGGCCAACATTAGTTAAGGATTTCCCGGAAGTTGAGCAATCTGTTCGTGTTTTGCCATGGTTCTCGGATATTTTATTTAAACGTGATAACAGGGAACATAAAATATCAAATGTTGTATTCGCTGATTCTAATTTTCTGAATGTCTTTGATTATAAATTACTTGAAGGGAACTCAAGGAATGTGCTGGTCGCCCCTAATTCAGTTGTGCTTTCAAAAGATATGGCACAACTATTTTTTGGAAATGAAAAACCTGTCGGGAAAATTATTTATGATTCTGATAATTCAGCATTTAAAGTTACAGGTGTAATAGAAGATGTTCCCGGTAATTCTCATCTGAAATATAATATCCTTATTTCTTGGAGTACGACAATCATAGGAACAGACGGATGGAGGATGGCCTGGGCTAATAATTGGATAACTCAGGTCGATTATACATATTTGTTGCTAAAACCCAATACAAATTATAAAGAACTAGAACAAAAACTACCTTCATTAATCAAAGAGCACCTGCCCACAAAGGCAGATCAGTACAAACTTTACCTCCAGCCTTTAAGTGATATTTATTTAGGATCATCAGAACTTCTCTTTACTAGAGGAACGAGAAAGGGTAACGCATCTTATGTAAAAATTTTATTATTTGCTGCTATTTTAATCTTGCTAATTGCCTCATTTAATTTTATGAACCTTACTTCTGCCAGAGCATTGAAAAAAGCAAAAGAGGTTGGAATTAGAAAATCATTCGGAGCAAAAAGGTCACAAATTATAAGACAATATTTACTGGAATCAATATTACTTACAAGCTTGGCAACAATATTGTCTGTATTATTTGTTGAATTAGCGATCCCGGTTTTTAATGATTTTACCGGGATACAATTAAATATTAATTACAGGGAATTATTAACATTCCTGATTTTACTTACATTGATTGTGGGAATAGTATCCGGGTTTTATCCATCAGTATTATTGTCAGGATTTAATTCAACTAAAGCCCTCAAAGGCGTTGAAGTAACAAAGAGGGGAAAGAATATTTCACGTAAAATATTTGTTGGTGTCCAATTTGTTATATCTGCATTTTTAATCTCTTCAACAATTGTAATATTTAGCCAGATGCGATTTGTCCAGAATAAAAATTTAGGGTTTAATCCTGACCAGGTAATTGTACTGGAAACAGGTAGTACAACTATTTCAAAGAAACTAAATGCTTTTAAAATTGAGCTTTTTAAAAACCCTTCAATTAGGTCTGTAAGTGTTTCTAACTCTGTCCCCGGACAGGATATGATGAGTTTCCAAATATTCCCTGAAGGTAAACCAGATAATGTTGAGTACATGTCATCAACTATTAGAATAGCAGACACTGATTTTGCAATTACATATGGCCTGCAGTTATTAGAAGGCAGGTATTTCTCAGATAAATATCCAACCGATAAAACAAACGGAATTGTTATTAACAAAACTCTGGCTAATGAATTAAGATGGAAAGATCCTGTAGGGAAAAAACTTGATATTAAAGGAGAAGTAAAAGGTGGGTTGATTATAGGAGTAGTCAAAGATTTCCATATGGAGTCATTGCATCAAAAGATTGGTCCGATGGCATTTTATTATAACAACAGAGCTCGTACGACATCTGTGAAAGTAAAAGCGGCAAATATATCTTCAACTCTATCTTTTATTAAAAGTAAATGGGACAAGTTTGATCCTGAATATCCTTTCGATTATCATTTCCTTGATGAAAGTTTTGCACAATTATATGAATCGGATTTAAAAATGATGAAAATATTTGGCCTGTTTTCTGGATTCGCAATATTTGTCGCTTGTCTCGGATTGTTTGGACTGGTTGCATATTCATCTGAAAAAAGGAAAAAAGAAATTGGAATACGAAAAGTTCTTGGAGCAAACTCTCAAGGTATAGTATATCTTCTTTCAAAAGAGTTTCTGGTAATTATAGGAATAGCCACTTTGATTTCCTGGCCTGCAACTTATTACCTGATGAACAATTGGCTACAGGATTTTGCCTATAGAATAAGCTTGAATATCTGGATGTTTCTGATGGCAGGCATTATGTCTTTAGCAATAGCATTTTTTACCATGCTATATCAGGCATTAAAGGTCGCAAATTCTAACCCAGTTGAAGCTTTGAGATATGAATAATTAAACATTAGGAGATTTATGCTGAACAACTATTTTAAAATTGCTCTAAGAAATCTTTTAAGAAATAAGGTATACTCTTTCATAAATATATTCGGGCTTTCGATAGGAATTGCCTGCAGCATCCTGATAATGCTGTTTGTTAAAAATGAATTAAGCTATGATTCATTTCATAAAAATGCAGACAACATTTACAGGATATCATTGTTTGAAAATTATGCTAAAGATGAGCAGCACTTTAATTCTATAACTCCTGCCCGGATTGGGCCCGCTTTGAAGGAAAACTTTCCCGAAGTTAAAAATGCTATCAGATATTCTGATATGCAGGGGCAGGTAAAATATGGCTCAAAGTCATTCCCGGAAAAATATAATCTCGCGGATCCGGATTTTTTCAGAATGTTTAGTTTTCCTTTAATAAAAGGGGATCCTGATGATGCACTGAGTTCGCCGAACTCCGTCGTTTTAACAGAATCAATGGCAAGAAAATATTTTGGTGATAATGACGCAATGGGGAAAACTATATCAATAAATCTTGATGATAAAACCGAAGATTTTATTGTAAGCGGAATCGCAAAGGATGTGCCCGATAATTCAAGCATCCGGTTTAATATTGTAATCCCATTTGAAAAAATGAAAGATCTTTTCAGTGACCAGAGCTTTAAACAGCCTGACAAATATATTCTGCGAAACCTATGTGCTATTAACTCCCGGTGTTACCGGAAAGATGATGGAAGCTAAGATGCCGTCGCTGGTAAAAAATATGATGGGCAGCAATTATAAAGCAGGGACATATAACCTGTTATTTCAATCAATGGAAGATATCCATCTGGATACAACATTTCCTGTTGGGTTTGAGCCGATTAGTAATCCAATTTATTCTTATGCGCTTTCGATAATCGGCTTTTTCATCCTGCTAATTGCCACCATTAATTTTGTCACTCTTTCCATCGGTAAATCGGTAACCCGTGCAGGCGAGGTTGGTATCAGGAAGGTTGTCGGCGCAAACAGGAAACAGTTAATCGGGCAATACTGGGGAGAATCGCTGCTCCTTGTACTTCTTTCCGCGGCAATCGGGATAGTAATATCTGAAATGTTTCTTCCGTTTTTTAACAACCTTGCAGGTAAAAATCTGCAGATCAACTATGACCCGTTAACTCTGTTATTGTTGCTTGCTAATTGTTATTATTACAGGACTTTCGGCGGGCATTTATCCGGCCGTAATATTATCATCTTTCAGTCCTTCCCAGGTTTTAATGGGCAAATTTAATTTTACCAGGAAATCTAATTTAAGGAGAATACTGGTAGGTGGTCAGTTTACAGTTTCTGTAATAATGATTATTGGTACGATTGTAATATTTAATCAGCTTGAATTTGTAAGGAATAAAAACCTCGGTTACAATAAAGAAAACGTTGTAATAATACCGACAAAATTAAATATATCGGAGACCTTTAAAACAGCAGAATTATTCAGGAATGAATTAAGTAAAGATAAAGACGTTATCAGTGTCACTGCGGCCGTCACACCTCTTGGAGGCAAATGGAGTATGATCGGTTTTGAAATGCCGGGCGGATCTTATCGTCGGTTTTATATGAACACAGTTGATTACGATTATGTAAAAACTATGGGTATGCACCTTGTAAGCGGAAGAGATTTTTCCAGGCAACATTCTACTGATATGGATGGTGCAGTTATTGTAAACGAGGCATTCATAAAACAGTTTGGATTGAATAATGATACTAATGGAAAGATGCCGGGAAGATTCACTCAAAATAAGATTATTGGAGTAGTTAAAGATTTTAATTTTGAATCACTTCATTCTGAAGTAAAGCCGGCTCTTATCACGTTAGATTACAAAACAATTTTCAGGGCGGCTAATGATATTGACCCAAGCTTTCAACCAAGGCTGATTGTCAGGATAAAACCGGCCAATGTTAAAGGGACTATTGAAAATCTTAAATCAACCTGGACTAAACTGGTGCCCAATATTCCATTTGAAAGTGTATTTCTAAAAGATAACATTGATAAACAATATAAAGCCGAAGAACAGCTTACTACTATTATTACGTCAGCATCCGTTCTGTCTATTTTAATAACCTGCCTGGGATTATTTGGATTAACAATATTGATAACTGTTCAAAAAAGAAAGGAGATTGGAATTAGACGGCTGCTGGGTGCTTCTGTTGGCTCTATTTATAAAATATTATCGAAAGAATTTTTCTGGCTTATTATTGCCGCACAATTAATCGGTTTACCAATATCCTGGTACTTGTTAAATAAATGGCTCAGTGGCTTTGCATACAGGATAAACATGGGCGTATCAATGTTTGTACTCGCGGTAATACTAACTGTATTTATAGCATTTATTACAATTACTTTCCAGGTAATTAAAGCTTCTCTGGAAAATCCCGTTAAATCTTTAAGGAGTGAATAAAGCAAATGTTTAAAAATTATATAAAAGTAACCTTCAGAAATATAGTTAAGAATAAGCTTTATTCTTTCATAAACATTACCGGGCTGTCAATTGGAATTGCAGGTAGCCTGCTTATGCTGGTTTATGTCTCAAACCAGTTAAGCTACGAGTCCATGCATAAAAACGCTGATAATATAGTAAGAGTGTCTGCAGGATTTGGGAAAGGTGCAAGCGCTATGAAGCTTGCCGGTGCGATGCCTGGAATTGGTCCGGCCGCAGCGGAAGAAATTCCCGATGTAAAAGCATCAGTAAGATTCAGGAAAGCCTTCAATGCGAAGATTAAAGTCGGAGATAAAACTTTCACCGAAGACAATTTCTTCTTTGCAGATTCTAATGTATTCAAAGTTTTTACTTTTCCTTTCCTTGCAGGCGATCACAATAAAGCCCTCATTACACCAACTTCAATAGTTATTTCCGAAAAAATAGCAAAGAAATATTTTGGTAATAAAAATGCAATCGGGCAGAATTTATTATTAGATAACAAATATAATTTTACGGTAACGGGAATAATTAAGGACGTGCCTGCAAATACTTACCTGAGATGTGACTTTATTGCACCGTATTCAAAAGCAATCGAAATTGATAATATCACAAATATCTGGGGAAGCTGGGGTGAGGATTATACATTTCTGTTGTTAAATAATAAAATACCTCCTGAAAAATTGACTGAAAAATTGAAACAGGTTCTTGAAAATCACACTAATAAAAAATTTGCTGAGTTTTTAAGCCTTTATACACTACCCCTCAGGGATATTTATTTGCATTCAGATATGAGAGGGGAATTAGGGCCGACAGGCAATATTAAATCAATTTATATCTTTTCATCAATTGCGTTACTTCTTTTATTAATTGCCTGCCTTAATTTTATTAATCTTTCAACTGCAAAATCACTTCGGCGTTCAAAAGAAGTGGGATTGAGAAAAGTACTGGGCGCAAACAGGTTTGGTTTGTTCAAGCAATTTTGGGGTGAGTCGGTTATTATAACATTGCTTGCGGTTATGGTAAGTATAATATTTTTTGAATTCCTGAACCCTGTACTTTTTAATTATTTCGATGTAAGTATTTCGGGAATAAATTATTTCGATACAAGTTTCCCACTGATTCTTGGTGGAATAACATTATTTGTTAGCCTTATTGCAGGAATATATCCTGCTTTGTTTTTATCTAAATATAAACCCGTTGATTCACTTAAAGGAATAAGAACTCCGGGTTCTTCCGGTGTAAACCTCAGGAAAGTTCTTGTCGTATTACAATTTGCAATATCTATTTTTCTGTTAGTTGGAACAGCAGCAATTTATAAACAATTACATTTTATGATGAACTCTGACACAGGATTTAATAAAAATAATGTTTTTGTAGTTAGTTATCCTGCCTCACAGGAAGGTGCCTCCGATAAATATTCTGTCCTGAGAAATGAATTCTTATCAGTCGGGGGAGTAAAAAGCGTCTCAGGTGTTTATACCTTGCCCGGATCTCATAATATGGAAAAACAGACTTTCAGGTTAAAAGGTCAACCAAAAGAAAATAGTTTGACTATGCAGGCTTCGGGAGTGGATTATAATTTTATCCACACTTTGGGAATAAAGCTTCTTGAAGGAAGAGACTTTTCAGAAAAATATGGAACTGATAAGGAAAATTCAATTATTATTAATGAAACTGCTGTGAAGAAACTGGGACTTAAGAATCCCATAGGTACTGAAGTATATGTTCCCGGAGAGGGAGGGGAACATGCTGTGAATATTATTGGTGTTATCAAGGATTTTCACACAAGTTCTTTTCACCAGAAGATTGAACCATTATTCCTTTATATAAATCCTAAAAGATTTTATAACATTGCAATTAAAATTGATCCACAATATACAAAACAAGCACTGGCTTCATTAAAAGAAAAATATAAATCTGTAATACCGCAAAAATCATTTAGTTATGAAACATTAACTGATCAGTATAATAGTCTTTACCAATCTGATGTAAAAACAGGCTCACTTATCATGATATTTGCTATTCTATCTGTAATTGTAGCATCAATGGGATTGTTTGGGCTTTCATCTTTCGCTACTGAAGTTCGCAGGAAAGAAATAGGAATAAGAAAAGTATTAGGCGCAGATACTTTGAAGATTTCATTTCTACTTTCAAAAGATTTTACAAAATGGGTGCTGGTTGCAAATTTAATTGCCTGGCCGGCAGCGTATTTTGCAATCTCAAAATGGCTTGAGGATTTTGCATATAAAACAGATATGGGAATTTGGATTTATATTTTAGCAGCAATTATAGCGCTCATAATTTCGATAATTACTATTAGCTTCCAGAGTGTAAAAGCAGCTAATACAAATCCTGTCGAAACACTTCGATATGAATAATATCGAAGTGTGGAGATCCCGGCGAGTCGAAGGACGAGACGGATTAAAACTCTTCGATATGAATAACTAAGAAGGCTCTTAAAATGCTGAAAAACTATATTAAAATAGCCTTAAGATATCTCTTAAAACACAGGCTCTATTCCTTTATTAATATATTCGGATTTTCAATTGCACTGGTTCCGGTGATTTTAACCTTTTTATATGTTTCTTATGAATTTAGTTACGATAGATATAATGAAAATTTTGAAAGTATTTATAGGGTTACTGAGGAATCTAAAGATCCTTACGATAGTTTTATGAGGCAGAGTGCAATAATGCCGTCCCCGCTTTCCCGGGCACTTAAAGATGAATTGCCAGAAATTGAATACGCAGCTAGATTAAGAATATTTCCGGACTCTGTCGCATTCGGAATTAAAAAGTTTCTTGAAAAAAATATTTTATTTACAGATCCTGATTTTTTCAAAATATTTACTATAGATATGATTGAAGGAAGTCAGGAAGAGGCATTATCAGATAAATATTCTGCCTTTATTTCTGAGAGTATTGCCCAAAAATATTTTGGCAAGGCTAATCCCATTGGTAAAATTATTGAAGTCCGTAATGTATATGATCTGACAGTAAAAGGCGTTTTTAAGGATTTACCGGAGAATTCCCATTTTCACGCGGATGTGATTACATCAGCTTCACTAATTTCACCAGGAGGACTAGCGTTAACATCCGGTGTTAATTCAGCAGGTTCCTGGGGCTTTTCAATGTTTTTTACCTATGTGCTTGTAAAACCTCATACTGACATTGATAACCTTTCCGGCAAAATAAAATCTATAATTCAAAAATATGCAGGTTCTGATTATGGCAGTTCTGCTAAATATGCTTTACAGCCACTTTCTGCTATTCATTTAAGGTCAAATTTTAATTCAGGAGCCCGATATTTTGAACATCAGGAACTTGAAAAGAACTGTAGTATTGTGACTATATATCTCTATTCCGCTCTTGCTTTTATTATTTTACTAATTGCTTGTATAAATTATGTGAATCTGGCCAGCGCGCGTTCCGCCGAAAGGACAAAGGAAATTGGCGTGAGAAAAATTGTAGGTGCTCAGAGGAAACAACTGATAAAGCAATTGCTTACCGAGACAATAATATTGACATTTTTCGCTTTCATAGTATCAATCGTACTTGTTGAGCTAATACTGCCTTATTTCAATTCATATGTAGGAAGAAACATACAATTTGCTCTTTTACAAAATATAGAAATCATATCTGTTATTGTCTTAGTAATTGGGGTTATTAGTCTTTGTGCGGGTATATATCCGGCTATAATTTTATCCTCATTGCAGCCGGTATCATTATTTGGTGGTAATGGAACCATTAACCGTAAAATTAATACCCGGAATATACTGGTAGTTGTTCAGTTTGTGCTTTCACTTGCCTTCATCTTTTGCGCAATTACAATTGGCAAACAATTAAATTATATCAATAAAAAGGACCTGGGTTATACAAAGGATAATATAATTGTCATTTCCTTGGGCGCCCCTTACTCACATTCCCCCAGTGCTATAGAAGCATTTACAAACGAATTGATGCAAAATCCGAATATTACCAATGTATCCGCTTCTGCCGGGCTCCCGAACAAGGAATCGGGAGACGGGTTATTTAATTGGCCGGGCAGACCAGAAAATGTACGTATTGATATAAGTCATTCCGTTGTTGATTATAACTTTATAGATCTTTACGGGCTTAAGATTATTGCAGGTAGAAAGTTTTTGAAGAAATTTTCTTCAGATGAAAATGACGCTGTTATAATTAATGAAACGGCAGCAAGGACATTAGGATGGAAAAATCCTTTAGGCAAACAAATTGAATACTATTCACCGTCTGGCAGCAATTATAGGAAAATTATAGGCGTTGTAAAGGATTTTAATACAGGATCATTATATAATTCTATTTCGCCGTTTTTTTTCACTATTGATGAAAATCAAAATGCCTATCAACTTTCAGTTAAAATAAAAGAAGATAAGGCACGGGAAACCCTGAACTATCTGAGACAAAAAATGAAGTCATTTGAACCGGGGGATTCTTTTAATTATAAATATTTTAGCGATATAGTTAATTCAGATTACGGACCTGCACATAAGTTACAAACTATTTTTTCTCTGTTTTCATTGTTCACTATTTTTATAGCCTGTCTGGGTTTAACAGGTTTAATCTCATATATGGCAGAAACCAGGAGAAAAGAAATAGGCATAAGGAAAGTTCTTGGTGCTTCCCCGCATGAAATTGTTAGGTTATTCCTGTCAGGAATTCTAAAGCTGGTCATTGTCTCGTGCATTGCTGCAGTTCCAGTTGCTTATTTAGTTATGCAGAGGTGGCTTTCTGACTTCGCTTACAGGACAAATATAAGTTTATGGTACTTTGCGTTTGCTGGTTCCGGTGTTATAGCTGTTTCTTTAATTGTCTTAATATTCCAGGTGCTAAAAGCATCTTCAATCAACCCCGTTATCTCTTTAAGACAGGAATGAACCGTTCATCATAATTCGGTTTAAGTTAGGCTATATTTACTGTATTATTGTTGCACGGTAGCCACGCTAATTGTATAAATTACAAATAGTTAGGAGGTTTTATGAGAGACATTTGCATACCTTTAAAAGATGTAGAAAATGATAAACCTGTTGAGGTAATTGTTAATGTTGCGGGTGAGCAACAAAAATATAATTTCAGAGTTGAAACATTTGACTGGAGTATTTCGGATAAAGAAGCCTCAGAGCATGCTTTTGATTTGTACACACTGAGAATTCAGAAACTAAGAGAAGCGATTGAAGGTTATGATAAGGACTGGGAAGTTATACAGATTTTTGATCCCGGGAAAAATTCTAATTTTGTTCAGGCTCTGTTCAGATTGAAAGAAAAAAAATAATATTATATTGTATTCACTCAATAATTCAACTTTCGGAAAAACTTTATGATTAAGCTCAAAGAGATTGAAAAGTATTATTCTTCCGGTTTTATTAAAACATTTGTACTCAGGAATATTAGTCTTGATATTAAAGAAGGGGAGTTCTTAACAATAATGGGACCCTCCGGTGCCGGGAAGTCAACTCTGTTAAATATTATTGGAATGCTGGATAATGCCTCAAATGGTGAATATCTCTTTTATGATGAAAATGTGACAAAGCTTGGAGAAAAACAAAGATCAGAATTTCATAAAATGCATCTTGGATTTGTTTTCCAGAGCTATCACCTTATTGACGAATTGACAGTCTATGAAAATATTGAAACACCTCTCCTCTATAAAAAAATAAAATCCTCAGAACGAAAAGGAATGGTCAGTGACATTCTTGACAGGTTCCAGATTGTAGCAAAGAAAGACCTTTTCCCTAATCAGCTTTCAGGTGGACAGCAGCAGCTCGTTGCTATAGCCCGTGCCGTTATTTCTGAACCAAAATTGATTCTTGCTGATGAGCCAACAGGAAATCTAAATTCCAAACAAGGTGAAGAAATTATGGAGCTTTTTAAAAAGCTGAATGAAAATGGTACAACAATAGTTCAGGTAACTCATTCAGAAAAAAATGCCGAATACGGCAAACGTATAGTTAACTTACTTGATGGCTGGGTAGAATCTATACAATAAAGACATATCAGTGCATAATTACGTAAAAATTATGTAGCACTAATTCCCACTCCTCTTTATCTTGATTTAATCATTTATCATAAATTATATGGAGAGCATCGATGCGTTTATTTAGATTCATATGTCTTTTTGTATTTATTTCTTCAGGGTTTACTTTATTTGCTCAACAGATATCACCTGAAATGATGACAGCAAATAATCTATTAAAAGAAAAAAGATATAATGAGGCAATTGATGCGTATAAAATGATACTAAAAAATGAGCCGGATAACGGTAAATTATGGTATTATATCGCCACTGCTGAATACTCACAAAAGAAATACAATGAAGCAAAAACCGCATACCTGAATGCCTCCAAAACTCTAACCGGGCCCATTGTTTGTTACAACCTGGCCGGAGTTTATGCTTTATCAGGTGATAAAGAAAATGCATACAAATGGCTTGAAAAATCTGTTGAAAAAGGCTTTAGCCAGTACAAAACAATGGAAAAGGATTCAGATTTTGAAAGCATAAATGATGAGAAGAGATTTAACGATTTGCTGGAGAAAGTAAAAATAATTAACAATCCATGCCTTTCACGTGATGAATTCAGTCAGTTTAATTTCTGGGTAGGGAAATGGGATGTTGTAACTGCTACAGGCCAACCTGCAGGTGACAGCGAGATCGATTTAATGAATAATGGTTGTACCATTGTTGAAAATTGGTATAGTAAAACAGGGTCTGTTGGCAAAAGTTTTAATTACTTTGATACCACAGATAATAAATGGCATCAATTCTGGATAAATCAAAATGCCCAAAAAACTACTTTTGAAGGGAAATTAGAGAACGGGAATATGGTCTTTTATAGTTATGATCATGTAAAAGATAAGAAGAATCCATACCTGGAAAGACTTACTTTTTTTAATCTGGGAAAAAATAAAGTCAGACAGTACGATCAAAAAACAACAGATAATGGAAAGACATGGACTGTCCAGTATGATTTGACATATAATCGAAAGACTAATTCGAAGTGATATTCCGTTTCTTAATAAAGAAATCCTTTAATAATTTTTCGCTCTCAGATGAATAAAGGCCGGAGAAGATTTTTATTTTATGATTATACTTTCCTTCTTCGGCAAGGTTATACAAAGATCCGCAAGCGCCAAATTTAGAATCAAAAGCTGAAAAGTAAATTGAATTGATTCTGCCAGCCAGTAATGCTCCGGTACACATTATACACGGTTCCAGTGTAACATAAATATCGCAGTTATTAAGTCTCCAGTTTGAAAGATGATTTGCTGCTGCTGTAATTGCAATCATTTCAGCGTGTGCGGTAGGATCTTTTAGTCTTTCCACCTGATTATAGCCACGCCCAATAATTTTGTTTTCATGCACCACAACTGCTCCTATAGGTACTTCGTCTATTTCAAGTGCTTTTTCCGCTTCCTGGAGGGCAGAAAACATAAATTTGTAATTGTCTTCAGAAAAAATCATATCTAAATAAAATAATTTGCAATGTCCTAAAATAGCGATTATAATTGATTGTAAAAATTGGCAGTAAATGTTATATTTGTTCGCTTAACCAGCATAATTTAATGCACCTGTAGCTCAATTGGATAGAGCATCTGACTACGGATCAGAAGGTTTGGGGTTCGAATCCCTACAGGTGTACTAAGAATTTCGGACTTGCGATTTTGGACGTCGGATTTTTTCAGGGTTCGGAATCACAATTCCGATTTTTTTTGCGCCCGTAGCTCAACTGGATAGAGCATTTGACTTCGGATCAAAGGGTTGAGGGTTCGAATCCTTCCGGGCGTACAAGTAATAGACACTTCTTGCCTTATATAAACCATTTCAGTTAATTATTCGGAAAAGGTTTAAATATTCGTGAATAGATATTATTTTTTCATATTTTTGTAACAATTCTTACAATTTAATCTGAAGGAACAAAGATGTTTAAAGGTGCCGGAACCGCTATAATTACTCCATTCGATCAGGACCATAATGTTGATTATAATGCACTAAAAAAAATAACGAAACACCAGGTTGATAATGGCATTGATGCAATAATTATTCTTGGGACAACGGGCGAAGCACCAGTTATTGAGCCGGATGAAAGGAAAAAAATTATTGAAACAATAATGACTGAGGCCTCAGGCAAGTGTAAGATTATTATAGGAACTGGTGGAAATTATACCAAGAAAGTAGCGGAACTTAATAAATCAGCAGAAGAATTTAAACCTGATGGACTGCTTATAGCTAATCCATATTACAACAAAGGCACGCAGGAAAGCCTTGTTGAACATTATAAATATTTATCAGAATCTTCCTCAACTCCAATTATGCTTTATAACGTACCTTCAAGGACAGGGATGAATTTACTTCCTGAAACGGCTGTAAAAATTCATGAGGAATGTAAAAATGTGGTGGCAATTAAAGAAGCAAGTGGAAGTATTTCCCAGATTGCGCATTTATGTTCAATCAAGCCAGATAGCTTAAGAGTACTTTCTGGTAATGATGACCAGACTCTTCCAATAATGGCAGTAGGTGGCGATGGGGTAATATCCGTTTTCACAAATGCATTTCCGAAGCAAATGAAGGACTTGACAGACGCTTTTTTTGCCGGTAATATTTCATTAGCACAGAATCTGAATAATTCTTATTTGGAAATGATGAATGCTTTATTCTTAGAAACTAGTCCCGGGCCATTAAAATATATTTTGAAAAAAATGGGCTTTTGTGAAAATATATTTCGCCTTCCGATTGCACCTGTAGCTAAGAAAACAGAGGCAAAACTGGACGAAGTTTATAGAAGATTTTCAAAAATCATTTAAGATATAATACTATATGAGTAATAAAATAAAATATGGAATAATTGGATCCAGCGGCAGACTAGGCGGAGAAGTAAAGAATGTATTCTCTGAAGCCGGCCACAGCCTGGTTTTTACTTATGATATTGACGGGGAAACTAAGAAAGAAAACCCTGAGCTAATAATTGATTGCTCTTTACCGGATGTTTTTCCCAAAACAATTGATTTTGTTAAGCAATTTAATGTGCCTTTAATTATTGCAACAACAGGATTATCCTCTAAAAACCTTGAGGAATTAAAATTATTATCTGAACATATTGCTGTGGTTCAGAGCTTTAATTTCTCAACAGGTATTCAGGTATTGTTAAAACTCACCGAACTGGCAAATGAGAAACTCGGAGACTGGGATATCGAGATATCCGAAACTCATCACCGGTTTAAAAAGGATAAACCTTCTGGAACAGCCAAAATGATTCAGGACATATTTCAGGGAAAAGAAGTAAATACTTCTTCTTTACGACTTGGAAGTGTGGCAGGGGAGCACACCGTACATTTCGGTGGACTGGGTGAAGTTCTGTCAATTAAGCACAGTGCTACATCAAGGCACACATTTGCAGAAGGTATTTTATTATCCGCTGAGTTTGTTTTGAGTAAAAGTAAAGGGTTCTATTCCTTTACTGATGTCGTGTTCCCAAAATGAAATAAAAGGAATTAAATATGGACTCATACGAAATTATAAAATATATATCGGATTCAGTTAAGAAAACACCTGCTAAGGTTTATATAAAAGGTAATTTAGCTAATATTAACTTTAGTGATTTAGAGTACTATGGAGATGATAAGTCCGGGATATTGTTTATTGAATTAAAAGACTTTACCGAGTTCTTTGAAAAATACAAAACTGTTATAATTAAACATCGAATTGAAGTTGAAATGAGAAATTCTGCTATTCCGCTTGCAGATTTAACAAAGTATAATGCAAGAATAGAACCAGGAGCATTGATCCGCGATTTAGTGGAAATTGGCGATGGATGTGTAATTATGATGGGAGCAGTGCTAAATATTGGAGCAGTTATCGGTGAAAAAACAATGATTGATATGAACGTGGTAGTTGGTGGGCGGGCTATTGTCGGAAAAAATTGTCACATTGGAGCAGGTACTGTCCTGGCTGGCGTAATTGAACCCCCGAGTGCAGAACCTGTAGTTATTGAAGATGATGTCTTAATTGGTGCAAACGTTGTCGTTCTTGAAGGAGTTAAAGTTGGGAAAGGCGCTGTAATTGCAGCAGGATCGGTTGTTGTAAAGGATGTTGAACCTTATACAGTTATGGTAGGCATACCAGCCAAACCTATAAAAAAAGTAGATGATAAAACCCGTAGCAAAACTCAGCTAATGGAAGAATTAAGAAAATTATGATTTGGGAATTAGAAAACTGCCTGCCGGCAGTCAAGGTGTTGAATTGAATGGAAATTATAGTTCAAAAATATGGCGGAAGCAGCGTAGCCGATCCTGAAAAATTAAAAAAGATTGCACAAAGTGTAGCATCTGTAAAATCCCGGGGATTTGGAGTAGTTGTAATAGTTTCCGCAATGGGAAAAACTACAAATTCCTTAATTGAATTGGCGAATAATGTTTCTGCTGATCCTTCCAGGAGAGAACTTGATATGTTGCTCAGCGCCGGTGAAAGAATTACAATGTCGCTTCTTTGTATGGCACTTAATGAGCTTGGTGTCGAAGCTCTTTCTTTAACTGGTTCACAGGCGGGTATCATTACAGACGACAGGCACAACGACGCCCGGGTAATTGAAGTCAGGCCAATACGCGTGCAGGACGAATTAAATAAGAATAAAGTTGTGGTAGTTGGAGGATTTCAGGGGGTAAGCTATAAAAAAGATGTTACTACCCTTGGAAGAGGTGGTTCCGATACTTCCGCCGTTGCTCTGGCAGCAGCATTAAATGCGGTAAGATGTGAAATATATTCTGATGTAGATGGTGTTTATACTGCTGATCCATCTTTAGTTAAAGAAGCCAAACATCTGCCTGAAATTTCCTACCAGCAGATGCAGGAAATGAGCACAGCAGGGGCAAAAGTGCTGAATGCCCAGGCAGTTCAATTTGCAAAAGAATCTAATATTGTAATTCATGCACGGAGTACTTTTAATCCGGGTGCAGAAACAATTATTAAAACATCAAAAGCGGTCCGGTCAAGGGAAATAACGGGTATAGTGCACGAAAATGATATAGTAAGAGTGATCCTTTCCTATAAAACTAATACGGAAGATTTTAATGAGCTTCTTCGGATTCTAGAGAAAAAACAAATTGGAATAAAAGAATTAAATGTTACTGAAGCAGAAATCGAAGAGATTAAATCAAAAGCATCTTTTGTTATTTCCTATAAAAACATTTATGGCTGGGAAATATTTAAAGATAAATTAAAATCGAAATTTAATGATAAAATTGAATTTGATTATAACCTTGGAGCACTTTCAATAATAGGGGAGGGACTTAACAGGGATAATGAAACTTTATTAGCTTCACTTGATGTTTTAAAGAGAGAAAATATCAGAGTTATGGGTATAACAACTACGTCATACAGAATTTCATTACTTGTAGCCAGGAATGATTTACAAAAAAGTATGACAATAATTCATAATAAATGGATTAAAGAAAACGCCTGATGGCAATAATAGTTCAGAAATATGGCGGCAGTTCTGTCGCCGATACAACAAAAATAAAAACAATTGCTCAAAAACTTGCCGACAGGATCAAGGAAGGGAATCAACTTGTGGTTGTTGTTTCAGCCATGGGTAAAACAACAGATAACCTGATTAACACAGCAAAAGAAATAACTGACAATATTGTACCTCGTGAACTTGATATGCTTCTAACCACGGGTGAACAGGTTACTGCAGCGCTTTTGTCTATTGCGCTGAATGATATCGGAATAAAAGCAAAATCTCTTAATGCTTTTCAGCTTGAAATATTAACAACTAATGATTTTAATGCTGCAAGGATAAAAAATTTAAAGGTCGATAAGATTATAGATTTCCTTAATAAATTTGATGCAATTATTGTAACTGGTTTTCAGGGCATTACGGATGAAGGAGAAATAACAACTCTGGGGCGAGGTGGATCAGATACTTCTGCAGTTGCTCTGGCTGCAGCAATGAACGTTAATTGTGAAATTTACAGCGATGTAGCAGGAGTTTATTCAACTGATCCTAAGTTTCATCCAACGGCAAAAAAACTTAAGGTAGTTGCTTATGATGAAATGCTCGAAATGTCCAGCCTTGGAGCAAAAGTCCTGCATAGTCGTTCTGTAGAAATTGCTAAAAAATTTAATACTAAAATTTATTGTGGATCAACTTTCTCAGATGAGGAGGGTAGTTACGTGGTAGATGATTATCTTGAACAGCCAAGTGTGACAGGCTTAAGTACAATGGATAAACAAACGCAGGTTACAATTTCGAAGTTGCCGCTGGATTATACACTTGTACACGATATCTTTAAAAGTGTTGCAAACCATAACCTGAATGTGGATATGATTTCTGTTATCAGCAATTCAAGCCTGAATGTTTCCTTTACTATAATTGAAGATGAAAAACATCATTTTCAGAAAGCTCTTTCCGATGTTTTACAGGATCTGCCAAAGTTAAATATCAGGTACAATAGCGGATATTCTAAAGTTTCTATAGTGGGAATAGGAATGAAATCCAGCAGCGGAGTTGCAGCAAAATATTTTGAAGCTTTGAAAGAAATTCCGGTAAAACTGGTAACTACTTCCGAAATAAAAATTTCCTGTCTCGTTGAAGAGCAATACAAAGAACGCGCAATGAATGCATTAATCAAAATGTTTGAATTATAGAGGCTATAAATGAGTTTAGAACCTGTTGAACTAAGACATATTCTTCACAAAAATCCTGAACTTTCTTTTAATGAAGTTAATACTACAAAATTGCTTCTTAAAAATATTGGCGATTTTAATGCCGATTTAAAAATCCACACTCCATTTAAGACAGGCTTGCTTGTAGAATACAAAGTTAATGATGGCGATTATTTTTTATTCCGTGCTGATATTGATGCGCTACCGGTTAAAGAAGAAAATGAAATTGATTTCAGATCAAACAATGAATTTATGCATGCCTGCGGTCATGATGTCCATACTTCAATTATGTATGCTTTTTTAAGACAGGTTAGTGAGAATAAATATGACAAAAATATTTTATTCCTTTTTCAGCCTGCAGAAGAAAGCGGCGGCGGGGCAATGGAATTTTATGCAACCGGAATCTTCGATAAATTTAATATCAGTAAAGCATTTGCACTGCATGTAACTGATGAATATAAAGAAGGAACTGTTGCCAGTACATCAGGCGTATTATTTGCTTCAGCTCTTGAAATGGATTTTGAATTTAAGGGTGTTAGTGCTCACGTCGCTTTCCCGAAAGAAGGCAAAAATGCATTTAATGCATTAAGAATATTTCTTGATGAATGTGAGAAAATGCCCGTTATTCCGGAATCTCCGATTGTACTTGGAATCGGGAAAATTCTCGCAGGTGAGGTAAGAAATATTACTCCTGATTTTGCTAAACTTGAAACCTCAATAAGGGGACTCAGCAAAGAAAAAGTTCTTAATTACTGTGCTGATCTTCAAATAATTTTAGAAAAGATTGAACAAAAAACAGGGGTTAAATTTGCAATGAAAAAAGGTGCGCATTACCCCGAAGTTATTGTGGATGAAAAATTGTTTAATGATCTATCGAAAGTTTTATCCGCAAAATTTGATTTTATAGATTGTGGCTATAAAATGACTGGCGAAGACTTTGGATTATTCTCCAGGAATTTTCCTTCATTTATGTTCTGGCTCGGAACATCAAAAAATGGTGAGCGATATGGACTGCATAGCCCGCGTTTTCTACCGCCTGATTCAGTAATTGAAAAAGGTAAAAACATTTTCACAGAAATTCTTATTTCACAAATGTAAATTATCTTTTACATGTCTCATTTGGATCCTGTCTTAAAAGAAAATACTTTCCTTAGGCTATAGCTTATAATTGGATAAATTTAGGAACTTTTGGTATGGCACACTTGTTGAAAAATTAAACGAGTTGTTGACTCATCTTTTTGTTTGATTGCCGTTATTGAAGGAAGTGGGCTATATAGTCCGGAGGGCTCTTTCAATTATCGGCAATCTTTTTTTATACCTCACTTTGATATTCACAGTTTTTTGGTATCTCCGGGTGTACAAGTAATACCTCTTCCTTCATTAATGCAACTTTACCAGGTTCCATTCCTTTCTTTTTTACTACATATTTTTTAAAGGTATATGATACCGGTGCTAACCCCGCTGTTTTTGCCTTGCTGTGAAAAGCAGCAATTGAGGCCGTTTTTTTCAATACATTTTTAGGAACTGGCTCTTTAGTATTTTCTATTTTAAGAACAACATGTGAACCTGATACACTCCTGGCATGAAACCAGTAGTCATTTTGCTTTGCAAACTTAGTAGTAAGCAGATCATTATTTTTACTGTCTTTGCCAACATAAACATTGTATTTCCCATCGATGATATAATGTTTGAACTTTATTTTAATATCATCATTCTGTTTTTTGCTTTCTGTCTCTTTAATTTTTAACTCCTTCATAATATCCTTTAATTCTTCCGGTGTTTCAGATTTATTAGATTTCTTTTCAATATTCTTATGCTTTCTAAATTCAGTTTCCGAGAGGTTCAGCAATTCTTTATTTTTTTCACGGCTTATTCTTTCACTTTTGGATTTATTAAAATAATTATCAGCATTTTGCTTTGGAGATTTATTCTCATCCAGTTTAATTTTTATTAACTCATTGTTTTTGTAAATATCTTCTAATTGTAGCGATTTCATCCCTTTTTTGATGTTATGAATATTGATTAGAAGAAGATTACCGATTCTGCTGTATTCTTCCTCTTTGCTATCTTTTTGAAGAACAGCTTGCAGCCTGTTAATTTTTGAAGCGATCTTCTCCAGTTCCCGGTTCAGATGCTTCTCGATTATTCTTTTTCTCTTCCCAAAATCATCAGAAAAATATTTTCTCCCGATATAATAATTCTGGGCATCTATTAGTTTATCGAAGATCTTTTTCTCTTCATATGGAAATATTTGGAAGGATTGCGGAGCAAGATATATCTCAGCAGATGATTTATCCTGAAATATTGCAATTTTTTCCCGGAATATTTCTTTTATCACCCGGGAAATTATTTTATTACTTTCGTCCTTCTTATCATCAATTCTTCTTTTTGTCTCAAGGATAATTTCTTTGCCCAGTATTGGATATTCCTTTCTCATTTCGTCAAAATCCATTTCCGTTCTTTCTGACAAAATATCAAGATGATTTTCTTCGGAAATAAATCTTGTTTTTTTTATTTCATCCAAAAATTTATTCTCAATTTCTTCATCTTCGGATTTGAAAGAAATAATTTTTTCATACTTATCAATAAGATGTAAGTTTGTATACTTGCCACGTATTGCAAAATAAATTGAAAAATATTCAAATCTTAGTCTTACTATCCTATCAAATTCTGCAATTTCAATTCCAAGTAGTGGGGAAGGGGAATATTCAGTAAAAAAGTCTATTGTGTTTTTCTTTGCCCTGTGAAAATTTTCTTTTAACGATATGTATGGAAATCCCGGATTTACAGATATTTCAAAAAAGCAGAAGGTATCTTTATTCCTGAGCTCCAAAATAATTTTATTCTTTTCCTGCGAGAACGCAGATGCAAGCATGAAATTTTTTAGCAGAGGTCCTGTCTCTTTTATAAATCTGTTTAGAATAAAATAATTTTTATACATCAGTTAATATTTTACTAATAATTAAAGTTAGATCAACTCTCAGACAATAAAAAAAGGGTTGAAACTTAATTCAACCCTTAATTTAAAAGAAATTTACAAATAAAACGTCAGGACTTTGATCCTGTTCGCTCTTTAACTATAGCATCAAGGCCTTTAATCCTGGCGAAAATCCATGCCCCTCCTATAAATGCTGCACCTGCGATTATAAGGAAAAACATTTTTTTATCGGTAAAATCATCCCAGAAGCTGGCCATAATTCCGGCTGCCTTACCTCCGAGAGAAGTTGACAGGAACCAGCCGCCCATCATTAGCGCAGTTGTTCGTGCCGGCGCTAATTTTGAAACGAGTGAAAGTCCTATCGGGCTCAGGAACAATTCACTTACCGTGAAAATTCCATATGTCAGGAAAAGCCAGTAAGCCCCGGTTTTATGAGTATAAACTGATGGAACTGACATAATGGCGAAAACCATAATAAGAGCCGAGAATCCGGAAATAAAAAGGGCCATTCCAAATTTTGCCACTGTCGATGGTTCATGCTTCCGCTTTCGCATAAATCCGAAAAATCCCACCACAAGAGGCGTTAAAACTATAATAAAAAATGGATTGATCGACTGGAACAATTCAGCATTTGCAAGTTTAAGAACTTCATTTGCACCGGGCCACTCCTTCTTTGGCAAATTATTAAAATATGGATCGGGCCCCATTACAGTTTGAACTTTACCATTGCTGTCTACCACAGGACGCAAATACTGGTCTACTTTGGGCACAACTTTTGGCGCTGTGCTAACATCCGTAACCATATCAATTGCCTCTGCAGGTTTTTCAAGAAGGGCAGGAATCTCACGGTTTGTATAAGATTGGGCCCAGATTGTCAGACCGGTTGCATTCTGGTTATAAATAGTCCAGAATATAATCGAAATAGAAAAAATAAAAAGAAGCGCGCCGATTGCTCGCTTATCTGAACCAATAGAACGCAGCCAGAGTGACACGTAAAATGCAATAATAGGGAAGCAGGCAAATATAAAAGCGTCATTTGAGTTAGAGCCAAATATGTTATTAGGAATAACCCAGCCAATAATTGCAAATACTATTGCGGGTAAAAATACATACATGAAAATCTGTTTCATCGATGCATCTTCTTTCTCCATCGGCTTTTTTACATCTGCGTATTTTACATCTTTGAGACCCGATGCAAGCCAGATCATACCGATTATAAGTCCAACCCCTGCAGCAGAAAATGCATAACCCCAGCCATAAACATTTCTTAAATATGCAGCAACGAAGTTACAAACAAGTGCGCCGATATTTATTCCCATATAAAAGATATTATATGCGTTGTCTTTTAAGGGTTTCAGTTCTTCAGTGTTATAAATTATTCCAAGGAGAGTGCTTATGTTAGGTTTAAAAAATCCATTACCAATTATTACTAGTCCCAATGAAATAAAAAGGGCAGTGTTTCCCGGAATGGCCAGTCCAAAATATCCTGCTGCCATAAGTGTACCGCCGATAAAGATGGATTTTAAATAGCCCAGGTAACGATCTGCAAGTAGACCTCCGATAAATGGTGTCAGGTAAACAAGTGCAATGAATGAACCAACGATATCTGCCGCTGTTTTTGTATCAAAACCTTTACCGCCGGTTTTTGTGTCAATAAGATATAATAAAAGGATACCTACCATCAGGTAATAGCCAAAACGCTCCCACATTTCTGTAAAGAACAAGACATACAATCCTTTTGGGTGCTTTTTTAACATCAGAGGACCTCGTAATAATTTATTAAGGAAGTGATTTTAATTTTGGAATTTTTCGCGTAAGACTTCAATATTGTGTGAAACTTTGAATGAATTTCTATGTTAAAGTTGTTACAATATATGTGAATTTTATCATTTTTCATAATTTTCTAATAATAAAATATTATTTAATTGATTCAGCTATTTACTTATAATACCTTTAGTTGTATAAGAAAACTTCATTTAATATATTACAATAATGAAAAAAATTATTAAAAAATCCTTTGTAATAAAATCAGTAGCATTTCTTGTAGGTATTATTGCACTTATTTTATTATTAAACAACCTAATTTTACCCTGGTATGTAAGTTCACCCGAAACTGTAGTTCCTAACATAGTTGGAATGGATAAAGTTCAGGCTTCCAAAATTCTTGAAGAAAATAATCTCCAACCAGTAATTGGAGATACAACTTACGATGCTTCAGTACCGAAAGATGCCGTTATGCTGCAAAAACCGGGTGCAGGAGAAACAGTAAAGACAGGAAGAAGGATATATCTTTATATAAGCGGCGGAGATCCTGTAGTTTCTGTGCCAGCTTTAAAGGGAAAATCACTCAGGGATGCAAAATTTGCTCTTGAGCGGCTGGGATTAAGCCTTGGACAGGTAGAAGATGTTCCTTCCGACAACCCTAAAGATATGATCTTTGATCAACAATACGCCCCCGGTACTCCCTTAAAGAAAGGGGAAACAGTTGGTGTGACAATGAGTATTGGGAATAATTCAGGATTGTTAATTGTACCGGATTTAATCGGTAAGTCATTGACCGAAGCTCAGCAAGTTCTGGCAGACAGCTCATTGAATGTTGGAAAAATCAATTATCAGAGTTCATACTCACTTCTCCCTAATACAGTAGTTGATCAATATCCGAGCAAAGGCAGCAGAGTAAATAATGGTGCAAAAATAGATTTGTTCGTTACAAAAAATTCCGATTCACCAAATAATTAGATTACATTATGGCAATATTAGCTCCTTCCATACTTGCAGCTGATTTATCAAATCTCTCACAGCAAATAAGATTAGTTGAAATGAGCGGAGCCGGTTGGATACATTGTGATATTATGGATGGACATTTCGTTCCCAATATTTCTTTTGGGCCTATTTTAGTAAAAGCAGCAAAAAAATGCACTAAGCTTCCTCTTGATGTTCACCTCATGATTAAAAATCCGGATAATTATCTTGAAGATTTTGTTAAAGCCGGCGCAAATTTTATAACAGTTCACCAGGAAGAAGTTGTACATCTCAATCGTACAATAAACAAAATTAAAGAACTCGGGGCTAAGGCGGGAGTTGCAATAAATCCGGCAACACCAGTCAGTACATTAAAGGATATTGTGGAATTTGCTGATCTTATTTTGGTTATGTCCGTCAATCCCGGATTTGGAGGCCAATCCTTTATAAAAAGTTCACTTCGAAAGATAAAAGAAACTGTTCAGCTCAGGAAAGAAATGAATGCAGATTTTATTATTGAAGTCGATGGGGGAATTGACAACAAGAATATAAAATCGATTAAAGAAGCTGGCTGCGAAGCTTTTGTAGTTGGTTCTTCCATTTTTGGTGCTGATAATGTTTCAGCGGCAGCAATGGAATTAGCCAATATTATTGAATAAGTATTGTAAATATCTTAATTATGATTACAAAAGACTAAGATATAGGATTAAAATACTGAAGTGACTTTTGTCACTTTTTTTTTAAGGGATCAAAATTGATAATTCAAATAATAGACCTTTCCAATATAGAAGTCTTTAGAGGATACAGTGAATATTACAAAATATTCAGAGAGGTTTATGAGATTAATCTGCTTGGGCTTGAATTAAGAGATATACCACACAAACTTGCTGAAAGTGTTCAGAAGATAATTCTTCAAGAAAAGGAAATTTGTTATAAGATAAAAAAAGACAAAAATTATATCGATTTGCTCGTAACAGGTTCAGTAAGAAATTTTAAAGACCTTTCCAGAAAAATTCTTTCCGGCGGTGATGAAGATCTTGGTTACCAGATTAGTAATATTATTAAGAAATATGATGATTATGATCACGCTTCATATTCTTTTGGTGATAAGACATTTAATTTTAGAAATTCTTATGTAATGGGAATCTTAAACGTAACGGAAGATTCATTTTCTGATGGTGGAAGGTATTTATCTTCCGATAAAGCTATTTCTCACGCTATTGAAATGATAGATGCAGGAGCTTCCATAATCGATGTCGGTGGTGAATCTACCAGGCCGGGAGCTGAAGAGATTTCTGCAGATAAAGAAATCGAAAGAATAATTCCTGTAATTGAAAAAATTTTAGAAGAAAGACCCGGGACAATAATTTCCGCAGATACCACAAAAAACGAAGTAGCAGAGAAAGCCCTTTCTGCTGGGGCTAAAATTATTAATGATATAAGCGGATTTAATTTTGATCCGGGAATGGTTAAAGTTCTGAAAAAATATAAAGCCGGATACGTTTTAATGCATATGAAGGGAAAACCCGCAGATATGCAGAAAAATCCTTATTATGATGATGTTGTAAAAGAAATTTATGATTTCCTTTTTGAAAAGAGCAGGTTACTATTGAAAGAAGGAATTAAGAATATTTTTATTGATCCGGGTATCGGGTTCGGCAAAAGGGTTCAGGATAATTTTGAATTATTAAAACGAATAGAAGATTTTAAATGCCTTGGATTTCCTATATTAATTGGTGTTTCAAGAAAATCTTTTATTGGTAAATCGCTGGAACTGGAAATAGGGAACAGGGATATACCAACGGCCATACTTGAAGCTGCATCAATCAGGAATGGGGCAAAAGTTATTAGGACGCACAACGTTAATAACGGTGTGCAGGTTTGCAAATTATTAAATCAATTAACTTAAATGTTTGAATTATTCAGAGTAGGATTTTTAACAGTAAATTTTACAGATCTAATTGACATCTGTATTGTTACTTTTATACTTTATAAGCTCTACACACTGCTGAAGGGAACTATTGCTGCGCAGATATTCATCGGCTTGATGATTATTCTGTTGATCTCTTTTATTTCGCAAGCTGCAAATCTGAGGGCGTTGAGCTGGTTATTAAAATTAATTACAGACATCTGGGTAATTGCATTTTTAATTCTATTTCAGCCTGAAATTAGAAGGCTGCTTGTAATTGTAGCAAGAAATCCATTCTTCAGAATGTTTGTTAAATCTGATTCGTCTGAGCCTGCATCAATTATAGCTGATGCCGCTTTTGAACTTTCCCAGCATCAGCATGGCGCTTTGATGATAGTTGTAAAATCTACGGGAATTCGTGGCTTTACAGAAACAGGAGAGTTGCTAAATTCAAAACTTAGTGTTGGTTTATTAAAAGCAATTTTCTTTCCCCGTTCACCTTTACACGATGGTGCTGTAATAATTAAAAACGACACGATTGAAGCAGCACGCTGCACATTACCTCTTTCATTAAAAACGACTGCAAATGGTGAAACACTTGGAATGCGACACAGAGCCGGACTTGGAATTTCAGAGCAGGCAGACGTCTTAAGTGTCATTGTTTCTGAAGAAACCGGAAGTATTTCACTAGCAGAGGATGGAGAACTTTCAAAAGGATTATCCAAAGACGCTCTGCGTAAAAAACTGGCCAGTGCTTTCAAGGCTCCTGCCGTAAAAGGTTGGAAAGGGATATTTGAGCATTATGTCAAATCAAAATAATACATGCGCTGTAATTCCTTTTTTTAACGAAGAAAAAACAATTGCTGAAGTAATTAAGAAAACTCTAAAGTTTGTTAAAAACGTTATTGCTGTTAATGATGGTTCTACGGATAATTCAATAAAGAAAATTCCCGTTGATGAAAGAATTATTGTTCTTCAAAATAAATTTAACGAAGGAAAGGGGGCTGCTCTAAATAAGGGATTTAAAGAAAGCTTAAAAAGAGGATATGAGTTTACTTTCACCCTGGATGCTGATTTACAACATCCTCCTGAAAATCTCCCTGATTTTTTTCCAATAATTAACAACTATGATATTGTAATTGGTAACAGGCTCGAAGATATTTCAGATATGCCGCCTCAAAGAATATTAAGCAACAAAATCACTTCATTTTTAATGGGAATTAAAACCGGACAGTCAATTTTAGACAGCCAGTGTGGGTTCAGATTATTCAGGACTAGAATTCTTCAGGATATATTACCTACCTTTTCAGGTTATGAAGCAGAAAGCCAGATATTGATTAACGCGGCAAGAAAGAATTATAAAATTGGTTTTGTAAAAGTTCCGACAGTTTATGGTGACGAAGAAAGCAAAATGAATCCATTTCAGGCAATAGCAGGTTTTATTAGAGTTTTGTTTATCTGATTTTAATTTAATATTAAAATTTTATTGTACTGTAAATATGGTATTGTCATAATTTCAAAATGTCATTCCGGACTTGATCCGGAATCTGAAAGCTTAAGCAAGATTCTGAAATAAATTCAGAATGACCGTAACCATTAGTTAATGTATGTTGAAATTAGGACACTACCAAAAATCTCAATATTTTATATCAGGATTTATTATCTTCAAACGTAGAATCTTACAGTTAAATTAGGTTTAAGACATTTGATTTATTGAAAATACAGCGCATCAAATAAGGAGGCTAAGATGAAATTAAGATATTTTTCCCATTCAGCTTTTCAGATTACAACTTCTGCAGGCAAAAAGATATTAATTGATCCTTATCTGGACGATAATCCAACTTCACCGGTTAAATCCGATGATGTTTCGGCAGATTATATAATTTTAACTCATGCACATGGTGATCATATTGGAGATACTTTCAAAATTGCCAAAAGATGTGAGTCCACTGTAATTGCTGTGAATGAATTAGCCAATTATTGTAGTGAAAAAGGAGCCAAAGCTCATAATATGCATATTGGTGGTGGTTACGATTTTGAATTTGGCAGAGTTAAATTCACTATAGCTCACCACGGTTCGCAAACTCCGGATGGGCAATACGCCGGTGAACCTGCAGGAATAGTTTTAACAATTGACGGAAAAACTATTTACCACACAGGTGATACAGGATTGTTTTACGATATGAAACTCATAGGTGAAATGAATAATATTGATTACATGCTCGTTCCTATCGGGGATAATTTTACAATGGGTATTACCGATGCTGTAAAAGCCGTTGAATTTGTGAATCCAAAGCACGTAATTCCAATGCACTATAAAACATTTCCTGTTATTAATGCAGAGCCCTCTGAATTTAAAAGCAGAATTGAAAAGGACGGGAAAATATGCAGGGTTATGGAATTTGGAGAAGAGATTGAATTGTAAGTAATTTACTTTACTTACTTATTTTTCATTTATTAAATCAAACAGAAATTAATGGCAAAAGTTATTTCAGTGGCAAATCAGAAGGGAGGAGTTGGTAAAACATCAACTGCCATAAACCTTTCATCATCACTTGCCGCAGCAGAAAAAAAGACTTTATTGATAGACATCGATCCGCAGGCTAATTCATCTTCAGGGTTGGGTGTTCATAATCATGCTCCGTCCGTTTACGAAGTTTTAATCGGAGAGATAAACATAAAAGAAGCCATTCTTGAAACATTTATGCCCAACCTGGATTTACTTCCATCAAATATTAACCTGGTTGGTGCAGAGATAGAAATGGTGGATATGGACAATCGCGAAAAATTATTTGGAGAAGCAATTTTAGAAATTCGTGATAAATATGATTACATATTAATTGATTGTCCGCCGTCACTTGGACTTTTAACTTTAAATTCACTTGCAGCCTCAAATTCTGTAATAATTCCTGTTCAGTGCGAGTATTTTGCCCTGGAAGGACTTGGACAATTATTAAATACCATAAATATTGTTAAACAGCATTATAATGAAAACCTTACAATTGAGGGTGTGGTTTTGACAATGTTTGATGTAAGGTTGAGACTATCACAGCAGGTTGCGGAAGAAGTAAAAAAATATTTTGGTGATAAAGTTTTTAATACCATTATTCACAGAAATGTGAGAATTTCAGAGGCACCGAGTTATGGCAAACCCGTAATTTTATACGATGCTATTTCCACAGGCGCAAAAAACTATATCGAACTGGCTTCTGAATTATTGGAAAGAAATTCAAACAAAATTAAAAAAGTAGAAAATGAGTAAGTTAAAACCGGGACTTGGCAGGGGACTTGATGCACTTATAAACCCTCGTGCTAGAAATGAAGAAGAAAAAGCACAGGATTATTCAAGTCTAAAAAAAGATGATGGAAAAGAGGTAGACGTACTTGCCAAAATTCCTATTGATGTAATTTCACCAAATCCGTTTCAACCAAGAACTTCATTTGAACCGGAAGCTCTGGAAGAGCTTAAGAAATCAATTCTCTCTAATGGTTTAATTCAGCCAATTACCGTAAGACGTACAAAGGAGAATAAATATGAGCTTATTTCAGGTGAAAGAAGGTTAAAAGCCTGTAAAGGAATTGGATATAAAGATATCCCGGCGTACATTATTCAGGTTGACAGCAATGAAGCGATGCTCGCTCTTTCCCTTATTGAGAATATACAAAGAGAAAAATTAAACCCTATTGAAGTTGGATCAGCTTATAAAAGACTGATGGAAGAATGTGCTCTTACCCAGGAGCAGATTGCTGAAAAAGTAGGGAAAGACAGGACAACAGTCGCTAATTCAATTAGATTATTAAAACTTCCGAAAGAAGTCCAGAACAGTCTGATAAGTGATGAAATTACATCCGGGCACGCAAGAGCTATTATTAATCTTCCCACAGAAAAAATGCAGCTTCATGTACTTGCTAAAATTAAAAATGAAAGCCTATCTGTAAGAAAAGTTGAACAACTGGTTAAAAAACTTCTGACAGATCCCGGATCTCCCGGCAAAAGATCTGTATCCTTTAAACCTCATGCAAAGCCAAATGTATCAAATCTAAATGATGTTGAAGACAAGCTTAGAAAAATATTCGGCACTAAAGTTACCTGTAAGCAGAAACCTGATGGTACAGGTGATATTGTAATTGAATTTTATTCAAATGACGAATTGGAAAGACTGTTTGAACTTTTTGAAATCATTGATAAATCATATAACTAAAGTTTTTTTTATTATCCTGTTGCTGCAATCAATTTCATTTTCACAACAGGATTCTACAAGTGTTACAAACACAACGAAAACTGATTCAGTTTTTGTTATGCACAAATCGCCATGGGGTGCTGTTTTAAGAAGTGCTATTTTGCCGGGCTGGGGACAGTTCTATAACGAATCGTATATTAAAGTGCCGGTAGTCTGGGGAATTTTCGGGGCACTGGCGGCCGGATGGATACACTACAATAATAAATATAAAGATTCACGTGACCTGTATCTTTCCACTCTAAATGATGTTTACAGGCAAAACCGGGATTTCTACAGGGATCAACGGGATCTGATGGGGATTTACATAGGATTAGCTTATTTCCTAAATCTTGTGGATGCTTATGTGGATGCCCAGCTTTTTGATTTTTCGGTAAAAGAAAATAATATGACAAGAGAACCCTGGCTGAATATAAAAGTAAGATTTTAACTAAATAAGAATCTCTATGAAAAACATAATAGCCTGTAACAATTGTCACGAAGAAAATCCTTTTTACGCCAAAACCTGCTGGAAATGCCATGGATATTTGCGTGATAAAGTCTACAACATTGATTTATGGAAAACAATTGGAAGACTTACAGACAATCCTGGTGTGGGTTTCAAATCGATTATTTTATCCGATCATAAAAATTTCGCTTTTGCTATAATCCTTTTTGCTGCAATTAAATTTTATATTGATTCACTTTTCCTGACTATGTTTTCCAAAAGGGCAGGCGTACCCGGCCCGGAACTCTTAATTAGCTTTGGTATCGTATTAGTAGTTACTTTTTTAGTAATCCTTATATTTTCATTTCTTCTAAAGTTAATTACATCATCGACTAAAGCACAGACAAGATTTATAGATAATTACGCTATATTTTCCTACAGTCTTGTCCCTCATGCAATTGGGCTTTGCATATTACTTCCAATTGAATTAGTGATATTTGGAGGTTACTTATTTTCTTCAAATCCATCACCATTTTCTATAAAAGAAACACTTGCTTATATAATGGCAGGATTTGAAGTATTAGTCCTGTTGTGGAGTTTGTTCTTAGCAATCTTTGCGGTTTATATTCAAACGAGAAGCTTTCTTTTTTCACTTGCCGTAGCGATAATATTTAATGCTGCAATTTTCTATTTACTTTATCTTATCGGAATGCTGGCATAATCATAACTAGTTACCGTGCTCCGATAAAGGCTATACATTTGTAGTCATTTGATCAGATCAAAGAATGTATTACAGGTACATCTGGAAGTTCTTAATGCAATAGCCCCTAATTACTTATTTATCATTTGATCAATAATAGCACCAAACCTAATTCCTTTAGTACTAACTATAACATTATCTATATTTAATAATTTCATTATAAATAGTAGAATGATGGCGCCACTTAATATTAAATCTTCGCGTCCCTTTACGATAGTTTTAAATTTATTTTGAATCTCATTAATTGAAAGTTCGGCAAGCAAGGTTAGCATTTCCTCAATATCCTGGCAGCTTAATATGCTCCCTTCAACGAGGTTTTCATCAAATTGCTCCAGTTTTTTCTTAATACATGCAAGAGTAGTTGGCGTGCCTGCTAAAGCAATAGCTGATTCGGGAGCATAGTCCAAATTTTTTATTTTTTTGAATAATATTGATAGTTCATTTCTGAACTTTTCAATCTCTGTTTTCAGGGGAGGATCGTTAAGAAAGTATTTCTCCGATGCGCTCACTACACCGGTTTTGAAACTTTCCCGAAAACTCATTTCCGGTCCTTTTCCAAAAGTTAATTCCGTGCTTCCACCGCCAATATCAATAACAAGCATTTCCCGTCCTGTATCTACACCGCTTATGGCACCCAGGTAAGAAAGGCGGGCTTCCTCAAAACCTGTTACTATTTTAGCTGTCCAGTTAAACTTTTCCCTGATTTCATTGGCAATTTGGACACCATTTGCAGCAATTCTAAATGCATTTGTTGCTGTAACGATTATTCTTTCACAATTATGTCTTTTTATAATTTCTGAATAGTCCTCCAGAACGGCAAATAACTCCTTAACCTTTTCATCAGTAATCTTTTCTCCCGGCAGCAGTCCTTTTCCGATTCTTGGAATTCTATACTCATTGAGTAAGGTTTCAATTTGGGAGTCATTGGAAATCCTTGCTATTAGAAGCAGGATAGTATTTGTACCGATATCAATTGAGGCAACAATCATAATTTTTTTTTATCTTAATTTAACTAAATAAAAAGAGTTATGGAAAATCTAAAAACTTCATCCAGGATAATATTGTTCTTTACAATTCTGTCCGGCGCACTATGGATGGGTAGTTATTTTACCAGGTTGATGACTTCTTACCAGATATTTGAAGGTACAAATTTCACGTTAAGGAATTATCTGAATAATGAAAATTTGTCAGCAGTTTTGAAATCATTTGAGCCGGCAATTTTATCTACTTTTATACTCTATATAATTTTTATAATATTTTTTATCCTGTTTATTTCAACGTCAAAAATTAAGCTTAAAAATAATGGCTGGCTGTTTATTATTATTGTTTTGGTTGTTATAACCTTGCCTCTCGAAATTTATTTGATGACAATTGATTATAGGCTGATAACTGCTCTAAATAATTCTGGTTTTAACCAGAAAGACGTTTTGGATTTAATTATAAGTAGATTTAAGGTATTTTCGAGTTTCCCGGTAATTGAAATGTTATGCTATTTTTCAGTTATTTATTTTTTCATTTTTCAGCCTTTAACTAAAAAAGATGTAGACAAAATATGAAATTGAAAGAAAAAGAATTTGAAGAAATAATTCAGGACCTTAAAGCGCTTGCCGCACAGCTTGGCGCAGAAGTTCGTTTTGAGAAAGGGGATTTTAAAGGCGGATACTGCCTGTTGAAAGAGAGTAAAATTATTGTAATAAATAAGATGGCAAACCTTCAGAGGAAAGTAATGATACTTTCCATGGCTCTTAAAGAACTTGGGATAGATGAAATGTATCTTACTCCAAAGATGCGTGAAATAATAGACGAGATGGCGGAAAACAGATGAAAATACTCGTTATCAACGGACCGAACCTGAATATGCTCGGGAAAAGAGATAAGAGCCATTACGGTAATTTGTCTCTCGATAAAATTGATGGATTATTGAAAGACGAGTTTCAAGATATCACTTTTGAATTTTATCATTCAAACCTGGAAGGTGAAATAGTTACAAAAGTGCAGGAAGCCGAAAATAATTACAACGGTATAATTATAAATCCGGGAGGTTATGCACATACATCGGTTGCAATCAGAGATGCACTGGCCGAGTGCAAGATTCCAAAAGTCGAAGTACATTTGTCCCATCTGGCAAACAGGGAAGAGTTCAGGCAAAACCTGGTAACTGCAACTGCCTGTGATGGATATATCTCCGGATTTAAAGAAAACAGTTATCTTGCCGGTGCTTATTTAATGATAAAGTTACTTAAATAATATTTTTATTCGCAGAGAGGAGCACTTCCTCATCTTTGCTTTTATAATAAATAAATGAGGAAAATGTTTTGATTAAAGCAGTAGTTTTTGATCTCGATAATACATTGATGGACTTTATGAAAATGAAAAGGCGCTCTATCGAAGAAGCAATACCCGCTATGATAGACGCCGGACTATCAATAACACAGGAAGAAGCAAATAAAGTTATTGATGAGATTTATAAAGAACAGGGAATAGAATACCAGAAGGTTTTCGATGTATTTCTGCAGCGCGTGCTTAACCGGATGGACTACAAAATTCTCTCAGCAGGAATAGTTGCCTACCGGAGAGCAAGAGAAGCGGCTCTTACACCTTACCCTCACGTTTATTCAACTCTGAATAAACTATTAAAGATGGGTATTAAAATGGGGATATTATCTGACGCTCCGGCAAAAGAAGCATGGTTAAGGCTGGCACAGCTAAATTTCCATCACATTGTTGATGCTGTAGTAACTTTTGAAGATACAGGTGAAAGAAAACCTAGCGCAGCACCTTTTCAAATGGTATTGAAAAAGCTTCAGGTAAAACCCGAAGAAGCTTTAATGGTAGGTGATTGGGCTGAAAGAGATATAGTAGGTGCGAGCAACATTGGCATGAAAACAGCTTTCGCAAAATACGGTGACACTTTTGAAACTGATGTTCACAACGCAGATTATGAATTAGCTGATATTAGCCAGCTAATTGACATCATTATTACAGAGAACGAGTTATAGCCCTTTTCTAAAGTTTAGATTGATTTATAAACTTGGATATTGCTATTAAAAAGTCAATTAGTTATTTTGGCTTAAAATAATTATGAGCTGTAATGAAAGACCTATCTATTAAGAAGCTTTATTACTCAATCAGCGAAGTAAGCAAGATAACAAGCGTGGAGCAGTATGTACTTCGTTATTGGGAAACTGAGTTTGAACAACTCAAACCTCAGAAAAACAGAGCTGGTAACAGAATCTACACCAATAAAGATATCCAGCTTATAATTCACATTAAAAGTCTCCTCAGAGAAAGGAAATATACAATTGAGGGTGCCCGGAAAATTCTGGAAGACTTCTCGGCTGAAAATGTCTTACAGGTAGAAGAGCCGGAAACGAAGGAGACAGGTAATACCAATGTTTCGGTTACAGAATCCCGGAAAGAAAAGCCATCCCTTAAAAAAGATCTTGAAGAGATCAAAAGTATTTTAGAACTTTTGGTATCAAAATTATAATTTTTTTCGGAACGTGGCGCAGCCCGGTAGCGTACCTCAATGGGGTTGAGGGGGTCGCGGGTTCAAATCCCGCCGTTCCGACATTTAAGCAGTTCGCCAGGACTGCTTTTTTATTTTAAATAATGGAACAATTTGCTTCATAATTCATTAGAACAAAGAACAGCTATATGTTAAACAATAATATGAATTAGAAATGGACAAATCATTAAATACTTCCGAAGATTTAGAAATACGACAGCTCATAAAAAGCCTTTGCAGTAATGACGGACTGGAAAGACAAAACGCCCGGACTGCACTGGCTGAAAAAGGAAATAAGTCAATAGACTTTCTGATGGAACTGCTTAATAGCCCGAAACACATGTACAGATGGGAAGCAATTAAGACGATAAAAGAAATCAATGACCCCGAATCCATACCAATTTATTTAAACGCTCTGGAGGATGAAAAAAGCGATATACGCTGGATAGCGGCTGAAGGTCTAATAAATATGGGAAATCTTTCAGTGGAACCACTGCTTAAAAGACTACTCGAAAAATCTGAGGCAGTATTCGTTCTTGAAGGTGCGCATCACGTATTTATTGATCTGAAGAAAAACAAAATGCTTCCTGATGATTTTCCAATTGATAAACTATTACTTGCATTAAAAGACACCGGGTTGGTTGAGAACATTAAATCAATAGCCCACGAACTGCTGGAAAACTCCAAATGCTGATTACATGCATGTTGCTAAACACATGGTAAAGAATTACTGTTCGGTCTTTCAAGCGATTCTTTTAAGCGCAATCAAAGTAAAATCATCACTGTAAAAATCTGATGAACAAAATGTTTTTGTGGAGAGAATTATATCTCTAATAATTTTATCAGGAGATTGATTCTTGTTAGCCCCCAACAGATTCATCAACCTGTTAAGTCCGAATTGCTCATTTTCTTCATTAAAAACTTCTGTAACACCATCGGTGTAAAAAAGTATATTATCATTTTTATCTATGTAAATCTCTTTTGATATAAATTCCGCATCTTTTAACAGATTTAATGATGGGCCTGTGCTTTCGAGCAGATTTGTTTCGCTAGAATTCAGATGCAATGAAGGATTGTGTCCACAATTGGAGTAAATAAGTCTATGATTTTTGTGATCTAGTATTGCATAGAAAACAGAAATAAAGTCTCTTGTGCGCATAAATTCGGAAACGTGCTCGTTCATTACCTTCATCAGTTTTGCCGGATCAGAAAAAAGTTTTGCGTTGTATCTGAGCAATGCACGGAAGGCAGCCATTATTAATGCTGCGGGAATACCATCTCCCGAGACATCTGCTACAAGTATTGCAAGCCTGTTATCATCCAGTGATATATAATCAAAGTAATCACCCCCAATATCATATGTCGGTATACAGATACCCGAAAATTGATAGCCGTTTATCTCCGGTTCAGAGGTAGGAAGCAATCCAAGCTGTACATTTTTAGCAAGCTGAAGCTGTTCTTCAATTTTTTTATTCTCAAGTATGCGGTAATGAAGCAGTGCCTTTTCAATTGAGATTGAAGCGGCTTCGGCGAAAAAATCAAGCACCTTTATATCTTCCTGTGTAAATGCATCGAGTATGTCACTTTCAACATTTAGCGCACCAATAGTTTTACCATCACGGTAAATGGGAGACGTAATCTCTGATTTACTTTCTTTTCTCCCCACTATGTATCCTTTTTCCTTACTTACATCATGGAGAATAACGCCTTTACCTGTTTTTATTGTATGGCCGATTATGCCTTTGCCTTCCATCAACATCGTATCTGATTCGGGCGGCAGGTTTTCAAAACCGCGCTGTGCAATAGCTGCTATCTTTTGTTCAGGTGAGTGATAACCCGGGTAGTCTATGCCATCTTTCACTATAAAAATTCCCGCAGCATCATAGTGAATTATATCGCCCAACAAATCGAGTAGGAGGTTTAATATCTTGTCGAGGTCTAATGTTCCCCTGATTTTATGCGAGATATCCTTGAGAAGGTGGTACTTTATTTCTGCCGTCAGCTCTATTTTCTTCTTCATTCTGAGAGCCACGTTAAATTATAATTTATAACTTAGCCCGTAGTATCGATAAATTCAAATAATATATTAAAACAAGCTAAATTTAAGGATAAATGACTCATTTTCTTTGATTACTGGCAAAGTTGTAATTTTACCTAAATGTGAAAGCGTCATGTAAAGTAGCGTCTCAATTTCACTTTATGAATAATATTATAGATGTCATTCTGTCCGCCACGGCGGACTATTTCAGAATCTAATAAAACAATGAGATCCCGAATCAAGTTCGGGATGACACTTGTGAAATTGAGACACTACTTTATCTCTGTTTGGCTCTGATTATCTATATTTTTCCTTTTCCTGACCGTTAACTAAATGAGACATATTTATCCGCCTATGGCGGACCGTTAGATAAATATTTTCCTGAATTTATTGCTTAAATTGTACGAGGGACTTAAATTGAAGTCGTTGAATTAAAACTAAAAAAAGGGGAGTACTGATGAACCGCAAATCGATTTCAGCAATTATTATCCTGCTTATTCTATTGTTAGTTGTATCTATAAATGCCCAGACATTAGATATGCAGGCAATACCCGCCAACAAAGTACAGATTGGCCTAAACTATGACAAAGGATTTTACAGCGACAGATATGATTTTTCTACAAGTTCAGGAATTATAGGTTTGTCTCTCAATATTCCGGTTAGTTCTAAATTTAATTTGATTAGTTACATCCCGTTTATTAATTCCAGTTATAAAATAAATAATTATTACGGACCAGCTTTGCGGCACGAGAGTGGGCTGGGTAATATATTTATAGGGCTTCAATCAAACAAATTACCTGTTAACAATAAAAGATCAATTGTTACATTTGGTGTTTACCTGCCTACCGTATGGGAAGATGCAGGCTATCTTGGATCATTTGCAAACTATTACTACAGTCAGCAATTTTCGCAGAGTATGGTCGGTATATATTTTAATTATGCATATCACAAAATAGTTGATGAAGGTTTTAGCTGGGGTTTAGAGCTCGGCCCTAATTTTTATATCTCAACTGACAGGAGATACAGAAAAACTAATTTAACAATACATTATGGACTTGGAGCCGGATATAGTTTCAGTGATATTTCTCTCAGGGGCGAATTTGTAGGGATGGGTTTACTTACAGGCAGTCCCAATACTTTTGGCGATATGTTCGCCCATCTTCTGGATCTCGGCGCACAATGGAACGGAACTGTCTTAAAGCCAAAAATATTTTACAGGATATATTTATCCGATAATTTTAAATATTTTATTAATGGCGGACTTGGAGTAGGTGTTTCTGTTATTTTCAACTAAAAATAGATATATATTTTGTATCATATAAGCAGATTTCTCTTTATAACTTGCTAAATAAGTCAATTAAATATTAGTTATAAGTAATAGTTATATGATTTTTAATGAAAAATGATACTAATAATAACTTTTACGTCCTTGATGTAAATTATTTACGCAAGCCTGAGTTAAATAATTTACTAAGTAGCTCAAAGGATAATTATTTTGTTGTAACAGAAAACGTAATCGTTGAGACGATGAAAAGTAATGATTGGGACTTTATCTACAAAAAGAATTTTGCAATCATATGTCAGTATCCTGAGAAAATATATGTTTCTTCGCCAATAGGTAATATTCTTGAATACGAAAGACAGAATAAAAAAACTTCTAAAGATATTTTTAACGATCAATCAACAAAATATATTAGGTTTATCCTAAATGAAATGAAAACTGGCAACTTAGACTCACTTGACAATATTTTGAAAAAAAATATTTCACTTGCTCATCAACACGTTCATTCTGAATTATTGGATTATAAGAAAATTAAAAATAGTTGGCTTACAATTCATAATGATTTTATGGAATCATCAGGATCAACATTGCGAGAACAGTTAAGGAAAAAGCAACTATCGAGTGATCAATTATATGATTTGACGATTCAAGCTATTGATGAAATATATTGTAATGAGCAAAGATTTTTTGACGATAGTTTTAGTAAAGAAGAAATAGTCAATTTTAAGCAAGAAAATTCAATGCATTATAAACTATTTGCTTCGTTGGTGTATAATAGCTTTTGGTGGCAGATTAAAAAAGGATTAGAAAATATGGATGCGAAGAAAATAACTAATGAAAAATTCGATATTGATAATATTCTAATTGCTCTTTGTGGCAAAGGAATTTATTCTCAAGAAACTTATGTAAACAAGTTACATGATAATGTGAAAAATATTTTGAAAATTAGATTTAACAACACATAACCTGCCCTCAATGCACTGTAATCAGATAGCCAAATGTATGGAAAGAGTGAAATGAATTATAAAAATCAAATAGCAGCAGGTTCAATATTGGCAATAATTGTTGCACTGGGAATAATTCTCGGGCCGGTGTTTCAACTAACAGAATTGGAAAGTACCTGGAGCTTTATTCTTGGATTTATTGCAGGCGTTACAGCAGGATTGGGAGTTGCTCTTTCAATATTTGGTTTAATCTCCCGTAGAAAAAACGGCTAAAAAAAAATCCCGCCATAAAATTTACAGCGGGATTTTCACTATAAGATCAATTCATCTTTACAAACCAAGTTTGTTTCTTATTTCTTTCGGAATAGCGTCTTTGTGAACCATTATAGCTACTGTACGGAGTTTTACGAATGGCTGTGACATATACCAGTAACCGTCATATTTTTTATCTTTTGTTCCCCAGGAATTTTTTGTGTAATAGAAGATTGTTCCTGACTGGTCTTTTGCCATACCGGTAATGTGCATTAAATGATCATCAGTTGTTGTGTAATCATCGTATGCTTTTTGCCTGACTTCCTGTGTAATATCTTTTTCTTTTTCAGGCCCGGTTTTGGTCGTATCATCTTCGTTTAATGGTACAATAGCATAACCTTCTTTTCTAAGGAAATTTTCTCTGCCAACATCACCGTCCCAGTCAATTGTGTAGCCTTTTTCCAGGGCGTTGTCCATAATTGCTACCAAATCATTTAGAGGGACATTGTAGTATTCACCGTCAGTCCAGTTATCGGGTACTTCAAGATCAAATTTTGTATAAAAAGGATGATGTGTGTATGAAGTTATTTCAACATAATCTTTAGTATTTATTCCGAGGCTGGCCGCAAAAGTTTTTGGAGTATATTCCTTACCCTGGTATTCAAACTTTTCAGGAACCTTACCGAGATAGATATCGCATACAGCTTTAACTATATCTTTATAATGAGACGATATTTTTCTTCTCTTTACAATTGTTTCAAGTACATTTTTAAGCACCGCATCCATCTCAAAGTTATTGTGCAGCGTATCTCCTGGCTCAAGTCCGGGATAAACAAAATGGGGGACAGCACCATATTCATCAAATATTTTAAGGACATCGTGCGCCTGTCCGCCTTCTCCGAATTGAGTATTTACCATGATATCTCACATATTTTTCAGCTTTCAGCGGATAGGTGTAACGAACGTTGAACATTTCAGAGAGATTGTATTTACCTTTACCCATCCTGAGCAATTCACTTTCAAGAAATGATTGTGTGGCAAAATCCCAGCACGTGCCTGTCTGTGACTGGTTTTTCACCGATGTAGCGCCATTATCGTATAACATAGTAAATGTATGTCTGTCTTTTTTCTTTTCTTTTGTTTTATCCTGCGGACTTGCCGGGCTTACAAAAAAGGCGATAATGAGAAGAGTGGAAATAATTAACCGGATTTTCATTTTTCCTCCTGGTATTCTGGTTATTTTAACGGGATTAATTTAGGTATATTCAAAATAAAATATTTCAAAAACTGTTATTAATTGTATTAAAAAGGAATCAATAAGGTTTATTATATTTAATAATAAAATTTAATTTCGTAATTTTGCAGATGCCTTTACAAATCAACCGGAAATCGATGAAAATCAAATCAGACAAGCCAAAATGTTTTTGTGGTATATTCGGGATTTATGGTACACCGAATGCTTCAGTCAACACCTATTACGGCCTTCACGCCCTTCAGCACAGGGGACAGGAGGCAACGGGAATAGTTTCTCAAAGCATAAATGAACGTGGGAGATCAGTTTTTAATGTTCATAAAGCCGAAGGCCTCGTCTCGGAAGTGTACTCTGATTTTGGAATATTCAAAAGAACTCTCGTGGGAAATTCAGCAATCGGGCACAACAGGTACTCTACAACAGGGCTCTTCAGAATCTAAGAAAAATATTCAGCCGTTTGTAGTTAATTACAGATTCGGAAATCTTGCTGTCTCACACAACGGAAATCTTACCAACGCGAAAAAACTAAGAGACGAGCTGGTAAATGAAGGTGCTATATTCCAGACAACCAGCGACACTGAAGTTATTCTTCACCTGATTGCCAGGAGCAGACTTGAAAACCAGGTTGACCAGGTCAGGGAAGCAATTTCAAAACTTGAGGGCGCATACTGCATAATAATTTTAACTGATGACAAATTGATTGCGGCACGCGACAGTTACGGTTTCCGTCCGCTGGAACTTGGAAAACTCGGCGATGCATTTATTGCTGCATCAGAAACCTGTGCATTTGATATCAATACAGCTCAGTTTATCCGCGAAGTTGAACCAGGTGAAATGGTTGTGATTGACGATGAAGTATTAAAATCAGGTGAAATTAAATCTATCCGAATTGACGTTCCGGAAGTTCCTAAAAAACAATGTGTCTTTGAATACATTTATTTTTCACGCCCTGACAGTTTTATCTTCGGACATAACGTTGATAAAATGAGAAGGAAACTTGGAAAGATACTTGCTAATAATCACCCGGTAGTTGATAAAGACGGTGAAAAAGTTATTGTAATAAGTGTGCCTGATAGTTCGAACACATGCGCAATCGGATATCAGACACAATTAGAAAAGCAGGGGATTAGCTCAAAGCTGGAAATCGGGCTGATAAGAAGCCATTATATTGGCCGCACATTTATTCAGCCGGGTCAGGAAAAAAGAGAAATTGGCGTAAGAATTAAGTTTAACATAGTAAAAGGTGTACTCGAAGGCAGAACTATCGTGGTTGTTGATGACTCAATTGTTCGCGGTACCACATCAAAACAATTAGTAAGCCTGATTAAAGAGGCCAATCCAAAAGAAATTCATTTGAGAATTTCTTCACCTCCTATAAAACATCCCTGTTATTATGGAATGGATTTCCCGAGCAGGCAGGAACTGATTGCAAACAGGCACAAAGATATTGAAGAAATCCGGAAATTTTTTGAAGTTGACAGCCTTGAATATCTGACTGAAGAAGAAATGCTTGAAGCAGTAAAAGATGCAGGGAAAGAAAATTTCTGTACCGCCTGTTTCTCCGGAAAATATCCCACTGAAGTCGATGTGAATTTTAAAAAAGAAATTTATGAGTTATAAAACACTCACCGTAAATTAAATTTACCCGATTAAATAATGGTAAAAATAAAAGAACTGTTCACAACAAAATCTAATATGCTTAGCCTTTTCAGGCTTTTAATGGCAATTCCATTCTGGATATTGCTGGATAACCTGAATGCACCGGGCCATAGGGCTATTCTTTTCGGGATGTGCATATTTGGAGCCATTACAGATCTTCTTGACGGTTACTTGGCAAGGAAGTTTAATGAAGTAACCGAGATGGGTAAAATTATTGATCCGCTTGCTGATAAGATTGTTATCGGAATTATTATTTTGAAATTATTTTTGGTAGGGGAGATACCTAACTCGTATTTCTTAATGATAATTTTACGCGATTTACTGATTTTTACCGGAGGCATTTTTGTTTCCCGGAAACTTGGCCGTGTACTTCCTTCAAATATGCTAGGGAAACTTACTGTAACAAGTATTGCAATTGTAATATTATTCATACTTGCACAGGTTGATAAAACTTCCACAATATACATTGGGTTTTACTACCTAAGTATTGTAATGATTTTTGCCTCTTTAATCGGTTACATTATTCGTTCACTTGAATTTATAAAACAAAAAGAAAATGAGTCTCTTCAAAAACCTTAACTTCGACAAATTGAAGAATGGTCTTACAAAGACCCGCACAAAAATAGTTAGCAGTATAAATGAAACAATTTCAGGCAAGGCTGTCCTTGATGATAAGACCCTCGATGAAATTGAAGAAATTCTGATCTCCTCAGATATTGGATTTGAAACTTCAGAAAGAATTATTGAAAACTCCCGGGTGGCTTTAAAAAGCGAAAAAGACAGAACACAGTTGAATATAATTGAAACTGTAAAAAAAGAACTTGTTAATTCAATCAGCAGGTTTTCAAAAGCAACTAACGATAATAACATTGAGGTTACAAAACCCTATGTTATCCTGATAATTGGTGTAAACGGAGCAGGGAAGACAACTACTGTAGGAAAACTTGCGCATAATTTTAAAAATGCCGGCAGGAAAGTAATAGTCGGAGCAGCAGATACTTTCAGAGCTGCAGCAAATGAACAACTTGATGTCTGGGCTAAACGTGCTGGAGTTGAAATTATTCAGAAAAGTCAGGGATCTGATCCATCAGCAGTTGCTTTTGATACAGTGGCAAAGGCTGTAAATGAAAACTATGATATTGTATTAATTGATACAGCAGGCCGGCTTCATAATAAAGCAAATCTGATGGAAGAACTGGGGAAAATAAAGCGGGTTATTAAAAAAGTAATTCCTACTGCTCCGCATGAAACATTGCTGGTTCTTGATGGTACAACCGGTCAGAATGCTCTTGTACAGGCACAGGAGTTCTCCAAAGTAACAGATATTTCCGGTCTTGCAGTTACCAAGCTGGATGGCAGCGCTAAAGGCGGAGTTATTTTCCAGATATGCTCCCGGAATAAAATTCCGGTTAAATATATTGGAGTTGGTGAAAGTATTGAGGATTTGCAGGACTTTGATCCCGGATTGTTTGTCTCAGCAATATTTGATAATTAAGGATAAAAACTATGAGCATGTTTATGAAAAAACCCAGCCACAGGGTTTTCGATTATCCTCCCAGATTCTATAAGCCAGAAACGGATGAAACAGAAAAAAGAAAGAAACGTTTAGGTTTTAAGAGAAAGAGTAAAGACTATAGAAACAGAAGAAGTCCGCTAATCTGGATCATACTGGCAATAATATTAGTGTTTGTTTATCTGAAGTTGTCAGGCGTTGGTTAGGGTATTAGCAAGTTTACATAATATACATTATCGGACAGATATCACTTTCAGCTCAATTTTGCTCCTTTATTATAATTAAGCCTATCATAACTATCCTAATGCCAGATCGTGCTCACTTTGTTGAATAAATAATTCATTCTGATACTTTCTCAGAATCGTTTCTCTTGAAACTATTCCCAGAAACTTTCCGCTATCTTTATCAAGTACAGGCAGAAACTCAAGATCTATCTTTTCAATTACTTTTAAGGCATCTTCACTGTTTTTATCGTTACTAATTGTCGGCAGACTTACGCACCATAAGATCTCCGGCAACAAGGAAATATAATATATTCCTGGTTTCCTCATCTAATATAGAATCTCTGATATCCTGAAATGAAATCCTTCCAATTAACATATCGCTGCTATTCTTCACCAGTAAATAGTTAAACCTGGAGTTTTTAACAGCTTCCATAAGTTTTTGAAATGGAAATTCTTCTGTTACAACGTCCTTAGTCTCTTCAATTAAACTGGAAACAGAGATATTCTTAAGAACTGATGTCTTTCTACCATATATATCTATTCCTTTACCTTCACGATCAAACTTAAGGGTATATAATGATCCTTTAAGTATAGCCTTGGAAAGTGTTGTGGATATTATAATTGTAAGCATCAACGGAAGAATAATCTTATAGTTATTTGTCATCTCAAAAACCATAATCAGGGCTGTTAATGAGGCGTGTGTTGTGCCTGCGACTACAGCTGCCATACCAACGAGCGCATATGCTCCCGGAGGTGCGCTGACAGCGGGAAATAAATAGTTAACAATTTGTCCGAATGCTCCGCCTAACATTGCTCCCGTAAAAATACTAGGACTAAATGTACCACCGTTTCCGCCCGACCCGATAGTAAGAGCGGTGGCAATTGGCTTAAACAGAAGCAGTAAAAGAAGAATCAAAAACGGAGTAGCATTGAATATTGAATTATCAACTGCCGCTTCACTAAAACTGAATATGCCCGGCAAATATAATGCAATAATTCCCACCATTAATCCACCGATGGCAGGCTTTATCCATTCAGGAATATTGTGCCTGTTTTCAAATTCTTCTTCAATTCTCATAAAAGTTTTCACAAAATAAACCGCAGTAAGTGCGGATAAAACTCCGAGAATCAGGTAGAAAATAAATTCGTAATTTGTTATTAAATGGAATGATGAAGTTTTGAAAGCAGGTTCATTGCCAAGGTAACTTCTTGAAACAACTGTTGCAAAAACTGAAGAAATAATAATCGGACTAAATGATTTTGCGTTAAATGTCCGTAAAATTATTTCCATTGAAAAAAGAGCACCGCCCAATGGTGCGTTATATGCAGCAGCAAGTCCTGCAGCGGCACCACATCCAACGAGTATTTTTAACCTGTCGGGCGATGAAGATAAATATCTTCCCATTGAAGAGGCAATTGATGAACCCATCATTACGATAGGGCCTTCATTACCACCGGCACCACCGGTTCCAATACTTACAACAGCACCAACAGTTTTCAGGAATCCCGTTTTTCCTTCTATCACTCCCCCTCTGGAAGCCACAGCATCGATCACTTTTGGAATGCCTTCCCCTTTTTTAGCGCCTTTAAAATATTTGGCTAACAGGCCGACAATTAGGCCACCGAATGCAGGAATGGAAATCAGGATAAGAACAGTATACCAGGTTTTGGGCCCGTTGATAAGAGTTTCCAGCCCCCAGAAGGAACCTGGAACATCAAACAAAAAATGTTTGACTTCCAATATTGCACCTTTATAAAGCACAGCACCGTAGCCGCACAATATTCCTATTATGCTTCCTAGCAGCAATAAATACGTGTCCTGCGAAAGTGGAAACGATTGGAAAAAATTATTTATCCTTACGCGGTATAATTTAGAACGTTTCCGAAAATCATTATATAACTGCAACTATTGTTCTGTTCCTAATTGTATTTAAAAAATCCTTCGCCAGATTTACGGCCTAATTTTCCTGCTGCAACCATTTTCTTTAATAACGGGCATGGTCTGTACTTGGAATCGTTATATCCGTTATACAGAACATCCATTATCGAAAGGCAAACATCCAGGCCGATAAAATCGGCAAGTGTAAGAGGTCCCATTGGATGATTCATTCCGAGTTTCATTACTGTATCAATGTCTTCTGCTGAAGCAACTCCTTCAAACAGTGCAAAGATTGCTTCATTTATCATTGGCATTAATACCCTGTTTGAGATAAACCCGGGATAATCAAAAACTTCAACAGGAGTTTTACCAAGTTTAGCAGCCAGGTCTTTGATTACGCTATAAGTCTCATCCGAAGTAGAATAACCCCTAATTATCTCAATAAGTTTCATAACCGGCACAGGATTCATAAAATGCATACCGATAAATTTATCAGCCCTGCAAACTGCAGAAAGTTCAGTGATAGATATCGATGAAGTGTTTGAAGCAAAGATAGAATCTTTTTTAACTATATTCTCTAAAGTTTTGAATATGTTAAGCTTAGCATCTCTGTTTTCATAAATAGCTTCTATAACTAAATCAGAATCTTTAGGTGTGTTTTCTATACCAACAACTTTATTTATTCTATTCAGAGTATCGTTTTTAGCTGTTTCATCAATTATTTCTTTTTTAACCTGTCTGTCAAGATTCTTGGTAATTGTAGCAATTGCTTTGTCGACCAGTTCCTGAGTCATTTCTACCAAGTTTACTTTAAAGCCTTTTAATGCAAAAACATGAGCAATACCGTTGCCCATTGTGCCGCCGCCAATTACAGAAACATTTTTAATATCCATTACTCCCCTCCTATGCGTTATAATTTTTTACTATTAGTGCTGATGCTTCTCCGCCGCCGATACATAGTGAAGCAAGCCCGATTTTAGATTTTCTTTTCATCATTTCGTGAATCAATGTTACAAGAATCCTTGCGCCACTAGCTCCGATTGGGTGGCCAATAGCAATAGCACCTCCATTGACATTAATTTTGGAAGTATCCAGATCTAGAATTTTATTTACTGCCAGAGAAACAACCGCAAATGCTTCATTAATTTCAAAAAGGTCGATGTCATCTTTGGTCATATTTGCTTTTTTAAGAACCTTTGCAATTGCATCAGCGGGTGCTGTTGTAAATTCGATAGGAGCTTTTGCAGCGGAACTTTGAGCTACTATTTCTACAAGTGGTTTAAATCCTAATTCTTTGGCTTTATCCTCGCTCATAATCAATAAGGCAGCTGCACCATCATTGATAGTTGATGCATTTGCTGCAGTAACTACACCATTTTTATCAAATACCGGGCGAAGTGCAGGAATTTTATCAAAATTTACTCTTCCAGGTTCTTCATCTGTATCAACTACAGTTTCGCCTTTCCTTGTTTTAATGGTAACAGGTGAAATTTCCTCTTTAAATTTGCCTTCTTTCTGAGCAATGTGTGTTTTTTTATAGGAATTAACCGAAAATTCATCGAGTTCCTCACGGGTAAATTTGAAGTCTTTTGCACAAGCTTCAGCACAACTACCCATATGAATGTCATTGTAAGCATCCCACAAGCCATCCTTAACCATAGAGTCCACAAGTTCACCATTTCCCAGCCTGTAACCACCTCTTGCGTTCTGGAGCAAATATGGCGCATTTGTCATGCTTTCCTGCCCGCCGGCAATGATAATATCAGCATCCCCACACATAATTGCCTGGTGAGCCAGCATTACAGCTTTTAGCCCACTTCCACACATTTTATTAATTGTCAGACATTCAGTTTTATCAGGTAATCCTGAATAAATTGCTGCCTGTCTCGCCGGCGCCTGTCCCTGCCCGGCAGTTAGAACATTACCGAAGATAACTTCATCAATTAAATTTTTATCAATATTTGAGTTTTCCAGAACTGCCTTTATTGCAGCGCTGCCAAGCTGTGCTGCTGAAAATGAAGAAAGGCTTCCACTCAGTGAGCCTATCGGTGTTCTTTTTGCTTCTGTGATGACTACTTTTTTCATATTAATTTCCTTGTATTCTGATTAAAGAATATTTGATTAATTCTTTTTATCTAATAAATAAATTTAAAGAATTTTAGCCTTAAGGTACAGGATCAGAGCAACGGAAAGTTCAATATATTAGATTTTTTGTGGTTTTTTAGGCATTGTTAGAATAGCAAGTTCAAAAACAATATTGAACATAATTGTGTTTATGTTCACATTATTATGAATTACAGTAGCAAGCCGGTCCAATTTGAATATGATATCCCTTAATTCAAGCTCAGGAAAACGGGCATTGAATTTTTTTAAAGTTTCAATATGTTTGGAAAAATAATAATCTCCGGACTCAAATCTATATTTCTGAACGTCTGTCAACCAGGTAATTATCATCTGAATAATTAATCTTAATGTTTCTGCCGAATTATTAGAGACCAGTTCCTGAAATTCACTCAATGCGGAATGATATTTTCGTCCGAATGAATACCTGAGAATGATTATTGTTTTATCTCTCAGTTGCTCAAATTCCTGTTCAAGTAATTTAAGTGCTGTCCTTACAGAGCCACCGGAAAAACCGGCAACTTCTTCGGCCAACTGATTATCGATATTAAAATTGTTTATTAGTATCTCTTTTACGTCTTCAATTTTTAAAGGCTGAAAAGGCAACGACCAGCAGCGGGAGCGAATAGTTTCTCGTAATAAGTTCGGATATTGAGTAGATAAAATAAAGATTACACCCTCTGGCGGTTCTTCCAGATTTTTTAACAGCGCGTTTTGTGCTTCTTCGTTCATCAGGTGGGCATCTGATATAAGAACTATTCTGTGACTAACATCACTAAAATTAAAGGAAAGAAATTTATTAATATCACGGATACTGCTTATTTTAATCTGATTTGCTTTCGGTATCTGAATTTTGAAATAGGGATTCTTAATCTTCTCACTTAATTGTGAGTGGTACAATTCATTTTCTTCAGAAGACAATTTTTCGAATGGGCCGTTTGATTCAGTTTCGTTTCTGCCCCTTGGAAGAGGTGTAATGTATTTTATATAAGGCTCTGTAAAACGACTAATAAGTTTGTTTGCTTTTTCTGCTTCATCAGGTGCTGAAAAATTAGCATTCAATGCTTGCGCAAATCGAATAGCTGTAAATTCTTTTCCAACGCCATCAGATCCGGTAAACAATAATGCGTGAGGTATTTTAGAATTCTCAATCAGTTTATTTAAAACATTAATAACTGATTTCTGACCGTAAATTCCTTTCCAGTGATTCTGCATAATATTAAAAAAGCGCCTTAAAGGCGCCTTAAAAAAGTTTAATCGTCCAAATTGTAGAAAAAGTCTTCCTCTGAAGGATAATCCGGCCAAATATCATCTATTGATTCGTAAGGTTCTTCAGCGTCCTCCAGTTCAATTAAATTTTCAATAACTTCATAAGGAGCTCCAATTCTATCAGCGTACTCAATAAGTTCTTCCTTAGTAGCAGGCCATGGTGCATCATCCAGGAAGGATGCAAGCTCTACTGTCCAAATCATAGTCTATCTCCGCAAATTTAATTCTTTAAGTTAGAGTTTGTTGAATCAAAGTATGCCATATCATCAAAGAAAAATCCAATAGGATTTTCTATAATTCCATTGTGGTGGATTTCATAATGTAAATGAGGTCCTGTTGCAAGCCCGGAACTTCCGGATTTAGCTATGACATCTCCTCGATGAACCAGTTGACCTCTTTTAACCATAGTTTTAGAAAGATGTGCATAAACTGTTTTGTAGCCAAAACCATGATCAATTTCTATAGTTAAACCAAAACCACCTTTATACCCTAAAAAAACTATTTTCCCATCACCGGGTGCATGAACGGGAGTGCCTCTATCAGCAAGTATATCAATTCCTTCGTGCATTCTTCTTATGCCAAGAATTGGGTGAAACCTCATACCAAAGTCATGTTCCACAGTTCCGATGCAAGGTTTTATTGCAGGAATTGCCGCATACAATTTTTTATTAAGACTTAACTGTTTGCTAATCTCGCCGTAATTTTCTTTTTCAAATTCTACTTTTCGAGTTACTTCATCAACAAATGCCAAAGCATCTTTCAGTTTAAAGGCAGTCTTATCACCAAGGAAATCAAGTGAGTTATCAAAATAGCCACCACCAACACCAAGTTGTTTTTCTTCATCGGAAACTGGTGCAAGGTCAGCTGCAATTCTCAGGTCTTTATCGTTTTTGCTAAGGCTTTCAACCTGATTGTTGAGATCCTTGTATTTATCAACTACTTCTGTGAGTTTTTTCTTTAAAACTTGATTTTCAGATCGCAATGAAATCAAACTATTTGATGGGTTGGCGATTGAATTAATAAAGAAGTAAGCCCCAAATATAAAGGAGCTGAAGGTCAAAACTGCAAGGGAAAAATAAGCCAGAAGCTTAGCCTTGTAATTCTTGATCTCGATAAACTGTAATTTCTGCTTGGAAAAGAAGTATAATTTTTTCATAAATTAAGCCGGAATGTATGAAAATAGGGTTAATTTGTCAAGCATCAGATTTTTATTCAAAATCATGCTCAAAATAGTCAACTCCCCGGATATCTTCCTTGTTTTTCCTTGATAACCTGCTTGTAAGGCGTTTTTCAAAGAATTTTGCAGAATCATACCCGTAATGTTTTAATAAATAATTCAGGCTAATAACCTCAGAAATTACTGTTATATTCTTACCAGGGATAATCGGGAGCTTGATATAGGGAATTTCTACATTGGAAATAGTAACAGTACTCTCATCAAGCCCGGTCCTTGTATATTCCCCTTTTTCGTCCCAGATTTCAAGTTCTACAACAATTTCAAGCCTTTTTTGGTGCCTTATTGCCCTGATACCGAACATTTTTTCAACATTTATCAGGCCCAGACCTCTAATTTCCATAAAATGTTTAACAAGATTCGTGCCTGAACCCATTAAAATCCCTTCTCCCTTTTTAGTGAGAATTATGATATCATCCGCCACAAGTCTGTGCCCTCTTTCAACAAGATCCAGAGCAACCTCACTCTTCCCTATCCCGGATTTACCGACAAACAAGATTCCAGCTCCATAAACATCTACAAATGATCCGTGAATTGAAATTCTTTGGGCAAATTGATCATCCAGGAAATCACTTAAGAAATAAATAGTTTTTGTTGTGGGATACTGCGAACCGAAAATTGCAACATTGTGCTTGTTTGCAAGGTCGCGTAAAATCGGGAACGGATGATTTTTATCAGCTAAAACTATGCAGGGAATATCAAATTTAAAGAATCTTTCAAGTGTCACAACTTTCTGCTTATCAGATAGTTGTGCAAGGTAGTGCATTTCAGTATTACCAAAAACCTGAATGCGCGAGTAAGAAAATAATTCAACAAACCCGGCCAATGCAAGGCCGGGCCTGTGTAAATTCTGATCGATTATTTTTTTATCAAATCCGGATCTATCAGAAAACAGTTTAATCTTAAAATTATCTTTGGTGGAATTATAGAAGAACTCCACAGAGATATTCTCTTTTTGGGAAACTGCTTTTTGATCTATTTTAATCATTTACTCTTTCTTGTAATTTTTTTGTCTTAAGTTTTTTTAGTTGTCTGGATAATTTAGCAACTGCTGAGCTTACTGATTTTGAAAAATCGTCAGATTCTTCACTGGCTGTTAAAGTCTGTCCCGGAACCTGCAGTACAATTTCTGTGTTTTTTAAACTTTCTTTCATATTATGATAACTTAATATAACATCTGCACTTAAAATATCATCATTAAATTTTACTAAAGATTTAACTTCATCGTTTATATGGTCTTTTAATGTACTGTGTGCTTTAAATTTTCTGGCTGTTATTGTAATGTTCATAGTATCCTCCAATGAATTAAGATTTTGGATGAGCTTTCTTGTACGCTGATTTTAATCGTTCCACGCTAACATGTGTGTAAATTTGTGTGGTCGATAAATTCTCGTGCCCCAGTATTTCCTTTACAGCACGTAAATCAGCACCATTATCCAGCATATGTGTTGCCGCACTGTGTCTTAAAATGTGCGGACTTTTCTTTTTGATATCCGTAACCCTTGTCAAATATTTATTTACAATTCTATATACGTATCTGGGATAAATTCTCCCGCCTTTTAATTTAATAATTAAAGCCTCTTTACCTCCGTTATTATCTTTTAATAAAAGGTATTGTTTTATAATCTCAAGTGATTTATTTCCAACCGGTACAATCCTGGTTTTGTTCCCCTTCCCTTTTACTTTTATAATCTTTTCTTTTAAATCAAGGTCCACGTTATTCAGTTTACAAAGTTCATCAACACGAAGTGCGCAACCATATAAAAGTTCAATTATAACTTTTACCAGCATTGCTTCCTTTTCACCATCTTTTTTATTTAATCTGGCATCTTCATCCGCTTCATCGTAAGTTTTCAGAATCGTTTTTTCAGAAACAATTTCTGGTAATTTTCTTGATGATTTTGGATTTGAAATATAAGAAGTAGGGTTATGATCTAAGTATGATTTTTCGAAAGCAAATTTAAATAGACCTCTGATCGCAGCAAGTTTTCGGGAAATTGATTTTTTGCTGATATCTTTTTCAGTTAAAACCATAAGAAAGGATTTCACAAATTTATCTGTAATCTTCCCTGCTTCTGTTCGGGAATTTTCGTCACAGTAGCTGACAAATTCCTGGAGATCTGTAGTGTAAGATTTTATAGTATTAAACGAATATCTCTTTACACTTTTTAAATCTTCAAGATATTTTTCTGAGATTGATTTTATATTCATTTATTCTCTTCAATCTCTTCAACTTCTTCCTTTATAACTTCTTCGCCGCAAACCGGACATTTGAGAAAATCACCTTTTTTCTTGGTGTGTTTTGATTCCATATATTTTGAATCCCCATTCGGGCATGGCTCAGCAACCGGTTTGTACCAGCTTACAAAATCGCAATCAGGGAAACGAGAGCAACCGTAAAATAGCTTATTTCTACGAGATTTCCTCTCAACAATTTCACCTTCTTTGCATTTTGGACAACTAATGCCAAGAGTGATATTTTCAATAAAATCACAATCGGGAAACTTTTCACAACCAATAAAGCGCCCATATTTGCCATCTCTTACTACAGTTCTTGCCCCACATTTCGGGCAGGTTTCTCCGGTGTATTCAGGCTCCTGGTGTTGAGCTGCAACTTCTTTGAATGATTTAATATTATTACAATCAGGATAATTACCGCATGCCAGATATTTACCGAATCTTCCGACTTTGATTATCATCTCGCCGCCGCATTTATCGCATAGGATCTTTTCAATTTTGTCTTCAACTTCTTTTAAAGATTTTGAAAATGGTTGATAAAAATCATTAAGAACCTTTTCATATTCATTATCGCCGCTTGCAATCTGATCGAGTTCATTTTCCATTAAAGAAGTAAAATCTTCATTAATAATATTTGGAAAATTCTTAACCAAGATACCGCATACTGCCCTGCCCAGTTTTGTTGGAACAAGCTTGCGATTATCCATCAGCACATACTTCCTGTCCTGAATTGTACTGACAATATGTGAATAAGTACTTGGTCTTCCGATTCCATTGCTTTCAAGTACTTTAATTAATGAACTTTCAGTAAACCTTGGAGGTGGTTTTGTAAAATGCTGAGTTTTTTGCAACTCTTCCAGACCTAGTTTCTGGTCTTTCTCTAATCCCAGAGGTATTCTTTCATTTCTATATTCCTCTTTCTCGTCAGCATTTTCTTTTTTCTCAACAATCTCTTCGTAAACCTGTAAAAATCCGTTAAACTTTATTGCACTGCCAAAAGCTTTAAATATGTATTCATCAGCACTTATTTCAATTACAGTAGTTTCCATTAAGGCCGGATTCATTTGGGAGGAAATGAACCTGTTCCAAATTAGTTCATATAATCTAAAAGCTTTGGGCTCAAGAAATTCTTTTACAAACTGAGGAGTATATTTAATTGAAGTTGGCCTTATAGCTTCGTGTGCGTCCTGTACATTCTTTTTGTCTTTCTTTTCATAATTGTTCGGTTTATCAGGTAAATATTCATTACCATAATTGTTGGAAATGAAATCTCTGGCAAGCGGCATAAACTCATCACTAATTCTGGTAGAATCAGTTCTCATATATGTTATTAATCCAACTGTGCCTTCGCTTCCCAATTCAATTCCTTCATATAACCTTTGGGCAAACATCATAGATTGTTTCGGCCTCATACCAAGTCTGCGAGATGCTTCTGCCTGTAAAGTACTTGTAATAAACGGAGCCGAAGGATTTCGTTTTGTATTTCTTTTAGAAATATTAGAGATTTTATAGTTGTCTTTGTTAACTAACTGGTTATAAATCTCTGTTGCTGATTTTTCATCAGTAATTGCAAAGTTTTCTTTTAAAAATTCCTTCCAATCATTTTCATCCATTTCTGGTTTAGGAGGAATTTTTATATCCTTCTCGTTTACACTAAAAAGTTTTGCTTTGAATGTCTCGTTTTTGTCAGTCTTAAATATTACCCAGATAGACCAATGTTCTGTCGTTTTAAATATATCGATAGCATCTTCGCGGTCACATATTATTTTCAGGGCAACTGATTGCACTCTGCCTGCAGAAACAGATGTACTTCCGGAAATTTCAATTACGGCTTTCCAAAGGAACGGACTAATTTTATAGCCAATTATTCTGTCCATTACCCTTCTTGCTCTTTGTGATCTTACAAGATAATCATCTATAGACCGTGGGTTATCCATCGCTTTTTTAATCCCGGTCTTGGTAATTTCATTAAACAGAACTCTAAACAATCCTGCATCTTCTTTAAGAACTATTACATCAGCAATATCCTGTGCAATAGCCTCACCTTCACGGTCAGGGTCAGTTGCGATAAATACGTTTTTGCTTTTCTTTGCAAGTGACTTAATCTTTTTTATCAAGTCACCTTTCCCGCGTATATTTAAATAACTTGCTTTAAAACCATCATCAACATCAACGCCTAATTTTGTTTTAGGTAAATTTCTAATGTGTCCAATTGTGGCTTCAACATGGTAATCTCTTCCAAGATATTTATTAATTGTTTTAGCTTTAGCGGGTGACTCAACTAATACAAGATTTTTTTCTTTTGTTTTCGGTTTTTGTTTTTTCATATAATTTAGTTTATCATATCTGAAGAATAAAGTAACATCCTGCTTCCCGGTAGTGTAAGGTTATCCATGTCCAGGAATAAAGATAAAAGTAATAAATTTATTTGTTCGGGATTTATAGTTCCTTCCGGAAATAGTTTTAGATCATCAATAATTATTTCTAAATCTGTTGTGTTTAGCAGGCCAATATTATAAAAATGTAAAAGATAATTATAGTTTTTAAGTCCGATTTGTAAAGCTTCTTCTGTAGAAAGAGTTCTTAAGCTTTTAGATGAATCCGGCTGAGCACTGTTTTGGATATATTTATTTCGGTTTATTTTTTCATAAATCCAGCTGTAAGCCGCTGCTACAACACTTCTATTATAATTAGATTCCCTTGATATTGTTTCAACTACATCTTCCGCAGTTATATCTTTTTCCATCTTTTCTGTGATTTTAGCTAAAACTTCAACTATTTCTGTAACCATAACGCCTGTATTATTTTAATAAAGTGATTTTATACTTGTTAAGCAAACTATTTTCTAATTCTTTCATCTTTTTAAAGTCCGATTTTTTTATATCATCGTAGCCTAAAAGATGAAGAATGCCATGAATAACCAGTCTTAAAAGCTCTTCTTTTAACGAATTATTGTAAGCTTTTGCATTAACTTTAGCATCATCAATAGATATAAATATTTCTCCATCAAGGTTCTTTTTACTACCTGAATAGTTAAATGTTATTATATCTGTTGAATAATTATGATTTAAATATTCTTTATTTATTGTAATTATTTGATCAGATGAAATGAAATTAATAGGCAAAGATTCAACAATAAAATCCAGATCGTTAGTTAAAACATTAACTAATTTATGAATAACCAGTTTATTTATTTTATATTTTTTGTACGAACTGAAAATTCTTAATTTTTTGACCACATAATTCCAATATTATGTCAAAATCCGTTGTCTAAGCTAAGACCTTAAAACAAATATAAGAAAAATTTACAAGTATCCACTTTTCTTTAGAGAATCCTGAGTAATCTTTGAATATTTTTTATATCTCTCAGCAGAGATAGTAAATTCTTCAATTTCTTCTTTTGTAAGGTCCCTTATAATTTTTCCAGGAACACCGGCAACCAGTTTCCCTGATGGAACTACAAAGCCAGGAGTTATTACTGCCCCGGCTGCAACCATACTATTTTCTTCTAATACTGCACCATCTAGAACTACTGCTCCCATTCCAACAAGGCATAAATCTTTTAAAGTACATCCGTGTAAAGTAACAGAATGTCCAATAGTTACTTTATTGCCAATTGTTAATGGAAATTTACCATTAGTAACATGTAACATAGAACAATCCTGAACATTTGTAAGTTCACCAATTTTTACAAAGTGTACATCTCCCCTAATAACCGTATTGTACCAGATACTTGAATTATTGCCAATTTTAACATCTCCCACAATCTTAACACCTGAAGCCAGGAAAACATTTTCTCCTAATTCCGGATATGTGTCTACGTATGGGAATAATTTTATTTCTTCTTTTAGTCCTTGTATCTTGGTGGATTCCATCCTGATCTCTTCCAGCTTTTTAATTCTAATGTAACACTACCGATAAGAACATTCATTTTTGCTTTAATAGGAATAGCTTCATCATCATTTGAAAACCAGCCTTCAAAATCGCCGGTTAATCCAAATACACTGACAAAATTTACTTTCCCTTCAAGATGAGTACAATCTATATCATAATCTACTGCATCAATCGATTCATCATCTTCTTCTGTATTAAAGTTAATCTCTGTCGTAACTTTTTTCTCATTTACAAATGTTGGAATGTTTTCATATTTTTTTTGTAGGCTGTGTGCCCGTGCATAATAGAAAATAGAAAGTCCATCCTGGTATTTCTTGTGTACTTCACAAGTAGAGTCGACAGGTGGTTTGTTAGAATTTGTTAACCACTTGTGAATTTTTACTATTGAATTTTTATAATCAAAGTGATATTCCGTGTTTGAATCATAATTTTCATGCTTTAGGATACCTTTGAAATATTTAGAATAATAATCGGGAGTCATCGTAGTTTCATAAACCTGGTGTAAATTAACAAATGGTATCCCAGGATATGAATCTATATAAACAACAGCGCTAAAGTAATGCTTTCCTTCAATTTCCTCCTTGCCTGTAACAACAACTTTTACTTCACCAAGCCTCATCACACTATATCTGACTACATAAACAAGTTCTTCGCCAACTTCTAATTGAAGTGCACTTTTAGTATTGCCGTGAGTTCTTACTTCAGTATTCTTCCCTGTGGGTACCAGGAAGAAAAGTAAAAATGGGATCAGTGAAAATATTTTTATTTTATTACTCATTTAAGCCCGGCAAGGTCCTTCGCCTCATTAAATAGTGTCAACGATTTCTGAATTTCTTTATCAATTGTTGACATTTCTTTGTACCAACCTTCATTTTTCCAGTAATTCCTGGCAATCTGTGCTTTTAATCTTACAGTAATATATGCCTTATCTTTTTTAAATTGTTCTGGAATCGGGTTTATTTTTTTACTCCTGGCAAAATTTACAAATTCATCTAAAACATTTTCTGTTATTTTATAATTTTCTATAAATCCATTCAGGTTATTCCCATATTTAGATTTTATACTTTCATTATGAGCTTCAATGTAATTTAGCGCAAATTGGTAGAACAGATTATTCTTTAATAGATCAATTGTATATTTTGTAATATCATCGGATTTAATTATGTAATCAGGTGTAATACCGCCACCGCCATAAACAATTCTTCCGGAGGCAGTATGAAACATTGGTTTTGTTGTGTCTTTTTCTGCCGTATGCGTAATATTATCACCCTGAGCTTCTGTAGTATCGCCTGCCTCTTCATAATATTCATCACGATTCTTTAATCCTTTATAATTCCTCTGAATCAAGCGACCGGAAGGTGTATAGTAATGGGCAATAGTTAAACGCAAAGCAGAATTATCAGGTAGACTGAACTGGCGTTGTACAAGTCCTTTCCCGAAAGTCGTCTCACCTACAATAAGTCCCCTGTCCCAATCCTGAACTGCACCAGAAACAATCTCACTTGCAGAAGCACTTCCTTTATTAACCAAAATTATAAGAGGTATATTTTCAAAAGGAGATGATTTAGATGCATCATATTCTTCATCAAATTCTGACTTCCTGCCTTTGGTATAAACGATCTTTTTATCACCTTTGATGAAAAGGTCAGCAATTTTTACAGCCTGATTTAAATAGCCACCCGGATTGCCCCTTAAATCAAGGATTAAGTTTTTCATCCCCTTGTCTTTTAAATCGTATAGAGCATCTGATAATTCTTTATATGTTGTTTCAGCAAATCGAGAAACGCTAACATATCCGGTTTTCTTATCCAGCATAAAATGGGTATCAACAGAATATAGCGGAATTTTATCCCGTGTTATTTCGTATTCAATTGGAGTTGAAGAGCCGTTTCTAATTATTGTAATAGAAACCTTTGTACCGGCTTTGCCCCTTAGCTTTTCCCTGACCTGATCATTTGTAATACCAACAGAAGATTTTCCATCAATTTTTACTATTCTATCCCCCGCCATAATACCAAGTGCTTCACTGGGACCACCACTAATTGGTGAGACAACAGTTAGTGTATCATCCACCATTTGAAATTCAATTCCAATTCCTTCAAAATCTCCCCGGAATTGTTCCTCAATTCCCTTTACCTGTGTTTCAGATATATAAACTGAATGTGGATCTAATTTAGAAAGCATACCATTGATGGCAGCCTCAATTAATTTATGAGAATCTATCGGCTCAACATAATATTTTTCTGTGATGGTAAGTACATCGTTAAACTTTACAATACTGTTCTGTAAATTATCGTCCGAGAAAACTTTTTGAATCTGAATTCCCAGGACGATACCGAGTGTAAGTACAATAATTGTAATTGGGAATTTTATGTTAATTTTTTTCATTAGAGTTATAATTGATAATTAAGCATTAAATAGGCTTCAAGCCATTTGTTATTGATAGAGTTCTGAAGAGATTCATTTTTATACTTAATCATACCTGTAAAAAAATAATCTTTCACGGGTTCGTAAACAAGTTTTACCGAAAAAGCCCGGGTAATTTCTTTATCACCATCAAGAAAAGGAGCATCCTTTGCATCAAATTCTCTGTGTCCAAGAAGTATATCTCCACCAACATTTCTTAGGATTGATCCGTCAGGGTTCAATGGATTTGCGCCATGTACATAATAGCGCAAATTAGCAGTAAAGTTTACTCTGCTGGTGAACCTATAATTAAATTGAGTTAAAAACAATTCACTATTTGGTTGCATAAAAGAAGCAATAGATCTTTCATTATTTGTGTAACTGTTTCTTGGCAGCCTATGGGTGTATACAAATGGATCAATTCTTATATATTCAAACTGAAATTCTAAAGGTATCGTTTTATATAAATTATTTGAAATAAATCCGACATTATAAATAAATTGATTTCCCCAATAGTTTGATCCAACTTTAGCCATCTCAATATCGTCAATCAGAAACAGCCCATAAAGCTTCAATCCTTTAATCGATTTATTATTAAAATCAAAAATAATCATAGAATTATCGCGATCTTTATTTGAATTCTGTGCAGTTTTGTAGAGATTAAAAGGGTTCAAATAATTAAAATCCAGCCCCCTATCACCATAGATTATCATCTCCGAAGCACCAATGTTAAAATCATCTGACAAATTAAAACCTATCCTGTGATATCCAATATATTTTTCAGTAATTAAATTCTGATTACCATGTACTGTGTCGCCAGTTTCAGTTGAGTTACCAAGCAGTTTACCATGAAAATAGGAAACCTCTACAGATTTATATTTTGCAGTGAATGATAAATTATCAAAAATCTCACTGTTATTTCCTACTAAAGCTTTTACCGGGCCAAATCCAATAGTTTTCCTGTCTCTACCAAATTTTAATTTAATTAAACCAAAATCAGCTGTAAGATATCCTGCAGTTGTAATATCAAAAGAATTCGGTTTATCGAAAGTGTTATATTTATAATTATATTTTAGATCATCACGAAACAAAGCTGCCTCTCTGTTTCCTGCAACTACTCCATTACCCCCACGATAAAAGAATCCAAATTTATTATAAAATGATCCTCTTATCTGAAACTCAAAGGATAATACTGCCGCTGATACTTTTCTGGAATGCTCAAAGTAATTTCCCATAATTCCATCGGCACGTCCGGAAGAATTAAAGAATAGGTTTACATTTCTCGAAGTATCGGAGACAAAATAGAGATATTTTTCTCCTTGTGAGAAAAGATTAAATCTGTCTCCGTCAATAAGTCTTTGTGAATGTTTTAATGTCCCATAAATGTCAAGTTCAAATTCGGCTCTCAAGATCAGTTAAAAGATTCTTATCAGCCTCGTCTAATTTTTCTTTATTGGAAATAACTTCCTTCAGGTATCCTGCAATTTCACTTCTTGATTTCGGAATTTCGAGCGAATTATACCTATGAATAATCTGGAGAGATTCCATCCTTTCAAGGAAATCATAAACTTTATTATTTGAAAGAACGTATTCTGCCTGTGCAAAAAGAGAGCCTGAAAATATTATCAACAAAAACAAAAGCTTTTTCAACTACCTAACCTCTTCCCATACTTTTGAAAATGATCTGTTATTAAAAATGATAGAATGACTATTTCTCAACCATTGCCAGGCCACATCTCTGTAACCGTATTTCCGATATCTGCGTGGCGATTCATAAACACAAATAATATTTGAATAAAGTATTCTCCCTTCCCTTTTTACTCTTCTAAAGAAATCAAAATCTTCTCCTGCCGCAAGATTTTCATTATATCCGTTTAATTTATTAAATGTGTTTTTTCTGATTACCTGGCATTCACCTCTTCCCATTCCGGTTACATAATTATTTAGAAGTCTGAAATAATTATTAAATGCAAAGTGGAAGAATTTATCCTTTATAATTTCCTGTTCAGGGGAAATACGAACATCACAAGTCATAGCAAGATAATGACTGTTGATAAAATTATTATTTATAAAATTGAAAAAACGAATTGGATTATCAATTAGAATATCACTATTAAGAAATATTAGTACTTGCCCACTAGCTACTTTTGCCCCATTATTTCTGCAAATTGCAATATTCCCATTTCTTAGCGAAGTATTAACAACAACCTTATCAGCATAGGTTATTGCAATCTCAACAGTGCAGTCAGAGCTACCGCTGTCAGAAACTATTATTTCCGTTTCAAACTGTTCCCGAAAATTCTTATTGGTGAGTTGCTCAAGAAGTAACGGAAGTAGTTTTTCTTCATTTAGAGTTGGAATGATAATGCTGTACTTCAAAGCATATCCGTTAATATTAATATTTAACTTTTTACTTCCGGTTTCATCTGTGGAAAAAATATCACATCTCTGATTGAAGATTGGTCCGTTAAAATCATAACAAGTCTGTCAATCCCAATTCCAAGTCCGGCAGTTGGCGGCATTCCATATTCAAGGGCTCTGATAAAGTCTTCATCTATCTGATGAGCTTCTTCATCACCTTCTTCTCTCATTTTTCCCTGTCCTTCAAATCTTTCTTTCTGATCAATAGGATCATTTAATTCGCTGAATGCATTACATAATTCTCTTCCGGCAACATAAGCTTCAAATCTTTCAACAACACCTTCTTTTGAACGGTGTTTCTTTGCAAGTGGAGAAAGCTCTAATGGATAATCCATTATAAAAGTGGGCTGGATTAACTCCGGCTCAACAGTTACGCTAAATAATTCATCTATCATTTTAGCCTTGCCTTCAACCGTTTTCAAATCTACACCATGCTTTTTGCAGGCATTTTTAATGTCCTCAATAGGCGCACTTATTACATTAACGCCAGTTTTTTCTTCAATAGCATCAACCATAGATACTCTCTTCCAGGGAGATTTAAAATCAATATTCTTTCCTTCAAAAGTAAATTCTGTCTTATTAAAAACTCCTGTGCAAATATTTTGAACCATTTTTTCAACAAAATTCATCATCCAATCGTAATCTTTATAGGGTACATAAAGTTCCATCATCGTAAATTCCGGATTATGAGTTCTATCCATTCCCTCATTTCTGAAATCTTTCGATATTTCATATACACCGTTAAATCCACCAACAATTAATCTTTTTAGATAAAGCTCATCAGCTATTCGCAGAAATAGTTCAGTATCAAGTGTATTATGATGAGTTACAAACGGGCGTGCAGCTGCTCCACCATAAAGTGGTTGTAAAATTGGAGTTTCAACTTCAAGGTATCCGTTTTCATCCAGAAATTTTCTCATAGATGAAATAATTTTGCTTCTTTTTATAAAAATATCTTTTATATCAGGGTTAACTACAAGATCAAGATATCTTTGCCTATAACGCAGCTCTTTATCCGCAAATTGATCAAAGACTGTTTTATTTCCTTGTTCGTCTGTAATTTCTTTTGCAATTGGCAGTGGTCTTAATGATTTTGAAAGTATCGTTAGTTCTTTAACGTGAACCGATGTTTCACCAGTTCTGGTTTTAAAAACAAATCCATCTACTCCTATTATATCACCAATATCCATTAACTTAAAAGCACTATACGCCTCTCCGATTTCATCTTTTTTAAGATAAATCTGTATCCTTCCGGTATGATCCTGAATATGAGCAAATGAAGCTTTCCCCATTCGTCTCAGTGCCATTAATCTTCCTGCAACTTTAACATTCTTTTCTTCGTCTTCCTTATAAGTATCTTTTATTTCTTTAGCGTTACTGTCAACTTCAAATGAATATGCAAAAGGTTCAAAACCTTTTGATTTTAATTCTTCTAATTCTTCATGTCTTCTTTTAATGAGTACATTTATTTCCTGCTGAATATTGTTCTCCACGTATCCTCCGATTATTTTCTTTTAAAGTTTGCAAGACGCAAACATACTAAATCCTGAATATTTTCTGCCAGTTTTACCGGCACCTTAAAATTATTTACAATAATTGAAAAAGCAACTGGCTCATTATCTGCTGTATAAGCATAGCCTGAAAGGCTTCGAACTCCCTCAAGAAATCCGCTTTTGGCCCTGATTCTGTCCTGTGCGAGTGTGTTTTGCAATCTATCTCCCAAAGTTCCATCTACCCCCGCTATTGCCAATGAATTAAAAAAGGGAATAAAATATTTACTCTTGTACATATAATTTAACAATGTTACAATTTGCTTTGGTGTAACCAGATCCAGGCGAGATAAACCACTTCCATCGGCTAATGACATACTCTCAGGGTTAATACCCATGTCCTTAAATATTTTACTTTCAGTTTTTACGCCGTTTTCAATTGAGCCGAAACCGGTTTTTTCAAGTGCAATTGTTTTTAACAATTGTTCCGCAAAAAAGTTTTGACTGTTTTTATTGATAACTTTAATAATTTCCTTCAGTGGCGGTGAAAAAGTTGTACAAACCCTTTTTAATTTTGAATAATCCAGTGGAGAAGAAATATCATCTACGTCTGTAGGATAGCCTTTCACTTTAATCCCTTTACTCTCCAAAACTTTTTTTAGAATAACCATTGCATACTGAGTGGGATTATTAACAGTCACAAAAGTTTTAACAGAATCATCATCTCTTATTGTCCCGAACACACTAATCAGGTTGGTACCCCTTTCCCTGTAAACATCAATTGAGGAAACGGAATCCTTTGAGACTGGAATAACATTATTTGAAATCACAACATATTTTGTATCTGGTATAACACTAATCTTTGGAAGTTTCGTCTTGCTATCCAGTGTAACAGTAACGTCAACACAATTATCATTATATGATACAGCACTGGATTGAGCCGCGAACCAATAGCTTTCATAATCCCAGGCCCATCCTTTCCCCAGTCCGTTATCATCAAAAGCATTATCATCACCAATAAGATTACCCGTAATTTCATCTATCCCATAATTAATAAGGGAATCTGCCCAATCTTCATAAATTTTATAAATGTCATTCTGATAAAATCTACCGGAAATTGTAGGGTCTCCTCTTCCCTGTACTATTAAATCACCATTTAGAATAGAGCCGTCTACTTTACCATTAATAAAAAGATTAGTTGAAAAATGATAATCACTACCAAGTAGGATTAGTCCTGCAGCAGTTGTAAATAATTTCAGATCGGAAGCAGGCATCATTAATTTGTCTCCATTTCTTTTATAGAAATATTCGCCTGTTTCCAGAGATTGTATTATTACTCCCCATTGAGCATTACTAAAGTTAGGATCATTAAAAATATCATTTAGCTGATCACGAAATTCAGGGATAGTAGTGTAGGAATATCTCTGGGGGGGACTTTTCGTAGTATCCTGCGCTCTTGCCGCAGCAGGGAAAAAAAGAAGTATAAGCAGACAACTAAATATTATGTGCTTTACCATAAATCTCAATTGCTTTTTCAATTTCTAAGGATGAAATCGTCCTGTAATGACCGACAGGTACGTCAGCAGTAAAGTTTCCGTATTCGGATCTGTTTAATGAAGTGACAGTATACCCCAGCGTTTTAAACATATTTTTAACAAAATGATTTCGTCCTTCTACTGTGACAACATTAACTTTTTTACGTGAGTTTTTTTTAGGGAATTTTAAGCTGGTAAATTTCCCTTTTACACTATCGATATAAATACCTTTTAATAATTTATCTTCATCCGATTCTTCCAGATGTCTGTCAAGTATAACTTCATATGTCCTCGGAACTCTATTTCGCGGGTGTGTCAATAAGTTAGAAAATTCACCATCATTTGTAAGTAATAATACACCTGTAGTATTAAAATCGAGTCTGCCAACCGGGAATATTTTTTCCGGTGTTTTTATAAAGTCCACAACGGTTCCACGGTTCTTTTCATCATTTGTTGTTGTAACAACTCCTTTAGGTTTATTAAGTAAAAAATATATATGCCGTTTAGGGGAAATGTTTTCTCCATCGAATAGGACTACATCGTTATCATTATCAACTTTGAAGGAGAGTTCTGTGACTACTTTGCCATTAACAGAAACTCTGCCCTGCAGAATGAATTCTTCTGCTTTCCTTCTTGAAGTGACCCCACTGTCAGCTAAATATTTATTAAGTCGTATCATCTTCTGCCGATTCTTGCTCTGTTTCATTTTCCATATCTTCTTCAATAACATTCATCATTATTTTATTTTTCTGTTCAATAAAATCCTCATCCTGCATAATTTCTTCAATTTCTCTTGGTTTTGGAAGATCGCTAAGTTTATTTAGTGCAAAGAATTTAAGGAATTCTTCAGTTGTAGCGTAAAGCAGCGGCCTTCCAATTGTTTCCGCCCTTCCTTTAATTGCAATGAGATTCTTCTCGAGGAGTGTATTTAGTATATAATCTGAATTAACACCTCTGATTGATTCAAGCTCCGGTTTGGTTATAGGTTGCTTATAAGCAACAATAGCCAGCGTTTCAAGTGCTGCCTGGCTTAATCTACGTTTACTTTTTTCAGATGAGAGGTATCCAACATACTTTGCATACTCAGGCCGGGTAGCAAACAGATAACCGTCCGCAATACTGAGTATCCTGTATGAAATATTGTTTCCCTCGTACGATGCGTTAATTTCATTGACGCATTTTTCAATATCACTGCTGGAAATTTCAGTTTCTTCCCCATCGATCCCCTTAATAGCTTTAATTATTTCAGAACCTGAAAGGGACTCGTCTGAAGAAAAAATTAATGCTTCAATTATTGAGTTGTAGATCTTGTCCATTGTCCAACTTATAAATTATAAATTCGTTAAAATCAGGAGTTTCTTTAATTCCAATTCTTTCCATTTTCACAAGTTCAAGAAGAGCAATAAATGTGATAACTATTCTAATTTTTTCCCGCATATTATCAATTAAACTAAGAAAATGTATCTGCCCGTTTTCATTGAGTTTGTTATATATATGCTCTATTTGCTCATCAACAGAAATATTTATTCTAACAACTTCGTGAACCGGCTGAGGCTTAAGATTATCTATAGCCTTTTTAAACGCTTTAGCAAGATCATATAGTGTTACGTTTTTTAATAATATTTCATAATCCGGAGGCGTTTCCACTTCGTCTTCATCAAAATTCCCTCTGAAACTTAGTTTTCTCTGGTTAGATTCGAGAAAAGAAAGTTCTTCGGACATTTCTTTATAACGCTTGTATTCAAGAAGCGCAGCAATTAACTCTGCACGCGGATCAATTTCCTCACCTTTTTCATCAACTTCTCTCGGCAAAAGCATTCGAACTTTAATATGCATCAGTGTTGATGCCATTAAAATAAAATCACCGGCCGTTTCCAGATCCAACATCTGAATAAGTTTTACATAGCCCAGGAATTCCTTTGTGATTTTAGCAATGGGGATATCATAGATATCCAGCTCATCCCTTTTTATAAAAAAGAGAAGCAGATCAAGAGGGCCTTCAAAATGGTCTAATTTTATTTTATACATTTTAGCCAAGATTCATTTTAGAATGAACTTCATTCATTGTTTGTTCTGCCACTGCCCTGCCGCGTTTTTCTCCATCTGCAAGAATATCTTTTACTTCGCTGATATTATTTTCATAATATTTTCTTTTCTCTCTTATCGGTTCAATAAATTCAGAAATCTTTGATGAACATTTCATTTTGCAATCAAAACAGCCGAGAGCTCCTGAACGACACCCGGATTCAATTTCAGGAACTTCACCAGGATTAAATTTTTTATGATAAGAAAAAACGAGACAAATATCAGGATTTCCCGGATCACCCTTTCTTACTTTATTTGGATCTGTTACTGCTTTTTTCAATTTAGCTTTTACAGAATCAGGATCATCCGAAAGTAGAATTGTATTGCCGAGTGATTTGCTCATTTTTGCATTACCATCGAGTCCGGTTAATCGTGCAAACTTTGTTAGCTTTGGTTCAGGTTCAGGAAAAACATCGCCGTATTGATTATTAAACTTTCTGGCCAGTTCTCTTGTAATTTCAACGTGAGGAACCTGGTCTTCCCCAACAGGGACTGCATCTCCCTTGTAAAGTAAAATATCAGCTGACTGTAAAACAGGATATCCTAAATGTCCGAAAACTATATTTTCAATATTAAGATCTCTCACCTGATCTTTTAAAGTTGGATTTCTTTCAAGTCGGCTAACGGTAATCAACATTTCAAATATCAGGTTTAATTCAGTATGCTGTTTTATTTGTGATTGCCTGAACATCGGGCTTTTAACAGGGTTCAATCCGGCCGCCAACCAATCAATTAGCATATCAATTGAATCATCATAAATTGCAGAAGTATCAAGATTTGTTGTTAGTGCATGATAATCAGCAATCAAATGAAAATTATCGTATTCATCCTGAAGTTTAACCCAATTTTCAAGAGCCCCAACATAATGCCCTAAATGCAATTTGCCTGTTGGACGCATTCCACTAAGTATTCTTTTTTTCAACATATTCCGGAAAAGTTTTAGAATTTAATTAAGTAAAATAATAATAAAGCTAGTCATAATCTTCAATTTAATGCAGTAAAGGGAATTTTCCTGCAATTCAGGAAAGATAAAGATATGGTTTCCAGTTTTCATCTAGTTTACCAACCACGTTTTTAAGGAACATAATGTGGCTTGGTTTGAATGGCTTATATAATAATTTCATATTTGCTTCTTCCGGCGTGCTGTCGCCTTTTTTATTATTGCATATTGTACAGGCACAAACCAGGTTTTCCCATGCATCGGTTCCGCCCCGTGCCCTCGGGAGCACGTGGTCAATAGTTAATGGAAGATCACTTCTTCCGCAATAAGCACATTTAAATGCATCCCGGCGTAAAATATTCTTTCTTGTAAGCACTACTTTTTTGTATGGAAGGGCTACAAATCTGCTGAGCCGTATAATACTTGGCCATGGGTAAAAAGTACTAACTGTATGCAATTTTTTTCTGTCATCTTCGAGGACAAGTTCTGCTTTTCCCAGATAAATTAATATTATGGCTTTTTTAATATTACAAATTGTAAGCGGCTCATAACTTTGATTTAGTATTAAAACCTTAGCATTTAGTTTGCCATTTACGCGTTTGGAAGATTCGAAGACTACCTCCTCTGCTCTTTTTTATCCTGTACACTCAAATAAATTCTTAAGATTAATCTGATTATAAATAATACTAAGCTTACAATTAATACCGGCACATAATATTCAACAGGCAAAGTCCGTGTTACCATCAATGCCAGTAGCAAAATGATAATACTCAGGGAAATATAGGTGTAAATATTAAAATTCTTTCTCGTTAATATTTTACCTGAAGATGCCATTATTTTAGCCATTTTAATAATTTATTGAGGATAATATATGCAAAATCACCCCTAATTTTCAATATCTTTATGAAGATTATACGAAATGATAAAATGGTGTGTTTTACGCTTCCGTATTTTTGTAAACAATCGCCATACAGGTTACATAGTCACGGGAATGACTTATTGAAATTTTAAGGCTTTTATCTGTGGACAAGAATGTTTTCAGTTTTCCTTTAAGAGTAACATTAGGCATGCCGTTGGCTTCATTAGATATTTCAATATCCTGCCATGTAGCAACTTCGTGCCAACCAGTAGTTAACGCCTTATAAACCGCTTCTTTGGCTGCAAATCTTGCGGCAAGATGCTGGTACTTACTGCTTTTGCTGAGGCAATACTCCAATTCTGATTTAGTATATATTTTATTCAGGAACCTGTCACCATATTTATCAACGCTATCCTGAATTCTGTCAATCTCAATAATATCAATGCCAACTCCCATTATCATTTTTAATATCCTTTTTCTAAAAAATTAATATCCTTCTGCTGAACCACTTCCCCTTGGATCCGAGGCACCATAAATTAAGCCATTTTGCTGATCTATCATAATTCCTTCCGCAATACCAAGAACTTTTGGTTTCTTATTAAAATTAGCCAAACTATAACCCATTTTCATCAGTTTTTCTGCAGTATCCTTATTCAGTGAAAACTTTTCAGAATAAATTTCGTCCGGATACCATTGATGATGAATTCTTGGAGCATCGATTGCCTGGCTGATGTTCATCCCGAAATCAATACAATTTATAATAACCTGCAAAACTGTTGTGATTATTGTTGATCCTCCGGGAGAACCGATAATTATATAAGGCTTATTATTTTTCAGAACAATTGTCGGAGTCATCGAACTTAACATTCTTTTCTCTGGTTGAATCGAATTTGCTTCGGAACCCAGTAAACCGTATTGATTAGGTACGCCAGGTTTTGAACTGAAGTCATCCATTTCATTATTTAAAAGAAAGCCTGCACCATCCACAACTATTTTTGAACCAAAACCAGAGTTGATTGTTGTTGTTGTGCTAACTGCATTTCCATATTTATCATATACAGAATAATGCGTTGTTTCGGTGCTTTCTTTGCCGGTTCCCGGTTTCCAGGACTTAATATTATCGGAAGGCACTGCTTGATTATTATCAGATAGTATTTCTTTCATATATAGAATCAGCATATTTTTTTGCTATTAGTTTATCGACAGGTACTGGATAAAAATCAGAATCTCCCAAATTATATGTCCTATCAGCATATACATATTTCATAGCTTCAACCAGCTTATGAATATATTCACTGCTTCCAAAATCAGCCGAATTGAAGCTGTAATTTTCCAGTATATTTAATAATTCAATTAATGCTATTCCCCCTGAACTGGGAGGAGCCATTGAAACTATTTCATATCCCCTGTAAGTTCCTTCTACAGGTTTTCTCTCTGCTACCTTATAATTTGCAAGATCTTCAAGAGTGATATAGCCACCCATTGATTTAATTTGTTTGACAATTAAATCAGCGATCTTCCCCTTATAAAAACCATTTGCTCCTTCATGCTTTATTATTTCAAGTGTTTCGGATAACTGTGGTTGCCTGAATATTTGACCTTCTGTAAATGGCTTTCCATTATTAGAAAATGCTTTAAGTGTAGAAGGATATTTTTTAAAATCATTGAAGTAATGCTCGAATAATTCAGCCGTTTTATGGTCTATAATCCAGCCATCTTCCGCCAACTCTATTGCCGGGCTAATTACATCAGATAATGAAAGTTTGCCATATTTTTTTAGGGCATAAATCATTCCTGCAACGCTACCAGGTACGCCTGCTGAAGTTGTTCCTTCCTGACTTAATTCAGGAACAAAGTTACCGTTTTCGTCCTGGTACATATTTCTGTGTGCAGAAGCCGGAGCTTTCTCCCTGAAATCAATTGTTGTATTTGTGCCATCTTTCAGGTGAATTACCATAAACCCGCCGCCGCCAATATTTCCTGCATAGGGATACGTAACAGCCAGTGCAAATCCGACAGCTACCGCAGCATCTATTGCGTTTCCTCCCTTTTTTAGTATTTGCACACCAACATCTGAAGCTAGTTTACTGGCAGAAACAACCATCCCGTGCTTGCCTCTGACTGGCTGATGTCCTTCAGATAAGATACAATTGTTAAATGCAAAGAAGAGAAGAAAAAGATATACTATGTTTTTCTTAGAAAATACTGATGTGAGCGTCAACCTTGATTCCTTCATCTTTTAACGCCTTTATTAAGATTCCAGTTAGCTCGTTTAGTTGTTTCAGAGTCGTATCAAGATTATTATAAAAATCTTTATTGTACAACATTTTGCCGAGATTATTTTGTTTATTAACTGTTTGATCTGCAACATTATTCATCTTTGAAAGCAGTGTGTCTGCTTTGATAAGGACGAGATTTAATCTTTCAATAGAAGAAGATATCCCGCTTTTATTATCTGCGAGCAATTCTTTTGTGTTTTTCGTTAAATCATTACCATTCGCTAATAATTCTTTGATGTTTGAGCGATTTTCTGTGAGGATTTTATTTAGTTGATCAGTTGCGCTGCTAAGATTTGAAACCGATTTTTTTACTTCCCTGTTAAAATTATCGTCCTGCAAGAATTTATTCAGAGAAGTCAAAGTTATTTTTATATCCTTCAGAGTACCTGCAACTTCATCCTGCATATTACCTGCGAATGACATTACTGAAGGAATATCTGGAGCGAAAGTTCCTTTATGAACTTTATTATAATCTAATTCAGTATCAGATTCCCCCGGGATTATTTCAATTTTTTTCCCACCCATTAAGTCTAACATTGCAACAGAAAATATTGCATCTGAATTTAATCTTACATTATTATTAATAACAAGATCTACCTCAACCAGATTGCCATTTACTGTTAAATTTTTAACATAACCTTCCCGGACACCATTAACTGTTACATTATCCCCAATCTCAAGTCCGGCAACGTTATTAAACTCAACTTTAATTTCCCGTTCGTTTGATGCAAAACTAAAATTCTTTGCCCATCCTAGTATCCATAGAAAAACAATCAATCCAATTACTACTGTTACTCCTACACGAATTTCTGTTTTTCTTTGATCTTTCATTTTAATTCTTTTTGATTTATCAGTTTACGAATATTATTTAATTCAGCATTTGTAATAACGCTATCTATTATTGAATAATCAATTGATCTGAAAAATACTTTTAATGAATCTTCAGAAAGTTCCTTTATATTTTTAGCATTTTCGATATAATTTTTAACCAATACTTTTAGAGAATCCTTTTGAGGTGAATTCTTCACATATTCCAGATCGTCATTAAAACTCTTAAGAAACAATGGGGCAATCATCTTTTTGCCCGGCTCAAATATAAAATCATCAAATTTGTTTTGAATTATATAGGCAATTGCAGCTATAACAATTGTTAAAACAACGACAATTTTTATAAAACAGCCTTTTTTCATCACCGTATTTACTCTGCGACAAGTTTATTTATCTGAATCTTTTTTATGCGCTTATTAAAAACTTCTTTTACTGTAAATTTATGGTTTGCAAGACTAAAAGAGTATCCCTCCTTTGGAATATGACCTGCATGATTTAACACTAAACCAGCCAGAGTTTCAAAGTCCTCATTTTCTGAAGAAATATCGGTATTTAATAGTTCATTCAAATCATCAATGGAAACTTTCCCCAGAGCCATAAATTCTGTATCAGAAATCTTATTTACAGGATTTTCTTCTTTGTCATATTCATCTCGAATTTCACCGATAATTTCTTCGAGAATATCTTCAAGACTAACAAGACCTGCCGTACCCCCATATTCATCTACAACAACTGCAAGATGCATTTTCTTTTCCTGAAATTCGTGCATCAGGTTATTAATCATTTTAGTCTTTGGTACAAAGATTACTTTCCTTGCAATTCTGGTAAGTGAAAACTTTTCTTTATGTGAACCATTCTTAATAAATGGTAGAATATCTTTCGCGTAAATAATACCCAAAATGTTATCGAGATCATCTTTATAAAGAGGAAGCCTGCTGTGACCGGATGAATTAATAATTTCGAGTAATTCATTAAATTTTGTATCGACAGAAACAGCCACTACATCTACACGAGGAGTCATAACTTCATGAACTGTAACAGATCTAAAACTCACTATACTGTGTATTAATCCCTGTTCTTCTTCTACAATAGCTCCCCTTTCGTGGCTTAATTTTGCTAATTCTGAAAGCTCATCTGGTTTCATTGCCAGTTTTGTTTTATCAAATTTCAATTTTGAGATCGACAATCGGATAAGTTCTGTTAAAGTTTCAGAAATTGGATAAATAATTGTTCCCATAAAATACAATGGGACAGCACAAAACTTTGAAAATTTAACCGGATTTTTTGATGCCCATACTTTGGGAATGAGTTCTCCAAAAATAACAATCAGTAAGGTTAGTAATATAATTTGTGCTGTAAGAGCAATTTCCTTTGCGATACCGTATTGGGCTGAAAAATCAAGTGCTATAGAAACAGCAATAATTGAAGCCGCAACATTTACAATTGTATTTCCTATTAAAATTGTAACAAGAAGTCTTCTGGGAAATTGCAGTAATAAATTGAGATACCTGCCAACAAAATGGTTGGCAGATAACTCATTTTTAAGATTGTTACGATTTAGTGAAAACAATGCTATTTCTGAGCCTGAGAAAAAAGCAGAGCCTATAAATAGCAAAAGGATAGAAATTACTTTTAATTGCCAATCAATTTCCAAAAATTATTTCAATCCTATTTTGTTTCACAAATAAATTAGAATGGTAGGTCATCATTGTTATCAACCTGCATATCAGGTTCATTTACACTTCCTCCTGAAGAGCTGCTGCCTGAGTCCCCTGAACTGCTGGTATTTTCGAGTGGAATAATTTTCTCGATAACTACGTCCGTAGAATATCTCTTTATGTTTTCTTTGTCTGTATAATCTCTTTTTGTCAATCTACCTTCAATATAAAACTTCTTTCCTTTCTTCAAGTTTTCCTTGTAAAAATCCGAAAGGTTAAAACCGACACAATTGTGCCAGGTTGTTTCATTAACGTAGTTTCCGTCTTTCCCTTTATAGCTAAAAGTAGTTGCCATCGAAAAAGATGTAACAGAAAGATTATTAGTGGTAAAACGGGTTTCAGCATCCCTACCTAGGTTACCGATCAGCATGATTCTGTTTAATGAAAATGCCATTTTAAACTCCCTCTTTTTATTATAAATTGGCTACATTTTCCAATTTAGTAATTATGAGTAATAATTTCCAACTATCTCTGCAAAAAAAATAAAAAAAATCTGAGGCTGTATTATCGGGTTACTGTCAAGATCCAGGCATCCTTAAATTTTTCTATTTTCCAGAGATCATTTCTAACTTTTTCAGCTTCTTCTTTTTTGTTATAAGGTGGAGTTAGTTGTACCACGTACAAATTGATATTGCTACTGTAAGAAATTTCTACGTTATTTTTTAATAATTTCTTTGCTTCTTCAGTAAATTTATCCGCTTTATCCTTGGTAGTAAATGCTCCAATTTGAACCACATAATACTTCGCTTCCATAGCCGGCGGCGTAACTTTTGGCTGTTCATCAGCATTATTATCCAATACCGGTTGATCAAATACATAAACTGAATCAGGAGTTTGGTTTTCTGAATTTACATTTTCTGCCTGTTTACTACTACTGCAGGAATAGAATGTTACAGAAGCTAAAATAAACAGGCTAATGAACAAAAAATTTAATTTTTTCATTTTTTCCCTGATATCGTTACAAAAAGAGCAATTAATTATTTCTAATTGATTAAAAATAAGGCTTTATTGTTCTGAATCAAAATAACACATTTAAAACATTTTATTGCTATTTGATAAAACGAGAATTATTTTCCAATAGTAATAAATCTATGCTAAACCATATTCAAGAATTAATCCGGGAGGACCATGAAATTAAAGATTTTCACAATCGCCGCATTCTTTTTATTGTTTCTCTCCCCTCTTATTCTTTCACAAACTCAAAGTGTTGAAGATTTGCTAAAACAAGGGGATGAATTAATTGATAAATTTGACGACCAGGGAGCGTTGGAAAGCTTTCAGAAAGCTGAGAAACTTGCTCCAAATAATTGGGAAGTAAACTGGAGATTAAGCCGTGTGTATGTTAATCTTGCCAATCAAATGCCCGCAAAAACAGATGAACAGCAAGATGCACAACTGGCCGTATATCAAAAAGCCCTAGGCTTTGCTAATAAAGCTGTCAAAGAAGGACCTGATAAATCTGTAACATATTTAAGACGCGCCATTGCTAACGGTAAGATTGCCTTGTTTAAGGGAGTTTTTTCTGTTGCAAAAGTTGTAAATGCCGCAAAAGATGATCTTGAAAAAGCAATTAAATTGGGAAATGGAGGAGATTTCATACAAGCACTATGTTATTATGTCCTTGGAAGAACTCATGCTAAAGTTTCTGAGAAATGGAAACCTGCACGCTCTATTTTAGGCCTTGGATGGGGTGATATTGACGTTGCTATACAAGATTATAATACAGCAATAAAATTATATCCGGATTTTAGAATGTTTTATCTTGACCTGGGAAAAGCTTACATAAGAGAAGATGAATATCAGAAAGCAAGAGAAGTCTTAAACAAAGTTGCTACCTGTACAAAGCGCGAGTCTGATGATGATTTGAGAACTGCGGAAGCTAAGAAATTATTGCAGGAAATTAAAGACGAAGATTGATTAAAAGTTAAATAGACAGAAAAAGAAAAGGGATGGTTTTACCATCCCTTTTTATTAGTTAAAACAATATATTCTTGTAAGCATTCGGATCTAAATAAGCCCCTTTCTCAAACAAATTGATTGCTCCCTTTTTAGCAAGTGTTAAACTTCCCGGAATTGCAGAAACATCAATTAAAGGATAGCTTGAGCCAAATTTATCATTGATTACTTTCAAAAATTCATTGGCAACAATTGCCTGTCCCTGTGCAGTTGGATGCACACCATCAAGGCTGAATAAGCCACCTGTTACAAATGTGGTTGTAAACTTTACACCGTTGTAAGTAGTTCCACCGGTAGCATCAGAAGCTCTGATTGAATTAAATAACGAGTTAACATCAACCAATGCAAATTGTGATGGATATTTTGTAACAGCATTAGTTATTGCTGTATTGAAATCTGTAGTTGCCTGGTTGGCTGTTGCAATTTCTCCCGTATCAAGGATCAAAGCATTAGGTATCGGATTTGTCTGTGAACCAAAGGCCGTTGTAGTATCAACACCAAACAATGCAGGATTAAGGTTATTGTCTTTATAAAATTTACCGGATGGTCTTCCAAAATATGCTATGTAAGACTGGGAAACCAGGGTTAACAAAAGTTGTCCGCCTGATAATTGGGCAGGAGCCCCGGCAGTAGGCACAAAATTATGGTCCTGATAATAGAAACCCTGAGCACCAGCAGCTATTAACATCTGCGCAAAACCAGGTCCAACCGTTGTGAAAAACGGAATGGCCGTAACATTAGGAATATTTGCAACTACTACTTTTGCGCCGGTTGCTGCCAAGCTATCAGCTAGTTGTCCATAAAGGAAACCAAAAGTAGCGCTTGGTGTTGGTGCTGATGGTTTAGCTCCACCACTTGTAGCAAAACCAAGGACATCATTGTTACCAATCCATAGAGTAATCAGAGATGGTTGTTGAACTTTAGTCTGCTGCCACTGTGTTCCTTGACCTCTCAAAATGATGTCTATAAAAGGACTCTTTGAGTAGGAACCGGAAGTTGTAGTTGAGTTCATAACATCACCCAATACTACGCCGGGGATTCCAAGATTATCATAAGGGGCACCATAGGTAAGCGCTAATGGAACACCACTACTTGGATCAGTTGCTGTAACGAATGGATCTAGTGAAACAATTTTAATTCTTCCGCCAATACCCGGGTCTGAGATTAATGGCTGAGCGAAACCACCGTATCCTCCCTGTTTAGCTATAAGATTTGGATAGGAATATTGCTGTGCGCTCTGATATAATGCACTTGATTGATAACCGGCTGTCAGACTGTTACCAATAGAGACATATTTTGAAACATCAACATTTCCACTCAGGGTTACTTGTGGGTTAACCCCCGCTAATTCACTTCTGTCCTGGCAGCCAAAAAATACTGCCGCGGTCAAAAGCAGACCTAATATTATATTTAATTTCTTTTTCATATTAATTATCCTTTCCTAAAATTATAAACTATATGATAAACTAATTGCTGCAAGATGAGCATATGAATTATAAGTTCCATTGAATGGTGCGTTACCTTCTGTGTAATGTTCCTGAGAGTTTGTAACTGTTAACTGACTTGCTCTTATAAACAAATAAGAAGCACTTACACCAAGGTTTTCAAATAATTTATAATCTAAACCAACGCTGAAACCAAGCCTGTTTGCATCCGGTAATGAAGGATTAAGATATTCCGGTTTCACAGGATTTTTATCAAAGTAAATACCAGCTCCAACTTTTAATAAGTCAGTCAATTTGTATTCTCCACCCAATCTTACAATAAACGAATTATCATAAAGTCTGGGGCTTGCAATATCTGTGTATTTAGGGTCTGTGAAATCTACACCAAGTGTATCATAGCTTGACCAGCCAACATACTGGAAGTCAGCGCTTAATTTCAGTACAGAACTAACATCGTAAGCTATACCAAAGGCAAGATTAATTGGAGTTTTTAATTTAGCAGTAACATCACCCTGTGGTAACCTTCCTGCCGCATCCAGTTGAGGCGCGCCAACAGTTGTAGCGGTACCCTTAAATTCATACTGGATACTACTATGGAATGAAACACCAAGTGATAATTTAGGCGTTGGTTTTACCAATAGTCCTAAGGTATAACCAAAGGCTGAATTATCTTTCCCATCAAGAGTAGTTTTAGCATCTCCCGGGAAAGGTGTTTGAGCTGATTTTTGAATAATTGTAACATTGGCAAAACTGTAAACAAAACCAGCACTTAATGAAATCTGGTCAGTTATTTTTGCAGCGACCACCGGTGAGATGGTGTATGTCTGAAGATCAGTTTTTATTGCCAGGTATTTTCCTACCCAGTTATCATTCCATTCAGTACCCAAACCAAATGGAGTAGTAAAACCAATTCCGACAGCGAATCTATCACTGATTCTGTGTGATGCCCAGAAATGAACCGGAGGAAAATATTGTCTTTTCATATCATATTCGGTTACATTTGGTGTAACACCTCTGAATGAAGATACTGGTGCAATTAAGGTACTTCCGAAAAGAAAATGTGTACCTTCAATCTGTGTTAGACCTGCAGCATTGAAATATACTGCGGACGGATCGTTTGCAACAGCAGTAAATGCTCCACCCATAGCCATAGCTCTGGCTGAGTGTTCATTAATCTGAAAGCCACCTGCACATATACGTGCAGTAAACATAGTTATAAAAACTATAACTGTAGCAAGTTTTAGTTTCAAGATGCCTCCTATTTATTGAATAAAGGATATTAGGATATTATGTAATTAAGGATATTATTCTATTGAAAAAAGTTTAGCTCCCTTTTCAACCGGGGTTCCTTCTTTAACAAATATTTCTTTAATTATTCCAGTGGATGGCGACTTAATATCGTTTTCCATTTTCATAGCTTCTAGTATAATAATTGAGTCCCCAGTATTTATTTTGTTACCGGATTGATGCTTTACTTTAAGTATCATTCCCGGCATTGGTGCCTTAACTTCTTTAATGTGATGTGCAGAACCAGTTTCCTCTATAACTTCAGTTGCTTTTTCCTGTAGTGCAGTTCTAACCAACGCTTCGTAGGTATAACCTTCAATTGTAACTGCAATATTTTCGCTATCAATTTTTACAGTTGAAATATCGTAATTTTTTTTATCAATTCGCAATCTATAAGTAGAATTATTTAAGGAAATTAATTCATAGTGATGAACTTTCCCATTAATGAGAATCTTAGAATTTTCAGAAATTGCTATATTATTTCTCTTATTCTTAAGTGTTACAACAAATTCATTCATACTGCAAACCTGCCCACTTATTTTGATCTACGCTTTTGTTTTGGATGCCATTTGTATTAAAAGGATTCCCCTGCAGTTTCATAAGTGCTGCAAATGCTGATGCTACTTCATCCAGGCCTTTATCTCTATGGGTATCGTCCTTACGGAATTTTTCAACAAGATTTTCCTTTTCAATAAAATCGATATCAAAATTTCCCTTAATAAATTTTTTATTCCCATAAACTTCCAACAAAAATGGAATATTGTTTATTACACCGGAAATTCTAAATTCATTTAATGCTCTTATCATTCTTGAAATTGCGTCCTGCCTGTTTTTGGACCAACAAACTAGTTTTGCAATTAGGGGATCATAAAACATTGATATTTCTGATCCTCTTGTAAATCCGGCATCAACTCTAACGCCAGGTCCTGATGGGATATCAAATTCATTCAGATGTCCGGTTGCGGGTAGAAAATTGTTTTCAGAATCTTCGGCATAAATTCTACTCTCAATTGCATGTCCGTGAATTTTTAAGTCATCTTGTTTAAAAGATAATTTATTTCCTTCTGCAACAGAAAATTGTTCTTTAACAAGATCAATTCCTGTTATTAATTCAGTGACAGGATGTTCAACCTGTAGCCTTGTGTTCATTTCCAGAAAATAAAATTCTTTATTTGAGTCCATCAGGAATTCAATTGTACCTGCATTAAAATAATTACATGCTTTTGCAGCATTAACGCCTGCCGCTGTAATTTTAAGCCTTGTTTCCGGATCAACAAAAGATGAAGGTGCTTCTTCTATTATTTTTTGGTGCCTTCTTTGTATTGAACATTCTCTTTCAAAAAGATGAGCATAATTACCGTGTTTGTCCCCGATAATTTGTACTTCGATATGCTTAGGATTTTCTATAAACTTTTCTATATAAATATCATCATTTGCAAAGGATTTTAAAGCCTCTCTCTTTGTAGCTTCAAATGCATCAGCAAATTCTTTTTCTGATGATATTTTTCTCATCCCTTTTCCACCACCACCAGCAGAAGCCTTTAATAATATAGGATAACCAATTTCTTTGGCAATTGTTATCCCTTCTTTAACACTCGTCACTGGTTCTGTCGTACCCGGTACTATAGGAACGTTATTCTTCTTCATAAGCTGTCGGGCTGCTGTTTTGCTACCCATCATTTTTACGGACTTTGCAGATGGCCCTATAAATGCAATCCCTGATTTTTCTACTTCTTCAATAAAATCAGCATTTTCCGAAAAGTAACCGTACCCAGGATGAATTGCATCAGCATGAATTTCTTTTGCAAGTGCAAGAATTTTGTCTTTGTTAAGGTAAGATTCAGATGAAGGAGAATTACCAATAAAATATGCTTCATCTGCTAATGTAGTATGGAGAGAGGTTTTGTCGGCTTCTGAATAAACTGCTGCTGAAGTTATTCCAAGCTCTTTACAAGCCCGGATTATTCTAACAGCAATTTCCCCTCTGTTGGCAATTAAAATTTTCTTAAACAATTTAGTCCTTACTTAATTCAGCAATAGTTATTCCCTCACCTCCAAGTTCAATTGGAGCAAAGAAATAATTTAAGACTTTAGAATGATTCTTCAATATCTCATGAACAAGTTTCCTTAGTGCTCCGGTTCCTTTTCCATGAAGAATTTCAATTCTCTCCAAACCTGATGAATATGCATCATCAACAAATTTAATTATTTCAAATTCAGCTTCCAGAGCTCTTTGTCCACGCAAATCAAGTCTAATGTTTGCCTGGACTCCGGAATATGAACCGGAATAATTTGATGAAGTTGAAACGGAAGATTTTTTCCCTGCAACAAGTGAATCGAGTTTCACCTGCATTTTTATATTTCCAGCAAGCAATGTGGCTTTATTTTTGTTCTTATCAATTTCAACTAACCTGCCGGTAGTCAGGGTATCTTTAATCGTTGCATAATCTCCGACTACAAAATAACTTTTTTCTTCGCTTAATTCCACGTTTTCGGAAACCAGTTCTTTATTTTTTTCTTTCAACTCGTTGACAAGATTCTTTGCAGATTTTATTGAAGAAGTACTTGCCTGCGTTTCTTTAAGTTCTTTGATTACTCTTTCAACTTTTTTATTTACCTCACTAAGGTAATCTGCTGCATCAGAGCCGGCCTTTTTCAGTATTTCTTTTTTCTCTTTGTTCAATTTATCCAGATTTTGTTTATATAAATTAGAAAGTCCCGTTAATCTGGTATTTTCAATTTCCATCTTTTTTAGTTTGTCGCGTAACTCAAATGATTTTGCTTCAATTTCAGAAAGGAATGTTTCAATATTGTGTTTATCCGAATCAAGATATTTTTTAGCGGTATCCAGGAATTGATCATCAAGTCCTATTCTTTTGGCAATTTCAAAAGCATAACTGGAGCCCGGTATACCCTGTTTAAAATAATAAGTTGGCTTCAAATTAGTATGATCAAATTCCATAGCCGCATTTTCAAATCCTGCTTCTTCATTAGCAATAAGTTTAAGGCTTCCGTGATGTGTTGTCGCAAGTACTTTAGTCCCCTTTTTCTCAAGTTCAATCAGTACAGCGGAAGCAAGTGCCGCACCCTCGGCCGGATCTGTACCGGTACCAATTTCATCTACAAGAGCTAATGTTTTAGGAGTAGATACTCTAAGTATTTCCTTTATATTGGCAAGATGTGAGCTGAATGTTGAGAGATCATCGTCAATTGATTGCTCATCACCGATATCCAGTAAAACATTATCAAATATTCTAAAATTAGAATCCGGGCTTGCGGGAATCGGGATTCCACTTTGAACCATAATAACAAGAAGTCCCACTGTTTTTAATACAACAGTTTTGCCACCAGCATTTGGCCCGGTAATTATAATGATATTTTTGTCATCACTAATAGAGATATTAATAGGAATAGTGTTTTCTTTTCCCAGCCTTTTCAATAATAAAGGATGTCTTCCATCTCTTATTTCAAATGGCTTTCCGTTATCAAAATCCGGGAAGCTTCCTATTACTTCAATAGAATAGCTTGCTCTTGCAAAAATAGAATCCAGTACTGCTATATTTAATAAGGTCGACTTTAATTCATTTGCAACTGTTCCAATTTTCTTTGTCAATTCTTTTAAAAGTCTTTCAATTTCCCGCTTTTCTGCAAATGATAAAGATAAAATATCATTGTTAAGATCCAGAGTTTCTTCGGGCTCTATATACACTGTCTGTCCGGTTGAAGATTCAGAATGAATAAATCCACGGATATGCCTTTTATGCTCAGACTTAACCGGGATAACTATTCTGCCATCACGCATAGTTAAATATTCTTCTCTAACAATTTCTTTATCAGTAAGATTTTTAATAATTCGTCTTACAGACTTTTCAAGCTCATTTTTTTTCTGAATAATTTCTTTTCTGATATCAGCTAATTTTTTGCTGGCACTATCTTTAACATCACCTTTGTCATCAATAATACCTGATATGTGGTGTTCTAATAGTTTATCAACAAATAGTAACGAGGCGAATTTTTCGAGATTAGGTGCAAATTCAATATTATTTTTCAGATATTGTGCTAATCTTCTTGATCCGGAAAGGAGCTTAAGAATATTAAGCATCTTTTTACTTTCAATTAGCTGTCCTTCTATTCTGCTTATCGCAAATTCCTCATCCAGGTCAGGCATATACTCAATTGGAGGGTGCTCCCGTTCAATCAGGATATTCTTAGCTTCAGTAACAAATCTTGTTTCTTTTTTTATTTTTTCTGAGGAATTAAGTGGCAAAAGGCTTAAAATTAAAGTTTTTCCCTTTTCAGTAGATGTGTATCCGGAGATTTGTTTTAGAATCTTTGAAAATTCAAGCTTTTCAAGTGCTGAATGTGAAATCATTTCAAAGTGTCTTTTTCATTTATGTAATCTTGAAGTATTTCTTTAGTTTTAGGGGTGTAATTATCTAAATAGTCTATAGTTAGTGGCAATATGCTATAAACTTTAGAATAGAATAATGAGCTTTCTGATGTTTTTTTCGCAGGCACATCAAATACATTAAGCAAGAAGAAAACAGCACTTAAGAAAAATAATATCTGAGTTGCTCCTATTGCTCCACCCAATATTTGGTTTATTAAATTATTTACTTTGTCAAAAGGATGTACGACTCGTTTGATTACTGCAAAAACAAACATCACCCCTATAAATATACTTACCCCGGCTATTATTTTAGCCAGATAAATTTCTATCCCCAATACAGACTCAATTAAGGAACCAAATTTAATGTATAGTATTGCTGCAAGAAATATGGCCAGGACAAAGCCTAAAAAGCCGATAATCTTTCTAATAAAACCATCTTTATAACCCAGAATAAATCCTATAAGGAAAATTCCAAGTATAATAAAATCCAGAACAGTCAATTGCTTCCCAGAAGTTTTTCAACAATACTTCTCACAGTTTTGCCATCTGCTTTTCCCTTCAATTCTTTCATTGATTCCGGCATTAATTTAGCAAAATCTTCTTTGCCTTTTGCTCCGATTCGTTCAGCAATAGATTTTACTGCGGAAATTATCTCATCTTCATTTAATTGTTTGGGTAAATATTCCTGTAATATTGCAAGTTCCTTTTCTTCTTTCTCTGCGAGATCATCTCTTTTAGCATCTCTAAATTGATCTATTGAATCTTTTCTTTTCTTTGCAGCAGATGTTAATAATTTCATTTGCTCTTCATCGTTTAATTCCTTGCCATTTCCACTTTTTTCAAATTCCAAAATCAGGGCACGTATTGACCTTATTGTACTCAGTCTCACTTTATCGCCCGATTTCATAGCGTTCTTTAAATCTTCATTAATTCTATTTTTCAAATCCATATCAGTCCTCTTTAACTAAAACTAAAAAGGCAGGAAAGTAAAACTACCAACCTGCCTTTAAAAATAAATAAACTTCTAACTAAACTATATTTTTATTGTTGCCGAATAATTTATTCTTAAACAATAAGCTTTACGCAATTCCTGCTGAATGTCAGTAACCAGCCCCATATCCGTACCTTTATCAACTCTTAAAGATACAATAACATTGGGTAAAGCTTGTCTTTGAGCATACATAATCTTTTGAATATCATCCAGATTAACGATGCTGTCATTTATCTGAATTCGTTTACTCTGTCCGACCCAGATATAAGAGATTAATCTTTTATTTTCGATTTTCTCTATTGCCTTTGCTTCCGGAAGTTTATAATTAACCATAACATCTACTTTTCTTAAAGTTGTAGTAACCATAAAGAAAAGAAGAAGCATAAAGACAATATCGGGCATAGACGCAGTAGGAATTTCCTGTTTAGTATTGGCTCTTCTCTTATTAAATTTCATCCTAATTATACCTCAAGTCTTATTTTTTAACTGATTCAGGTTCTGCGAGAGAAATAATAATAGGTATTTTATCCTGCACTACCTTTTGCTCTGCCTCAGGTAATTTATTCATAGGCCTACCATAATTCTGGTTGGCATATTCATCCCTTGTTTCAAAGTATGCCTGCTTAATCTGATCAAGTGCCTGAACATACGTATTATAGTTTGTTTGCCTGTCAGTTTTAACAGATACAATTAATTTTTTGTTGTTCGGGAGGTCTATTTTTGAAATGATCCTGGGTTTTAGTTGATCCTTAATCTGAAACAGAGGAACCTGTTTCCCATCAAGAAGAACATCACCGTTTTCATTGATCAAAATAGCTGCCATCCTGTCCTTCGGTACTTTTACTGTACTAACGTCCTGTACATATTCAGGAAGAGTAAGACCGATACCTGTGTCAACATCGATGACTGTAGCAACCAGGAAAAACAACAATAGTAGGAATGCTATATCCGCCATCGAGCTTGTTGGTATTGCAGCTTCGGCAATTTTTCTTTTTTTAATCATGACTTAATACTCTTCAATATATTAATAAAATTAATTCGTCTCTTTACTATAAATTATTTCTTTATAGATTTTAATTCATAAAGAGCATCAATTAATTCTATTGAACTTTCTTCCATATCACCAACCAGTCGGTCAATTCTGGATATGAAGTAGTTGTAAAACACCTGAAGAATCATAGCCACAACAAGTCCGAACAATGTAGTTAACAAAGCAACCGAGATACCATCAGCAACAATAGCTGGTGAAATCTGTGCAGCTTCTTTAATAGAGTCGAATGCTGTGATCATACCTTGTACTGTACCGGTAAAACCAAGCATAGGAGCAATTGTAATAAAAGTTGAAATCCAAATCATTCCTTTTTCGAGGAAGCTCATTTCAATTCCGCCATAGGCGATGATAGCTTTTTCAGCAGCTTCAAGTCCTTCATCTGCTCTTAAAAGACCAGCATGGAATACAGAAGCAACAGGTCCTCTTGTATTAGCACAAACATCTTTAGCAGCATCAACACCGCCATCATGTAAGGCTTTAGTCACTTTGACAATAAAATCTTTTGTGTTAACTCTTGCGCGTGACAATGTCCAGAATCTTTCAATACAAAAAGCCAACCCGAGAACCAAACAAGCTAAAATTGGGTGCATAAAAATTCCACCGGCTTCATACTTAGTGGCTAACCAGTTGAGTGCACCAGAATCATTAGTTGCTTGTGCTATTACATTTACAATCGATGATAAAATGAGTGCAAATTCCATAAAGAGTGACCTCCTAAAAATTAAATAAAAGATACTTGAGGAGAGTAATTCTTCCGCAATTATTCAAAAATACTCACTCAGAATAATGATTTCAAAAAAGAAAGTCAACAGTTTAGTAGCCGACTTTTTTAAATATTATTCAAAAATATTGAATAAATAGCCTTACATCTCTCACTTATTAAATCTCTGTTTCAGGCTTATAATATTACCTGTTACAAAGTTGTAATTATCAAAGATACTGTTGACAAGTTCACCAATTTCTTCCGGTTTCATCCACTTGCTAAAATCACCATCTTTCATCCATCCCCTGTTTGCCGGGGTATCGATAATGTATGGTGCGATTGCATTTACAGATAACCTTATCTCTTCGCCTTCCAGAGCAAGTGATTTTACAAGGTGAATTAGAGCACTTTTAGAGGTTCCATATGCGGCTTTCTTATTTTCCGCAGATAAACCTGTATAAGCGGCAGTAAAACACAGCGAGCCAGAATCAGATGAAGAGACAAGATCGGAAAAATGCTTCGCAAGAAGGAAACTTGTCCGTAGGTTCATTGACATCATTTTTTCCCATTCACTAACAGAAGTTTCACGCACGGAGTTCCCGCCGGCAAATCCTCCAATAGTACTGTAAAGGAAAAACTTTTTATTTTTACCCGGACTTACATTTCTAAATGCAATTTCAACATTATTTTCAATTGCCAGGTCTTCAATAGTTATTTTATCTATCTTTTCATCATTAAATTTTTTTTCATCAAATTTGAAATCAAATAGATAAATTTTATCATAATTCTTTTTTATAAGCTCACTTGTTACTCCGCTCCCAAGTGCTCCGTTAGCTCCAAAGATTAATAATTCTTTGTTCATAATACTTTCCCGAATTTATTATAATTCCAATCTTGTCTCTACGCCATGCAATTTATTATATGGCAAAGTATAAAATCTTACAAAAGATGGAGTGATTTTCTTTATAAAAGCAAATATTTTTAGCCAGGGCTTATTGGTTGATATATCTTCAACGCCATAGAAAATAACTTTTTCATTTATACCATTCTTTTTTAGTAGCCCTGGAATATCAAGCACTTCAAGGTAACCACCCTCAATTACAATTCCTGATAATCCATGAGCTATGTTTTCAATTTTCTGGAAATTCACACCATATGGTTTATCAGTAGTGCAGATAGAAACTAGAATGTTGTTTTCATAAATAATATTTCCTCTTATTATGCAATGCACCATATAAGGAGGAATCTCTTTCATATTTTTTGTAAAGAACAGTGCTGTTCCTTTTATATTATTTCCTAATCCGTAAATCTGGTTGTAGCTTACTATAAATGTCTCAATTGGTAATGCCCTGAATGAACGATACATCCTCTTATTTCCGTTTTCCCATAATTTGATAACAAAAAACGGTAACGCGGCAATTACAATTGACCAGTATCCTCCGTGTGGAATTTTATTCATTACAGCAACCAGGAATCCCAGTACAACAATAAATACCAGAATAGATGCTAACATTTTTTTACGATTCTTATCTAACTTAAATATCCAGATCATAAATATTGAGCTGATTGTCATTGTTGCCGTTACAGCCAGTCCATATGCAGCAGCAATATTTTCCGATTTCTGGAAAAATAAAATCATAAAAATTACTGCTACCAGTAAACCCCAGTTAACAACACCGATATAAATCTGTGATTTTAAGTGTGAGGAAGTAAATTTAACCTTCAACAGAGGAAAAACTCTCGTTGTAATTCCCTGGTAAACTAGTGACATTATCGCACTTATCATTGCCTGCGAAGCAATGATCGTAGCAAACAGAGTCAAGATCAAAAACGGGACATAAAGAAAAGATGTAATTGATTTCACCATTGAGAACAATATGGAAGTTGACTGACCGCTGTTTAGCAAAAACGCACCTTGTCCGAAATAATTTATCACAAGTGCAAAGAATACAAAATACCAGGCGTGTTTAATAGGGTCTCCACCAAGGTGTCCCATATCTGCATATAAAGCTTCTCCACCTGTTGCACAAAGTATTACTTCACTTAATACAAAAAATCCCACCAATCCGTGATGAAGCAGAAAGTCAATTGCATACCATGGATTTATAGCAAGTAATACTCTGGGTGCGCTTGCAATTGAATAAATTCCTGTGAGGAATAACGCTGAGAACCAGAGAAGCATAATTGGGCCGAAGGAAAAGGAAACCTTATCAGTCCCGTGGTATTGAAAAGAAAAAAGGATAACTGTAATAATACAGGTAATAATAATTACAGTTGTGATACTTATGTGTCCTATCCCTGGGATTAATTCCAGGCCTTCAACTGCTGATAAAATACTTATTGCCGGAGTAATAACCCCATCACCCATTAATAAAGAGACTCCAATGTATCCGAGAAATGTAGCAAAGGCTATTTTCCTTCCTTTCTTCAATTTGCCGGCAAGAATTTCCTTCAATACAATAATTCCGCCTTCGCCTTTTATACTAAGACTCATTGCCAGCCAGACATATTCAAAACTCACCAGAATTACTAATGACCAGAAAATAAGTGAAAGCACGCCCATCAAATTCCCTTCGGTTGGCTTGGTAAGGGTAAAAATAATCGTTAGGGTATAAATTGGACTAGTTCCAATATCCCCGAATACCAGTCCTGCTGCTTTTGTTATATCTTTAAAAGATGAGAATTTTCTTTCTTTTTTTGCCATTTAATTAAATAATTTCTGGATATCAGTATATAAGAGCCACTAAAATAAAGATAAATTTACACTTCAAACAACTTTACAGCTAAGTTTTATTTATAGGCAAGAAAATAATCACTAAAAATCTATAAATATCCAATAATAAATATTGTCTCAATTTCGCTACATTTCATCCCGAACTGGATTCGGATCTAATTATTTATATATTCATAATGAAAACAAATTATTATCCATTAAGGTGTAATGGAGACATACTCTATAATTTTACACCTTTGAAAACCATTTTCTAATTTCTATCTTTAAAAGATATAAATTCCCCCGTATAATAATTTTATAATAATGAAAAACAAAAAATTCGTAATTATAGACGCTATGGCTCTTGCCTACAGAGCGTATTTTGCATTTATTAACCGTCCACTTGTAACAAAAAGCGGCGAACCAACTTCCGCAATTTTCGGCTTCCTGAACCAGGTCCTGAAAATTCTTGAAGATCATAAACCTGATTATATCGCTGTTGCATTCGATTCAAAAGAAAAAACTTTTAGACATGAAAGATATGAGCATTATAAATCTTCGCGTGAAGAAATGCCGGATGATCTAATTCCACAAATCGGGAGAATAAAGGAAATAATTGAAGCCTTGAATATTCCGCTCTACATACTTTCCCGCTATGAAGCAGACGACATAGTTGGAACGGCTGTAAAGAAAGCCGAAAAGGCCGGAATGATTTCTTACGTTATAACACCAGATAAAGATTACAACCAGCTCGTAACAGATAAAGTTAAAATTGTTAAAGGCGGAAAAAGTATTGATGAAATAGTTATTTATGATGTAGCAAAAGTAAAAGACGAATTAGGCTTCGAGCCAAAACAAATGATAGACTATCTCGCACTTATCGGTGATAAGTCAGATGATATTCCCGGTGTAGCAGGCGTTGGACCTAAAACCGCTGTTCCTTTAATTCAAAAATATGGATCGGTTGAAGGTATTTACGAACACATAGAAGAAATTGAAAAAGCAGGCCTGAAGAAAAAATTGGTTGAGAACAAAGAAAACGCTTTACTCTCAAAAGAGCTGGCAACAATTCACTGCGATGTTCCGCTTGAAATGGATTTTGAAAAAGCCAGGTTCGAAATGCCCGATATGGAAAAAATAAAATCTATTTTTATTGAGCTCGAATTCACAAGAATGTTTAACAGGCTTATAAAGATTTATGACATAAATGGTAAAGTAGAAGATATTGAAATCGCTTTGCCAGAAGGGGCAAAAGAATTTGACAAGAAAAAAGTTAAATATAAACTCATAAAAGACAAAAAATCTGCTGAGAAGCTTGCTGCTAAATTGAACAAATCTGATTTGTTTGTTTTTGATACTGAGACAGACGGACTGAATGCATTTGAACTGAAAATAGCAGGAGCGTCTTTTGCAATAAAATCCGGCGAAGCATATTTCGTTGCTGTAAATCCTATGAATGATTCTAATGATCTTTTTTCAACTGATTTAGGTGACAGACTTGATATAAAAGATTTTGTAAAAATATTTAAGCCTGTTTTTGAAAATAAAAAGATCAAAAAAGTATGCCAGAACGGGAAGTTTGATATCTCGGTTATGAAAAGTGTCGGCATAAACCTGGAAAACTTTTACTTTGATACCATGCTCGCAAGTTATGTGCTGGATCCTGATCAGAAACACAATATGGATGCGCTTTCAGAAAAATATTTGAATTACAAACCGATTCCAATTTCAGAGTTAATCGGAAGTAAAAAAGATCCGACTAAAATATTTGATGTTGACATTGAAGCCCTTTCAAATTATGCCGCAGAAGATGCAGATATAACCTATCGTCTTTACGAAGTTATGGACAAAGAGTTAAAGAGTGCAAAATTAGAGAAGCTTGCTTACGATGTCGAATTCCCTCTTGCTCCTGTACTGGAAGAAATTGAGAGACACGGAATTGGTGTTGATAAAAAAGTTTTGAATGATCTTAGCAAGCTGCTGGAAAAAGATCTGAACAGCATTACAAAAAAAATATTCAAACTTGCTGACGAAGAGTTCAACATTAATTCACCAAAACAATTGCAGGAAATTCTTTTTAACAAACTTGGGCTTCAGACAGGCAAAAAAACAAAAACGGGTTTCTCTACCGATGCGCGATCTCTTGAATACCTGCGAGGTGAACACGAAATAATAGGTGAGATTCTCGATTTCAGGCAAATCACAAAGTTAAAATCGACTTATGCCGATGCGTTACAGACAATGATAAATCCACAAACCGGAAGAATACACACTACGCTGAACCAGATCGCTGCTTCAACCGGCAGACTTTCCAGTAACGATCCAAATCTTCAGAATATTCCTATTCGCACTTCCCGAGGTAAAGAAATTCGAAAAGCTTTTGTTCCTCGTGACAAAAATCACGTAATTCTCAGCGCCGATTACAGCCAGATAGAATTAAGAATTATGGCAAGCATATGCGGAGACGAAGGGCTTTCAAAAGCATTTAAAAACGGTGAAGATATACACAGAAGTACAGCAGCACTTGTTTTTATGGTAGATCCCGAAGACGTTACTGATGATATGAGAAGAAAAGCTAAAGAAGTAAATTTTGGAATATTATACGGCATCGGTCCTTTCGGACTTTCAACTAGGCTCGGAATAACACAAAAGCACGCGAAAGAAATAATTGAGACTTACTTTAATACTTTCAAGCGTGTTAAAAATTTTATGGATGATTCTGTAAAAAAAGCTAAAGAAAAAGGCTATGCCGAAACACTGCTTGGAAGGAGAAGATATCTTAAAAATATAAACAGCAGTAACCGTGTTGTACGCCAGTTTGAAGAAAGAGTCGCTATCAATATGCCAATCCAGGGCACAGCCGCCGATATGATAAAACTCGCAATGATTAAAACCCACAATGAACTGAAAAAAAGAAAGACTAAAACAAAAATGGTTCTGCAGGTACATGATGAATTATTGTTCGATGCTCACAAAGATGAAGTAAAAGAACTGACTCCATTAATTAAAAGATGGATGGAAACCGCTCTGCCGATGGATGTACCGATTTTAGTTGAAACAGGCACCGGAGATAACTGGCTTGATGCACACTGATAGAATTATGAATATTGATCACAAAAGAATAAACAAAATACTCTGCATCAAACCTCGCGGGATTGGTGATGTTGTGCTATCCACAATAATTCTGGATAATTTAACAGCCCACTTCCCTTCTGCAATAATTGATTACCTTACAGAAACTTTTGTTAAGCCGGCAATTGAAAACCACCCGGACATCAATAAAGTAATCACAATGAAGAAAAGCGAATTGCCTTTAAAAGTTGCCTGGCGTGTAAGAAAAGAAAAATATAATATGGTTCTCGATCTCTGGTCAAATCCAAGATCCGCGCAAATTACTTTTTTATCCGGTGTAAAATACCGTGTGGGTTTTGCTTATCGTGGAAGAAAATATGCCTACAATATTCTGGCTACATCAGGACGTGGTGAAGTTCACTCTGCAGAACATAATCTTGAAATTCTAAATGCAATTGATGTTCCCGTAGTTTCTAAGAATGTGGTCCATTACATCTCCGAAAAAGATAAATCCTTCGGCCAGAAATTCTTTCAAGAAAATTTTTCTACAGATGAAAAAGTAATCGGAATAATCCCCGCTGGCGGATGGGAATCGAAAAGATGTGATGCTGTTAAGTGGGTTGAAATTTGTAATGCGATATCAGAGAAAAAGAATGTAAAATTTCTAATACTCTGGGGCCCCGGAGATGAAAAAGATGCCCTGCACATTAAGAAAGCATTACCAGCTTTAACCGTAATTGCGCCGAAGACAAAGTTAAATGAAATGAACGGTATGATTAAATATTGTGACCTGATACTGGCAAATGATTCCGGCCCGATGCACATTTCTGCCGCACTTGGAATTCCCACTCTCGGAATTTTTGGTCCTACAAACCCAAAAGCACACGGCCCATATTCCCCTAACTCAGATTACGTAATTAAAGATGACCTGTTCTGTATTATCTGCAACAAACTTACCTGTCCCTACAAACACGAATGCATGCTTGAACTGCCTGTTGAGAAAGTAATTGAAAAAGTAGAAAAGATAGGAAGTCTTTAAGTTTTACATGCGATCGGCTTGTGGCTCTGATTAGGTTGTTTTTTAATTGACTGAAATTTCTAAATCTAATTTTGGAGAATTATTATCTAAAAGAAAAACAATTAATGAATAATTATCACGATTTATATAATTCCCATTGTTATCTTTAAAAAGCCCAATCTGATCTAATTCTTTCATTTCAACAGGTGCAAGTGAAAAATGACTTGTAGCCGGTGAAACGATATTTGGATAATAAGTAGCTATATTATTATTCTGATCAATTACTTGATATGCAAGATGTTGGATATTAGAAAAGTTAAATTCTTTTGTAGAAGTGGAATAGTTCCTTACTTTGAAAGAAATTGAAAGTGTATCGTTGAGTAAAAAACTATTTGTAGAAATATCCAGAGAAAATTCAATTCCAGCACTGTTGACAGATTTATGAATAGGAGTTGAATTATCAGATGTATCATTAACAGATTCGCATCATGTAATAATGATAATAATAGGAAACCCTAAAATTAAGGTTAAAGTTTTCATAAATCCTCCATTAAGATTTGCAACCTAACTATTCTTATACTGCACTGGTTAATTGGTTTAATAGCACAATTGTCATTCCAATTTCTGATATCTGTTTATAAACTGTTCCTTCTTTTTCTCCCCTATCTTTTCCTGGACAAGATAGGCCAGCAGAATAATTATCATAGCGGATATACCTTCAAAAACTAATTTTTCACCTCCAAGCGAGGTTGCTGCTTCCATGGAATTTATGTGCAAAATCAATTTATCCGTTAATACTAAAAATAATCCGCCCAGCAGGAACCAGAAAATGAAGCCAAAAGTCATCCATAAAAACTTGCTCCTGCCGTCCCGCTTTGCTGCCTGGTAAAACATAAAGCTCACAACAAAAAGACAAATCAGCATAAACATTTTTGATCCTCCCCAAAAAAATACCGTTAACGGATAATAGTAGTAAAATATTTTGAACTACTAAGGGATATTAAGGAAGTATACAGTATTTAGCAATTATTGAGGAAATTATTTATCTAACTGTATGGTTCATTGAGTTAACGGACAGGAGATCTCAGGATTGTGCCATTATGAGACAGTTTTAATAGCTTTTATCAATCTGCTATAAGTCTTTAAATATTTCTAATCAATTCTGAAACCTGCAAATATTTAGCAGGATTTATAAAACCGGGGATAAATCCAGTTAAGTATTAAAATCCAGACAGAAGCCTGAATTATTATTAATACTCCTTATCAAAAACATCTGAAAGCTTTTTAAGCTGATCAAGTAGAATTTTAAATGTATTAAAATCTAATGACTGAGCACCGTCTGATAAAGCTTTTGAAGGATCAGGGTGAACTTCTACCAATAGGCCATCCGCCCCCGCTGCAATAGCCGCTTTTGAGGCTGAGGATACAAGACTACTTTTCCCTGAACTGTGCGATGGATCTACAATAACCGGCAAATGAGTAAGTTCTTTTAAGGCAGGTATGGCTAAAATATCCAGAGTGTTTCTTGTGTAAGTTTCGAAACTCCTTATTCCTCTTTCACATAAAATTATATTTTCATTTCCTGCCGACATAATATATTCGGCAGCTGATAAAAATTCTTTAAGTGTAGCGCTCATTCCTCTTTTCAGGATCACCGGTTTGCATATTTTACCAATTTCTTTTAGTAGTTCGTAATTATCCATATTACGCGATCCGATCCTGATTAGGTCTATATGATCGTATAAAATGTTGAGGTGATCAAAACTTAGGACCTCTGACTCAACTAACAATCCCGTTTCATTTTTTATAGCGTCTATAATTTCAGTTCCAGCTTTTCCGTATCCCTGATAACTGTACGGCGAAGTCCGGGGTTTGAAGATAGAACATCGCATAACTTTAACGCCGTTTATTTTTAATTCCTTCGCCGTCTGTAAAGCCATCTCTATGTTCTCGATTGCACAGGGTCCGGCAATTACAGTAAAATAACCTTCGCCGAAAAAGACATTCTTACAATCAATTATTGTATTGTGGTTGCAATCTTTCCTGCTTGTTTTTGTAACTTGCGTCTTATTCATAATACAGCAGCACTGACTTTATTGATTTTTATAGCATCCATTTCTATTTCAAACAGTAATTCCTGTCTGCAGACATCAGCTTCTATCATTACCAGGGGCATAGAAAGAATATTATTTCGATCGCAATAATTATAGTAATATTCAATATCATTTCTATTCTTAAAATACGCAATTGCTTTGGTGACATTTCCCCAGTTCATACCCCGTGAATTTAAGATACCATATACTACGTCCATTGTTAATTCAATTTGTTTGTAAGTATCACCAATATTAGTGGATTGTCCGTCCAAGTCAATACTTGCTGATCCCGAAATAATTAAATTAGTATAATTCGGATGCTCGATTTCAACAGCCCTGCTAAATGAGCTTTTATAATCAACGGCAGGGCATTGGAGTGGGGAAGGTACAGCTTTAATTTTCACTCTCCCGCTTTTCGGTTTTACTGCAAATGCAGCTGAGAGCAAATGACGGGAATCAATATTAGCAACACCAATACCAGTACTGGCAGGTATCAAAGTATTAAAGACATTCCTGCTATTAAAATAATTAGTCCTTTCAATATTAAATTCTCTATACCAGTTCAATAAGTCATCAAGATAAAACCATGTCCTTACCACGTTAGTAAAATTCATATTTACTTTTTCAAGAGTACTTTCAATTAAATGAAATACTGCACTGGTACCCAGTTCCTTTGAGGGAATTTCTGGAGGAGGTAAAATGTCTCCCAAAATTACATATTCGGAATGTTTGTCATCATAATAATTCCCCAATGGTTTATCTTCACTGTATATCGTTTTCAAATTATCTGTTTTGATTGCAGTTATTAAAGTTCCCCACATCTTCCCCTTTTGGCTGATAACAGAAAGTGGCCAGTTTATTGAGTCAAAATAACCACTAACAATTTCTTTATTTAATATTTTCTGCTGAATATTTCCGAATAGGAATTGGGATATTATTTTATAATTATTATCAAGTAGATAATGAATAAAATTACCATAACATTCCTCCATATTCATTTCGGATTGATTAACAACTACATTTATAAATTTATTGCTTCCAAGAGAGTATTCTGATGCTGTTGTATTATTATTAAATTTCATTATAGAAAATACATCAGCATTAAACTGATCCTTTACTTCCATTTTCCCTCTAATTACTTAATGACTTGACCAATTCGTTTTGCTTTCTTTAATATTTCTTCAGAATCCTTGTGTTTACCCTGAATTTCATAAATTCGCCTAAGATTTTGGTATGCTTTAACCGAATTTTTGCGGAACAATAATTCTCTCTGGTAAGCATCAACGGCCTTATCCAGATTCCCTAGCAGCGCATAAGTGTTGCCTAGATTTATCAATGCATCCGGTAGATCAGGATTCAACTCCACGGCAGTTTTGAAATATCCAAGTGCTTTTTGTGGATTGTTTTCCTTGAAAACAGCAATATTGCCCAGCATAAAAAACACATTTGGATTTTGGCTGTCTATTTTTATAGACCTTCCCAAAACATCCGATGCAAGCAACAGTGAGTCTGCATCATAATACAGACTACCGAGCAATTCCATATAAGTCGGTTCAAGTTTTTTTATTTCAATAGCTTGTTTTATTGTAGCGATTGCATTCGGATATTTTTTTTGTTCTTTATAAAGTAACGCAAGTTCATAAAAGGCATTGGAGTTATCAGGATATAATTCAGCCGAGTATTTCAGGTGGTTTTCTGATTCCGTGTATTTTTTCAATAAGCGTTCTACCTTCCCAAGATAAAAATTACCGTTAATACTTTTGGGCGCAAGTTTCAATCCCCTGAATAAATAATAATAGGCAGAATCCAGGTAATAGATACTCCTGTCTTCATTAAAGTAATATTCAGCATAAGCAATACCGTGTCGTAATTCGCTTGCAGAATCTGGCTTATCTACCACAGGTGTAAGGACAAGTTTTTCCTTATGCGATCTTTCGGGTACCCAGTTAACTCTATCCAAGTCTGAATTAATTCTTATCCAGTGATCTGTATCAATTACCCCGTGAAGTGTATTCTCAGCCGGCGCTTTGTTCATATGGCAACGGTTGCAGTCTTCCCTTGATTCACTCAGCCTGGCTTCTCTCATTGGAAGTCCTTCAATCGGGTGACATTTCAGACAACTTTGCCTGTTGTACTTAACTTTGTCAACTTCATAAGTTTTGTGTGAAGGATGACAGAAATCACATGTCAGCTGGCCGTGACTTCCCGAAAAGCAGAGACTCAGGAACATCCTGTTTCCAGTGTCACTTACCAAAAATGTATGCTTTGTCTGTTTCGAGCTAGTGTACACAGATCTCTGGTCTTCCAGGTGCATACCCGGACGAAAATCGAACCAGCTAGTATTATCGTTAAGTGCCCAGGATTTTCCTTCGATGTGGCATTGTAGGCATACATCATTTCTTCTGACAGGCGAAAGCTTTGCCGGGTTAACTGTAGTATTTACATAACCAGGTAAAGCTGGCAACTCATTTTTAAATTGTTTTATATGTAATTCGCCTGGTCCATGACAATCTTCACAACCTATACCAAGATGAATTGGTCCTTTATATCTTTCGTTTGCTTCTTTAATTTTTTCCATATGGCCATTATGACAGGAAAAGCACATAGTACCCACATACCTGGAAAACCTGTTGTTGTCAAACACTCTGTAACCGGGACTAAGATCCCATTTGCCTTTATGTACATACCAGGTAAGAGGAAGTTCATAAAACATCCCATTTTCATTATAGAAATAAATTCTTAAGTTGCTTCCGGAACCAATAATATACTGTGCTTCCATCCATCTTTCGTGCACTACCTTTTTATCAGGACTGAGTCTATATTCTCTTTGGTAAAATTTACCGTCTTTCTCAAGCATTTCGTAATAATAATTTTTAACCGGGTCGAAAACAGGATAATCCTGAGGAAATTTTTCAATTACATTACCTTTCATCATCCGGCTCATTGAATGGCCTGTTTGAGTATTCATATACGCGTGGTAAACATCTTTATGGCACTCTTTACAACTTTCCGAACCGGTATACTTAACTCCCGGTTCCGCGTTTACAAATAAGAGATCACCGTCCTGAAGATGGCAGTTTTTACATTCTTCCCTCGATCCAAAAGTATAATGCTTTACATTAAGAAAAACATATCCGGCAGATGCTGCAACAATCAGTACTACTATAATTAGCGTGAATCGGTATTTAATAATGAACTTTTTCATTAGGAAAGCCCTTGTTATTAAATAATTTTTAAATTTTATTTATTTATTCCCGAAAAAATATGTGTTTGTACCTGTTAAGCATCTAAGGAAGCCTTTGAGTTCCGCTTCTTCCTTTTCGGTTAAATTTAAAGGTTTTACCAGCGGGCTTCTGTAATTATTCTGCACTCCGCCTTCATTATAAAACCTTGAGAGATTACTCAGTCCCTTAACGCTCCCGTTATGCATATAAGGAGATGTCCTTGAAATATCTCGTAAAGTTGGAGTCTTGAATAAATATTTATCGGATTCATTTTTTGTAACCAGGTACCTGCCTAAATCTGGATTAGAAGAATCTATTTTAGTACCATTGTTATGATATTTATAATCTGTAAAATTCGGTCCTGAATGACAGGCTCTACAGTTCAGCTTCTCACTCAGAAATAAATTCATCCCTCTTACTGCCGAATCTGCCATTGCGCTTTTATCTCCTGCCATATATTTATCATAAGGAGAATTACCGGAAACAAGTGTTCTAACAAAAGATGATATAGCCTTAGCCATATTTTCCGTGTTTACATCAGAATCAAAGACACTGTTAAATTTATCGCCGTATTTTTCTATACTGCCTATTATCTTTACAACTTCATCTACTTTATTCCCGTACACTTCAGGATCTTCAATATGCTTCAGTACAACTTCTTCAATGCTTTTCGCACTACCGTCCCATAAATATTCTTTTTCAAACACACAGTTAACAAGTGTAGGAGTGTTTCTCTTTGATTTTAAACCGAACACACCGGATGCAAAGTACCTCCCATCAGTAAAGCCGAGTAGCGGGCTATGGCAAAAATCACAAGAGATAGTACAGTCAATAGACAATCTTTTATCAAAAAACAGGTCACGTCCAAGTTCAATTTTACCTTTAGTAAGCTGATTATCCTCAGGGATATTCGGTTTCAGCTTTTCCAGTCCCAGAGGTAGATTAAGTTTAACAGGTTCTTTATCAGGATTTTCCCTGAGAAAACATCCTCCAATAAGAATAATCAAACCCAATATGGAAATACCAATTATTTTAACTTTCACTTTTTAACTTCCAGTTTCTTTTCAGCAATTACCAGGTCTTTAAGATTCCAGTTTTTCATTTGTGCCCATGATTTGAATGTACGCCTGTAAATCAAACTGCATACTACAGTGTAAGCATTCCCGGTTTTATTTAGTTCGAATTCATATTTACTTTTATCCTGTCCCATAGCAGGTATTCTTGTATCATACTTTATCTTTACTGTTCTCCATTGCGGAGCAGGATAAATCTGCTGACTTTTTGGTCCTACTTTGATTCTTTCGTATTGTGTCCAGTCTTCGAATAATATTTTTGCAAAACCTTTACCCGGGTATCCCTCGTAGTTACCATCTTTAACATTTCCCCTTCCTCCCCAGAACGGGATAATATTTTTCCCGTTATATTTTAGCTCCTTTCCTTTTGAATCAAATGCACGGACGACAAGCAAAATATTTCTCATTGGTTGATCGGTAGGTATATGGTGGCCTGCCCCAGTATTTTCGACAACAACATCAACAACTGCATTGCCTTTTTTAATAGCTACTTTAACCGACAACTTTACTGCAGAAGCTATAAACGCACTGTCTCTTGATCCGTATAATATATGGGTATAAATAGTTTTCGGATCTCTTTCTACTCCGCCCTTGCCCGGTGCGAAGTTGGTCGTTTTACCATCAGGTGTCATATGGCAATCCTGACAGCTTACTCCTTCCTTAGCATATTGGCTGTTCGCCCACTGGTCATAGGAATCATATATCGGAATTCCCCAGTAACCTCCACGATGACACGGCGCACAGAACAAGCTTTGAGAAAATTTTTCTGAATAAACATCAGGATCCAATACATCAGTGTATGGTCCGAAAAATATTTGATGATCTTCAGGCGGACGTAACATTTCATAATTCATTACACCTGTGAATACACTGGAATTCAGATTTAATTTTACATCCTTAACTTTATGACAGAAATCACATGACACACCCAGTTTCTCAGCTTGGGTTAGATTATTCATATCTACGTTATTGAAATTATTTATTGCAGCTGCAGGTGCATGACAGTTACCGCAGTTACCGTTTGAATATTCATAATCAATCTTATAACCGGGTTGCACTTTTTTATTACCGGATGCGTCAGTTCCGTTATATAGATCAAAAAAAAGTGGATTCGAAGCAGACTTTGCGTGAGAATTATTGCTCCATTGCTTATAGATTATTGATGAATGGCAGTCGCCGCAATTTTTTATAACATCTGTTAAATTTGGAACAGGATCAACAAAATTGTAATTCTTATTATCGTTAAAATATAAAGGGCTTAATACAATTTTAATATTATTGCTGCCCTCTTTGTAAACAGTGCCGCCGTTAAAGTAACCATTTTTCCATGCAGAAATTAAATCAGAGTTGCTTTTACCACTCTTCTTTAATTCAAAATTTCCTTTATTATCAGTAATTACTTTTTCTGAGGATGCTTGCCATTTTACAATTGCACCCTGTAAAGATTTATTACCGTCAGATACATTTCCGGTAATTATCTCTGTGGATTGTGAAAATGTGTAAGATGTGTAAGATGTGATGAAAAATAAAACACTCAGAATAACAACGATTCTGAAAGGCATTATAATGGCATATTTATGAAAAATCCCCAAATTTTCTCTCCATTAACCCGGATAAGTAATATTATTAATTAGTACTTTAATTTAACATAAAGTAGACTAATTTTACAACATATTCGACATATTTATTAAGAAATCCTTCTGAATTTAACGTTTTCATCTAATTGGACTGAAATCCCTAGTGAAAAACAATCGACTAACAATTGTCGATTTTCTTCCACAAAGAACTATTAAGTAACTTATTATTACTATTTAGTTAGCAGAAGACAGACACATCCCGTAGCGTTCTAATTTATGAACTTAAAAATCGGCTCAGTTATGGTAAGAACGATTTATCTAACGGTATATCTCATTGAGTTAACGGTCAGGAAGTCTCAGGATTGTATCATTTGGGGACAATTTAAATAGATGTCGGCTTTTAGCAATCAGCTGATAGTTATCACTTTTCTGGTCAATTTTGAAATCCGGAGATATTCAGCCATATTTCAATTCTACAAAGTAATAGCTTAAATTGTTACATTAAATCACTAATATTTAGGAAACTACAGCTTGCCTGATTTATCGGGAAATAAAAAAATACTAATCGTCAGACTGGGAAAGATCGGTGATATTATCATAACTTCTTCTGTTTTTGATCTGATGAAAAAAAGGTACCCGGGGATTAATATTTCACTGCTGACTCTGGATAAAAACCGGAAGGTATTAAAACACAATCCCAACATAGACAAGATTTATTTTACAAATAAAAATCTTTCCCTCTTTTTTCTTCTTTTCAGGCTTCGTAAAAACAAATATGATTTAATTCTGGACTTAAACGATGATCCTTCAAAAACATCCGGGACAATTCGCAGAATATTAAAAGCTGAAACTACTGCGGCTTTCGATTTTGGTATATCACCAAAACCTGATATTGCGATTAAGCAACCATTAAAATATTCGACACATATTATTGAACGGATAAAGAAATTACTTGAGGGATTGGAAATACAAATTGAGAATAATGAATTAAAACCTGCTTTGTACATCGGCAAATCAGAATTAAAAGATGTTAAAGAGCAGCTAAATCAGGACAAGAGAAGTTCAAAAATAATTGCAATAAATCTATCTGCCGGTGCACCAATAAGATACTGGCCGGTTCCCAAATGGATAGAATTACTAAACAGAATTTCCGGTAAATACCCAGATTACAAAATTTTATTGCTTTCAACTGATGCTGATAAAGAATTAAGAGAAAATATCGGGAAATATATTCCAGATTCACGTTTGCTTCGCCAGAAATTTAATTCATTTCAGCATTATGCTTCATATATTTGTAAAGCAGATTTATTGATAACAGCAGATACAGCCGCCGTTCATATTGCCTCTGCATTCAACAAACCTCAGATTGTGCTCTTCCCTGCTGTTGAATGGAATTTTATTAGCTGGCAGCCGTTGTCGGAGATATCAAAATCGATCAAGTCAAAAGAAGAAAGCCTGGCAGCAATTTCTGTGGAAGAAGTCTGGCTAACATTCGAAGAAATAATAAAAGAAATTTAACTGAAATACTTAGAGGACCAAAATTGAAAATACATGATTGTAAAAGATTCAGCGGGTACAAACCCTGTTTCCCGGATCATAACTGCTGGGAAGATGGCTGTAAAGATCACATTCCTGCGGGTACCAAAATTTTAATAGTAAACCTGGATGCAATGGGTGATGTGTTAATGACAACAGCACAGTTGCCCGGATTAAAAAGAAAGTTTCCTGAATCTACTATCTGGTGGATAACATTAAAAATTGCTGCTCCACTGCTTCACAACAATCAATATATTGATAAAGTCTTAACATACGATGCAGAATCTCTTTCAATTCTTGAACAAATGAAATTTGATTATGTGATGAATGTTGATAAATCACAGCGCTCGTGTTCGATTTTAAATTCAGTAAATGCAAAGCATAAACTGGGTTTTGGAATGGACAATAACGGAAAAATAATTCCAATGAATAAAGGAGCAAATTACAATTACCGTTTGGGGATGGATGATCATTTTAAATTTAGAGAAAACCAGAGAACTGGACAGGATTACCTTGCAGAAACTTTTGAATTGGATTTCCAAGGAGATGATTATACTTTCAATTTTACTGAAGATGAGCTGAAATTTATAGCCGATTACAAGAAGAAAGTAAAATTAAGGGATAATCACTTTGTTGTGGGATTTAATACCGGTTGTTCAACTTTATTTCCGAATAAGAAAATGACAGTTGAACAGCATATTTCTTTAATTGACAAATTATTAAAGAAAAAGAAATATAAAATTGTGCTTCTGGGCGGTCCGGAGGATACAGAACGCAATAAAAAGATTTACTCTAAGTTCAGAGGCAAGATAATAAACACTCCAACAGACGGAGGAGTTAGAAAAGGCGCCTGTTATGAAAGCTTGGCAGACATAATTATAACCGGTGATTCTTTCGGAATGCATCTTGGAATTGCATTGAAAAAATTTATTATTGTCTGGTTCGGTGTAAGTTGCTGGACAGAAATTGAATTATACGACAGAGGGATTAAACTCTATCAGGAAGATCTTTTCTGCTCACCATGCTGGAAGAAATCCTGCCCATACGATCTTGAATGCATAAAAATGATAGATCAGAAAAAAATAATTGGTGAAGTTGAAAAATATTATAAATCAGTAAAACCGGTAAGGGATGCTAAATCTAAATAGCAATATAAATATTTTTGCTTTGTCGCGGCGGATAAAACGTCCGCTCATTCTTGATGGGGCAATGGGAAGTCTGCTTCAGCAAAAAGGTGTTCCTGTTGATAGTGATCTCTGGATGTCGTTAGCAAATCAAAGCCATCCGGAAATTGTTCTGGAAACTCACAGAGAGTATATAAAAGCAGGGGCTGATATAATTACAACAAACACTTTTCGCACAAATCCTGCTGTTATAAAAGAAAGCGAAAATATTAATTCATCTGAAAAGCTTGTAATACCAGCTTTGGAGATTGCTCAACAAGCAATTGGAGACTTACCGGTTTTAATAGCCGGTTCAAACCCTCCATCCGAGGATTGTTACAAAGTTGAAAGAATTCTTTCAAACCGTGAACTGGAATTGAATCACAAACGGCATATAAATCTTTTATATGAAAATGGTGCACATTTTGTTTTGAATGAGACTCAAAGCCACTTTGATGAGATTAAAATTATCTCAGAATATTGTGATAGAAATGAAATTCCCTACGTAATGAATATTTTCTTCAACGATGAGTTGAAAATTTTATCCGGAGAAAAATTAAATGAAGTTCTCGCATTTTTGAAGGATTCAGATGCTCTTGCTGTCGGATTTAATTGTATTTTGCCTTTAACAATGGCTAAAACCAAAAGAAGAGTAAAAATGCCTGAAAATTGGGGAATCTATCTTAATTGTGGTGATGGATCATTTACAGATTCCGATATTAAGTGTGACATATCACCCACTGTTTATACAGAAGAAATCAGTAGCTATCTAAGTAATAATCCATCATTTGTTGGGGCCTGCTGCGGTTCTTCTCCTGAACATATCAAATCAATAAAAAAGTTATTAGATGAACGAAACAGTTAATGCACCTGCAAAGATTAATTTCGGGTTAAATGTCGTAGAAAAAAGAAAGGACGGCTTCCACAATATCGAGACAATATTTTACCCGCTTTCACTCAGTGACACCCTGGCTTTTTCTGATTCAGACAAATATATTTTTGAAACCGATAACAGCATACTCAATTCAGAAAAAGATAATTTAGTTACTAAAGCAAAAAATATGCTTGAAGAGCAGACCAGGAAGACGATAAATGTTAAGATTCACCTGTCCAAAAAGATTCCAATCGGTGCGGGACTTGGTGGCGGCAGCTCGGATGCAGCTACAACACTAATTACCTTAAACAGATTGTTCAAACTTGGGCTTGATTCCGTTCAACTTAATAATCTCGCTTTGAAATTAGGTTCGGATGTGCCTTTTTTTTTAAATCCATTTCCCTCTTACGGAACTTCAAGAGGAGAAATTCTTGAACAAATTGATTTTAAGATTAAAGAAACTATTCTTCTGATAAATCCGGGAATATTTGTCTCAACAAAATGGGCATATGAAAAAATAACGCCACAGAAGCCACAATTATCTTTAATTGATTATTACAGAAGAGCAAAACTCAACCTTGATCATTACCCGGATATAATCAAAAATGATTTTGAAAAGCCGGTTATTAATGAGTTTCAAGCTATTGGGAAATTAAAAGAAGAAATTTGTGAATCGGGAGCAGATTTTGTTTTAATGTCGGGAAGCGGATCAAGTTTATTCGGTTTGTTTTCAGATACGGAAAAATCAAAGAATGCCAAAGCTCAATTCGAAAAGAGATTCTTCACATATCTACAGAAGGCCTGATTAGCTTTAATACTAGTAACTAAAAAAATATAATATATTAGTTTAGCTCACTGCACTTTCCGTAAACTCTACAGTCCCCCTGGAGGCATTTAGCTTAGTCATAATTCCAATCGGCACTGTAATATTGCTTTTCAAATGTCCGTGTTTAAAGTTATAAGCCACAGGTATTTTCATGCTTTGAAAATAATCACCAACAACTTCTCCTAAAGTTAAAGTTTTTTTCAACGGATCATGTTCATTACAGTCCTTGAATACTCCGAGTATTACCCCTTTTACATGGTCAAAAGTTTTACTCAGTTTAAGCTGGCTTAACATTCTGTCAACTTTGTAGGGCATTTCCCCAATTTCTTCAAGAAAAAGTATCTTCTCTTTTAATGTGGGCATATATGGAGTTCCTATTAAGGATGAAAAAACTGACAGATTTCCACCAATAATTCTTCCCTTAGCAATTCCTTTATTCAGATGAAATAAACTCTCATTCGCAGGCTGTGAAACCTTTCCAATCTTTTTCTTTGAAGATAAGATTGCCCAAAACATTTTTTCAGTAAATGGGTCTATATCATTATGGAAATCTACTGAAACCATTGGGCCAGCAAAAGAGATCAAACCAGTTTTTTGGAAAAAGGCCATTTGTAATGCAGTAATATCACTGTATCCAACAAATATTTTGGGATTATTTCTTATTACTTTATAGTTGATCTTATCAAGTAATCTGGGTGTCCCATAACCTCCACGCAGGCAAAAGACAGCCTTCACTTCTTTTTTCTTAAACATAAAATGGATGTCATCCACTCTTTCCTGATCGCTCCCTGCCATGTATCCAACACTTTTCCCAACATTCTTGCCAATAATAACCTGATATCCAAGCTTTTCAAGATACTTTGTACCACTCTCAATTGAGGACATATCTTCCGGTGCGGATGCAGGAGAAATTAGTCCTATCAGGTCCCCTTTTTTTAATCTCGATGGTTTAATAATTCGCATATGATATTTTAATTTAAATGAAGAATTGAAGGTTTGCTGAATTTAAGGAATGGAATTTTGCCAAACAAATTTATCCTGCAATATTCACTAAATTCGCATCAATCTATTCTGTAAATATTTATTCAGCAGATTTGTAATTCTGCATACTTTTAAGAAAGTTAATAAGAAAAACAAAGAAAAAGCCTAAAAATGAAAGCTGGACGTCAGTAATATCCACATTAAAGCTACTCGTTGTTCCAATCAAAGTCCCCAAATATTTAGAAGTTACAATAATTAGAAAAAAAGACGCAAATCCGTACAAACCAGATGCAGATGGCTTTAATATGAATTGGAATAAAATTGTGGACAGATTGAGTTGAGGCGATTTTGTGGAACTCATATATGCTTTCCTTATAATTAGCCGAAATTATAGCTTTTTATGAAGTTAACTAAAATTCAATATGATGACGATTCCCCGTTCGCCACCATATCAAATAACAGAACGAGTACCAAAATAAAAACATCGATTTTAATTATTTTTCGATGTTTTATCTTAGGGCTTGCAATATATGCTTAAGTCGCTATTATATGCAATAGGGTTTGAGTGAATGGTATGTAATAGTTATCTAACGGTATAGTTCATTGAGTTAACGGTCAGATATTTATTCATCTGTCTCAATAAGATACATCTCAGAAGGCAAAGTTATTTTTACACGGGTTCCATTAGGATTTGAATTTTGATCAATGGATGACTCAATCTGGACTAAATCTGAACGATTTTTAGTAATATTTAGAAGATTTAACCTTTCTTTAATAATTGATATTCCCCTGGGAACATGCTCACTTTTCTTATTTTTTATAGAAACAAAATAGCCAATTCCATCGTCTGTAATTTCTATTATGAGGTCTTTCTCAGGATTGAAACGTATTGAAACACTCAATTGTCCACTTTTATTATTTGGTAATATACCGTGCCATATACCATTTTCTACAAATGGTTGAATAACCATATTGGGAATTAAAATTTCTGATGCATTGACAGATTCATCAATTGTAATTGAATAGGTAAAACCTTCACCAAACCTGATTTTCTCCAATTTTAAGTATAATGTTAATCTCTCCAGTTCATCTTGTAGATTTACATAACTGTTTTGAGCTAAATCAAGATTCAGGCGAATTAACCTGGAAAAACTAGTTAGATATAAATTTGCTTCTTTCTTACCATGATTATTAATGAAGTTCTGAATTGAGTTTAATGAATTAAATATAAAATGAGGATTCATCATTGCAGACATAGCCTGTTGTTTGAGCTCGATGATCCTTTTCTCAATATCTCTTTTTTCTAACACCTTCACCTGTCTCTTCTCAATTATTTTCCTGGTTATGAATAATGCTGGTATAAGAAGTGCGATCATAACCAATGCATAGAACCAGTAGCTTTTTAGAAATGGGGTTTTTATATACAAAGTTACTAGCGCTGGTTTACTCCAAACGCCATTAAGATTCCTTGCTCTTATGTAAATTGTATTATTTCCAGGATAAAGTGAGGCAAATTGTATTTCTGTTTGATCAGTTACTTCCCAGTCGGAATTATTATTCCCGTTTGTATATTCAAATACAAGATTCTCAGGATTTCGGAAATTTATTGCAGAAAACCTTACTGTAATTTTTCTCTGATCAAAATCAGGCAAATTTATACCAGGACTAATGCTATAAGTTGAATCAGAAGTTTCTACTTGTTCTATATATACATAAGGAACAATAGTTTTAATTTTATTAAATATTTTAAGATTAATTTTTGATAGTCCATCAACTGTACCCACCCATAAATTATTTTTAAGACTATCATAAAATACTGTGTTTATTTCATAAGATTTTAACCCAAGCAAATCTGTATAATATGAGATAGAATCATTTCTAATTTTAAAAAGACCTTTTGAATTACCGATCCAGGTATTACCATCTCTGTCAAAAGTGATTGAATTACTGGATGACAGATCAAAATTACCTGACTTTGGATAATTAGCCCATTCCCCTTCGGAATATTTGGAAATTCCTTTGTCTCCTGCTAACCAAACAGTTCCAGTTTTATCAATTTCTATATCATTTATATTATTGCTCAGGATAGGGTTATCTGGGAAATAGGATTGCTTTTTATTTCTTATTTTACATAGCCCTTTTGTAGAACCAATCCAATAATTCCCTCTACTGTCAACTTTAATACTATTAACACGAATATTCTGAGTTGAATTATTAAATATTTTTATTTCCCTTTTAATAAATATTCCATCATTTGTGACACGGTTAAATAATATTTTGTTGTCCCACCCTCCGACTACAATACTATTATTACTAAGAGCAAACAAAGCAGCACAATTTATAAAACGAAAGTAAGTGTTCTTAAAGTTATAAGAGGCAACCTTTTTATTTTGGCGATTATATTTCAAATCATAACTGCCTGCAACATAGATTAGATTATTATTTACTTTTTGAATAGACCGGATATAGTGGTAGTCACCTTTATACCCTATTGGAATTTCGACAAACTTTCTATTACCAAAAACATTTAATCCATTAAAAGTACCTACAAGTAGTCGTCCATTAGAATCTTCGTTTAAAGAGATAACAAAAGCATTTGATAGTTTATCCTTTGTAGAATAATTGGTAACTGACAAATTAAAAAAGCAATATATTCCTTTGCCATATGTTCCAACCCAGATATTGCCGTCATTATCTTTTTTGATAAAATTAACTTGTGTCCCCTGAAGTTCAAGATAGGCACCAATATTAATTAATTTGTTTTCTTTAATTATATATATATTACCATTAGCTTGAGAAAACCATAGATTATTGTTTGCATCAACCGCTAAATTTTGGATCGGGTATTTGGAAGGGATACTAATATCCTTAAAAGCTTGTTTATAAACTCCATTTTCTTTTAACCATATTTTACCGTAGCCCCCAAACCATAAAGTTTTTTTATTCCCTTCACAAACACTTGTAATGATGTTATTTGGAGTAATTAGATTTCTAGAATATTTATTTGTTTTTGTAATTCCAATTATACCTTGAGATGATGCAAACAATAAAGTTCCGTTTGATGTCTTAGTAGCATTGGTAATTTGAAAGTCGAGTGTAGTTGTTTTTCTACTTCCACTATTTTCTGGCATCATATCTTTAATTCTATTGTTAAATACTTGATATAAATAATCAGAATAAATAAACAATTGATTACCTGTAGATATTAAATGATGTATAAGAGGGATTTGCGAATTTAGTATTTCATAATGACTTATAACGCCGTTATAGAATACATCAATACCTTTATCGTATGTACTAATAAATAGGGAGTCATTTTCATTACCATCAACACCTGTCAGATTATTTGATAACAAGCCTTCATTAGTTGTAAAATTATTAAAATCATGCCCATCAAATCTGCTAAGTCCGGATGAAGTTGCAAACCAGACATAGCCTTTCTTGTCCTGATAAAAGGCTAGTACGTTAGAACCTGGCAAACCCTGAATTGTAGTATAATGCCTGTACGGCATGGTACCGAAAGCCTTTTTTACCTGGGAATATTGTTGTGGAGGTAAAATAATCAGTAAGCACAAAACCAAATAAAAAACTCTGTTCATAGGTGGGGGTTTATTTTATGAAAAGTGTATGTTCGCGTAATTTGTCTATAAATTCCTGGTGTCTTCTTCTTGAAATCATAATCTTTGAACCATCAGACATAATAGCGTATCCACCGTCTTCATTGGAATATTCTTTTAGGAAGTTTAGATTTATAATGTGTGACTTGTGTATTCTGTAGAAATAAGGTTCACTAAGAATTTCCTGTAATTCTTTCAAAGTCTTTGAGGTGATAACATATTGTTCATCCTTCACATAGATTTTTGTATAATTACTATCACCTTCCAATCTTATAATATCATTTAAAGTGATAATGGAAAACCCCTGAGAATGATTAATTATAATTTTCCCAATTCTTTCAGGAAAGGATATTCCGGCTTTCCTTTCCTTTCTTCTTTCTAAAGTACTTTGTAATAATTTTTTAGAAGTATTCTGAAGTTCCTCAATGTCAATTGGTTTGAGTAAATAGTCCACTGCTTCAGCTTTAACTGCCTGGATTCCATATTCATCGTGAGCAGTAGCAAACACAACACTAAAATCCTTATCTGGAATGGAATTAAGGAAATCAAAGCCATTTTCATTTGGCATGTTTATATCAAGAAAGATTACGTCAGGGTCAAGTTCATAAACAAGTGTTCTGGCTGTCATAGCAGACGCTGCTGATCCAACAACTTCTAATTCCGGGCAATATTCATCTATAAGAGTACCCAGATTTTCCCTGCTAAATTTTTCGTCATCCACAATTATTGTTTTCAACTGTTGCATTTATCAATTTCCCAATACTAAGATTAATTATTTTTACTTGCCGTGTACTTAATTATTTCTGCTTTTTCAATAGTAATCAAGCCACCACAATCTGCTTGCTCAAAGATATCATTAAGTATCTCAATAAAATTCTCAATTTTATTTATCTCATCAACAATTTCGATAATTAAAGGCATGTCTTCTGAAAGTCTTAATATTTTATTTGTGTGTATAAGACTTCTTCCCCCGTACCCCATAATCCCCTTGAAAACAGTTGCCCCGGCGAGCCCTTCTTTCCTGGCTTCTAAAACAATTTTTTCATAAACAGGCACCTGTTTTAACTGATCACTTTCTCCGACAAATATTCTTAATAATTTTGCCTCGCCCTTTATTTGCATAACGGCCTCTTAAATTTTTGAGATTAAGTATGCCAGGTAAAGACCTGCAAAACTTAGTATAAGGCTAAGAAAAATATTCAATAACCCCGAACTAAATTGTGAGTCTCTGAATAGAACTATCGTTTCGTAGGAAAATGAAGAAAAAGTTGTAAATCCCCCGCAAAAACCAACTGTAAGAAATATTTTTACATTCGGACTTAATAATTCCCTTTGATCAAAATGAAACATTATAAGTCCCAGTATAAAACTTCCAAGTACATTCACCAACATTGTTCCATATGGAAAAGTAGCAGGCAAATATTTATAAACAATATTTGAGAACCAATATCTTAATCCCCCTCCAAGCGCAGCACCTAATGAAACTATTAAATAATTCATCAATCTATTCTTCCAATTCCCTTATTCTAAAGAATTTGTCCACTTACATATTAAATTTATAGCTGTTAATGTTCCGCCGCAATATTTTTCGAGAAATTTTTCATTAATTTCATCCCAGGGCAGTAATTTTTCAGCTGCACGCAATGCCTTCTCTCCGTCAAAATTTACATATGCAATCCGGGCTGTCAGATCTTCTTCCCGGCAACCGAAAGCACTACCCGGCAAAATAGCAACTCCTGTTTCTTCAAGAATTCTGTCACACAGTTCAACGTCCGTGTTAATATTTATTTTCGCAAGTTTATTCTTGTATGAACTGAAATTAGGGAAGACATAAAATGCGCCTTGAGGAAACGGTGTTTGAATTTCAGTATTGTTAAGTCTCTTAGCCAGCTCATATCCAAGTTTGCCTAATATTAGTCTGCATTTTACAAGATAATTTTCAATTTCTTCACAGCCCTTAAATGCTTTAACAGCAGCATATTGTATAGGTGCACTTGTTGCAGTAAACGTTTCACTTGCAACAGCAGCCATTGCGTCCTGTAACCATTTTAAAGAATTAGGGAATGTAAATGTACCTAATCTCCAACCACCTGCACCACACCACTTACTCAATCCGCTGCTAATGATTGTACCTTCTGAATAAAATTGCGCAATTGAATTATGTTTCCCTTTGTGATGGAGTTCTCCATAAATCTCATCAGAAAGCAAGATCAGTTTAAAATGCTTTGCTGCTTTTGCAATTGCTTTTAATTCATTCTTAGTGTAGGTAATACCGGTAGGATTAGCAGGATAATTTAGAATTACAATGCGAGGTTTATTAGGATCCTTTTCACAATGTTGAACTATTTCTTCAGCTGTAATTTTATAATTGTTCTCAGGTTTTGTCCTTATCCACCTTACGTGCCTGCCAATTATTAGCGCCTGTGGAGCATATGATACCCAGCTTGGTACTGGTATAAGAAGATCTCCATAATACACAAACTGCAACAAGAACATTAACTCTTTTGAACCCGGGCCAATCAGCACATCTTCCGCAGTATGGCAAACACCATGCATTCTGCAATGGTATTCAGCAACAGCTTTCCTTAATTCATACAAGCCTTTTACAGGTAAATAATCTTTTTGGAATGCATTTCTTTTTAATTCATCAACAACTGGCTTGGGAACGGGGAATGGCGATTGCCCTAATCCCAATTTATAGACTTTTCTTCCCTGTCTTATTAATTCACTACTTTTTTCATTTATTGCAAGAGTAGCAGATAATGGGATACCTCTTACATTAAGGTTTAAATTTATATCAGGTTTATTGTACTTCATTTCCGTGTTATTAATGATTCATTAACTTAGCTAATATAAGGATTTATACGATCACTCTTAAAATAAAACAAAAAGAATAATTTATAAGTTTCTTTAAAATGGAAAAGCCCCGATATTGCTATCGGGGCTGTAGTGACCCCAAGGGGATTTGAACCCCTGTTACCGCCGTGAAAGGGCGAGGTCCTAACCGCTAGACGATGGGGCCAACTAAAAACTTATGGGTGAGCGATGGGATTTGAACCCACGACCCCCAGGGCCACAACCTGGTGCTCTAACCAACTGAGCTACGCTCACCATAAAAACTTTTAATTAGTAGTACGCCCAAGTGGACTCGAACCACTAACCTACAGCTTAGAAGGCTGTTGCTCTATCCAATTGAGCTATGGGCGCAGCTAGTATTAGAATCAATAAAAAAAAGAACTGTTTTGTCGGGGCGGCAGGATTCGAACCTGCGACCTCCTGCTCCCAAAGCAGGCGCGATAACCGGGCTACGCTACGCCCCGTTTTCTATCATAAATTCAAATATTCTGATTTTTAAAATAGATAACAAATATAGATCAAAGCCTGTAAAAAAACAATCTTTTTGTCCTAAAAAAATCCCAAAACGGACCATAAATATATTTTTCACCTACGATTTTTTCTTGCGAAAATCATCATTAAATTGTTGCTTCCAATAATGTTAGTTTAGAATATCTGAATAAATGCAATTTCCTTTTTTTATATCGAAAAAATATACACTTTCAAGGAAGGATTCACACTTTGTTACCTTTATTTCTTCTATCTCAATAATTGGTATAGCTTTAGGGGTTGCAACTCTAATAATTGCGCTGAGCATTTTGAATGGTTTTGCCGATACTCTTACAAGCAAGATAATTGATTTTGATTCACATATAGAAATCAATTCATACAGAACTGTTCTGCCAGATTATAAAACTGAATTACCAATGCTGAAAGAGAAGCTTCATAATTCAATTTTGTCGATAAACCCTTATGCATCAAAATTAGCAATTATTAGTCGAGGCAGAATAAAGGAAGGAGTAAATATAAAAGGTATCAGAGCAAATGATGAATGGAATGGAATAAATGAAAATATTATTGAGGGAAATTTAGACCTCAAAGGAAGCAAAACACCTTCAATAGTAATTGGCAAAAAATTAGCAAATAAATTATATGCAAAAATTGGTGATAAAGTCATTCTGTTTGGGTTGAATGACGACCAGATACCAACCCCGGATAATCCCCCAAATATTGAGATATTTAAAATTACAGGAATTTTTGAAAGTGGAATGGCGGCTTATGATGACCTGGTTGCATATGTGAATTTAAAATCCTCACAGGAGCTTTTCAGTCTTGGGGACAATGTTACCGGCTATGATATAAGAGTAAAAGATATTTCTAAAATTGATAGCTTAACTTCTTATTTATCAGATAAATTAACATACCCATATAATGTAAAATCTATTTACCAGGCACACAGAAATATTTTTACCTGGATAGAATTGCAAAAAAAACCCATCCCCATAATATTGGCTCTGATTATAATTGTAGCAGTTTTTAACATAGTTGGTACTCTTTTAATGATAGTTCTTGAAAAGACAGGATCAATTGGTATTCTGAAATCCCTTGGGGCAAAAAGAAAACAGGTAATTTCAATCTTTCTATTCCAGGGAATATTTTTGGCTATTGTTGGAATAATAATTGGGAATATTTTGGCGTTTATTCTGTCTTATCTACAGGTACATTTTAATTTAATAACCATCCCCTCTTCCGTTTATATGATGTCAAAAGTACCTGTCACAATTTCTTTATTCACATATATTGAAGTTTCTGTGATAACATTTGTTTTATGTATTATTGCATCGCTAATACCGAGTTTAATAGCTTCAAGAGTTCAACCAATAAAAGCGATCAGGTTTAATTGATGAATTTCGAACATTACATAGCGAAAAGATACCTTGGTAGTAAACACAAGATTAATTTTATTACAATCATTTCTTTTCTGTCAGTATCCGGCATTACAATCGGAGTAGCCGCACTAATAGTTGTGCTTTCTGTTTTTAATGGATTCAGTAGTCTTGTGACATCATACCTGATTAATTTCGATCCACATGTAAGAATAGAAATGATTACAAGTAATTCTTCTGAAGAAAGCTCCAAAGTTGAAAGTATTCTAAAAAACGAAAAGGAAGTAAAGGATTTTTCCCCATTTGTAAGTGGTAAAGTTTTGGTTTACAGAGCCAGGTTAACTCAAATAATCAATCTAAAAGGAATCTCTCGAAATGAAGGCAACACTGTTTATAATATTAGTCCGAGCATTTTATATGGGAAATATAATCTGAGTTCAGATGAAGGATTACCTAGGGTAATTATTGGCCTTACACTTGCAGACAGGCTTGAGACCATCATCGGGGATACCCTGACTCTTGTTTCCCCTTCCAATATTGAAAGTGCTGTCACACAATTTTCTATGCCTTTAACAGAACGAGTAATAGTAGCCGGGATTTATAGCTCTAACAATAACGATTATGACGCTAATTTCATTTTTTCCGCATTACCTGTTGCACAAAATCTACTCGGGTATGGAAAAACCATCCAGGGTTTCGATATTAAACTTGATAATATAAATTCATCATTTGATGTAAAGGATAAAATCCAGGCAAAATTAAATCCTGATAATTTCAGTGTAAATACATGGTATGATTTCCATCGGGATTTATATTCAGTGATGCAAATTGAAAGATGGACGGCGTATATTATTTTATCATTGATTATCGCGGTAGCAACTTTCAACATTTTAGGCTCGCTATCAATGTCAGTAATCGAGAAACAGCGGGATATTGGAATTCTCCGATCAATGGGAGCAACTGAGAATTCTATTTTAAGAATTTTCAGATTTGAAGGTTTATTAATTGGAATTATCGGAACTATTGCTGGATCATTACTGGGATATTTTGTCTGTTTTTTACAATTACAATACAAAATCTATCCTCTTGATCCGACTCAATATAAAATTGATGCACTGCCTCTTCAGGTAAGATTATCGGATTTCTTTTTTATAGCGGGAATTTCACTATTGTTATCATACCTGGCATCAATTTATCCTGCAAGAAAAGCAGCAAAAGTAAATCCTCTTGAAGCTATTAAATGGGAATAATTTAACAGAGAATTTAATGAGCAATATTTTACTTAAAGCAAAAGATTTAATAAAGTCATATCAAACAACAAAGCTTGTAAAGCTTGAAGTTTTGAAATCAGTTTCACTGGAAATTGAAAAGAATAAAATTTCTGTGATTATCGGATCTTCAGGTGCTGGTAAAAGTACGTTACTACATTTATTGGCGGGGCTTGATCGCCCTGATAATGGCGAAGTAATATTTAACGATGAAAACATTTTTAAATTTTCTGATGACCGCCTTGCTAAATTCCGCAATAACAATGTTGGACTCGTTTTCCAGTTTCATCATTTATTACCCGAATTTACTGCACTTGAAAATGTAGCAATTCCCCAGATGATACAAGGTAAATCGCTCACAGCATCAACTAAACACGCAAACGAATTACTCAATGCTGTTGGTCTTTCTGAAAGAGTAACACACAAACCTGCAGAACTATCCGGCGGCGAACAACAAAGAGTAGCTGTAGCCCGTGCAATGGCAAATGATCCTGAAATAATTTTTGCAGATGAACCTACAGGAAATCTGGATTCTGAAAACAGCGAAGCAATTCATCAATTGATTGTGAATCTGAGGGACCAGTTTCAAAAAACCTTTGTTATTGTAAGCCACAATAAAGGCCTGGTGGATCTTGCAGATACTGTATATGAAATGAAAGACGGGAAATTACTAAATAAGGAATAATTTTCCCGCCTATAATTTTATTCGGATAAATAATCAAATAATAACCTTACTCCAAAGCCTGTCATATATTTTTTGGAATAATTATTATGGCTGTTCGCCATTGCTGGTCCGGCAATATCAAGATGAGCCCAGGAAATTTTCTCATCAACAAAATGTTCGAGAAATTTTGCAGCTGTTATAGCTCCGCCCCATCTTCCTTTACCTGTATTATGTACGTCGGCAACATCACTTTTAATTAACTCATTATAATCATCCCACATCGGTAATCTCCAGAGGCGATCATAAGTTTTAAGGCCAGAGTTGTATAATTTATTTGCAAGCTGATCATCTTTGGTAAACAGACCAGCTACAAATTCGCCAAGGGCAACAACACAAGCACCAGTTAAGGTGGCCAGATCAATTATTGCATCCGGTTTTTGTTTTGATGCGTAATGCAATGCGTCTGCAAGTATCATTCTGCCTTCGGCATCTGTATTATCGACTTCAATACTTTTTCCGGATGATGTAATCACAACATCGCCTGGCCGCATTGAACCACCGTCAACCATATTCTCTGCTGCTGGAATTACACCCAAAAGTTTAACCGGCAATTTTGCTTTTGCAGCCGCAAGAAGCGTCCCTGCAACAACTGCCGCACCAGACATATCGGCTTTCATTTCTCCCATTCCGGCAGCAGGTTTAATAGAAATCCCACCGGCATCGAAAGTTACTCCTTTTCCTACAAGCGATATAAATTTAGATTTTTTAGATTTTCCTTTGATCCCATTATATTCAAGCACTATAAATCTTGGAGGATTTGCACTGCCCATTCCAACTGCAAGCAAACCTCCCATTTTTCTTTTTTTAATTTCTTTTTCATTGAAATACAGTTACCTTAACCCCGGCTTTTTTTAATCTACTACTCACACGTAAAGCAAGCTCTGCCGGTGTTAAAACAATTGAGGGTTCATTTTGCAGTTCCTTTGTAAAATTAAATCCTTCGATTACGCAGGATGCTTTCACGAGAGCCTCTTTTAGCTTTCTATCATTCCCGGCAATAAAATGAACATTCAAAAAAGGAGATTTTTCTTTTTTAAATTTATATTTATCAAAAGAATAATTACCGAGAGCCAGCCCTTCCGCAAATCCCTGGTAATAATATTCTTCATCGTTAAAGTATTTGGTGAATAGATCAAACTTTGGGATCTCGATATATAAATTCTGAAGGGTTTCACCATCAAGTTTTTGAATCAAACCTGCCAGATGATTCCTGAAGTAATCAACCGAAAAACTTTTCCCTGTTTTAACTTTTACAAATAAAATCTCATCTGGTTTTCCACCGGGATTTGCAATTCTTAATTCACTTCCTTTTTCTGAAAGAAAGTTCTTTTTTCCCAAATCAGATATTTTAATATTTGTTTCTTTTTCTAATTCTCTAAGTTTTTGGGACAAATTCTTATCTTCTACTACATATTTAACTTTTAATGAAGATGATTTGTAGCTTATTTTTTCCCCAGATGAATTAAACTTTATTTGGAACATTTTAGGCCTATTAATTTTTACAAATATTTTTCCGCACTTCTTAAAATTTGCGGAATTGATTCTTTTAAATTGCCGTCGAACATACGTGCCCCGGCAGCATTTACATGTCCCCCACCTCCGTATTCTGCAGCAAGTTTATTAGCTGCAATTTCTCCTTTCGATCTGAAACTAACCTTAAAACCCTGTTTCAATTCCAGAAATAGCAAACCCAATACAACATTTTCAATTGAAAGTGTGAAATTAACAAATCCATCAGTATCAGATTCAACTGCCTGAGTATTTTTAAAATCATCCTGTGTCAAAATCATATAGGCTATTTTTTCTTCTTTACCTTGTAGTTTCATAGAATCCAGAGCCTTGCCCAACAACCTTATCTTACTAAATTTACTCTGATCGTAAATTTTATCATAAACATCGCCCGGATTTACTCCGACTTCCAATAAGTGAGCAGCTATATTATGAATTTTAGGAGATGTACGCTCAAACCTAAATGAGCCAGTGTCTGTCATAATCGCGGCATAAACAGGATATGCAATTTCATAGTTTAGTTTTACAATGTCTGTCTTGATAATAAAATCATAAATAATTTCACCGGTGGCACTGTAATCTGTATCGACAAAAAAATGATCAGCAAATTTTTCAGGTTCCTGATGATGGTCAATACAGATTTTTAGTTTATTAGAGTCATTAAAGGACCTTGTCATTCTAACCATTCTATCAGAGCGGTTAAAATCTAAGGCAACCAAAACATCCACTTCATTGAAAATATTTTTGTGTTTTTCTTCATCATATGTTTCAATTACTGAATCGGCATCCAGAAATTCCAGGTTATAAGGTATATCACTGTGGTTAATAATTTTTATCTTTTTGCCGAGTTCTTTCAGCAAAAAATAAAATGCTATTTCTGACCCGATAGCATCTGCATCAGGATTAACATGAGAAGTAAGTAAAAAAGATTTATTCTTTTTATCAGTAATTAAGTCTGCAAGTTTTTTGAAGTCCATCATAAAGGTTAAGTTTGGAGAATAAAAGAGGGCTTGAAAAATCAAGCCCTGAAATATTGAATGGTAAAAATAGGAAAATTTTGAGTGAATTCAACGAAACATTCTAATTAACTTCCCACATGTTTCCGCTAAATAGTAATTTCCTCAAATCCCCCTCCCCTTTTAATTTTTTTGCTTCCTCAAGTTGAGCGTGGAGATCATTCTCATATGTGCTTTTCAGTTCCTGTCTCAAAACGCCCACAGGAGTTGGAAATCCATCCATTTCTGTAAATTGAGAAATGATATGAGCACGGAATGTGTTTTTATCCATTTCATCATGTACCCACAGATCATCAACGGAATTTTTTCCGTCTGTCAAATCAACCACTACAGGATTTATACCATCGAGCTTAATACCTTTATTTTTTTCTTTCCCAAAGATCATTGGTTTTCCGTTCTCAAGAAAAAGTACGTGATCGTCTTTCGTTTTTTTATCAGTCAAAAGTTCAAAAGCTCCATCATTAAAAATATTACAATTCTGATATACTTCGAGGAATGCTGTACCTTTATGCTCACCAGCACGTTTCATCATTGCCTGTAGATGTTTGGGATCGCGATCAAGTGCTCTTGCAATGAACGATGCTCCTGCCCCAACAGCAAGTGATAAAGGATTGAAAGGATAATCTATACTACCAAATGGAGTGCTTTTTGTCTTCTTCCCTTTTTCGGATGTTGGAGAATACTGGCCTTTTGTCAATCCGTAAATTCTGTTATTAAACAAAAGTATTTTAAGGCCGATATTTCTTCTACAAGCATGAATAAAGTGGTTACCACCTATACTTAATAAATCGCCATCTCCTGAGGCAACCCATACTGAAAGTTCGGGATTATTTATTTTTACACCACTTGCAATTGCAGGCGCCCTTCCGTGAATTCCGTGCATTCCATATGTGTTCATATAATATGGAAATCTTGCAGCACAGCCAATTCCTGAAATCCAAACAAATTTCTCTATATCGATTCCCAGATCAGGCGCTGTTCTTTGTGTCTGTGCCAGAATTGAATAATCACCACAACCCGGACACCATCTGACATCCTGACCAGATGAAAAATCTTTTGCTGTGTTTTTTATTTCTGTTGTTGTGTTGTCTGCCATTTTATTTTCCTCCCAGCAAAATTGATTCAATCTTAGATTCTATTTCAGAAGATCTAAATGGTAATCCCTGAATTTTATTAAAGGGTTCAACTTCAACGGCGTATTCACTTGCTATAATTTTAGAAAGCTGACCCAAATTTAATTCAGGGCATAAGATGTGTTTATATTTCCTTAGTAGTTCAGCAGTATTTTTTGGAAGAGGATTAATGTATCGTAAATGAGCCTGAGCAACCTTCATTCCTTTTTTTCTTGCACGGTTAACTGCCTCAGTTATAGAACCATAAGTTCCTCCCCAACCAAGGACTAAAATATCTGCATCCTTATCTCCAATAACTTCAAGATCAGGGATATCATTTTTTACATTACTAACTTTTTGTGCACGTAATCTGACCATAAACTCATGATTCTCCGGATCATAACTAACATCACCTGTTATGTTTGCTTTTTCCAGTCCACCAATTCTATGCTCAAGGCCGGGTGTTCCGGGAATTGCCCAGGGCCGTGACAAATTTTCGTCACGAACATATGGTTGATATCCTTCCTTTTCTTTTACGAAGTTTGCTTCAATTTCAGGAATTGATTCCGGTTCGGGAATTTTCCAGGGTTCTGAACCATTTGCAAGATATCCATCCGAAAGAAGAATTACAGGAACCATATATTTAATTGCAATTCTTGATGCTTCAATAGCCAGATCAAAACAATCTGCCGGAGTTTGGGCAGCAAGTACAACAACAGGTGCTTCACCATTCCTGCCATACATAACTTGTAGCAAATCAGATTGCTCAGTTTTTGTTGGCAATCCTGTGCTTGGCCCTCCTCTTTGAATATCAATAATTACCAGTGGAAGTTCTGTCATTACTCCAAGACCAATGGCCTCGGTTTTAAGCGCAACTCCCGGCCCGCTCGTAGTTGTAATTGCAAGTGCACCGGAAAAAGCGGCTCCAATAGCGGCACTCACAGCAGCAATTTCATCTTCTGCCTGAAATGTTCTTACTCCGAAGTTTTTGTGTTTACTTAATTCGTGCAAAACATCAGATGCCGGTGTGATTGGATATGATCCCAGGAATAATGGTAGTTTACATTTTACTGAAGCTGCCACAAATCCTAAAGCCAGAGCTTCATTGCCTGTTAAATTTCTATAGGTTCCTTTTGGAAGATCCGCTGGATCAACCTGGTACCTGGTGGTAAATAGTTCTGTATTTTCACCGAAATAATATCCGGCTTTCAATGCTTTAGTATTTGCATCAGCAATTTGTTCGGCATTTTTAAATTTCTTTTTTATCCACTCGAGTGTCGGCTCAATCGGACGGCTGTAAAGCCAGTACATCATTCCAAGAGCAAAAAAGTTTTTTGATCTTGCAATTTCTTTTGGAGATAGCCCGCTATCCACAAGTGCTTTTGATGTAAGATCACTTAACGGAACCTGGACAACATTAAAGCCATCAAGGGAATCATCTTCGAGAGGATTATTTTCATAATGAGCAAGTCTTAAACTTTTTGCATCAAAAGCATTCATGTTAATAATTATTGTAGAGCCCTGTTTCATATCATTCAGGTTAACTTTCAATGCTGCCGGATTCATTGCTACTAAAACATCAGGTTGATCACCGGGTGTGTGAATATCGCTGCTGCTGAAATGAAGTTGAAATCCGCTAACTCCGTATGTTGTACCGGCGGGAGCTCTAATTTCTGCGGGATAATCCGGCAGAGTTGATAAATCATTTCCAACAAGTGCAGTTGTGTCTGTAAATTGAGTACCTGTAAGCTGCATGCCGTCACCGGAATCACCTGCAAACCTTACAGTTACATCATTTAATTCCATTGTCTCTTTTGGCATAAGTATTCCTTAATTATTAAAAATTATTTTAGGAGTGTTCTTTCAATATAAATATCAGGCTTATTTTTCAAATTGTTTACTAATAAGCTGGGATAAAACTTATTTATTTCGGGCATATACATTTCCCCTGCAATAGTGAAAGATATGATAATAACAGTGAGATAATCTGGTTTGAAAAAATAAATAATCTATATCCTTTTATTCTTATATCTTCAGGCTACTAAAGATAATTTGAATTCGTCAATAAATTAAATAAGCAATGTGTTATTGTCAAATATATTATTTTTACATAAAAAAAGGGCTGTATAAATACAGCCCTTTTTCTTTTTAGAGATATAAGTATCAGAATACTATCTAATTAACTTCCCAGGTATTCCCGTTGAACAATACTTTTTCTATATCGCCTTTTCCTTTCATCTTTATCACATTTTCAATCTGAGCTTCAACACCTTCATCATAAGTGGGTTTGAATATCTGGCGGAATACACCAACAGGTGATGGGAATTCCGGGTTGTCTGACATATGGGCAAGAATGGTTGCTGGTACAGGACTGTGATCAAATTCATCGTGAACATACAAATCATTAACCGAATGTTTGCCGTCATTTAGATCAACAATAACCGGTTTTGCTCCGTCCAGTTTTATTCCTTTATCTTTTTCATTACCAAAAATCATTGGTTTTCCGTGCTCAAGGTAAAGTACATTATCGTTTCTTGTCGATTTATCTGTTAAAGCTTCAAAAGCACCATCGTTAAAAATACTACAGTTTTGAAGAACTTCTATAAAAGCTGTTCCTTTATGATCTGCTGCTCTTTTCAACATTAGTTGTAAGTGTTTTGGATCTCTGTCAAGTGCTTTTGCAACGAAAGTAGCTTCTGAACCAATTGCTAATGAAACCGGGTTAAAAGGATAATCAACGCTTCCAAAAGGAGAAGTCTTTGTCTTTTTTCCTTGTTCACTAGTAGGTGAATACTGTCCTTTTGTCAATCCATAGATTTTATTATTAAAAAGAACAATTTTAAGGTCAACATTTTTTCTGCACGTATGAATAAAATGATTTCCACCGATACTTAAAAGGTCACCATCTCCGGTTGCAACCCAAACAGAAAGATCAGGACGACTAACTTTTACTCCGGTTGCAATTGCAGGTGCTCTTCCGTGAATAGTGTGAAATCCATAAGTTCCCATGTAGTAAGGAAATCTTGAAGAACATCCAATACCTGAAATCCATATGATATTTTCTTTTTTAATTCCAACTATCTCCGGGAATGTTCTCTGAACCTGTGCGAGTATTGAATAATCGCCACAACCCGGACACCATCTTACATCTATTCCACTGGAAAGATCTTTAGCAGTTAACTTAATTTCATCAGCTTTAATTTTTACATCACTCATCTTACTTGCCTCCCAGGATTTCAATTATTTTATCTTCAATATCAGATACTCTGAACGGTAAACCGCGAACAATGTTTAATTGTTCAGGACGAATCAGGTATTCACTACGGATAATTTTTGCCAACTGACCGAGATTTATTTCAGGTATAAGAACTTTCTTGAAGTTTTTAAGAACTTCTTCTGTATTCTTAGGCATCGGATTTAAGTATTTCAGATGTGCCTGCGATACCTTATACCCGTCTTTCCTTGACTGGTGGACAGCTTCTGTAATTGCTCCATAAGTTCCACCCCATCCAAGAACCAGTAAGTCACCTTGCTGATCACCGTCAACAGCCAGGTCAGGAATATCATTAGCAACATTTTTAACTTTCTGATCTCTTAAATGAATCATCAGATCATGGTTATCAGGATCATAACTTACATCACCTGTAATATTTGCTTTTTCCAGACCACCAATTCTGTGTTCGAGGCCCGGTGTACCAAGTTTAACCCAGGGTCTTGAAAGATTATCATCTCTCAGGTATGGAGCAAATCCTTCAACTTCTTCCCTATATTTTACGGGAATATCAACAATCTCATCCATGTGAGGTACTTTCCAGGGTTCTGAACCATTAGCAATATATCCATCTGTTAAAAGAATAACCGGTGTCATAAATTTTATTGCTATCCTGCTCGCTTCTATTGCCATATTAAAACAATCGCTTGGTGTAGAGGCTGCAAGAACTGGAACAGGTGCTTCGCCATTTCTTCCGTAAACTGCCTGTAAAAGATCTGCCTGCTCGGTTTTTGTTGGTAAACCTGTACTCGGACCACCTCTTTGAACATCTATAATTACCAGAGGAAGTTCAGTCATAATTGCGAGTCCTACAGCTTCTGTTTTTAATGCAAGCCCGGGGCCGCTTGTAGTAGTAATTGCTAAATTACCTGCATAGGAAGCTCCTATTGCTGAGGTGATTCCGGCAATTTCATCTTCTGCCTGTAGAGTTTTTACCCCGAAGTTTTTATAAGTACTTAGGTACTGAAGAATCTCGGTAGCAGGTGTAATTGGGTATGAACCAAGAAACAATGGGATTCCTGCTTTCACTGAAGCAGTTAAAAATCCTAGTGCAGTTGCTTCATTACCTGAAATACTTCTATAAGTTCCTTTAGGAAGTTTTGCCGGGCTGACAGTATACCTGGTGGTAAACATTTCTGTCATTTCGCCAAAATTGTATCCGGCCTTTAACGCCAGTTCATTTGATTCGATAAATTCTGGTTTATTCTTGAATTTGCTTTTTAACCAATTTACGGTTTGGTCCATTGGCCTGTTATATAACCAGTACATTACTCCAAGAGCAAAAAAGTTCTTTGAACGTTCAATTTCTTTTGGAGATAATGATGTATTTTCGAGAGCTTTTTTTGTTAGTGATGTTATCGGAACAGAATAAACAGTAAATCCTTTTAATGAGTTATCTTCAAGAGGATTTGTATCATACTTTGCCAGCTTTAATCCTTTGGCATCAAATGCATCTGAATTTGTGAGGATAATTGCACCCGGTTTTAATTCAGTAATATTTTTTTTGATCGCAGCAGGATTCATAGCTACAAGCACATCCGGTCTGTCACCGGGAGAATAAACTTCTTTTTGTCCAAAATGTAATTGAAAACCGCTAACGCCATAAACTGTTCCTGAAGGAGCACGGATTTCTGCCGGATAATCCGGAAGCGTACTTAAATCATTTCCAAGTAAAGCTGTCGTATCGCTGAACTGTGAGCCGGTAAGTTGCATTCCATCACCGGAATCACCTGCAAACCGTACAGTTACATCTTCAAGTTCAAGAACTTCTTTTTCCATTGTTCTACCTTAATAATGAGTATATAAGATTAAATTTCATTTTCGATCATGTACTCACCCATAAATTGTGCCATTTACTATTTTTGTTGATTAAATCTGCGATTTTATAAAAAGAAGGAATATTGAATTATTTGACAGGAAATGTAATTTGTGGAATATGAGTAATGCTTTTATTTCTCACATATGGAAAGTTTCTTTACAAAAACTAAGAATTATAAATATCAATTATTATAAAAAAGCCCGTCTAAAGTGTACACTTCAACAATTCGGTAACAATACTGGCTAATATCTATTTTTGAGGCATTATAAATTAGACGTCCTAAATAAATTTCGTTAAAAAATTATGCGGATATAGAAAGGCAATATATGCTGAATGGAAACACTAAGAAACAAGAGAATCCCAACCGGAAAATTCTGTGTAAGTCCTTTCAGTGAAAGCAAAAAATGTTAAACAAACTATCCCGGACAAATTTGTCTGCCGCAGGTAGATTTATTTTCCGAGAGGATAGCCAGCATAATTTTAGAATTTTATTTAAAGACTTGACCTTTTGGTACTTTTGGGTCAAGCCAAAAGTACAGTTGAATAAAAAAGAATCAATAAAACAATTAAAATTTTGCTATCAATCAAGCCAGCTGAATTTAGCAATATTCAATAAACAAAAACTAGTTACCAATAATCAATTGTGTTACCTAAATAATGAAGGATTACGCTTAAAGACGGGCTTTTCATATTGTTTTATGGTATGCCTGTTATTCAACCATTTCCAGAATTCTGTAAAATTCTTCAGGCGGAACAAAACCAGTTATCCTTTTAACCTCATTACCATTTTTATCAAGAATTAAAACTGTAGGAACACCTACAATCTTATATTTATTCCTTAACGCCTCAACATCGTCCGCAAGTGATTTAGTCATATCAGCTTTGAGATTAATAAATTTCTCTGACTCTTCAATAACTTTTGGATCTGAAAACGTGCTGGCATCCAGTTCCTTACAAGGGATACACCAGTCAGCATAAAAATCGATAATTGTTCCCTTCTTTCCGTCAGTTTTTGCTGTTAGAATTTGTTCGGAATATTTTTGCCACTTAATCGAATTCTTTTCGCTCGGGATCAAAGTATATACTGCAACTCCAATAAGTATAACTGAAAATACAATCCTGAATATTTTAAATCCTTTAACATCTTTTGCAAGCTTTTCAAAAAACAGTAAATAGATTGCTGTTATTATCATAAATACCGGCAGCACATAACCAGAGAATGATTTCGGCAAAAGCGGTAATAGAAAATATAAAGCCATACCGATTAGTAAGAAACCGAATACGTGCTTAACTCCATCCATCCATTCACCGGCTCTGGGCAGATTCTTAATCTTACCAGAAAATATTGCAAGGAACAGATACGGCAGTCCTAATCCTATTGCTAAAACAAAAAACATTAAAAATCCAAAAAACGGATCGCCTTTTGCAGCAACATAAGTAACCAATCCTAAAACAAAAGGACCAATACACGGCGCTGCAACAATTCCCATTGTCAGGCCCATGAAGAAAGCACCGAAATATCCACCCTTTGCTCCTCCGGCTTTTGCAACAAGCGCGTCCGGAAGTTTAAATTCATAAACACCAAACATACTTAATGAAAGGACCAGGAAAATCAAAACGATAGATAATATGACATAAGTGTTTTGCAACAATGAGCCGAACACTGCCCCGCTAAGTGCAGTGACAACACCAATAACAGAATATGTAAGGGCAAGTCCGATTACAAACAACAGCCCCATTAGAAATAATTTCTTTGTGCTGCCTTCACTCTGACCACCAAAATAACCAATAGTTATGGGAATCAATGGATAGACACAAGGAGTTAGATTAAGTGCGAGCCCGCCAAGAAATACGAGCAATAGGCCTATCAGTAATCCGTGTGACTCTAATGAAGAAGTAATAGAATCACCGTTGTCAGTCGTTGTAATTGAAGTAGTGTTACTTAGTCCGAGCTTGAGGTTTTTAAACAACTCAATATTAATATTATTTACATCAGCCTTATTTGAAGTAACAATTATATCTAGAGTATCCTGAACATTCATTGGTGGAAGACAGGTGCTATTATTACAACTCTGGTATTCGATATCCGCAATTAGTTTATATTTCCCGGGTAAAATATCAGTCGGAGTTTTTATAGTTCCACCAATGTAAATTTCACCTTCCCATACAGATAAAGGATTGTCAGAAAATCCAAGTGTAACATTTTCCGCCGGTGGATAGACTACTTTTTCAAGATTAAAAAAACCCTTCCCTGTATTTATAATAGTTAGTTTGGTGGGGATTAAGAAATCCTCGTTGGGTTTATCTGAATTGATATGCCAGCCTTCTTTGATATTCGTCTTAACTGCTATATTAAAAGCATCACCGGGACTAACTTTATCGACGGACAAAAAAGATTCTATGGATACTTTTGAGTCATTGCCTGACTGAGCATAAGTAATATTTGCCAGGAATAATATTATTGTTAACAGGAATAGTAAACTGATTAGTTTTTTCATATTTGCTATAGTTTATTTTATGTTTTTTGTTGTTTTCTCCAGCCCTGCACTATCGGGAATCTTCGTCCATACCCAAATGCTTTGGTAGACACTCTTAATGCAGGGGCAGACTGAAATCTCTTATATTCATTTTTATCAATTAAATTCAGAATTCTTGAGACTGTTTCTTCATCACCAATCTCACTTACAATTTCTTTGTATTCTTTATTTTCTTCAAGGTACATTTTTAATATTCGATCGAGTAATTCATAAGGAGGCAAACTATCCTGATCTTTTTGATTCTCTCTCAATTCTGCTGATGGCGGTTTCGTAATTATTTCATCAGGAATGATCTCATTTTCTTTATTGATAAATTTTGCTATCCGGTAAACATCAGTTTTGTAAACATCCGCAATTACTGCAAGTCCCCCACACATATCACCATATAAAGTGCAATAGCCTACCGCCATTTCGGACTTATTACCAGTAGTAAGCAGCAAATAATTAAATTTATTTGAAATTGCCATCAGGTTTACGCCCCTGATTCTTGCCTGCAGATTTTCTTCAGTAACATCTGATTTCTTCTTACCAAATACCGGCGATAATAATTTCAAAAAGCTTGTGTATGCTGACTTAATTGAAATAGTTTCAGATGAGATGCCCAGGTTCTCTATTAGTTTCAATGAATCAGTTTTACTTCCTCTGCTTGAATATTGCGAGGGCATCATTACAACATGAACATTTTCTTTGCCCAATGCCTGAACAGCAATATAAGTAACAAGTGCCGAATCAATCCCGCCGCTTAATCCGACAACTACTTCTTTAAAACCCTGTTTCCTACAATATTCTTTTACTCCGAATATTAAAGAATTCAGGACCTCTTCTTCAAAACTTTTTTCTGTTTCTTTAATTGAAGCATAAGTCCCGTTTGTTTCAAAGATAAAATAGTCTTCATCAAAAGAATTACCAAGACAAACCAGTTCCCCGTTACCATCAAAGCACATACTTGCACCATCAAAGATCAAATCAGTTTGTGCACCGACACAACACACATACGCAAGAGGGATTTTATTCCCTCTTGTCAAAACTGAAAGCATTTCTTTCCTGTCTTTCCTTTTTCCATATGCGTAAGGGCTGGCAGAAATATTTAATAGAACCGAAGCACCCTGCCCGATTAAATTGGCTACAGGATCTTCTGTATATCTCCTTACGTGCCAGTAGTCTGCATCATTCCATATATCTTCACAAATGGAAATGCCTAATTTTTCGCCTTTGAATTCGTGAATAAAAATTTCTTTTGCAGGATCAAAGTACCTCATTTCATCGAAGACATCATAATTCGGAATCAATGATTTATGCTGAACAAATTTAATTTCTCCTTCATAACACATTATTGCAGAGTTATGGACATCCGTCCCTATATTATCATCATCTTCTGTAATTGATCCAAAAATAATGCCGGTATCCTTTGTAACAGATGCAATTTCGTTTGCTGCTTTTGCAACAGCTTTTCTAAATTCATTTTTTTCGATTAAATCAAGTGGCGGGTAACCTAGCAGGGCTAATTCCGGAAAGATTACAAGATCGGCACCGTCATTCTCAGCTCTCCTGTAACCTGAAATTATTTTATTTTTATTACCGGCGATATCACCAATAATTGTATTTATTTGACAAAGTGCTATTTTCATAAATCTTAAAATGTTTTAGCAAAAATATGAAAGGTTCTTCCGTTTTACAACGAATTAGCAAAAATGTTGCTTTATTTAGATATTATTGGTTTTTATGAGTAAAACTATCTACCGTTAATTTAATCCTGTGCCCGAATTCACGTATATTTTACCGATAATACCATTATTTACTCTTCTAATAAATAATTCATTATAATATCACTGGGAAACAAAAAAATTAATGGAGAACTGAGATGAAAAAGAAGTGGTATAGATCCAGAAAGGACAAAATGATTGGTGGAGTTTGTGGAGGTATTGGCGAATACTTTGATATCGATCCAACCTTAATACGTATCCTTTTTGTTGTGGGTCTGTTTATGGCAGCGGGCTTCCTGGCATATATCGTTCTCTGGATAGTAGTACCTGAAGAACCATTAATTCCTGTTAGCTCTAACAATACTGAAACTACAGGAGAGGCCGGGACCGGAACAGGCACAGCCCAAGACGAAACCCAACAAACTACAGATGTCCCTAAAAGAAACAGATCAGGGATATTTGGTGGAATAATGGTAATTCTGGGAGTTCTTTTACTGATTGATAATTTTGTTACATTCCATGCATTCTGGCCACTGGTGCTTATTTTAATCGGTGTTGGAATTTTGCTGAAAAACAGAAATGACTAAAATTTAACTGAGAGTTTTAAAATGAAAACGAAACATATATTCTGGGGTACATTATTCATTTCAATAGGAATATTGGTACTACTTAATAATTTAATTGGATTCACAATTTACTGGGATGAGATCTGGAGATTCTGGCCGGTTGTACTTGTGCTTTGGGGTGTTACCATCTTAGTGAAAGATCAATTTTTTAAAGGAATCCTCTCCGGAGCATCAGGAATAATTCTTGCTCTCATAATTTTTACAACATTTCAGTCAACTACCGGAATTCTTTCAGACAACTATTGGAATTCAAATGATTTTTATATCTCGATGGACAGTTCTGAAAACATGCAACAATTTACAGAGCCGTATAACACAGATTATAAAAATGCTTATTTGCATTTTGCGAGCGGCGCAGGATCATTTAGTATTGTCAATTCCACAAATGAATTAATTGAAGCTACAACAGCAGGTGCCGATTACGATTTTAGTTTAGATAAAGATTCCGGTGATAATAAAGTTTCAATCGACTTATCAATGGAAGATCACAGGTTTAATTTTTATCACGGCAAATTAAAAAATAAAGCCAGGTTCTCATTAAATACAAATCCACAATGGGATATGGATTTTGATATCGGAGCTGCTTCAGCTGATTTCGATTTGACTGAATATAAAGTTGAAAAATTAAAAATTGAAATGGGTGCAGCTTCTTTAAAATTACGATTAGGTATGAAATCGGATGTATCAAATGTGAAGATTTCCGGTGGAGCATCAGCAATACATGTTTACGTTCCATCAGGAGCGGGTTGTGACATTATCTCTGATATCAATTTATCTTCAAGACATTTCAGAGGATTCGGCAAACTAAGTAGAAACCATTATCAGTCAGATAATTTTGACTCAGCAGCGAAAAAGATCTATTTGAATATAGACGCGGGTGTTTCTTCAATAACAGTAACCAGGACTGATAACTAGTAATTTTATTTTTTCTTTCTTTTCTTCCTGATTTTTGATGGCTGTGGTTTCCAGAGATATTTCTCAAGGATAACACAGCCATCTTCATCAAATTCAATTCCTTCAGATAGCAATAAATCTTTCATTAGATCAGTATCACCGAAGTGCATACGGCCTGTCAGGGCTCCAAACCTGTTTACAACTCTGTGGCAGGGCAAACCGGTGACACTTGTCCCATTTATTGCCCACCCGACTGTTCTTGCCGCTGAACGCGTTCCGCAGGCTTCGGCTATATCACCATAAGTTGTTACTTTTCCGTAAGGGATTTTTGCAACAACCTTATATACTTTTTCGAAGAAATCATTTTTATTTTTAGGCATTCTAAAATATTTTTAGATACAAATAAACTTATTGCCAGAGCTAAATTTGGCTAAATTTTAAAAGATAAGCTCTGATAAATTTGTTAATATCACCATCCATTACCTTCTGAACATCAGAAGTTTCTTCATCTGTTCTGTGGTCTTTGACCATATTATAAGGATGAAATACATAAGAACGGATCTGGCTTCCCCATTCTATTTTCATTTTTCCTTTCTCAACTTCATCAAGTTCAGCTTCCTGTTTTTCAAGTTCTATCTGGTACAATTTTGATTTTAGAAGTTTCATTGCATTAACTCGGTTTTGCCCCTGTGAACGTTCGCTCTGGCAGGCTGCAACAGTATTTGTTGGAATATGAGTTATACGGACGGCTGTTTCTACTTTATTAACATTTTGTCCGCCTTTCCCACCTGATCGGTAAGTATCAACTCTTAAGTCAGCAGGGTTAATATCAATTTCAATTGTATCATCAACTTCCGGTATAACAAAAACTGAAGCAAAAGAAGTATGCCTTCTTTTATTTGAGTCGAACGGAGAAATTCTAACAAGTCTGTGTACCCCGTTTTCTGCTTTCATATAACCGTATGCAAATTCACCCTCGACCTCAATAGTAGCGCTTTTTATTCCCGCACCGTCACCATCAAGAATGTCAACAAGTGTCATCTTAAAATTATTTTGTTCCCCCCAACGTAGATACATTCTCATCAACATATCCGCCCAATCCATTGACTCAGTACCACCAGCTCCCGAATGAATGGTAAGTATGCAATTTCTTCCATCATCTTTACCACTAAGCATATTTTTAAACTCAGCATTTTCTATAGCGGTTTCAAGTTCCCCCATTTCTTTTTGAATTTCTCCCTCAAAGGAGGAATCATCTTCCATTTTAGCTAACTGAATTATTTCTTCAAGGTTCTCGGCTCTATCATTAACTCCCTTCCATAGTTCTACCCATGATTCAAGAGTTTTGATTTCCTGCAGAATTTTTTGTGCGGCAATCTGATCATCCCAGAAACCAGGCTGGCTGGTCTGGTTTTGTAAATCTTTTACTTTTGAGTCTTTATTAACGACGTCAAAGATAACTCCGTAAATTATCGATTCTTTTTTTATACCCTGACAGTGTCTTTAATTCTTCTTCGTACATTTATACTCCAATTACTTTATTAATGTTTTTAATCACTTTATAATTTTTTAAACATCCAGTTCCATTCTCAACATAGCACTGGCAAGTATTTTGCCCTGTGCGTCATGTTTCAAAGAAACTGTTCCTCCACCGCCAAGTGTGTTATGCAGCAGAAAGTTTATTGCACGAATATTCGGCATTTCATATCTCTCTACTTCTCCAAAACAAATACCTTCAAAATGTTTTTTAACTCTCTCAGTTGTAAGATGCTTCTTAATTATTTCAAATCCTTTGTCATCATAAGCAATCACACCTACATTACCTGCATCACCTTTATCGCCGCTTCTTGCGTGTGCAATATCAATTAATTTAACTTTCATTATTTTAACTCCAATATTTTTACATGTGGTTCAACAAGTGTCTTCAGAAGCAGAGCCGGCCAATAAGCAACAACTTCGCTTGGTTTTGGTCTTCCGCCAGCAAATCCTGTTACACTTGGCGGACCTGTTAATATAAGTGGGGCAATTTCTTTTCCAAATCTTTCCACAGTAGCACGATCATTTGCCCTGACTGCAAATCTGAGCATAACTTCGTTAATCAAATCTTCATCCAATTCTTTGGAAAGAGGACCTTGTGTAGCATTATATCCAATGAATTCAGTATTTATTTCCTCGAACTGCAGACCCAGGTTTTCCAGCCTTTTCCTCAATATTCTGTCAGCCCTTTTTGCTTTAGTTAAAGCTTTAGGCCATGAATATGTAAGTGAGCCAATCGCAGAATAACCGCTCGAATATGAGCAGGATACTTTATAGAATTCAGTTTCTTTGAATCCTTTAACATCATATACTTTTACCCTGTTATCCCCGAGATCCTCAAGTTTAATAGATGAAAAATCTGCAATACAATCAGGAGTTATATAAGACTTTGGGTCACCAATTTCGTAAACAAGTTGTTCAGCAACAGTATCGTATGAAACCCGTCCACCTGTGTTTTCGTGCTTGGTAACAACAACTTCACCATTTGGATAAGCTTCACAAATTGGGAAACCTATTTCAGCAAAATTTTCTATCGATTCCCAATCACCTAGAAAATTTCCTCCGGTTGATTGTGCACCGCATTCGAGAATGTGACCCGCTACAGTACCAGCCGCCATTAGATCATAATTCTTTGGATCCCATCCAAATTCATAGATCATTGGTGCAAGTGTCAGTCCTGTATCTGTAGTTCTACCCGTAATTACAATATCGGCTCCTTTTTCCAGTGCTTCAACAATAGGAAGTGCTCCAAAATAAACGTTTGCACTAAGTATTTTATCTTTGTACTCTTTTAATGGCTCACCGCTTTCCATATTTTTTAATTCAGCCCCGGCTGCCATTAATTCATCCATCCTGTCTTTTATATCGTCACCAAGTACAACAGCTATTTTTAAATTTTCAATATCTAATTTTACTGCTTCTTCCAGAATAGCATCTGCGCATGCAACGGGATTTACTCCCCCGCCGTTTGTAATTACCTTAATACCTTTTTCTTTACAGACCGGCAAAAGTCTTTTCATTAATGGGGGAAGATCACGCGCATAACCAAGATTTGGTTTTTTATTTTTTTGTTTCTGAAGAATGGACATTGTTACCTCTGCGAGATAGTCCATTACAAGATAATCAACATCACCTTTTGTAACCTGCTGATATGGCGCTTCAATAAGATCGCCCCAAAAACCCTGGCCGGATGCAATTCTAATTTTATCCTTCAACGAAGACTCCGTTTTTTTAATTTATATGGAATTGTTGGAATGTATTTACCCGAAAGGATACTATATAAATATAGTAATGTGAATTTTTTAACAATAGCTGAAAATATTCAGGCTACTTTATAAAAAGAAATTCACAACAGTTCCAAAACCCTTAATGTTAAATTCCTTTACAAAAATAGCCCTGAATATATTAAATTACAATTGCTTTATATCCGTAGCAATGAAGACCTGATGCACCTTCATCCTGAATTTTCCTGAAAACCAGCTTCAGGCTCATTCCAATCTTGATTCTATCTAACTCAACATCCGCAATTTGAGCCGTTACTCTCACTCCATCTTTTAATTCTATAATACCAACTGCAAATGGAGTTTGGAGTGAAAATATGTCGGATCCCACTCTTATTATTGTATAAGTAAGTAATTTTCCTTCAGGATTTAATCTAATATTCTCAAATTCCTGAGCTTTACATTCCGGGCATATCAGCCTCGGCGGAAAATAAACCTGTCCGCATTTTTTACATTTACCAGCTTCCAGGCGATATCTTTGAGGTATTTCCCTGAAATATTTTGGACTAATCATAATGCCTCCAGAATGTTTATTACACAACTTGCTCCTGAGCCGCCCATATTCTGTGTCATTCCAATTTTCGCATTCTTAACCTGTCGTTTTCCAGCCTGCCCTGTTAATTGTTCGTAGCACTCTATTACCTGTGCTATACCTGTAGCGCCTACAGGATGCCCTTTGGATTTTAATCCACCACTTGTGTTAATTGGAATTTGACCTCCTTCGAGCGCAGTAAGACCGTTCTCTGCAGCAGGACCTCCTCCGCCCTTCTCAAAGAAACCAAGATCTTCTGAAACAACTATTTCAGCAATGGAAAAGCAGTCGTGAACTTCCGCAAAATCAATTTGCTTTGGGGTAATTCCAGCCATTTTATAAGCTTTTTCTGCTGCCTTAGAAACAGAATTTAAAGTCGTAAGACTTTTTCTACTATGCAAAGCAATGGTATCAGAGGCCTGTGTAGATGCCTTAATAATTACCGGGTGTTTCGTAAATTTTTTGGCGACATCCAAAGAACATAAAATTACAGCCGCCCCGCCATCACTTACAGGGGAACAATCAAGTAGTCTTAAAGGATCGGCAACTAAAGTAGAACTGAGAACTTTATCAATGGAGATTTCACTTCTGAATTGAGCATTTGGATTATTGAATCCGTTTTTGTGATTTTTAACAGGAACTGCAGCCATTTGCTTCCTCGTAGTTTTATACTGATGCATATGAGCATTTGCAATCATAGCATAGAGACCGGGGAAAGTTACTCCCTGGTAAACCTCATAATCCTGATCAGCTGCAGTTGCAAGTGCCTCGGTAACATCAGTGCCATCAGTCATTTTTTCTACTCCGCCAGCAAGGACTATTTCACTATTACCTGATGCAACTTCAAAATAGGCTTGCCTGAAAGCCATTCCGCCTGAAGCACAGGCTGATTCAACTCTTGTTGAAGGAATAGGACTAACCCCAAGATAATCGGCCATTACAGCACCAAGATGTTCCTGCCTCACAAATAGTCCGCTCGACATACAACCTACATACATTGAATCTATATGGTCAACTTTAGCATCTTCAATTGCCTTAAGAGCAGCTTCAACAAAAATATCTTTAATTGATTTGGTCCAGAGTTCACCAAACTTAGTCATCCCAACGCCAATTACTGCTACATCTTTCATTTTAATTCCCCCTTATTCGTTTAGGATAATTTTACTTCGGTACTTTGCATATTCTCCATAATCTAGATATATCTGGTTATGGTCCAGCATATCCCTTACTTTTGCAGCTTTATCCTGAACATCTTTAATTTTATCAGTGACATTAAAAATGAATCCATCACTACCGGCACCGGAACCAAATGATACCATAAATATTTTATCGCTGGGATTTGCAACATCAAGGACAGCGGAAAGTCCAGTTGGAGATGAGCCAGAATAAGTATTTCCCATCCAGGGAACGATCCATCCTGTTTCGAGTTGTTCTTTGGTAAATCCTAATTTTTTGCCGGCCATTTGTGGAAACTTTCCATTAGGCATATGAAATACTGCATATTTAAAATCTTCCGGCTTCATACCAGATTTATCCAATAATCTTTTGCCAGCATTTAAAACATGTCTGAAATATGCTGGCTCACCTGTAAATCTTCCTGCGTGTCTTGGATAGTACTGATGTTCACGTCTCCAGAAATCGGGGGTATCGGATGTGTATGAGTTTGTAAAAAGTATTTCAGCAACCACATTTTCCTTTCCCATAATAAATGCGGAACCACCAGCTGATGCTGAATACTCGAGCGCATCACCGGGAGCTCCCTGCGAAGTATCTGCACCTATACCAAGTGCATATTTCATTTCGCCGGCCTTAACAAGACTGTATGCAACAAACATTGCTTCAGTTCCTGCTTTGCAGGCAAACTCATAACTTGCAACATGTACATCCGGACCAATTCCAAGTGCATCGATAACAATTGTGCCACTCGGTTTTACAGCATAAGGATGTGACTCGGACCCAATGTAAACAGCACCTATATCAAGCGGATTAATACCAGCCCTTAGTAAAGCATTTTTTGTTGCTTCAACTGATATTGTAATTGTGTCTTCATCAATTCCGGGAACTGTTTTTTCAAAAAGTTGTAAACCTCTTTTAATAACTTCGGGGTCAGATCCCCATTGTTTGGCGATGCTTTCAACTTTTATGCGGTAACGAGGGAGGTAAGAACCGAAGCCAACTATTCCAATCATTTTGTTTCCCCTGATTTGTTTGGAAAATAGAGCTAACCAACGTTCTGTATTTAAGTGTAGTTATAATATATCAAATTTTATTTTAGCAGTAAACAATTTTCTCTATAGATTATAAAAAATCGACAGCAACGGTATTTGCAATTTGATTTAGATCAGATTCCTTTTCTACTTTATGCCAAATAATTCTTTCATCTTTTCTGAACCAAGTCATTTGCCTTTTGGCAAATCTTCTGGTATTTCTTTTTATTAGTTCAATTGCTCTCTCGAGGGTGATTTCTTCATCAAGGAACGCAATAATTTCTTTGTAACCTACTGTATTTAATGAATTAAGCCCTTTATCATATCCTTTGTTCAATATATTCTTAACCTCTTCAATAAGTCCGTTTTCAATCATATGATTTACTCGCATTTCAATATTTTGATAAAGTATATCTCTATTCCAGCTTAATCCATGCTGTTCAAAAATATATTCATCATTACGCTTATGTTTCTTCTGTAAATCACCTATTCTCTTTCCTGTAATGTGGTAAACCTCAAGCGCCCGAATTACTCTTTTCCAGTTTGATGGTTTCATTTTAACGGCACTTTCAGGATCAACTTTTTCTAATTCTTTATACAAATGTTCATTACCATATTTTTCTCTTAATTTTAATAGGCTTTTCCTGAATTCCTCGTCCGCATCTACTGAATTAAAAATCCCATCAACCAAAGCTTTAACATAAAGTCCTGAACCTCCAACAACAATCGGGTACTTTTCTTTCAAAAATATACGGTTGATAGTTTTTAACCCATCCAGTTCGAACATACTAACATTAAAATCCCTGTCCGGGTTTAATTTATTAATAAAATGATGTTTACATTCCTGAAGTTCTTTTGAGGTAGGTTTTGCAGTTCCTATGTCCAGTAATTTATAAATCTGTCTGCTATCAGCAGAAATAATTTCTCCGTTCAACATTTCAGCCAGACGAATACCAAGGCTGGTTTTCCCAGAACAAGTTGGACCGACTATACATATTACTTTTCGTTCCACCCTTCCCTTCCAATCAAAGGCACAAATTTAAATTGAGGTACGTCTTCTTCTTTGAAGTTCTCTTCTTCCAGCTTAGTTATAATTTTTAATGTTTGTGAATTTTTATCTCCAACCGGGATGACAAGTTTGCCGTTAAGTGCAAGTTGTTTTTTCAATGAAGGAGGTACAGAGGGAGAACCTGCTGTTACAATTATTCCATCATACGGGGCATATTCACTCCAGCCAATTGTGCCATCCCCACATTTAGTTCTTACTCTTACACCTAGCTTATCAAAAAGTTTTTGAGTCTCTAGAAGTATATCATAATTTCGTTCTATGCTAAAGACATCCATTCCCATTCTTTCGAGAATAGCTGCCTGGTATCCGGATCCCGTTCCAAGCTCAAGGATTTTATTGCCAGGCTTTAATTTTAGCTCTTGAGTCATAAATGCAACAGTATAAGGCTGAGATATTGTCTGCCCATATCCGATTGGCAATGCCACATCATTGTATGCAAAATGCTTCATTGCTGCCGGTACAAACTGGTGCCTTTCTACTTCACCCAATGCTTTCAATACTGAAATATCATGAATGCCTTTCATAGAAAGAGTGTCAACAAGTTCTTGTCTTTGATTTTTATAAATCATTTTCTTTTAATAATTTTATTAAGTTACAAAGATAAAATAATATTTCTAATTATTAACCTGGTCAATAAACAAAATAACCGGAATAATTTTATGTTTGAAGCAATAATAGGTGCCCTGATAATAATGTTAATGAGAATTTGCGACGTAACAATCGGCACAATACGGACTATTCTTGTTGTGCAGAGTAAAAAATATTATGCAGGATTTGCTGGATTTTTTGAGGTACTGATCTGGATATTTGCAATCAGGTATATAATGCTGCATCTAGACAATATTCCCAACTTATTTGGATATGCAACAGGATTTGCAATTGGGAATATTCTTGGGATAACACTTGAACAAAAAATTGGTTTTGGATTTGCACAACTTACAATAATATCCAGGCAATTCACGGATAAAATTGCAGATACTCTAAGAAAATCAAAATATGGGGTTACAATTTTGCCGGGAGAAGGAGGAACAGGTGGAGTTTCAATTATTGCTTTAATTGTTCCCAGAAACAAACAAAGAAAAACAATTGAATTAATCGAATCGATTGATAAAACTGCCTTTATAACCATTCAACATTCATTGCCATATAGAGGGTTCAAACATGGGGTGAGGAAATAAAAATTTATAAGGCGAGTAACTTTTAAGATTTTCTAAATAAATATAACTTGCTGGAAAATTACTTAGCTATTTCAATTCAATTAAAAATTATTTTTGGGTAAATAATATTTATAATATCCTTGTAAAACTTGCATTTCCATGAACCTTATTATTAACATATTTTGCATCCTGAATCTTTCTTTCACTGTGAAAACCACTTTTATCTTCCCAACCAACAGGTGCAGAATGGATTAAAAAATACATGAAAAGAAAAGATATTACTGAAATAGCGGCATAAATAATTATAAGTGGCATCAATTTATCTCCATACAATTTAGAATCTTTTATCATTACATGCTCAAGTAATATGCCAAAATGTTAAATCATTTAAGAAATTGCTTAAACTTTGAATTTGTTGAAATTATGTACAAATATCGAAAATTATCTAAAATTAATTCGATAGCATATGTTATAAAAATAAAAATTACCGGTAAAAATGCCGTTTATCACGTAAAATATGCTACTTTTTGTGAATAGAAAACTTGCAATAATAATAATTTCAGATAAAAAATAAGATGATTAAAAGTGTCAGTTGAGTAATAAAGCAACCAATTGGCTTGATATCAACTATACAACTTAGTCGTTAAAATAAATCTAATAGTTTCTCTATATTAAGAATCACAATTTTGCCTGCAGAAAACGCAGAGTACACGAAATATTTGCATACCTGGGACACTTTGATGTTCGGTTAAAATCTGTTTTTTAATAGTCTTTTTACCATGATTATTATAGTAGATCTTAAATTGGAAGCTATAGAACAACACTGTAGTCTTTCTTAAATTACTTTATAAGAAATTTGCTTTTTTTATGTTGTGGCTAAAGTAATCGTATCTGCTTTTGTCAATTTCATTAAATACAGGTTAGTGAGCATTATGTTTATTGATACGATTATCATTGCTTTTGAAGAAATTTGGTAAGCACGAAAGTGTAATAAAACAATTCAGGACTATTTGGGATTTAAAAACGAAAAGGACAATTTTGAATATTATATTAAAGAGGGTACGTCGAACGACTGTATAAGTGTAATTAAATAGAATCTGTCAATTAGATAAGATTATGATAACCATTCTCATCTTCCCACCCTAAAGCTGCATTTTGAATTAATAAAAACGCAAATGGAAAGCAAATAAGGGAAATGACAGGGTACATAATTGTTAAAGCCAGCATACAAACTCCATTAATATATTTTTACTTCTATACCATAATATTTTATCAGAGCTTATCATCTTAAACAGGCTTATAAATAACATCACAGGGTACAAAAGACGATCCCTAACAAAAATCATTTTAGACTCAAAGATAAAATTACTAGTCGTAACACTTCTCATAAATAATTTTGGTCAACTTTTGAGGCGCCGGTCGGATTCGAACCGACGAATAAAGGTTTTGCAGACCTTCGCCTTAAACCACTTGGCCACAGCGCCCTAAAATTTATGCTCAATAATGTATGCTTAATCTAAGCATTATTTTAAAAAATTAAAATCCACAATCAGTGGATTTTTTGAGCGGGAAACGGGGCTCGAACCCGCGACATCAATCTTGGAAAATTCACTTACTTCAGTAAACAAATATAATGAAATAGATTACAAATTTGCAAGCAACGGAATCGCAACAATAAAACAAGAGATTTATAAATATGGTTCCAAATGATTAAGCTTAGTTATTTTCTTTGTGGTACTATGATATTGCATCCAAATGCCTGATCTATACAAAACTTAGTGAATCACAGTATCGTTGTATAATCATTTACTTCATTACAAAATCAAAATGAGTGCGAATAATTTAATCCCGCTATTATTTCATTAAAATTGCCCCCTTTTGTTTCAGTTGTTCTAAATGCATTATATGAAATTGTAAGCGAAATTTTATCTGTCCTAGTGAATGAATAACCTGAAGATAGGATTGTTCTGTAAGAACTATTGTTTTGCAGAAATGAACTGCTTACAGAGAAAGATGTATGTAGTTTATTGCTTAAAGCGTTATGATTCAATCCTAGCGAGACAATCTTAGTATTACTTGAAATGGTATCTGCATAAGTTGAACTTACCAAACCAAACGATGAATTGGCCGAGAGATTTTCGGAGATATAAAATGCCAATCCAAGATTTACGTTATTGACCTTAGTAACACTCCCGCTAAATAAAGCAGAATTATTCTCAGATTTTTGATAAGTATAATTTATGGATATATTTTGCAAAAAAGATTGTTGACCTATCATAAAAACGTGATTCATTCCAAGCACAAGGCTTGAGAAATCAACTTTTGTAGTATCATTCTTAGAATCATTACCCATATTAAGGACATTTATTAAAATATTCGCATTCCAGAATTTAGTTAAGAGCCCGTTAAAATTAATCCCGAATTGATTCCGTGAAGTAGTATAAGCTTTCTGATCAATCAGGTTATCACTGAATCTAATCCAATTTGCTGATACTGAGTATCTGGAAAACCTATAGGATGTTATGGCTGTAAATTGTCTTTGATCATTTTGTAGATAAGCAAGACCAAGCGAATGATATCCGGGTCCAATTTGTTTATAGCCTATTTTAAGCTTAAATGTCTGAAGATTCAGGTTAAAGTCGGTATTTACAGCATAATCATAACTTGAGCTGCTTCTGGGCTTATATAAACTCGAAAAGAGACTCGGTATATTCGTGCTATCCAAATTGATCTCAGATGATCTTAAATCCCGAGTATAAACACTTCCGCTTGCTTCAAAGTTTATCACAAATTTATTATCATCAAGACTTATTTTCCCTACAGTGCCAAGTACCAGATTTTCCTGTGGAGAAATTGAGCTCTGGTTATAATTTCCCTTAAAATGATTACCTGTTTTAGCTTGTATCCCTGATGCGATTGTAAATGGATAATCACTGACATCGCTTATGCTCGAATCATTTATACTTGTAATTTTAATAATTGCCTGATACGTATCGGGACCTGAAGTACTCCAGTTAACAAATCCATTTGCTGGTTGATCACTAAAGATCGTTTGAAAAGTTGCACCTCCATCTCTCGATAATTCAATATTTACATCTCCAGTTATACCGGTAGATGCCCACCGAACTGTTTGCAAAGTTCCAACTGGGACCTGATCATCTCCATTAGGCGTAATGACTGTAATCGATTTTTGAGTTAGATTGATGGATGAAACATCATCTTTAGATCTTAGAAAAATAAAGTCAACATGAGTGCTATTATCTTTGCCAACTCCGATTTTTGAGGCAAACAAAAATCTTTTATAGCTGCCATTCTGAGCCCCTCCATTAACAGCCTGCTGAGTAAAACCTGCAACCGTTGAAAATCTGAGTATACCGGGATTTAAATCAATCCCCCCTCCCCTAATCACAATTCCATTTAATGTAAAATCAGAATAGGATTCCGAAAAATCTCCAAGATGTGCTTTACCCCAACTCCACGCAGGATTTATTCCAAACTGATTTATATTCTGCCTGGCTGAACTACCTTCAGTAGAAAGTATTATTTCAACCGGAATTGATATGTTATTAAAGAAAGTAAATGTGGGTCGAATCAATAATCTTCCGGTCGATGAAGGACGTCTAGCTGTAATACCAGAGATTGAATAAAGTTCACCGTAAAAGCTTATATCTCCGCTGACTGAAAAATTTTTATTGATGAAACTTTCTGTCGTATCTCTCTTTGCCCTGTTTTGCGCCAAAACAGATTTATTAAAAATTATGATAAATAAAATCAGAGATATTCTAACAAATAATTTCATCAGCCTTGACAGTTTTTGTTGTAAGCAAATCATAATTCTTTTTTTTAAAAGTTCATCGCGAATTAATAACACCGCGGGGTTCAGGATAAATTGAAAGCCATGCTGGTTCTTCAATATAATCACCTGAGATATATGCGGTCCCCTTCCCTTGGTCAGGATATTTATAGTGACTAATGTTTGCATTATATTGCTCACCGAACCATAAATCTCCCTTTGAATCCAGTGCTATTCCTGAAACAAGTGACGGTGAGGAAAATGTCCTATAAAATATTGGGACTATTGGACCTGAAGAAGTAAGTTGTGACGAATCAAAACGGAAAATTGCAGTGTTGTCGGCCCCCCACAAATTTCCCTGTTTGTCAAATACAAGTGAATTTACTCCAATCAATGTAGGAGTTTCTGATTCAGTAATGGTAATTGATGGTTCAATTTCTCCTGATTTTTTTAATTTATCTACGGAAATTTCTACAATTTCGCTTTTATAATTGCCAGGATTTTCTCCCGTAACCCATAAATTGCCGGACAGATCGAAGGCGATATACTCAGGTTTTTGTAATTTTGATGATACAATCGTTTCATCCGGTGATTCTTTGGAAGGTCTCTTTGCACCAAGCATTTTCACAAGCGACTTAAATTTATATGAAATTAATCTCCCTGTATTCCAATCAGAAATCCACAAGTTGCCATCTTTATCAAAATCCAGACCCCAAGGCCCGTCTATACTGCTATTGGAGATTGTAACTATCGGTTTCGCTTTTTTATTGCCTTCCAATTGGTATGGTGAGAAGGCAAATATTTTTCGTTTGCTAAAACCGGCTACCCATAAATCCCCCATTTGGTCGAATGAAAAGCCCCTCAGGCTGACGTAATGAAACTGAATTTTTGCAAAGGGTTTAGGAGAATCGGGAGCATCTAGATCATCTCTGTTATAAGCAATTAACCTTGCTCCGGTTTCAGTACTGACCCAGAGTTTCCCACTTGCAGGTTGCTCAACATACATTATAGAAGCATAGACTGTGTCGCCCGCTTTGATATGATATCTTCTCACAGGTCTTAATTCTCCAAAAACTTTTCCAACACGCTCACCTTTTGTAGCCGCTATATCCGATCTGAAAACAAGCACTGTGCAATAGCCCGGACTTATATTCTTTAAGGATTTATTTTTATTAAAATTATATGTTTTATCAGGCCCGATTACTCTTATATTTGCGGTAACAGACCCGGAATGAATTGTTAAGAATAAATTCCCAAATTTCGTTTTTTGATTTTTTGTAATAATGTGTCCTTTTGCCTGCGGCAGGCTGGTTAAACACAAAAGGAAAATCATACGAGGTAAAATGAATGTTTTTCTCACCCTAAGTTTAGATTTATACATTTTGCTTTCCATTGGAATTAATATCTGATCCCTACTTCGATACCCGGCTGACTTTCTTCGCCGCTAACCAGATAACTTGTAACGTAATAGAAATATAAACGTCCGGCTTTCAGATTTTTGTCCTTGAATATGGGCTCTGAACTATATTTTACAGTTCCCAAGTAAATAGGGTTCTCACCCCTCTCATACCTGTATATTTTATAGCCTGAAAGGTTTTCTTGCTCAGCTTCGTACCAGGTTATTTCAATTCCTCCAGTTACTTTTTTAGCACTAATCCCCGCAGGCGGAATTACAGAAATACTTTTGATTTTAGCCTCGACCGGATTGCTTAAATCACTTTGGCCGCCAAATACATCTTTTGAACGGACAGCATATAGGTATGAACTGCCGCTTATTACATCATCATCAGTAAAATAATTTTGGAAAGGTGGTATAGTTGAATCATTGACAGCTTTGAAATCACCGATAGGTTTTCCTATCTTATCAATTTCTTTTCTCAGTAAATCGTAGCCATCTATTCCGTTTTGCATAGCGCTCGTATTTGCCCAATAAACGCTAACGGATTTCCCGTTCACTGTGAGTTTAACATCGGTTGGAACTAATGGTTTTGTCGCGACAGATGGTCTAACATAAACTGTATCAGAGTATGCACTTTTAACATAGCTAGTATTTTCGGCTTTAACGGCATAAGCATATGTTATTTTACCTGATAACGTAGAATCATTGTCAATATAAGTCATAAGAGAGTCTTTAGCCGGAATTAATTGCGAGGCTTGTTCTAACTTCCCATTAATGCTGCTGCTCCTATAGACATAATATCCTCTCGTAAAGCTTTCATTACAAGTCCATTGAAGCTTTACTCCTTCTTTGACCCCTTCTCCTTTAACATCCAGCGGCGGGAAAGGTGCATCCGGATTACTATAAACGCCGAAGAATCTTGGTGACTTGGTAGATTTTTCTCCAAGTTGTCCTTCCGCAATAAAGTAATAGTAATAAGTTATCTCTGGTTCAACTTTCTGGTCTAAGTATGAAGTTTGATTTGTTGGAAGTGATACAAGTTTTACATATCCAGTGTCATAATTTGCGCTTTTATATATGTCAATGAGTCTGACTGAAGGATCTTTCTTTGGCTGCCAGCTTAATTCAATGCCGCCTTCTGCATGTGCTCCTTCCACTTTTATGCTGTCGGGTAAAGAGGAAACTGCCTTAAAATTATAATTTCCTACAATCACAGTATCTGAATTTTCTCCTTCATTCCCAAAGATATCTTCCGGAGTTATATAATAACGATAAATGCTTACAGGATCTATCAAAGTATCCTGCACAAAAATGTTCAGGCCATCTTTACCCGCATTAACTCCTTTTAGAGGGTTTATAAGTCTGAAAGGTGGACGAAGATTGTCTTCTCTCATTACCTGGAAGACAGGCATTTTCTCATTACTCGTGGTCCACTGAATAAATATTTTGTCCCCATCACTCCTTGAAGTTTTCTGATGGATTTTTTTAAAAGAAACTTTACCCGGATATTGGACGGCAAATGTTCGAATTGTATTTAATACTTTCCCCGTAGTGCTAACTTTAGAGTACCTATACTCGTATTGCGTATTTTCATTAGCGCTAGTATCCAGATAAATTGTGCCCAGGGCTAATCCCAAAACCGGTACCTGCGCGTATGAATAAAGAGAATCTATCCTTTTATATTTATTACTGATTTCCCACACATTCTTTAATATATCATCATTTCCAATAATCAGGTAAGGTAGCTGAGAGTGGAAAGAACTAACTCTGTTTTTGAATTCAGTAAAATTAGCAGGACCAGAAACTGTGTCTAAGGTATGCCAGGCATTTGTATTCTCAACTCTTCTTTCAATTATATAGGAAAACTGCTCTCCCGTGTTTTCTTTTAAGGGGATGTCTTTATCAAAGTAGACGAAGATTCCTTTTTTACCGCCGAATGCTTTATCCATTATTGAAACTTGCGAAAATATTCTTGGAACTGCAAAAACGAATAAAGTTATTACAATAAAAATTGCTGATTTAATTCTTCCTGTATTTTCTCTTTTCATAAAAGCCTTTATTTACTACAGCCCTGTGCTGTATTAGTGCTGCACGAGCCGCTTTTAAAAGAAAACTTAGTGTTTCCATTTGAATCAATATGCATTAGTGCGCTCATTGCAAATGTTTTATTAAATACAGATATATTGGGCGGAGTACAAAGCTCATCAATTCCGACTCCCTGCTGTTCTATATCTGCGCCAATTGAAAAACTTCCACATCCATCTAGGCTAAACAATCCGGGATTTGTTTGGTAAATGCCTGTAAATGCAAGTTGCAGAGTAGCTTCCGCAGATAACTTTGTACAGATCAATGCATCCATACTAAAGGAAGCATCGATGAACCCTATGGCACCTATTCCATACTCATTTCCGCTTTTAGAAAATGACGTCCACATCTTAACATTAGCTCCTGCTTCAACTCCAAAATGGATATTCGCAACTCCCGTTTTGATATCAATTGTCGGAATAGCAATTGGAATGGCACACTTACCTGAGAATAAAAATCCGCTTATACTTGATTGAAAACCGCAAGGCAAATTTTTGTCGTAAGAGGCTTTGGCAAACCCATCTTTTACATTTTGAGGCATACTTCCATAGTCACCAATTATAATTGCCGCATCCTGCTCCGGTAGTCCTGGAATTTTGGCCGTAATACCAGCAAAGAAGAACCAGCCGCTTCCGTCAACCAATAACTCAGCGGGACCCTTTATATTAACGCCTCCCATATCTTTATCTATATCCATCGTGCCCACGAGCTGGCCCTTATCAAAATCATATTTCCAAAACATCTGACCGAATGGAGTATCAATATTGTTCACTCCAATCGATTGGTCATTCGCATAAAATTCACCTGTAACGGTGAACGTTATCCTGTTTTGTCCGCCATTAACCCCTTTTGGAGTTGTCAGGTTTCCTGCAACTGAAAGGGTATCCCAATTATTTCCAACTACTTGGATATGTCCGCCAACAGAATCAAAGTAATTGATATTCCCACCGATTTGAAGCTTTTGCCAGAAGGTCCCTGTTTTAGCAAAAGGACTATTAGGTGTTTCAACCCAAATCGAAGTGGAATCGGCAGTATGATAGAGCCACGAATTCAAACTATACTTGCCTTCTTCCCAGAGTCTACCTCGTACAGATAATCCTTTACTGTTAAAGATCATTGTATCAGCCGCTGATTCTGAGAATGCATAATTAACCCCTTTATCAACAAAAGCTATTTTAAAAGGAACTAATCTCATTTTTATTTGTCCGTTTTCCTTATAATAGACTAATACGCCGTTCACTGTACCCGGATAACCTGGAATGTTGAAAGAAAGTGAAGTCATCTCTACGTGATGCCCAGCCGGAACGTATTTTATTTCGGAAGGATTGAATATTCCAATTTTATAAATCTTTAGAGTCTTAGATGACTGTTCCGGAATCAGGTCAACATTATCCTGATTACTATATAAATAAATTGAAGAAATATGGACTGAATCTCCGGAGGCCATCCCGGGTAATCCACCGAATGCTGCAACCGAAGAGCCCGGTTTTGAAGCAAACAGGAACCAGTTTGAGTTTGAACTATTATAGTTCAGCTTTAATTTACCACTAAGTTTCACGGGGATTATTCCCCCGATACTAATGTTATTTATATTTACAGAAGAACTCAAAATCTCTGTCGGTGAGATATGAAGTTGAGTGACGGGCACGTTAAAAAGCTGCGTTTGCAGCGTAGCTTTTGTAACATTAAGATTACCGTTTAAATTCCAGTCTTTGATGAGCAGTTTCCATTTGTCCATTTGAAGCGATAGGTTATCATTTTTCTTATGGATATAGCCTATACCATTAGCAATTGAAATATTCACATCCCCGAGATTTATTAGGCTATGCGAAAGTTTTGCATTTGTAAGGTTCAACTCGATCCGTGTATTTAGTCCTAAAGAATCTGCATATAACACCGAAAGTGATGAATCTGCTACCGCTTTAAAGCCGTACAATTTGAAATTCAATGAATGCATCAGAGAATCGGATACAAGAAACCCGCTAAAATTGCTTATAGGATCTTTTTGTGTAGCGGTGATAACAGGAATTCTTAAATTATTTGCTCCTGAATTCCTAATATAGAAACCTCCTCCCGGTAAACTAAGATTTGAAGATATTTTGCTGAAGGAACTCTGGCTTACGAATACCCTTCCCTTTATTATTCCGCTGCCGGGTGCATTTTTGTCCAGTTCAATTCCAATTTTATTATCTCTTAATTCTCCGGAATAGTTGTGGAACACCTGCAGACCTAAATGGTTCATATCCGTTTTAACAGGAAGTTTTGCCGGGTCAGAAACGGGAATAGTCTGCCCAAATATTACACTTGTCTTATTTGGGTCCGGGACAATTTCAACATTTGAAAACGATAAACTTTTTACAATGGCATTCTGATTTACCTGGAATTGATTATTTTTAAGTGAATCAAGGTGTGCAATACTGCCTGTTATAAAAACGTGCCCGTTATTATCGGCCAATGAATCCACCTCTATGGGAAATCCCATCAGGTGAGTAATGTCCATTTTGTCATAAACTTTTAAATTAAAATTAATATTGCTCAGGCCTTTGGAAGGTACGCTTAGACTTTTTCTGTCACCAATTAAATTCGAACTACTTTTCCCTGCTATAAAATCATTGCTGCCGATTGGGACATTATGCAATATAAAAGAACCGTCAGTGCCTGTACTTGTGATACAAGGATTCCCGCCTGACTGAGCTACTTTTACAATTGCTCCGGCAACAGGCTGATTATTTTTACCAATATAAACGTGTCCTGCAATTCTTGCCGCTTTAAGCAAAGGCACTGTAACAGAAACCGGATTTTCTGATTCATAATTGTTGATTGGGACTATATTGCTTAGAAAGTCCTGGCTATCGGGTGCTTGTACAAAAACTTTAAATGTGGTATCAGGATTTGTAAACACAAAATTGGCTTTGCCATCGTCTTTTGTAATTCCATAAAGCGGTTTTCCGTCGTCGCCTTTAACGGGATTATTTAGCTTATCAAGTATCTGAACTTTTGCCCCGGCAATTTTACTTCCTGGTAAAAAAGGAATATAATGTCCATTAGATTGCACATTTTTAGGCTTCACATATACGGTTATTCTGTGCTCCTTTCTGTATAATTTAATAGTTTGCATATCTACAACCGGCTTATTAACGCTCACTTCGATTGTGTCAGCAAAAAATATCGGACTCAGCGGATCAATAATTACTTTGTGCATTCCGGATGTGGCGCCGACCTTAAATTTGACAGGTGGGACTTTCATAGTATTGAAATTCAAAATTGTCGGCGCATCAAATTCGGCCGACTCTCCCCCTTTTACGGTTACCCTTGCTGATAGGCCCCCTCCGTACTCGCTTATTATTTGTCCTATGATCACCGAATTGGGCTCAAGATCGATCGGTTCATTCCATTTTTCACCGGGCATAAGTACCTTGCCTTTTGAAGGGATATCAACACCGAACGGTTTATAGCCATATTTATAAACGAATAGACGCCTTAGGGGAGAAACAGGATTTCCGTTCTTGAATTTAACCGGGAGGTTTGTAAAAGCAAATCTGCCTGCGTTATCCGTTAGGGCCGATCTTTCCGCTGTGAATATCCCTGTCATTAATTTAACAGTAGCACCCGGGATTTCAAGCCCTGTTACAGAGCTTCTAACAAACCCTTTGACATAGGGACTCAACGGATGAGCTTTAACCGTAGATGTAATTTTTTGGGGCTTATATTGATCTGAAAAAAGTGCCGTACTGGTATCTTTGTGGGAATATTCGACAGGCCAAGTAGTGCTGTAATTAAAAACACTTTCATTGGTACTTCCGGAATAAATATAATACTTATCATTCGGGCCATCATTGAACATCACCCTATAAAATTTCAGTGACCCGTCTGCTAACGTAACTCCCTCGGCAACTGATTCATAATTACTGAACCATAAACGAAACCCCGCCCCTTTTTGATTGCCCCCCCTGTCCGGAGGTGCACCCTCATTAACCGGGACCCCTTTGGGGCGTTTTTTACGGAGCAGCCAGACGTTCATACCTGGGATGCCATTACCCGGAGTTATCTTCTGATTTACCTGGTTATCGGATTCAATTTTTAAAGTCAACTGGCAGCTTTTGGCAGTGGCAATAAAATCGCCCAAATTTTTATTCTGGCCGGTTTGGATTACAATGTCCTTGGATGGCGAGACAAAATAATTTGCATCAGGGTTATCGACGACTATTCTGAACATACGATAGTAACCGGTTGTTATCACAGAAAAAGGTCCGGTTATATTTGTTTGCACAAATTTAAAATTAAAATTACCGCTTGCGTCTGTTTTCGTAGCAGATATTACCTGGCCGCAATCATCAGGCCCACTGAATCCGGTTTGAATGTACCCTCCTTGTTTTACAGCTGTGACATGACGGGTAACTATTGAATTAAAATCAACTTTATTTGCAGCAGGGTCATATGGGTGATACTCAACTACCAGTTTAATATTTGTGTTTGCCATTGAGAATGTTTTGTTATCGCCAGGTTCCGCAAATTTATAATTGAGTGTACCGTTCAATGAAGTTGTTTGCCAGTTGCCGCCATTTGGCACACCTTTGGCATAAGTGAATTCTCTTATATCGCTTGTGGCAATAATTTTATCATTGCTCTTATCCACAACCCTGACCTGCCAGGCATATTGTTTGTTATAATTTAATGGAAGCGTAAATGCATCGTGAGGAGTAGACCGGTAGTAATAGCCGAACATATTGATATTCTTTTCGTAATATACTGCATTATAAATATCAACATCGGGGATGTAATATGATGTATTGTTTTTAATTGCGTCTGATCTTGATTGTCCTGCTTTTACTTCAACAACGATTAACCTGTAATCAATATTTTGATAATCATAACCTGAAGGCAGAGTATAGCTCCAGGAGAATTCAGGTTGTTCCTTTTCGGAAGAGTTATCATTCGGATATGATAATTTAACAGGGTTTTTAATTGTGATGGGGAAAAAATGGATAGCAGGTTTCTTTTTTCTGAATGTAAATATTTCACTTTCCCCATTATTTTGTGTGGGAGGATAACCAAACTGATCAAGTGCTTGTACCTGCCAGGCATATGTTTTACCAGCTTCAATCGGAAGCGCACTTATTGGGTATACAAGGGTTGTATTAAGTATATTATCATTTTCAAATTGAGGGATATTCGAATTCAACGCTTTTGATGGGGTTTGGCCGGGTAATATTTCGACAATCTTTAATGAATAATTAAGTTGATAATCCGGAGGAGCAACTACAGGCGTCCACTGGAAAACCGGATACTGCATATTATTTTCTAGGGAATCTCCATCAAAAGGAGTCACTAAATGCGGGGGATCTGGATAAACAATTGTAAAGTCAGAGCAAACATTCTGGACAAGCTTTCCTCCCTCGGGATCTTCTATGTCAAGGCATAAATTATAATGACCCTGAGGAATTCTTCCTGTCCTCTCTATTTGGTCTTTAATATCTGTGTATGGGTAAGTTGCAGCACTAAATTTTATAATCTTAGTATTATCTACTATAACAGTAGGAATTGAATTCACATTGATAAGATCAGAAAGGCTTTCTAATACAACCCCAGTCCCATCCTTCGATAGTGTAGCTCTAATTTTTATTGGGGTGCTCTGCTGCAGCCTGTTAAATATTGTTAGGCTCCCGACTGCCCCAGGGTTTACCTGCCAAACATTAGTATAAGGAGAAGGGAATGGAGAAAGATTTAGGATTGCATCCCAGCCAGTATCTTGTGCTTTTGTTAAAGAACAAAATATAATGACTAGTATGCCTATTTTTTTTAGGGGATGCATTGAGCCTCCAGACTAATCTAATTGAATATCTAGCCCTCTTATTTTTAGCCCTTTAATTTTTATATCCACATAAGCAAAGGATATAAAGCAAAACTTGGCACCCCCGCAAAATAATTTTATTACAAACTATTTTGGTATGAGTCTTAATTGACCACTTGTATTATAGAGTAACGATAATTACCAGACTTAGGCTCATGGAATTAACTTATTAAATTTTTAATAAAGTAGCAAATTATTTAATACAATTATTTACCCGACAAAGGAGCGGTAACTTCTTGATTTTGCTCTTAACGATTCCTCAATTTTACATTCTTAAATAATTTTGAGACTGTAAAAATATGTAGTCTGCTTTTTGTCACTTCAACAAATCATTTGTTATTCTTCTCTGCATGGAATAACTTTACCCAGATGATTTATATTGTTAACCTTAGGAAATCAGATAAGGATAAAATTTTAAAAATAGACAGTTCTGAATTTCCAACTAACCGTACTTCTTAAATATGAAAAAATTATTAGTAACTTTAGCAATTTCAGCAATTGTTCTAGCTTATTTATTTTATCCCGAAAAAGTAATCACCTACCCTTCTGGAGAAACTGCACCCTCCCCTCCAAAGCAAACAAACCTAGCAAACAAGAAGGAATGGGCTGTGAATGAATTTACGATTGAAGCACTTGCCGAATATGACATCAAGGCAAGAGTACTGAGCCGTAATAATTTTTCCCTCGGGAAAGAAAGTGAATTGTCCCCATTTGATCTAGCTCTTGGTTGGGGCCCAATGTCAGATCAGAGCGTGATTGATAATATAGAGATATCCCAAAGTAACAGGTGGTATCACTGGCAATCTGATAAGCTGCCAATCCCGAGGAACGAAATTACGTTAAATAGTGCTAATGTTCATATTATCCCTAAAGATGAGAATGTTGAAGACAGATTCGATAAAGTATATAAAGGAAGTTTGATTGAAATGAAAGGCTATCTAGTCAAAGTAACCGCTGCGAAAGGCTGGAAATGGAAAAGTTCCCTAAGAAGGGACGATACAGGTGGTGGTTCGTGCGAGTTGTTTTGGGTAGAAGATTTGAAAGTATTTGATAAATAGTTCTTATGTCTATCTGCACTATCCTATTTATATAAATGACAATTTATTAACCGCTCCTGTCAATTTATTATCAACAATCTTTTCATATACCATTGTGGCTATCAAATCTTTATGCCCTTATGTTTTGAGATTGTGAAAACATCTACTTTGGGAAATTCACTTACTTCAGTACAAAAATATTATGAAATAGCCTACAATGTTGCAAGCAATAGATACGCAACAGAATCTAGTAAAACAAACTAATACTGATACTGGTAATCAATACTGAAGTGTGAATCGTTAAGGTGTGTGCCAAAATTGCTCTTATTGACTAAAATAAACGAAACTAAAGCAGAATAAAGTGGAGCGGGAAACGGGACTCGAACCCGCGACATTCACCTTGGCAAGGTGACGCTCTACCAACTGAGCTATTCCCGCATAGTATTAAATCTTTTTAAGAACTAATATTGAAACTTTTTATCAAAACGAGCGTGTCAAATATAATACTGTAATTACTTTCTTGCAATAATTTCAGCAAAAATAAAGCTATTTTTGGTCAGGAGAGTCCATTTTTTTTATTAAATTGCTGTATAAACTTACTCAATCTATTATTTATGAATTATATCGTTAGCGCAATTATAGGCTATTTGCTTGGATCTATTCCAACAGCCTATTTTGTTTTAAAAAAAACACATAACCTCGATGTTACTGAAACAGGTTCAGGAAACGCTGGTGCAATGAATTCCTTCGAAATTACTAATTCTAAAGTTGTAGGACTCGTTGTTCTTGTAATTGATGCTTTGAAGGGTCTGTTAAGCGTTTATCTCTGTTTGCTGATATTTCCCATAAATTTTGTATATCCAGCACTCGCATTATTCTTTGCAGTATTTAGCCACTGTTTTAATCCCTGGCTAAATTTTAAAGGCGGAAGAGGACTCGCTACAGCAGCAGGAGGAGCAGCACTACTTTCTCCATTAATTTTGATTTCATGGGGAGCCCTTTGGGTATTATTATTCCTATTGAAAAAAGATATTTTAATTGCAAACGTTGGTGCCACAATATTAACAATCTTCTTTGCACTTTCATCAATAGATTTGATTTTCAATTACACATACCCTACTCCCGATTCCTATAGCACTCTTGTGCTATTTTCATCGGGTTTGTTAACAATAATATTTATTAAACATATTGAACCATTAAAAGAGATTATTTCTAATTTTAAAAATTCAGGTAAAAGGAAAAAAGATGAATAAATTTTGGAAAATTATTTTATTAGCTTCAGTCGTATTTTTTATTTCAGGTGGAATTTATTTCTTCGTAGCCTCTGAAAATCAGACGCCTGTCTTTACAGAAAGTGATTCACATTCCCCTGCTTTAACCGAAGGTTTGCAGACTATAAGCAAACAACAAAAAGATATCACTGATCAGAGAAATAATGTAATAACAAAGACCGTAAAAGAAATAAGTCCGGCAGTAGTTGGAATAAATGTAACGGAGATAAGGCAATATCAGGATCCTTTTAGTTCTTTTTATCAGAACGATCCCTTCTTCAGACAATTTTTTGGAAACAGAGGCACATATAGCCAGAAAGTTAAAGAACTTGGATCAGGATATATTATTTCTCCCGATGGTTATATTGTGACAAATGATCACGTAGCAGGAAATGCTTCAGAAATTACTGTAACGCTTACTAACGGGAAACAATATCAGGCTAAACTGGTTGGAACCGATCACGCTTCAGATATTTCTTTATTGAAAATTAAAGACTCCAACTTACCTTACGTAAAACTCGGCAACTCAGATAATAATATTATTGGTGAATGGGTTATCGCACTTGGAAATCCATTTGGCCTTTTTGAAATAAATGATAAACCAACGGTAACTGTGGGTGTAATTTCTGCTACAGGAATGAACCTCGAGCCTCTTGATAACAGGTATTACTTAAATATGATTCAAACTGATGCTTCAATTAACGGTGGTAACAGCGGTGGACCGCTTGTGAATAGTCTGGGTGAAGTTATTGGAATGAATACTCTCATTTATACTGCAGGCGGTGTTCAGGGAAGCATAGGGCTTGGTTTTGCGATTCCGATAAATAAGGTTAAAAGAATTGTAACTGAGCTAAAGGAAAATGGTAAAGTCAATCGTAATTTTGATGTTGGATTGGGTGTCCAATCAATTGACGAAAATATAGCAAAAGCCTATGGACTTTCATCAGCAAGAGGAGTAATTGTAACAAGGGTTGTTAAAGGAAGCCCCGCCGATAAAAGTGGGATTAAAGTCCGTGATATTATTACCCAGGTTGAGAATTATAAGATTAGTAATCAGGAAACTCTTTTAAGTGTCTTTCAGGAATTCCGTGCCGGACAATCAGTAAAAATTAAATTAATGAGAAATGATAAAGCAATTACTACAACAATGAAACTGGAGCCTAAATGATAGAGCGTTATACCCTTCCAGAGATGGGAAAAATCTGGGAGGATGAATTTAAATTTAAGACATGGTTGCAAATTGAAATTCTTGCCTGTGAGGCAAGATGTGAAATGGGAAATATCCCAAAAGAAGATGTAGATGAAATAAAGAAGAAAGCTAAATTTGATGTAAATGCTGTACTTGAAATTGAAAAGACAACCAAACATGATGTAATAGCATTTTTAACAAATGTTGCTGAATACGTTGGTCCGGCATCAAGACATATTCACTATGGAATGACGTCCTCTGATATTCTGGACACAACCCTCTCCTACCAGATGAAATCTGCCGGAGAATTGTTATTAAAAAGATTACAAGAATTAAAAGAAGCGCTAAAGAAAAGAGGGATTGAACATAAAAATACTATTTGTGTTGGTCGTTCACATGGGATACATGCTGAGCCTACAACAATGGGATTAAAATTTGCTCTCTGGTTCGAAGAAACAAAAAGAAATATTGAACGGCTGGAAAGTGCAATTAAATCAATAAGCGTTGGACAAATTTCAGGAGCAGTCGGAACTTTTGAACATTTATCTCCTGAAGTTGAAAAATACGTTTGTAAAAAGATGGGGCTTTCCCCCGCCCCTGTTTCCACCCAGGTAATCCAAAGAGACCGACACGCAGAATTTGTAACTACTCTTTCTCTGATCGGTGCAACACTTGAAAAAATTGCTATTGAAATACGACACTTGCAGAGAACTGAAGTTCTGGAAGCTGAAGAATATTTTTCAAAAGGACAAAAAGGTTCTTCTGCAATGCCTCACAAAAGGAATCCAATAGTAAGTGAAAGGATTACAGGACTTGCAAGAGTTCTTCGTGGAAATGCTATGGCTACAATCGAAAATGTAGCACTCTGGCATGAAAGAGATATTTCCCATTCATCAGTTGAAAGAATTGTTGTTCCGGATAGCTGTATAGCCCTTGATTATATGCTGGATTTAATGACAAAATTAATAAGCAATCTTTTGATTTATCCTGAGAATATGATTAAAAATCTAAATATAACCCGGGGACTTGTTTTCTCGCAGACAGTTATGCTTAAATTAGTTACAAAGGGACTAACTCGTGAAGAAGCCTATAAACTTGTGCAGACTTCAGCAATGGATGTTTGGGCAGATCAGAATAAAACTCTTTATGAAGAGCTTTCAAAATCTGATGAAATAAAAAAATATATAACTGAGCACGAATTGAAAGAGATTTTCGAGAATAAAAATATGTTGAAAAATGTTGATTTTATTTTCGCCCGTACAATTGAAGCCTGATAACCATAAATAACATCCGGGCAATCATCTCCTAAAATAAAAACCATTCATCATAAACAGGTTGAATATATGTTTTCAGTAAAGTATTTAGTCTGTAATGGATCAAAATTGTTTAGAAATTGTAAAACATAGGTTACAATTGGAATATGTAAATGAAAATTAATAAAGGAAAGTTAATGAGAAGAATATTAATTCTGATAATAATTGTTGTCGCAGCAAACGTTTATCTGGCTAATTCGAATAAACCTGAACAGGAATATGTTGTAATCGGTCAGGATTCTGTCAAAGTAATTACTCCTGAACACCACATGGCAAAGCTGGATGAATTGATAAACACATTATTATCAAGATACCACTATAAAAAATTTGAACTTAATGATTCATTATCATCTGTAATTTTTGATCGATATATACAATCTCTTGATTACAACAGAAGTTATTTCTTTGCATCAGATATTAAATCATTTGATAAATACAGATATCAGCTTGATGACGATTTCAAAGACGGTGATGTACAACCTGAGTATAATATTTATAATTTATTCGTTCAAAGAATGAATAACAGGATAGATTATGTACACACACTCTTGAAAAAAGGATTCGATTTTTCTAAAAATGAAAGCTATGTTTTTAAAAGAGACAGTGCAGAATGGCCAAAAAATCAGGAGGAAATGGATGAGCTGTGGAGAAAGAAAGTAAAAAATGATGCTCTGAATCTTTTACTAACCGGGAAAGACTGGCCTTCGATAGTAAAAACTCTGGGAAAAAGATATGAGAATTACAGAAGGGCATATAACCAGTTAAACAGCCAGGATGTTTTTCAAATAGCGATGAACTCTTATACGGGTTCTATTGATCCACATACAACATACCTATCTCCGATTAGCAAGGATAATTTCAATATAGATATGGCTAGATCACTTGAAGGAATAGGCGCACAGCTTACAACGGAGGATGAATATACAAAGGTATCTAAAATAATTGCCGGCGGTCCGGCTTTCAAAAGTAATTTGCTTCATAATGGGGACAAAATTACGGGCGTTGCACAAGGTGAAGACGGCGAGATGGTTGATGTTATAGGATGGAGACTAAATGATGTTGTAAAATTAATCAGGGGTGATAAAGGAACTGTTGTAAGATTACAAATACTCCCTGCTTCTGAGGGAGTAAATGCCGCTCCAAAAGAAATAAAGATAACCCGCGATAAAGTAAAGCTCAATGAAATGTCAGCAAAAATGGATACTCTTGATATAAAAGATAATAATACCCCTTTTCGTTTTGGAGTAATTACATTACCCGCATTTTACAGCGATTTCGAAGCTAAAGCCAGAGGAGATAAAAATTACAAAAGCACTACCAGGGATATAAAAAATCTCCTTGAAAAACTTAAAAAAGAGAAAGTTGATGGCGTAATAATCGATTTACGAAATAATGGTGGTGGATCATTGCAGGAAGTAATTTCTCTTGTCGGATTATTCATTAAAAATGGTCCTGTTGTTCAGGTTAAAAATGCTGATGGAAGTGTTGAAGTTGACAGAGATCCTGATCCGGGTATTTTGTATGACGGTCCAATGGCTGTTATGGTTAATCGTTTTAGCGCTTCTGCGTCAGAAATCTTTACTGCCGCAATACAGGATTATGGCAGAGGAATTGTCGTTGGTGAAAACACATACGGAAAAGGAACTGTACAAAATGGTATTGACCTTAACAGGATTGTACCTGAATCGGATAATAAGTTCGGTCAGATTAATTTAACAATTGCAAAATTTTACAGGGTAACAGGAAACAGCACACAAAACCTGGGAGTAACACCCGATATTCAATTCCCTTCAGCTTACCCGGCTGATAAATTTGGCGAAAGTTCTCAAGCAAGTGCATTACCATGGGACCAAATAAAATCTTCTAATTTTACTCCATTTGGAAACATCAAAAAATATGTTCCTGCACTGGAAGAAAAGCATAAAGAAAGAATTAAAGATAATCCGGATTTCCAGGAATTAATTGCACACGTTAACCATCTGAAAGAATCAATGGATAAACATTCTGTTTCCTTAAACCAGGATGTTAGAAAGAAGGAAAAAGAAGAACAGGAAGCAAAGAAACTGGCATTGGAAAATGCGATTAGAAAAAGAGAAGGTCTAAAACTCCTGAAGAAAGGTGAGGTTCCTAATAATGATTCAAAAAATACTGATGCCGAGCTGGATGAAACAGGACATATTCTTGCAGATTATATTATGATGACTATTGGATAATTGTTTAATGTAGAGACGCGTCATTCCGCGTCTCTACAAAAAAAGAAATTAAATATCGAACTTAATTCCCTGGGCTAACGGCAGCTCAGTTCCATAGTTGATAGTATTTGTTTGTCTTCTCATATAAGCTTTCCAGGCATCGGAACCTGATTCGCGACCACCTCCGGTTTCTTTTTCACCACCAAAAGCGCCGCCAATCTCAGCACCGCTTGTACCGATATTCACATTAGCTATTCCGCAATCAGATCCTCTACCTGAAAGGAATTCTTCAGCTTCTCTCATATTCGTACTAAAAATAGCGGATGACAATCCCTGGACAACGTCATTATGAATCTGGATAGCGTTCTTAACTCCGCCAGAGTATTTAATTAAATATAAAATCGGAGCAAATGTTTCCTCCTGTACAATTTCATACTCATTTTTTGCTTCAACAATTGCAGGACGAATGTAGGTCCCGGCTTCATAGCCTTTCCCTTTTAAGACTTCACCACCGTAAATAACTTTTCCGCCTTCTTTCTTGACTTTCTGAAGTGCTTCAGTAAACATTTTAACCGCATCTTTATCAATCAATGGTCCAACGTGATTTTTTTCATCCAATGGATTTCCGATCTTAAGACCTTTATAAGCTTTTAATAATGAGGCTTTTACTTTGTTGTAAATTGATTCGTGAATAATCAATCTTCTTGTTGAAGTACATCTCTGTCCACAGGTTCCTACTGCACCAAACACTATCGCAGGCATAGCCATTTTAAGATCAGCATCAGGAGTTAAGATAATACCGTTATTCCCACCAAGTTCCATAATTGCTTTTCCGAATCTTCCTGCAATTACCTGGTTAGCGTGCCTACCCACTCTTGTAGAACCTGTTATGGATATAAGGGGAACTCTTTTGTCATTTAACATTGTTTCGCCAATACTGGAGCCTCTGCCAATTACAAGATTAAAAATACCTTCTGGTAAATTGTTTTCTTTAATTACCTCAGATATAATATTCTGAGTTGCAATTGCAGAAAGAGGAACTTTTGAGGATGGTTTCCAGAGATTTACATCACCGCATACAGCCGCAAGCATTGCGTTCCAGGAATATACAGCAACAGGGAAATTAAATGCTGAAACTGTTCCAACAATTCCAAGTGGATGATACTGGTCGTACATTCTGTGGTTAGATCTCTCAGAAACCATCGTATATCCGTACAATTGTCTTGATTGGCCAACCGCAAAGTCGCATATATCAATCATTTCCTGAACTTCACCTAAACCTTCCTGTAGTGATTTTCCCATTTCAAAAGAAACCAATCTTCCCAGGTAGGGTTTGTATTCACGGAGTTTTAGTCCGATTTGCCTTACTATTTCCCCTCTTTTAGGGGCAGGCATATCTCTCCAGACAGGGAAAGCTTTTTCAGCCTGTTTAATTACTTTGTTGTAGTCTTTTTCAGATGCCTGGTAAACAGATCCGATAAATTCCCCGGTTGCCGGTGAATAAATTTTTAATTCACCTTCCCCTTTCGTTTCGTTCCATTTTCTGCCGGTTGAAGAACCGAAATTCTTCTTTTTTATTCCTAATTTATTTAAGAATTGCATTTTAATACTCCCTGATATTTTATATCAATGATCGTTTTGATTTATATTATTTAATATGTCTTTTAAGGTAATTTGTTTCATTTTATTCTCTATGTCTACCTGTATATCTGCAAAAAGATTCAGAAAAAAATTATTTAGATTCATAATCTCATCCTGGTTGCCCTTGTTCTCTGCAACATTTAGATAAAAAGCCTTCCTGTCTTCAATCGCACAATAAATATCCTGTAGGTGAAGTTCATCAATATTTTTTTTTATGATAAATCCACCTGACGCTCCGTGCGTACTTTCTACAATATCGTTTTTAACTAGCATTGATAAAATTTTTCTGAGCTTTGATGCATTTATTCCTGTATGATTTGAAATTTCATTACTCGTTTTAGGTTCAGGACTCGTCTTTGCAATGTAACAGAGTGCTTTTACTGAAGTTGATAATTTAGTTGATGCTGACATAATTTTTGTTTATTGTTACAGTAAGTGTAACTAATGATATTCTAAAAAGCAAGTTATTTAGCAATATAAGCCATATTTACTGGTGATTTTAGAATTTATCTTCATGGATTGATTCTACATTCTTAAATTTCTACATTTACTGCTGTAAAATTAATAGAATTTTTATGCATCAATACATCATATTTTCAGAACAAACAGGTTTCAATAACTTGCGGAGCTACTTAAGTTCCCGCTTCGAGAACGTTTTCTAATCACGTTCCCCACTCACTACTATTCATAAATTATTTTATTCAACTTACTATTAAACGGCTTTTTGCTGTTCTAATTTTTTCTGTTCAGGAGGAAATAATGTTAAACAATAATCAAGAAGAAGATTTAATGACAAAAACTGAAGAAATATCGCCCGATAAAGTACACTCGACTTTAGCAAAATATATGCTGACGGATGGTTTTAATATTGTGTTAGATATGAAAAACAGTAAAGGTTCAATACTAATTGATGCTAAGACAGGAATTAAATACATTGATTTTTTTACTTTCTTCGCATCTAATCCACTAGGAATGAATCATCCCGGAATTAATAATGAAAAATTCAGGACAAGACTCGCTGATGTTGCCATGGTTAAGCCATCAAATTCTGATATCTATACAAACTATTTGGCCGAATTTGTAGAGACATTTGGAAGAATTGCGAAACCTGAATACATGAAACATTTATTCTTTGTTTCCGGCGGCGCACTTGCAGTTGAAAATGGTTTAAAAGTTGCTTTCGACTGGAAAGTTCAAAAGAATTTTGAAAAAGGTTATAAGGAAGAAAAAGGACACAAGGTTCTCCATTTTAAGGAAGCTTTTCACGGTAGAAGCGGATATACAATGTCACTCACAAACACCGATCCGGTAAAAGTTAAATATTTTCCTAAATTCGACTGGCCAAGAGTTACAAATCCTAAAATTACTTTCCCTCTGGAAGATAATCTTGAAAGTGTACAAAAACTGGAACAACAGTCTATTGAAGAAATCCAAAATGCTATAAAGAACAATAAAGATGATATCGCTGTGATTATAATTGAACCAATTCAAGGCGAAGGCGGCGATAATATGTTCAGGAAGGAATTTTTTGAAAAACTTAGAAAAATTGCAGATGAAAATGAAATCCTCCTGATGTTTGATGAAGTACAGACAGGTGTTGGTTTAACCGGAAAGATGTGGGCTCACGAATATTATGTAAAACCCGATATCATTTCGTTTGGTAAAAAGACACAAGCATGCGGAATTATGGTATCTGACAGAATTGATGACATTAAAGGATAATGTTTTTAATGTTTCCAGTAGAATTAATTCTACCTGGGGAGCAAACCTTGTTGATATGGTGAGATCTCAAAGAATATTTGAAATTATTGAAGAGGAGAATCTTGTAGAAAATGCCAGAGTACAGGGAGAATACCTGAAAGACAGCCTTATGAAAATTCAGAATGACTTCCCTCACCTCGTATCAAATACGAGGGGATTAGGGTTAATGTGTTCTTTTGATTTGCCCAACGCAGAAATCAGAAATAACTTTACAAAAATGTGCGAAAAAGAAAAACTTCTGATACTAGGATGCGGGCAAAAAACCGTACGCTTCAGACCGGCATTAAATATTAAAAGAGAATATCTTGATGAAGGCTTGAATATTATCAGAAAAGTTCTCACATTAATGGCGTCCAATAATTAAAATTAATTATTATACTACTTGCACAGCGGCTTCCACAAAACGGGAGCCGTTGTTATTTTAAAGAGAAAAAAGGCTATTTTATACAACACAATTATAACAACAAAGAAATAATTTTAGATCTTAATGGAACCATCACTTTATATTGTAAGCACACCAATTGGAAATCTAAAGGATATAACTTTACGCGCTATAGAAATACTAAATGAAGTTAATTTTATAGCTTGTGAAGACACAAGGGTGACCGCTTTTCTTTTGAATAATTATGAAATAAAGTCTGAATTGATTTCACTCAACGCTGCAAATGAAAATAAAAAAATAGACTCTGTTATTAACAGAATAAGAAATGGTGAATCGTGCGCTCTGGTTTCTGATGCCGGTACACCGGGCATTTCTGATCCAGGCACAAGGCTTATTTCTGCTGCGATCAGGGGTGAAATTACTGTTGTACCTGTACCAGGCGTCTCTGCAGCTATTACTGCGCTTACGCTCAGCGGTTTACCTACAAATTCATTTGTTTATGAGGGATTCATTCCTCAGAAAAAAGGCAGACAGAAATTGCTAAAGCAATTAGCCGAAGAAGAAAGAACAATTATTCTTTATGAATCTACATATCGGATTGAAAAATTGCTGAATGAGCTAAATAATTACATGCCGCAAAGAACATTGGTTGTTTGCAGAGAATTAACTAAAAAGTTTGAAGAAACCTGGCGTGGAACTGCGTCAGAAATATTGAGTGATTTTTCAGATAAAATAACAAAAGGCGAATTCACCGTGGTAATTTCGCCTTTAAACTGGAAAGTAAAAGAATAATTAGTTTTCGTCTTTATAGTCCACTAATGACTGGACATCATAATTTTTAAGATGTTCTCTTCCTTTCAAAAAAGATAATTCAATAATAAAAGAAGCCTGTAACACTTTACCACCAAGTTTCTCAATTAGTTTACAAGCTGCTTCAGCAGTGCCACCGGTAGCAAGCAGATCATCGTGCAATAAAACTTTGTCGCCGGGCTTTATCGCATCTTTATGAATTTCAATTGTATCTGTTCCATATTCAAGTGCGTAGGTTTCCTTTAGTGTCTCCGCCGGCAGTTTACCGGGTTTTCTAATCAGGACAAATCCTACATCCAGTTTATCTGCAAGCATTGAACCAAAAATAAATCCACGTGATTCAATCCCCACTACTTTTGTAATATCAAGGTTTTCAGCTTTTTCAAACAACATTTTTGCAGTCAGTTTCAAAGCCACAGGATCTTTCAAAATAGTGGTTATATCTCTGAACATAATACCCGGTTTGGGAAAATCCTTAACACTCCGAATGTATTGTTTTAAATCTTCCGCCATATATACCTTCTATTTTTTGTTTAAGAAATTATCGAGACCTTTTTTAAAATCTTCAGTAGACCTGCTGATAGTATTTAACCTGATACAATAATCAACTGCTTCATTTACATTAAGATTCGAAATTGAATGAATCATATTTTTTGTATAGGACATACTTGTAGATGAATTTTGTATAAGATTTTGCGCAAGCTGTGTGCTTTCCGGAATTAGATCATTAACAAAATAATTTGCAAATCCAATATTATAAGCTCTTTTACCATTTATAATTTCACCGGTAAGGAGTAATTGTTTGGCAACGCCTTCCCCTACTCTTTTCATAAGAAATAATGAAACAATAGCTGGCAGAAACCCAATTTTTACTTCAGAATAACCAAACCTTGATTTTTCATCCGCAACCACAAGATCACAAACGCTGGCAAGTCCACATCCACCTGCTATGGCGGCACCATTAACAGCAGCGATAGTAGGTTTTGGGAAATTATAAATCTGTAAGAACATTTCAGCAAGACTTTCTGAATCTTTTTCATTTTCAGTAACTGAATATTTTTCCAGATCTTTTAGATACGCAAGATCAGCACCTGCACAAAAACTTTTGCCTTCCCCAGTTATGATAAGAACTTTAACTTCATCATCATTTTCGGCTTCATATAATTTTTCTTTTAATGATTTTACAAGGTCGGGGTGAAGAGAATTTCTTTTATCAGGTCTGTTTAATGTGATAAATCCAATACCGTTATTTTTTGAATATTTTATCATTTATGCTCCGTGTAAATATTCTAATTCTATTCTACTTCGTAAAATAATGAATTATCAGGTACATTTGTAAATATGTAGAGAAAAAACCCAGAATTGCACCGGCAATTACCTGGCTTAGATTGTGAAGTTTTAGTTTTATCCTTGCCCATCCAATTGAGATTAAAATTATTGAAAAGAATAATCCTACGGGCCCCAGGACATATGTAATAGCAGCCAGGGGTCCGCCAGCACCCATTGTATGAGCACTAATTTTCCATTTCCTGTTAATAACAAAAATAAAAAAGGTATTTGTGATATAGCAAAACCAGAAAGCGATAGTAATGATATTTACTTTTGAAAAGAGCAACAAAAGCAATCCGCCTATGTAAAATAATATAGCAACCAGATATGGAAGCCCTCTTTCCTCCTTTATAGAAGCCTCATTATCTCCAAGCTTTCCTTTCTTGCGAAGATAAAAGAAAAAAATAACGTGAAAGGCAAATCCAAATGTGTATGCTGTAATCAGGGTAACAGCAGATTGTAAACTGGAATTTTCAAGTGCAAAAGCAAAATAAGTGAAGATTAATATTGTAAAGGAAGGCGGAACAAAAAGGATAGAAATAATTCGAGCAATTTTGGGGGAAGTAATAATTTTGTCCAAACTTATTTATGAATGTTCAATAATTAAACTGCAATCTGCAATTTTGTGAGATATTCCAGATAACTTAATAGAATCTCTTCAATTTCATTATATTCTGTCGGAACCATAAGTGCTTTTCGAATTTCTGAAACATTGTGAAGTCCTTTCAGGTAGCCGGTATAAAATTTTCTGTGTTCCAGTATTGCTCTTCTTTTTCCTTTCACCTTTATAGCCAGTTCAAGGTGACGCAAACAGGTTTGAATTCTCATTTTCTCATCAATTACAGTGGATATGCTGCCGGTTTCCATTAATTCCTTTGCTTCTTTAAATATCCAGGGATTTCCAATCGCACCGCGAGCAATCATAACAGCGTCTGCTCCGGTTTCATCGAATGCTCTTTTTACATCGTGAGCTGTCATTACATTTCCATTCAATCCTACCGGAATATTTACAACTTCTTTTATTCTCGGTATCCAGCTCCAGTCTGCTTCACCTTTATGACCCATGTTGCGAGTCCTGCAATGCACTGTCAGTGCTTTAGCACCTACATCTTCAAGTCTCTTCGCTACTTCAAGAATTTTAATATTGTTGTAATCAACACCAAGTCTGGTTTTAACAGTTACAGGAAGCGAAACATTATCTATAACTTCTTTAACAAGTTTCTGCATATAAGCAGGATCCTTTAACAATCCTGCTCCTGCTCCCTGTCCAAATACTCCTTTGACCCAGCACCCTGCATTAATATCGATAAGATCAGGCTGTTTCTCCTCAGCATATTTTGCAGCACCAACCATAGATTCAATACCGCTTCCATAAATCTGAATTCCAACAGGTCTCTCTTCTTCAATAATTTCTAATTTCTTATGTGTCTTTTCAGTTTTTCGTACTAATCCTTCAGAGTTTACAAATTCAGTGTAAACTACGTCAGCCCCAAGTTCCCTGCAAATGAGACGAAAAGAAATATCCGTCACATCTTCCATCGGAGCAAGTAATACTGCTTTTTCTTTTTCTATTTTTCCTACTTTGAACATACTATTATTTCAGTTTTCTCCACATAAAATAAAAAATATTAGCGAGAAATAATAAACAATTTGTTATACACTAAGTTGCTGCCAGTTTAAGTTTTTTCGGAATATAAAAGAAGCTGGCGCCTACTATAAAAAACAGGAATATTCCACCAGTTAAAAACGGCCACTGGTATCCGAGATACTGAAATGCGAACCCACCCCAGAAAGGACCAAGCACTCGTGCAAGTGACGACATTGATTGGTTTGTCCCGAGAGTTATACCCTGTTCAGTATCAGGAGCTATAGTTGAAATCATACTCAATATTGTCGGTTGTAAAATTCCGCCGCCAAGTGACATCAATGAAACTATAATTGCTAAACCTGCGAAACCGCCTCCGTAAGGTATCAAGCCAAGACCAAGCATCATGGCAACAGAACCAAATTTTAACAGGTTTTTCTGATCCAGATATTTAGCAATGTATTTAAGCAGTCCTCCCTGTACAATAGCGGAAACAAGTCCAAGGATGCCGTACATCAAACCATTCTGCATATCAGTAAAATGATAGTGTTCGTAACCAATCAAGGCAAAAGTACCGTAAATGTTTGCCATTGCAAATGTTTGGATGAAAAATAATACTATCAGCATACCTACATTCGGATGTGTAAATACTTTTTTCAGAGCAGTGATGTCGAGAATTTTACGTTTTGCTTCTTCAAGCTTTTTGAGATTTAAATTTGATTCCGGCAGAAAGAATACCGTTGTTAAAAAGGCCATAAATGAAAAAGCGGCGGCCCCAAATCCTGTAATTTCATACCCATATTTTGAAAGTATTCCACCTATTAGAGGCCCAAAAACAAATCCTAATCCAAAAGCAGCACCTATCATTCCCATTCCGTGGGAACGATCTTTTTTGGTAGTTATATCTGCAATGTAGGCCATTGCAACGCTGACACTGCTCCCACCTATTCCTCCAACAATTCTTGAAATAATTAGTAACGCAAATGAATTTGTATATGCGAAGATAACATAGCCAATTGCGTTAAGCAGAAGACTAAAAGTGATTAATGGCTTTCTACCATATTTGTCTGATAGTTTGCCGAATAAAGGATTAAAAATAAATTGCATAAAGGAATAAACTGCCAGCACAATTCCGATTGCAGTTTCATCCATATGAAGTTTAACAGTTGCAAAAGTTGGAAGTATTGGAATTAATATGCCAAACCCAAGCAGATCGATAAAAACTGTAAGAAATATTAGAGTAAGGGCTTTTCTGTTTTTCACTTATATCACCAATTCTTTAATTACTGATTCACCGAATTCATTAGTCACGGCACTATTGAGGAGCATTTCACTCAAACTGTTTCCCCTTTTTTTACAAATTTCTTTTTTATTACTGAAATTAAAATTCATTATAAACCACAAATATATGAAGTTTTAATGATTTTACCGATTATAAAAGGAGGTATTTCCCAGGCCTTCAAATAAACTAATACATTATTTTTCTTCTTTAGGTTCCATTATTGCGGTATTTTTTGAATTTGGTATGATAGAGAAAAGGAATGGGGATATTGAATTGTAATGAATTGTATCTATTTAGAATCGGATTTATTCTCAGCAAAATATTTTAGCAATATTTGCCTGGTATCACTGAAAGCCTGTATCATCTCCCCAAAATCTTTCTTTGATAAATAATTCATTACTTCATTAGTGTAATAAAACTGAGAAGGAATTATCACAAATTCATTTCCCCGTTGTGTTTTGCCTTTAAACACCCAGGTTGGAATAAAATCAATTTTTGATATCCTGATTTTGCCTGTTGCAAAATTTTTCTCGATTGACAAAGTCAGAATAACCCCGGCATCAGAATATCTCCACCTTTGATTTGAAAAAAAATTCCCCATCGAATAAGCTACAAACCCTCTGTCAAGCGAAGAATTTTCCGACTGGAAATATTTTAGTGGTTGAATTACATGGGGATGTCCGCCTATAATAATATCGGCACCATAATTTTTAAGGCTGTCTACAACTTTTTTTTCAAATTTATCCGGTTCCCTCAAATATTCTGTGCCGTAATGAAGATGTACAAGTACAAGATCACTACCCGACATTTTAGCTTTGGATATATCACTTTTCATTTGAGCAAAATTTATCAGGTTAATCAGATACGGCTTGACTTTGGGAATTTTATGACCGTTGGTGCCATAAGAATATGCAAGAAAAGCGATTTTTATACCTTTAATATCAAATATTCTTAATGAGTCTCTGTCATTTCTCGAAATATAAGTACCATTATAATTTATTTCATTTTCATTTAGAATTTTGATGGTTCTCAGTACACCTTTTTCAGATTTGTCAAGCGCATGATTATTGGCAGTTGTGAGTAAATCAAATCCAGTATTTTTTAATGCACTTATATATGAATCAGGTGAGTTAAAACGAGGATAACCAGAGTATTTTTTGTCTTTTCCTGCTGTTACAGTTTCAAGGTTTCCAAAAGTAAAATCTGAAGATGATAAATATTTTTTTACAAGACGATAAACCGGATTAAAATCAAAACTATCTGCCTCTACTTTAGAATATTCAAACTGGACAGAGTGACACATCAGATCCCCAACAATAGAAATAGTTGCTGCTGATGTTGAATCCTGTGCTACAATAACATTTGAGAAGCCAACAGGAAACAAAAAGATATAAATAATTAAGAATATTTTAATTTTTGAAGCTTTCATTTACACTTAATATAAAAAAGGCTGAAGACAATTTACCTTCAGCCTTAATGGAAAACTCGAACTAATGATTAAGAGTAATTAGCTGCTTTTTTCAGCTTTTCTCTGAGCTTTTACTTCCTGGATATTCTTACGAACTTCCTGGCATTGTTTTCTCAGTTCACTAAGCCCTTTGCGCAAACGTGTCCCTGCAGCAGCCTGCCCCTTAACATAAAATTTCTCGAAATCGTGTTCGAGATTTTTTACAGCCTGTGTTAGTTCTTCGAAATTGTTCATTGAGACCTCCTGATGTTGGTTGAAAGTTATAAATTATTTAGAATTTTCCAGAACTATCTCTGCAATATCTTTTACTGCTACTTCTTCTGATTTGTCAAAGTGTTTTACACCATCAGTCATCATAGTCATACAGAAAGGACACGCGGATGCAATTGTTTCTGCACCGGTTCCTATAGCTTCTTTTGTTCTTTCCTCATTTATTCTTCCGCCCTCTTCATCTTCAAGGAACATTCTCCCGCCGCCTGCTCCGCAGCAGAATCCTTTGCTTTTATTCCTTTCCATTTCCACAAGTTCCATATCGCTAACTTTACTTAAAGATTCTCTTGGGGCATCATATTCAGAGTTGTATCTACCAAGATAGCAGGAATCATGATAAGTTACCTTAGCTTTTTTGCTTTCAGCTGAATTTTCTTTCAATTCAATTTTGCCGTCATTTATCATTTCGTCTATCATCTGAGAGTGATGATATACTTCAAAATTTCCGCCGAATTGTTTGTATTCATTTTTTAAGGAATGGAAACAATGCGGACAGGCTGTAACTATTTTTTTCACTCCGTAGCTATTAAGTTTTTCAACATTTTCCATCATCATTGTTTGGGCAAGATATTCATTCCCAAGTCTTCTGGCTGTATCGCCGTTACATTTTTCTTCTGTACCAAGAATTCTGAAATCTACGTTGGCTTTCTGCATCAATTTTGCAAATGACTTTGTAACATTCTGATAACGGCTATCGAAAGAACCGGCACATCCAACCCAGAATAAAATTTCACCATTCGAATCTTCTGCCATGGTTTTAATATTCATACCTTCAGCCCATTCTGCTCTGTCCTGCTGATTAAATACCCACGGAGTGAAGTTTGTCTCAATACTTTTAAACACATTATTCAGTCCTGATGGAAATTGTGATTCAGTCAATACGAGATCTCTTCTCATATCAACAATTGAATCAACGTGTTCAATCATAACAGGACATTCCTGAACGCAAGCCATACAGGTAGTACATTGCCATAATACCTTATCGCTTATATAATCGTGAACAAGAGTTTTCTCAAATTCAGGTCCTTCTGTAACACCATCAGCTAATAAATGAGCCTTATCCTTTGTCCTTTTCCTTATGTTAACAATTACATCTCTTGGAGAAAGGGATTTACCCACAGTTGCTGCTGGACATACTGAAGTACACCTACCGCATTCTGTACAGGAATACCCGTCCATTATTTGTTTCCAGGAAAGGTGTTCTATATCAGCGGCACCGAAAACTTCAATATTTTCATCTTCCAAATCCAGTGGTTTTAAAGTATTTCTTATCGGCTCAAGATTTGCAAAAAATGTATTTGGAATAGAAGTTATTACGTGCAAATGCTTTGAGTATGGAAGAAAATTCATAAATCCTAAAACCACAACGACGTGCATCCACCAGAATAATTCATAATTGAATGCGGCTGCACTACTTCCTGCATTATAGAATAATGGACTGAGAAAAGCTGAGATAGGTCTTATTTCATATCCTCCCAGCACAAAATTATGCTTTGCGATCATAGCAGTATTCTCACCAAGCATCGAAATACAAACAAGCATAATAAGAATCAGAATGAATGTTGCATCAAGCTTGGCATGTCTTCCGTAATCCAGTCTCGGAATTTTCTTTACATATCTTCGGTATAAAGCGTAGAGACTTGCAATAATTACTACTACCGAAAAAATTTCCTGAACAATTGTAATTAAAGAATAAAGTGGTCCTAAAAAGGAAAAACTGAAAGGAGTATAAAATCCCTGAATAAGGGCTTCCAAAACAGCTAAAATGAAAACAAGGAATCCCCAGAAAATAAGCAGGTGGACTGTACCTGCAACAGGATCGCGCAGTAATTTTTTCTGGGCGAATGCAACAGTCCAGACTCTTTTTAAGCGCTCTCCTATTTTGTCAAAACGATTGTCCTTCTTTTTTGCGACCATCATATGTCTGAAGAGATTTCTACAGCTCCAGACAAACAGACCTGATGCAATCACAAAAAAGATGATGAAAATAATATTTTTTAATTCCATAGCTCCCACTGCAAGATTAAAATATTTTCAAATAATTGTTCCAATTAATTTTATTCAGGTAGTTTTGAATGTTTTTTCGATATCCCAAAATAAATGCTTGCACTGACAAAAACTTTCACAACTTCCCAAAGTAAGAAAACAATTGCTCCAGTTTCCAATGCTTTTACAATGTTTCCAAGATAAAACACACCAAGGTATAAAGACCCAACGAGAAGGATAACAATGTCAGCAAGAAACATAGAAACGACAAAATTCACATAACTTTTATTTTTTTCAATAAGGTAGCCGGCAATAAACGCTGCCAGAGGATAAGACAATAAATATCCTCCTGTAGGCCCGAAAAGTCTGGCAAAACCGATAGCAGTATCAGGGATCTGGGCAAAAACAGGCAGTCCCATAACTCCCATTGCTAAATAAGCAATTTGACTGTAAGCACCTTTTTTAGAACCCAGGAATGCTCCTGAAAGCAGAACCAGCATTGTTTGAAGTGTAAATGGAACAGGCATAACCGGAATTGTAATTTGTGCGGCTACTGCAGTTAAAATAGAGAATGAAAAAATCCAGAATATTTCTGTTGGCTTTGATTGAATAAATAACTTTGCAATTAAGCCGCCTTTAATATTTTCTTTTGTTGCCATAAATTTCCTTAAAATTTAGTTGAAATTTTCTTTAAAGAACTCAAGTGTATTATTTAAGACCTTATCAAACTTTGAATTTGTACCTTGAAACGGATGAGCAACATCAAATGTATGGCCAGCCGCCGGTATCTTTACAAATTTAGTTAATTCTTTATTTGACCATTCATATAGTTTTTCACCCTCTTTCAGAGGAACAGCAAGATCCTGTTCTCCGTGAACAATCAGGAATGGCCTGTTTAATTCCTTAATCCCCTTCTCAATATTCAGTAAATCATTTTTGTGCTTTTCAAGATCATCAAGTAATGAAATATTTAATCTCATTACCTGTTTGGTCCGGGAATTCATTACTTCAAATGCACCTTTTTTTCTCCAGTTTTCCTTTTGTCTATCCGAATACCTGTCAAATGTAGAAACTGAAGACCAAACTGCTAATGCGTCAATTTCGCTTTTCTGCTTAGCAGTGAGAATTGAAATTGCTCCACCACGGCTGTGCCCTATTAATCCAATCTTCCTGTTTTCTGTTTTACCGAAAAACCCATTTAAATACGCATCAATCAATTGAGATAGTTCTTCTATTTCCAATGAAAACGTATTTTCGGCAAATTTGTCCAGTTCTGTAAATTCAATCGGATTGTCGCCAATTCCATTATGTGAAAAATTAAATGTAAGAACAAAAAAACCTTTGTCTGAAAGAAATTTTCCTATGAATGGTCCAAATCCCCAATCTTTAAAACCTTTAAAACCGTGAACTAAAATTAAGCAGGGCGCATTAATAATATTATCAATTCCATATGCGGTAATCTTTAGCGAATCGTTGCGAGTGGTGCTGAATACAAAATTATTGCTCATTATGACGAAATATGCCTATTCTAATGAGAAAAGTCAAGAAAATCGTTTTTTAAGCGCATTTTAAATTTACCCTCATTTTTTACCTTTTTTTGATGTTTTGAAAACTAATCTCATTATATTGTGTTAATTTGGCTACGTTAATTTTTCAAATCAAACAATCGGAATTCATAAATGGATTTTCAACTTACCCATGAACAAAAAATGTTGAGGGATTTAGCCAGAGAATTTACTGATAGTGAAATACGTCCAATTGCTATGCAAATAGACGAAAATGAAGAAATCCCACAATCTCTGATAAAAAAGCTAGCAGAAGTTGGATTATTAGGAACGGCCTTTCCTGAACAATATGGCGGAGGTGGATTTGGTGAAGTTGGTTATTGTATTGCACAGGAAGAAGTTACAAAAGCCTGTGCTTCTACTGCAACTTTAATCGGAGCTCACCAGTCAATTGGCACAAATGCAATTTATCTTGGTGGATCTGAAGAATTGAAAATGAAATATTTACCTGCACTTACTTCAGGAGAAAAAATTGCAGCTTTTGCCCTTACAGAACCGGAAGCTGGTTCTGACTCTTTTAACCTTAAAACAGAGGCAAAATTAGTTAACGATAAATGGATATTAAACGGAGCAAAGTCCTGGATTTCTAACGGAAGTGTAGCTGATATTTTTTCCGTATTTGCAAGAACTGAAAATGGAATTACCGGATTTGTGGTTGAAAGAGATTTTCCGGGTGTTCACGTTGGACCAAATGAAAAGAAAATGGGATTAAGAGGAAGTTCTGCAAATTCTCTGACCTTTGAAAATGTTGAAATTCCGAAAGAAAACCTAATTGGCAGGGACGGAAGAGGATTTATTACTGCAATGAATACTCTTGATGCCGGCAGGCTTGGACTTGGGGCCGGGTGTGTAGGTGCAGCTAAAGAACTCCTGAAATTATCTACAAATTATGCCAAGCAACGCAAACAATTCGGTAATCCTATATCAAAATTCCAGGCCATACAATTTATGCTTGCGGATATCACCACAAATATTTATGCTATGGAGAGTATTGTTTACCGTACTGCACATAAATACGATAAACAAGAAAATATCTCCTCGGATGCCGCAATAGTGAAATTGTTTTGTTCCGAAGCAATTGTTAAAATTGCAGATATTGCTTTACAGGTTCACGGTGGAATGGGATTTTCGAGAGAAATGCCAATTGAAAGATTTTATCGTGATGCAAGAATTATGAAAATTTTTGAAGGCACAAATGAAATTCAAAGATTAATTATTGCAAAAAACATTTTGAAAAATAACGGGAAATGGGCAGATTAGCATATGAGTTATTTACTTGTTATACCATCCATCGATATTAAAGGCGGAAAAACCGTAAGATCCGTAAAAGGAATTCCTGAGCTTCATTGTGATGAATACGGCAATGATCCTGTTGAGATGGCAAGAATATGGCGTGCGGAAAATGCAAAGATGATTCATGTTGTTGATTTTGACGGAGCTTCAGATCATTCCAATAAAAATTTAAAAATAGTTGAAGAGATTTGCTCATCCGTTATTATTCCAGTTGAATTTGCAGGTGGTGTTAGGGAATTTGATGATGTTAAAGCAATAATTGAATCGGGTGTTATCCGTGTAGCAGTAAGCACAATGGCAATTGATAACAGAAAAGACTTTATTAAAGCTTTAGAGACATATGGACCAAAAAAAATTATAATATCACTTGATGTAATTAATGAAGAAGTTGTAATTAGGGGCAGAAGATTTAAAACCGGGCTGAATTATCTGGATTTTGCAAAAGATATGGCTTCTTTAGGAATTGAAAGATTTAATGTTACAGATGTGGAAACAAATGGAATGATGAATGGTCCTAACATTGAGATGTCAAAGAAAGTTGCCGAAGCTACAAATGCAAAGGTAACACATTCAGGCGGTGTTAGAAATAAAGATGAACTTATAGATTTACAAAATTTAGTTCCTATCGGAATTGATTCAGTAATTATTGGCCGTGCACTTTATGAAAACAGGTTTCCCTGTCAAAAATTATGGCGTGTTGCGGAATCAGGAATTTTCCAATGAGGGTATTATGCAAGACAATAATCATGAAATAAGTCATAGCAGTTTCTGGGCAAATTTTTTCAATACTTCTACAGAAAAAATGGACCTTCAGCGTTCTCTGATGTCAATACCTATATTTGAAGGACTAAGCAAAAGAGACTGCGGATTGTTAATGAACCTTATTCATCACAGAATATATATTGCTGATGAATATATATTTTACCAGGATGATCCCGGTCTTGGCATTTACCTTATACGAGAAGGTGAAGTTGAAATTCAAAGAACCGATAATATGGGAAATGTCTTCCACCAGGCTACTTTACACAAAGGGGATTTCTTTGGCGAATTAGCTCTTGTAGATGGAGAAAAAAGAGCTGCTTCAGCAATTTCAAAAAAAGACTCTAAAATTGCTGTAATATTTAAACCTGATCTTGATGAATTCATTCAGAAATTTCCGAAGAAAGGAATAATCATTCTTGAAGGAATTTCAAAAATTGTTACTACCAGATTACGTAAATTAAATGAAGAACATTATGAAATAGAAAGTAAAGTTAAATCAGGAGGTGTTTATGAAACCTGACATAAAAAAAGTATTGGTTCCAATTGATTTTTCTGATTACTCTAAGAATGCTTTAGGATATGCAATTAATTTTGCAAAGCATTTTAATGCTGAATTACATTTGATATATGTAGTTGAACCGGTGATTTATCCTCCCGATTTCAGTATGGGCCAAATAGCAATTCCGTCTGTTGATCTGGAAATGGATAAACGGGCAAAGGACGAACTACAAAATCTGGCTGATAAGCAAATCCCCTCAGATTTGAAAACAAATATTTTAGTGAAAACAGGTAAACCATTTATCGAAATAATTGAAACTGCGGCTGAGATTGACGCAGATTTGATAATTATTGCCACTCATGGCCACTCAGGAATGGAGCACATTTTGTTCGGAAGTACGGCAGAAAAAGTTGTAAGAAAGGCACCTTGCCCGGTTATGACACTCAGGGAACCTATTAAAGGGTTTAATTATAAAAATGCTTTAAAAGATGGTAATTAGAAGGTTTATAGAATTTCTTTAATTAGGTTTCTATTAGTTTTTACGATCAATAATAAAATCAACCAGTGCTTCCATAGCAATTTTTGCAGGTGAATCCGGATAAATATTCAGGGCTTTTTTAGCTTTAATTGAATATTCATTTGAAGTTTTAACAGCATATTCAATTCCCTTATTTTCCCTCACAAATTCAATTATTGTTTTAATATTTTCTTTTTTATCGCTGTTTTTTATCAATTTTTTAATATGAGATGCTTCCCCTTTCGAGACCTGTCCCATAGCATAAATTAGTGGCAAAGTGATCTTTTTTTCCTTTATATCACCACCAACTGGTTTACCAATTAAACTCGAATTTCCTTCAAAATCCAGAATATCATCTCTTATCTGAAAGGCTATTCCTATTGAAGAACCAAAATCTTTCATTGCTTTATGAAATTCGGGATTATCAGAAGAACTCATAGCACCTATCTGACAACATGTTTCAAGTAAAGATGCTGTTTTATCTGAAATAACCTTAAAATATGTTTCTTCATCAATATCCAGTTTGCGGGTCTTTTGGATCTGTAAAAGCTCCCCTTCAGACATTCTTTTAACTGCTTCCGTTACCACACCAAGAAAATCATAATCCTTCCCTTCTACAGCTAACATTAGTCCCCGAGAAAGCAGATAATCACCCATTAATACTGCAATTTTGTTTTTAAATACAGCATTTATAGACCAGAAGTTTCTTCTTTTATCTGCATTATCAACAACATCATCGTGCACCAAAGTGGCAGTATGTAAAAGCTCAACTAACACTGCTCCGCGGTATGCTCTTTCACTAATCCCTCCCGAAATTTTTGCAGACAATAATACAAGAAGCGGCCTGATCTTCTTTCCTTTCTGCCGCAAAATATAATTTGCAACAAGGTCTACTAATCCAACTTTGGATTTCATTGATTCCTTAAATAAGGAATGAAATTTATCCAACTCGGACTTGATGGGCTGACTTATTTCAGTTAGTTGTGTTTTACTCAATGTTTTTTCGAAGCAAATTTTGAAATGAGAATACTAATTTCATAAAGGAAGAACAATGGCACAGCTAGTATCATTTGTGAAACCGGATCTGTCCCCGGAGTAAGAACCGCAGACAAAATAAAAATTACAACAATTGCATGCCTGCGATATTTCTTCATAAAGTTTGGTGTAAGAATTCCAAGCTTGGTTAAAAAGAACGAAATCATCGGCAATTCAAATACTATTCCGGCTCCCAGAATAATGCTCAATATTATAGACATATATTCGTCAATAGCAAACTGGTTCTTAATTGCTTCCGAACCAAATTGAACTGCAAACTTAAGGGATAAGGGAATCATTATATAATAAGCGAAGACAACACCCAACAAAAAACATAATGTAGAAAAGATTACTATCCACCAGATGTATCTTCTTTCCCTTTTTCTAAGTGCAGGCGATAAAAACTTCCAGAACTGATAAAACAAATTAGGTAAACTTAGAATTACTCCAGCAATAATAGCAACTTCCATATACATGAAAAGCTGTCCGAAAGGCTTTAGGTTTTGCAGAATAGCTCCCGATTCCCTCGCGGGTCTAAGGAGTACTTTATCAACCAGAAAATCAATAAATATCCAGCTGATTGCTGTGCCCACTACAAGTCCAATCACAGAATATATCAACCTCCATCTTAATTCCTCAAGATGGTCCAGGAAGGACATTTCCAGTCCGGATTCTGGTTCTTTGTCTTCTAATACATCGTTCGATACTTCATCAGATGCCACTTAAAATCATTTCCTTTTTATTTTTTGAATAAAGGATAACCTTTGCATAATGAATGAACATCATCTTTAATTTTACTAAGTTCTGACTCATTATCAAAATTAGTAATTGCTCTGTTAATAAAGTCCGCTATTTTTTCCATTTCTGTTTCCTTCATACCGCGTGTTGTTACAGCAGGAGTTCCGACTCTAATACCACTTGTAACAAATGGGCTTCTTTGATCGAATGGTACCATGTTTTTATTTACAGTCATGCCTGCCTGGCCAAGAGCAATCTCAGCTTTTTTTCCTGTAATATTTTTGTTCGTCAGATCAATCAACATTAGATGATTATCGGTACCACCAGAAATTATATCAAAATCATTTGCAATTAATTTTTCTGCTAACTTTTGTGAATTCTTAACAATCTGTTTTGTATAATCAGAAAATGAACTCTGAAGAGCTTCACCGAATGCAACAGCCTTTGCCATAATAATATGCATTAAAGGTCCGCCCTGAATACCCGGCATAACCATGCTATCAAGCAATTCAGACATCATTTTCACACGGTCCCCTTTCGGAGTTTTTATACCAAAAGGATTCTCTCTATCCTTACCCATAAGAATAATTCCGCCCCTCGGGCCACGAAGAGTTTTATGTGTAGTTGAGGTTACAATATCACAATGTTCAAGTGGATTATTAAGCAAACCTGTTGCAATTAATCCGGCTGGATGAGCCATATCGCAAACTAAAAAAGCGCCTATAGAGTCAGCAATTTGTCTGAATTTTGCATAATCCCATTCACGTGAATAGGCACTTGCCCCTGTAATAATAACTTTTGGTTTTTCTTTTTTAGCTGTTGCTTCAATCTGATCATAATCCAGCAATTTTGTTTCGCGGTTTAATTCATAACCTACTGCCTGATACAATTTACCTGAAAAATTCACAGGAGAACCATGAGTAAGATGACCGCCGTGCGCAAGACTTAAACCCAGAAAATTATCTCCCGGTTTCAACAGGGTCATCAAAACAGCCATATTTGCCTGGCTCCCGCTATGCGGCTGAACATTTACATATTCTGCCTTAAATAGCTTCTTGAGGCGCTCTCTGGCTATGTTTTCAGCCATATCTACATATTCACACCCACCATAATACCTTTTACCAGGATAGCCCTCTGCGTATTTATTTGTAAGTACAGAACCTGCTGCCTCCATTACCGCTGGACTAACAAAATTTTCAGATGCTATTAATTCTAAATGATCAGTTTGACGACTAGTTTCTAAGTTTAATACTTCTAAAATTTCTTTATCATTTTCTAGAAAATTTGCCATGATAATTCACATTTTTTTATGAATAGAATAGAGTAAAATTAAGCAATTACTGCAATATTATCTACTTTTGGGGCTATCATTATTTAAAACAAAAAAAGGTTTCAGATTATACTGAAACCTTTTTTTACTGAATATAAAAAATTACTACGGAATTGTGACACTTCGCCCAATCCAGCCATAACATTGTCCGCTTATTGGAAGGGTTTGACCGGATTTATATCCTCTAAAGAAATAATCTTCTTTTGTTGGAATTGATGATTGAAGAGCACTTATTCTTTCAGCAGCCTGATCTAGGTTTGGATCCATATTCTTCGCTCTTCTGTAAGTCTGAAGTGCTAATAAATAAACCAGTTTTGTTTCAAAATCAAACGTACAATTTCTTGCTGCTTGTTCATATAAATTACCGATATAATAAATTGGCATTCCCCATCCATTACCAACTTCGCTGGCTTTCTGATAAAATTGTCTGGCCAAAGAATATTGATTCTTATCTTTATAAATGATACCTAGATTTAAATAATTGTCTTTTTTCTCAGGTTCTAGTTGTATCAATTTCTTAAAAGCATCTTCGGCTTTATTCAATTGCTCAGTTTTCTGATAAACCGAAGCTAATTGACTCCAGTAGTTGATCGTTTTTGGAGATTTTTCAACAAGAAATTCCAATGCTGTTATTGCATCATCGTACATACCAGCCTTTAAAGCAGTTGAACCATATTTCCAGGCTTTCTCCAGATTATTCTTATCAAGATTCCAGGCTTTTTGATCCAACTTAACGAGTTCTTCAATATTTTCAACTAAAGATTCAAGTTGTGAAGGCCAAGCCGGATTATCTGGTTCCATTTCGCTTAATTTTGTATAAAGATCGATGGCTTTAGTTTTATAATCGTTACTGTCAGACTGATTATTTTTGTATAACTGCCCCAACCTGTTCATATAATAAGTAGACATTTGGGGATCATCAGCCATTGCTTTTTCATAAGCCTTGATCACTTTATCGGGATCCATTTTTAACCAGGTTTCTTCTACAAATGCTTCCCTTGGTTCAAAATAGGTTTTATCTCCACTATCATACTTTAAAGCAAGCTTGTAAACATAGAGAATAGTATCCTCTATAGATTTTTTCATTTCCGGAGTTGTTGCAGTAGAATCGTGCAGTGCCCAGAGAATATCTTCCATTTTATAATAGATCCACTTACTAAATTTTTGCGGATCCATTTCCAGTACTTTCCAGCCATAGGGCAAAGCTGTATCAAATTCTTTGTTTTTATAGTACTCAGAAAATAAGCTATACTGCTCAATTAATTTTAATGAATCAGGTTTTGCTTGTTTCACAGTGGTATTATCCTGTGAATCCTGAGCAAAACTATTCCCCGAAACTAATAAGAAAATGAGAATGAATGAGCAAGCTGTTAATATTTTATATATTGCTTTCAATTTTACTAACCTCAAATTAAATTAGTAGTTATCATGTCTTATAAACCAGAGTTCTCCCAGACTTACGCCTGCAGATAATCTGAGTATTTTTTCCTGAAAAAGATTTGCATCTTTGGTTCCTCTGATTGAATATTGAATAGCAATGTCAACTGTATTCTGATAACTCAGAGGAAATGAAAATCCTCCCATAACGGAATATTGATTAATTCCATGGCCATTAATATTATATTGTGTTTGCTCAAAACTTAGACCTGCACGCCAGATTATTTGTTCCCAAAAACTCTGCCCAACCTTGCTTTCCGGCCTATATTCAAAGCCTGAGCTCATTTTATAGCTATCTCTCAAATATCCATTATTTCTTCCATTTAATGAATATTTGCTCCAGGGCTGATAGAGATAATCAAACGTAAACATGTATTTTTTCTGCAACAAAAAACTTGCCCCAACAACAAGTCTGTAAGGCAAATGTAGATTTACAGAGGCAGTGCGTAAAGTATCTTCCCCAAGTATTGAGGTTGTTATTAATGATGTATCTGCTTTTAAATCTGAGCTAAAAGAAAATGCAGCACCAATTCTAAAATCAGTAATTGCTTCAGAATTAAATAATTTTGCAATATCAGGCGTAACGGCACCAATTGTACTGCTGAATCCTCTGGGCCTAACGCGTGAATCATAATCTGCTCCTGCTAGGGATACATCATTTATAAACCGTAGTTTTGAATAATAATTGATATTACCAAAGTAATAATCTACCGAAGCTCCCAGTCTTAAATCGAAAGGAAATTTAAATGAAGTTGCAAGAAATATTTTGGATAGTCCCCCGTTACCTTCATAATTTACTGTATAATCTGCAGGTATATTTCCGGATGCTTGATAATTATTATTTTCTTTATAGCTTACCCGCGAATAAGATAAAAGTCCCGCAGCTAAAGATATTCCATATTTTCTGCTAATTGGAACAGCAATTGTTCCACCCGTAAAATCAGTGCTTGCACTTTTTGCGCTTGCATTATTATTTGAAAGAGAAAGAGCATTGTATCTCATTCCCAATTCTGTCCTAGTGCTTCTTAAACTTGAAAGACTTGCAGGATTAAGCAGACTTATAAAATCAGGGTCTAATAATGATGTTCCAAGCTGTCCCATCCCCATTCTTCTTGGGCTATATGTATAATCCATATCACCAATTCCTATTCTGGAATATGAGGAACTTATCTGAGCAAGACAACTTACCTGGGCCATTATTATAAAAATTACAGATAAAAACTTAGTTTTGAATTTCATATTATTTCTTAATTGTGTAAAGTATCTCTAAGCGCGGTCTTTTCCATGGTTCAGTTGCATTGCTTCCTTTGAATACAAATGTCTCCATACCGTTAAGACCATCTTGTGGTGAAAGTATTATCCCCTGATTTTGTTTTGATGTCACCCATTTTTGAACAAACCCGGTAATATTGCCTTCGTATGTAGTATCATAAGGTGATAGCGTAGCTCCGGAAAAACTTGAATCGATATTTTTTGCTGCACTATCCGCAATATTAAAAACTGCAATTACAGGCGAATAGCTCGTACCAAATTTTGTTTTTAATGTATCCACATTTAGAATTAGCCTGGCTTTGTTAATAATAGCTCCTGAAGGAATACTTGACACATCAAATGCTATTCTGGATTGTCCAACAAGACTGGATTGCATAACTATTTCACCGGGATCAACAGTTGGAAGTTTTCCATCCAGAACACTTACATCTCCATATCCGTCAAATCCTAACGTATCTGTATAAACCCCGGCCTTATTGATTACAATTTTTAGAGCGGGTTGAGTAAAAGATCCGCTTGAGACTGCCTGATACCCAATGACTTTTTCACTACCGGACGTTGGTTTTAAATACATACCATATCCCGGTGAACCATTAACAAAATTCTTTAGAGCATCTGTCAAGTATTGTGTAGAAAGATGAAAAGAATTAATTGAATCAGAAATTACATCCCTGTTGGAACTAATATCTGTATTATCATAGGTAAAACTTGCCGCATTCAGACTGTCTGATGTGAAACCATATGATGTCCAGGGAGTCGTAATTTTATGAGCTGAAAAATCCATTGATTTAGCCGAATCACCGAACATATATGTTCTGACAAATTCAACCCAACCATCTGTAATAGTAATAGCACCGCTATTTAAATCAGTCTTTAAAGAATCAGGAAGGTAAAAAGCAAATTGTATTAATATTGAAGCTTCCTGGCTTCCATATTTTCCCAGCAATAATTTATTTGAAGCACCTGTTGGGACTAGAGTCTTAAAGGAAGTAGAATTTTGATTATAATTTCCATTAAATGAATTTACAGATGATATATTAACCTGATCAGGTCCTAGTAAACTCGAATTGAAGTTTCTTGGGGCATCGCTACAAGAATAAAAGATAAGGGCTGCTGAAGCCGCAAGAATAAATAAGTATCTTTGTAAATGCAATTAGTTGTCTCCGGTAAAATCTTGTTTAATAATCTGAACCACATCTAAAATATTTTGAGCTACAAAGGTTGGAAAATTATTCTGATTTTGCAACATTAAAAAGCTTTCCTCACCATATCCTGTTTTTATCAGTATCGTTTTTAACCCTGCATTTTTTCCACATTCAATATCACTTACTGCATCGCCCACAAAATAGGATTGCTCAAGTGAGATATTCATAGCTTTAGCTGCACGGAATACCATTTCAGGTGAAGGTTTTCTGCAAGTACAATCTTTTGGATCGCTAAAATCAGGATGAAAGGGACAATAAAAAAAAGCGTCAATCATTACATCATCGGGTATTAAGAGCTCATTAATTCTGTTATTTACTGCTATTACATTTTCATCAGTCAGTAATCCTCTGGCGATACCCGATTGATTGGATATAACAATTAACTTAAAATTTAATTTATTTTTTAACACAGAAAGTGCTTTGCCGGTTCCAGGAAACAGCTTTAATTTTTCAGGATCTCCTAAATAACCGGGATCTTCATTTAAAGTCCCGTCTCTATCTAAAAATACGGCAAAATTATGCATCAATTATTATTTATCACAGTTTTGTATAATTCCACATACTTTTTAGCAGAAGAGTTCCAGCTAAAATCAGATTTCATCCCATTTTTTATAATTTTAGCCCATTCTTTTTGATCCTGAAATATCTTAAGTGCCCTCTTGATCTCTTTTACCATATCTGTGGCGTTATATTTCTTGAACATAAACCCATTTCCATCATTAGAACCAGGTTCATATTTTTTCACAGTGTCAGCAAGACCTCCTGTTTCTCTTACAACAGGCACAGTTCCATACATCAGACTGTACATCTGATTTAATCCGCAAGGCTCATATTTTGAAGGCATCAGGAATAAATCTGCCCCTCCTTCAATAAGGTGAGCAAGTTCATCATTAAAACCGAGATAGCAGGCAAATTTACCAGGATACTTTTTAGCAGTTTTTTCAAACAATGTGTGATATTTTTTATCTCCGGTACCAAGTAATACCATTTGTATATTTAATTTCATTAAGGCTGGTAAAGATTTGCTGATAAGATCAACGCCCTTTGAATCATACAACCGGGATATTACACCAATAATCGGAATGTTTTCATCATATTCAAAACCGAATTTTTCTGTCAATTCTTTTTTATTCAATAATTTACTTTCAATATTTTTAATAGAATATTTTTTGGGAAGCGCTTTATCTTTTTCAGGGTTCCAGACCTTGGTATCAATTCCATTTACAATTCCATAAAGATCATTTTTCCTTTTTGCCAGCACGTCCTTTAAGCCAGCACCAATTTTATCATCCGTTCTTATTTCATTAGCATATGTTTCACTTACAGTATTGATAACGTCAGCGTGAAGCAACCCGCTCTTCATAAAATTGATTTTACCTTTATTTAAAATTCCTTTATCAGAATTCAATTCTTCAGGTAATCCCAGTTTTTTAAAAGATGATTTCGGAAATTCTCCCTGGTATGCAAGATTATGGATTGTAAACAAAGTCTTAAACTTTGTAAATGCAGGATCATCTTTATAGTTATTTTTAAGATAAGCAGGAATTAAACCACACTGCCAATCATTACAATGTATTATATCAGGGATCCAGCCAAGTTTTGTAATCAACTCAAATACTGAATTTGCGAGAAGCACAAATCTCTCATCATTATCAGGATAATCTTTGCCTGTCATCGGATCTATATAAAGACTGTTTCGGCTTCCGAAATATTCCTGGTTATCCAGAAAATAAATCTGTACTCTTACTTTCTGCCCCGGCAGAAAACAGGATTTTAGTGAAAAGAGTACTTCTTTATCACCAATATTAATCTGAATATCTTTTAATCTTACAACTTCGTGAATCTTAAACTTTCTTTCGTCCACGGCCCCGTATTTCGGAACCAGAATTCTTACTTCGTGCCCCATTTCAGCAAGCATTTGTGGCAAAGCAGCTGATACATCAGCAAGTCCCCCAGTTTTTACAAATGGTACAACTTCGGATGTTACAAAAAGAACTTTATATTTTTTTGATGACATGGTTGGCCAAATTATTTTTAGTGAATATTACAATTTACGAAAAAATAAGCTTTTTCTCAAAAAAATCTTTGCCCATGACTTACTAATAACAACTCTGATTGGAGGTCTAGATTTAGTTAGTAAGGTTTAGCATATATTGAAATAAATGCCATCAAATGATGATAATTTGTCACTTTTAGTATTCAGTTATTAATCTTATATTTGCCAACAAATCACAAATGTAATTATTATGATATCCCCAAAGACTGTGAAATTATTACTTATTGCTACAATTGCTTTGTTTATAATGAGTTGCGGCTCATCTACTGCTACAAGATATGAAAAGGGAAAGGAAAAGAAGCCAAAGAATTCAGAAAATCTTAATGAAACCTTTGATATAAGTGCCTATAAAACAAAAATAGATCTAAAAACTAACGAACGACCTATTACTATCGAAAGCATAAATGCCTGGTATGATTACAATACTACCGTAGAATCTTCCAGTAATAATGATACAGTGATAAATACAGTAAATGGTTTCAGAGTACAGGTATTATCAACAGATAATTTGGCAAATGCAGACAGTTTAAGATCTGAATTGTACAATAAGACAAATCACCGTCATATTTATATAATATTTGATCCTCCATTTTACAGGATCGAAGTTGGAGATTTCACTCAAATCTCCGCAGCGAATGATCTTAATTTTAAACTTAAGCAACTCGGATATAGTGAAGCGCGTGTTGTAAACGAAAAAATAAATATCTACAAGTGATAATTATTCAAATACATTTATGTTAAAACTTCTGTTACATCCCTCACAAATTATTACAGTTGACACGAAAGGTAAAAATGTAAAAAGAGGGAAAGAGCTCTCCGATATTTCAGTGTTAACCGACCACTCATTAGTAATTGAAAATGATTTAATCAAAGATTTTATTCCCAATTCATCCGCACAACAAATTAAAGTAGACCAGATTATAAATGCAGAAGATAAGATAATTTTACCGGGATTAGTGGAATGCCATACACACACAGCTTTTGCGGGTTCACGCGCGGACGAATTCAGACAGAGGTTAAGTGGAACTCACTATGAAGAAATTGCCAGAGCAGGCGGTGGAATAAATACTACTGTAACTGCTGTTCGAAAATCTTCGTTTGATGAACTTATTTCAATAATTAGCCCGAAAATTGAATATTTTATTTCACAAGGTATTACCACTCTCGAAATTAAAAGCGGGTATGGCCTCGATTTTGAAAATGAGATTAAACTTCTTGAAATAATTAAATATATTAACACCCTCTTCCCTATAGATATAATTCCGACTTTCTTGGGAGCGCATACCTTCCCGGGCGAATTTAAAAATGATAGAAAAGGATATATCAATTTAATTATTGAAAAAATGCTGCCACACATTTCAAAGAATAACCTCGCAACATTTTGTGATGGGTTTTGCGAAAAAACAGCATTTTCATCAGAAGAAATTGATCTAATTTTTTCAAAAGCACGAGAAAATAATCTTGAATTAAAACTGCATACTGATCAATTTAATTCAATTGGTGGAATAGATGTAGCCCTTAAATACAAAGCCACAAGTGTCGACCATCTTGAAGTCCTTAATGAAAATGAGATTAGTAAAATTTCAGATAGCAATACTGTTGCAGTTTTATTGCCGGGTGTTTCATTTTTCCTCGATTACGGTTACGCGCCAGCCAGAAATTTAATTGATAACAATGCAATAGTTGCTTTAGCAACTGATTATAATCCGGGTTCTTCACATATTGCAAATCTGAATTTTATAATGAGTCTTGCTGCTCTAAAAATGGATATGACTATTGAGGAAACCATATCAGCCGTAACCATAAACTCTGCAAAAGCATTAAACCTGAGTAATGACAGAGGAAGTATTGAGATCGGGAAAAAAGCTGATCTTTCAGTTTTTAAAACAAATGATTTTTCTGATATAATATATTCTGTCGGGAAAAATTTAAATCAGCTTACAATAAAAAATGGGAATGTAATTTACTATTCACAGGGAGGAAAGTAGTGAAAATAATTGAGTGTGTACCAAATTTTAGTGAAGGTAGAAAGGATGAAGTTTTTAATAAAATAATAGAAGCTATTAAGAATACTGACGGTGTAAAATTTTTAAATCTTGAACCTGATCCTGATTACAACCGTGTAGTAGTTACTATGGCTGGCTCAGAAGATGGAATTATTGATGGTGCATTTAATGCCTGTCTGGTAGCAGCAAATAATATTGATATGACAAAACACAAAGGTGAGCATCCGAGACTTGGAGCAATTGATGTTGTTCCATTTGTGCCGGTAAAAAATGTAACAATGGAAGAATGTGTTAAACTATCAGAGAAATTTGGTGAAAGAATTTCAAAGGAATTAAATATTCCTGTTTATTTATATGAAGCTTCTGCACGCAAACCTGAAAGATCAAATTTAAGCAAAATCAGGCAAGGTGAATATGAAGGTTTTGAAGAAAAATTAAAAGACCCACAATGGATGCCTGATTACGGTGATGCTGTTTTTAACCCGAAACTTGGCGCACTGGTTACAGGCGCAAGATTTTTCCTTATTGCTTATAATGTTAATATCAAATCTACAGATGTTAAATACGCAAAAGATATTGCAGAGACACTCAGAGAATCTGGTAAAGCAAAAAGAGATGCACAGGGTAGCATTATAAAAGAGAACGGTAAAACAGTCAGAATCCCCGGTAGACTAAAAGAAGTTAAAGGCATGGGAGTTTCACTCGAGAAATATAATATTACACAAGTTTCAATGAATCTAACAAATTATAATACAACACCAATCCACATTTCATTTGAAGAAGTAAAAAAAGAAGCAAAAGAGATGGGTATAGAAGTAGATGGCAGTGAAATAGTTGGTTTAGTTCCCCTAGAAGCTTTACTTCAGGCTGGTAGATTTTATTCTGACAACAAGGAAACAAATGAAGACAAATTAGTTGACCTTGCAATAGAGAAACTGGGATTAAGTTCTCTTAATCCTTTCGAAAAAAGCAAAAAAGTAATTGATTACATGTTAAATGATTAATAAAATTTCAGGAGATTTATGGACTTAACAAAATCGATACAAAGTTATCTTCAAGAACTTTCGTCAGATGCTCCGACACCGGGCGGTGGAAACGTAGCTGCACTTTCTGCAACGTTAGCCTGCAGTTTGGGTATTATGGTTTGTAATCTTACAATAGGAAAGAAAAAATACATAGATGTAGATGAGGAAATGAAAAAAGTAAAGACTGAACTGGAAGACTTTAAATCCTGTTTTATTGAACTGGCTCAAAAAGACAACATAGCTTTTGATGAAGTTATGAAGGCATTTAAACTTCCTAAGGAAACTGAGGAAGATAAAAAGAACCGGTCAGAAAAAATTCAGGAAGCAACATTTGCGGCAGCTGTTGTTCCCTCTGAAGTAATTGAAACCTGCAAGAAGGTTTTGCCTCTTATTGAAACAGTAGCATTAAAGGGGAATAAGAATTCAGTCTCGGACGCAGGAGTTGCTCTTTCTCTTCTTTCAACAGGTGCGGAAGGTGCATTGTTAAATGTTGTAATAAATTGTACCTCTCTTTCAAATAGAACTATTGGTAATGAGTTATTAAAGAAATCAGAAATTCTGTGTGATGAGATAAAAAGCGGGACATCAAAAGCTATTGCCAGCATCAAAGCTACTTTGATGGACAGCTAATTTTTATCTTTTGCGCTGAGATCAAATTTCAGGTCAGTTAGCGTCCACCGTGCTTTTAGGTTTAGCTCTCCTCCATAATAGAAGAATTGTTCGGCTGGCTTATATGGGAAAGGCCAGCCATAATCATATTTGTCATTAGCATTTACATCATAAAACAACCATAATCTATAGCTACCTGGTACAATCCGTACAAAATTAAAACTTCCTTCATTGTCGGGCTTTAACTCGTATTTCATTTTTCTGCCACCTGTCCCCTGCAAAACCAAAATGGGATTTTCAGCTTTATTATAATTTAAAACATTGCCTGATAACCCGGTGAAATCAATACCAGAAATTGTTTTGAATTTATAAACGAAAGTAGTATCAAAATGATTTCCGGCTAAATCGACAAATTTTGATAAATCAAGCTTTATCCTGTAATCTTTATTAGTTCCAAGCGGATTCAAAGGAATAATTTTAAAAGTTCCGTCATCAATAAATTTGATGTTGTATTTTTCTGAATTCCCAAGTGTGTCGGTAAATGTAATTCCTGTTTTTGCAACTGATGAATCAAATCCATCTGAGAAATAAAAAGAAAAGTCCTGATTTATAAAATCAGCATTGCCAACACGATTACCCGGTACTGTTCTTATTATTCCCGGCTTACTTGTATCTTCCCTGTCGCTTATTGTCATCCGGCTAACATCTTCCTTAAAAATATTTCCATATTCATCTTTTAGATTATCTGCAAATAAGAATGCATCGTTCTGAACAGGAATCTCCGTTTTTAATGCCAGCACAATTTCAGTTGGCTTTAATGTGCCTTTAAAAACATAATCCGGAATGATTTTATTTTGTGCTGTCGAATCATAAATATAAAAGTTATTCTTACTTATTATAGTAGAATCAATTTGTTTTGAAAATTCCGCAATTATATGATTTCGATCGGTCATCGTAGCACTGAGCAGTCTTGGCGGGATAGTATCCCGTTTTGTGATCATAAAATTTATTCCGGTAGCAGCAGAATCACTTTCTGCAAGTTTAGTATCCTTTGAAGGCGCACTATATTCATCCTGTGAAGGTTGAAATAAATAATCTTTAAATTGATCTCTTATGGCAAATAGCCTGTAAGTACCGGCAGCCAGTCCGGCAATTTTGTAAGAGCCATCAATACCTGTTTGCGAAATATATTCGGGTTTATCGGTCATTGGGTCAATCTCTTTTTCCCCATCTTTTTTATAACCGAAAATTAAGATCCCGTCTGGTTTATCATTGTAAACTTTACCCGAGATTATTCTTTTATCAATTTTACTGCCTGTTGAAAAAGTCAACGTATAAGATTCTTTCATTCGATTTCTATTATTTCTATCAACGAGGTCAGTACCAATGGTAATTACATAAGTAACATCTTTTTTCAATGGTGCGGGAAAATTGATCTCCACACCTTTTCCGGTCCAGCTATATTCAAGTTTCCCTTCAATTGAGGGCGAGATAAAAAATGCATCTCTCAAAGAGCTTTTTACAACATATTCTGAGAAATCAAATTCTATATGATCATCTGAAAAATTAGTTGTCCCATCGGCTGGATAGACCTCGGTAATCTGAGGTGGACTTTTATCAACATCACCACCGCCAGGCGGTAGCTGGTTAGCACAATTGCTTAACAAAATTGCAAGGCAAATGACTGATATATATTTAATTATTTTTGTGATTTTAAATACCTTCTGTATTTTGCAACGGCACGAAGATGTTCACGGTAATTCCTTGAGAAATAATGACCGCCTTTTCCATCAGCAACAAAATATAAGTAATTATTTGAATCCGGATAAAGAGATGCAAGTATTGGTTCTTTGCCTGGATTATTAATCGGGCCCGGCGGTAATCCTCTATGAATATATGTGTTATAAGGAGATTTCATTTTCAGATCTTTATAACTTAATTTTTTCCATCCATTTGGTTGAATATACTGCACGGTTGGATCCGCCTGAAGTGGCATTCCTATTTTTAGCCTGTTGTAATAAACTTCCGCAATAATTGGCATTTCGGCTATTCTGTTTGTTTCACCCTTTACTATTGAAGCAAGAGTAACAACCTGGTGAATAGAATATCCTAACTTTTTTGCTTGTTGCTTAAGCGAATCGTTCCAAAATTCATTGAAATTCTTGTACAGGCTATCAATTATTTCGCTGGCAGAACTATTTTCATAAAAATAATATTTTCCTGGCATAAGGTAGCCCTGCATATTTTCAGCTTTAATTCCCAAAGAATCAGTTAAAGTTTTATCTCTTGCGATATTTACAAATGCTGCAGAATCAGTTGCTATTTTTTGCTGAATTGTATACGCCATCCATTTTATAGAAAGTCCGTCACGGATAAATATTTCTCTGGTAAAATCTCCGTCGCCATTAACAAATAAGTCAATCAATCCAAGATAACTCAGCCCATTTGGTACTTCATATCTTGCTGCTCTTAATTTTTTTTCTGCCCCCATCAAAAATGTAGCAATCCTCATATTCGCCTTACTCGGAATTATTCCTTTCTGATAAAGATCAGTGACAATTCCGGATAATGGTTCACCTATTCTGATTTCAAATTTTACAGGTCCTTTCTGTGAATAATAATTTCCTGTAAAGAATGTAAACCAAAACAATGCAAGAATTACAAGAAATAATCCGCCTACTGCCATGTACTGTTTTGGCGTTAGCAAATTTCTAAATGATATTTTACTCTGATTATTTAATATTTCTTTAAGATTTAAATCATAATTTTCCGGTTTCTGTGAAGCGCGTGATTCATCTATTATTCTTTCATAAATTCTATTTATTGCTTCACTTGTTAAAGGTACATTAGCTTTTTCGGTCATTCTGCTAATTATATCTCTCTCACGTTGAGGATCGTATAATGAAAGTCCGAGAGTTTTTTTTATTTTGCCAATCAGTACTGATTTAAGAGTTCTCTTGTTTATTAGCTTAACAATTTTATTGTCAAGCCCATTTATTTCATCACGAAGTTTTTCTAAGACTTTTTGCTTTTCAGACTCAGGCCATGAGTCAAAATCGTTCTCTTTTTTATTAAAAATATTATTCATACTATTAAATTAAAGCCAAAGCAAAAAAAAGTTTTTGCAATCTACTTTATTTTATTGATTTAATCAGGTTAATATTCAGGAATATTGATTTTCAGATAATGCCGGAAATGGCGCGTAATTCAGATCATATCTTTTGCCGGTTTCAAATAGAGTTTTTCCTCGAAATGCAATCATAGCGGCATTATCACCGCAAAACTCTAATGTAGGGATTACAATTTTTTTATTATGCTTTTGTGCAAGCTCAGATATAGAATTACGAATTTCTTTATTAGCAGCCACTCCACCCACTAATGAAACCGATTTCACATCAAAATTTTCAATCGCTTTTTTAGTGTTTTTAATCAAGGCTTTAACTACTGCTTTCTGGAATGATGCTGCAATATTATTAAGATCATTTTGATTTATCTTCCTATCAGGATGATTTTTTTGGATATGTCTTAAAACAGAAGTTTTTAAACCGCTAAAAGAAAAATTGTAGGGGTCTTTAAGATCAGCAACAGGAAATTTTATTTTTTCTGAATCCCCTTTCTCAGCTGCGCTTTGTATTCTAGGTCCACCCGGATAACCAAGCCCAAGCATTTTAGCAACCTTATCAAACGCTTCCCCAGCAGCATCATCAACAGTAGAACCGAGTTTTTTTATTTCAGTAAAACTTTTAACCAGCAAAAGTAAGGTATGCCCGCCTGAAACTACTATTGATAAAAATGGAAATTCAGGTTTTTCTTCCATCAAAAATCCTGAGAAAATATGGCCTTCAATATGGTTTACCGGAATGAAAGGTTTTTCGAGAGAATATGCCAACCCTTTCCCAAAAGTTAAGCCTACAAGTAATGCACCTATCAGACCTGGTCCGGCTGTAGCACATACCAGATCAATATCATTCAGATTAAGTTCGGCTTTCTTTAAAGCATCCTTTACTAAGGGAGTGATAATTTGCAAGTGTGCCCGGCTTGAAAGTTCGGGAACTACTCCGCCGTATTTTTTATGGAAATCCTGTGACGAAATCAGATTTGCTTTCAGAATATCATCGGAAATTATTGCAACTGAAGTTTCATCACACGAACTTTCGATTCCAAGTACATTCATTATTTCAGTGAAAATAAATTCTTAAAAACATGTCCCGCAATTGTAGGATTTTCTTTTAATCTCCTTACTGAATATTTATACCAGTGTTCACCAAAAGGGACATAAATTCTGATTTTATATCCATCCTCATTAATTTTATCTCTCAAATCTTCTCTTACACCCAGCAGCATCTGGAATTCGAATTTGTCTTTTGGAATCTTCAATTCCTTAATTAGTTTGTAGGCTTCATCAATAAGATATTCATCGTGAGTTGCTATACCAACATAATTACCTGATTTAAACATAGCTTCAAGAAGTTTGACATAATTATCACGAATAACCTGCCTTTCCTTGTAAGCAATATTCTGAGGCTCTATATAGATTCCTTTACAAAGCCTGTAATTTGTACCGAGTTTATTCAAAAGTACAACATCATCAAAAGTTCTTTTCAGGTATGCCTGAACAACAATTCCAACATTCCCATAATCCGAAAGTAATTTTTTATAAAGATTTATTGTTGCATCCGTATATGGAGAGTCTTCCATATCAAGGCGTACAAAATTTTTCAAGGATTTAGCTTGTTCCAGAATTTCTTTTGTTTGTTCGTAGGCAAATTTTTCATCAAGATTAAGGCCAAGCTGAGTTGGCTTCAAAGACAAATTTGCCATCAACTTATTTTCTTCAATTGAATTTAGAACCTGGATACATTCAACTTTTGATTCAACTGCCTCGTCCTTATTTGTTATTGCTTCGCCAAGAACATCAATAGTAGCGTGTATACCTTTTTCATTTAACTTTTTAACCAGCTGTACAGCTTCTTCTAGACTTTTGCCCGCAATGTATTTTTTGGAAAAGGCCCAAACAATAGATCTAGGCATCATTTGAACTATTGTAACAATAATTTGATTCAGTAGTTTCAAGATTTCTCCATTTTTTTAGTCTACCAAATTTAGCTTTGCTCAGACTTTAAAGCAATCTGAGGATTTAAGCATTTAAGTTATTTAATAATTAAGGCTAAAACACGAACAAACGGGGATTACTTGCAGATAAATTTTGGGTGTTATTTAATCAAAGAAATATCACATAACTACTCAGCCAGATTTCAGCATAAGAAGCAAAATATCAGCTTTCTTTTGTAATTCATTAATTGAGCTATTATTTTCAAAAACAAAATCAGCTGCTTTCTTTTTTTCCGCATCGGTTATCTGGTTTTCATTTCTTTTCAGAAATTCTTCCTCAGACATATTATCATTTTTTGCTTTTCTCTGCATTCTAGTTTTTTCATCAGCTGTGATCAGAATAACATAATCAAAAAGATTCTCCATTTCAGCTTCATATATCAATGCTGCTTCTACAAAAATTATTTTTTCTGTAGTGGAGTATTTTTCTATAAGTTTGTTTATTTCTTCTATTACTACTGGATGCAGAATAGAATTGATTTTATAAACATTCTCGGGATCGGAGAAAACTATTTCGGAAAGATATTTTTTATCAGGCTTATTATTTTTATAAGAATCAGGGCCAAAAGTTTCTAATACCTGATCTTTAATTTTCTTGTTATTTGTTAGTAATTCTTTTGAAAGATCATCGGCATTAATTACAACAAATTTTTTGTTTTTTAAATATTCGCAGAATTTAGATTTCCCTGAACCAATTCCGCCGGTTATTCCAATTTTTAGTGTACGAGTTTTCATAAAGTAAATTATAAAAAAAGCGGGAAATACATCCCGCTTAAATTATTTAGCATAGCTTATTTTTCTAACTTCACGGATAACCGTTACTTTAATCTGGCCTGGATACTCCATTTCCTCTTCGATTTTAGCTGCAATATCATGTGAAAGTTTATCTGCAACAACATCATCAATCTTATCGTGTTCAACCACAACTCGCACTTCCCTGCCGGCCTGTATTGCGTAAGTTTTGGCAACACCTTCAAACGATTTGGCAAGTGCTTCAAGGGTTTCCAGACGTTTTACATAACCTTCGAGAGGTTCCCTTCTTGCACCGGGACGAGCTCCACTAATAGCATCCGCTGCCTGAACCAGGGGAGCAATCGGGTGTTCCATTTCAATATCTTCATGATGGGATCCAACCGCATTTACTACGATCGGATGTTCTTTAAATTTCTTCGTAAGATCATAACCCAGAAGGGCGTGAGGACCTTCAATGCTTTTATCAACTGTCTTACCAACATCATGTAGAAGTCCGGCACGTTTAGCCATTGTAACATCAAGTCCAACTTCAGCGGCCATTATTCCTGTTAAATAGGCAACCTCAACACTGTGTTGCAGAAGATTCTGTCCATAACTTGATCTGTATCTCATTCTACCAATATGCTTTATCAATTCAGTATGCATATTATGCAAACCAAGTTGAAGAATTGTATTTTCACCTTCTCTTAGTATTTCTTCTTCCAGTTCCTGTTTAACTTTCTCTACAACTTCTTCTATGCGCGCAGGATGAATTCTGCCATCCGAAATAAGCCTTTCAAGTGAAACCCTGGCAACTTCTCTTCTAAACTGATCAAATGATGAAAGGATTACTGCTTCCGGTGTATCATCTACAATAACATCAACACCTGTTGCAGCTTCGAAAGAACGAATGTTTCTTCCTTCCTTACCAATAATACGGCCTTTCATATCATCATTCTGTATTTGAACAACAGAAACAGTAGTTTCAATAGAGTGGTCAGCAGCCGTTCTTTGTATTGCCTGAACAATAACCTTCTGCGCATCTCTCTTTGCTTCGGCTTTTGCCTGATCGTGAATTTCCTTAACAGTAACAGCAACATCAGTTTTTGCCTGAATAACCATATTTTCCATTAACATTCTTTTTGCTTCCTCAGAAGTAAGACCTGATACTTTTTCAAGTCTTTCATTCTGTTCAGCTTCAAGTTTATTAATTTCCTTTGTCTTGGCTTCAAGATTTCTTCGTGCTTCGGATATTTGTCTGTCTGATTCTTTGATCTCTTTTTCTTTTTTAATTACGAGATCAAATTTCTTTTCAATATTCTCTTCACGAATTCCTAATTGCTTTTCAAGGTTACTTATTTTTTGTCTTTTCTGATTTACTTCATTATCAAATTCAACTTTTTTCTTGTACCATTCATCTTTTACTTCAAGTAATTTTTCACGTTTTGTATTATTTGCTTCTTTTTGGGCATCGGCAATAATTTGATTTGCTTTTTCTTCCGCTGAGAGAAGACTTTTTTTACCAATCTTTGAATTAAACAGCCAGCCCAAATAAAAGAACAGAACAACAAGAACCACAGCCATCGGTATTAGAATTAATATGTCTAAGTATACCGCCATTTTTCCTCCAAGTGTAGGGATGTATAAAATTTTAAACCGCCACTGCCAATCCGGTGATTCTAGAAAAACATCAATTCAGCCACAATGTGGGAACCAGCCCGAACGCTTTTTGCTTCCACCGTCAAAGGTCTAAAAAGACCATGAACCTGACAAGTCAGGTTGAGGCCTGCAATACACGCCGTAAGTCCAACTCCCGGTTGCTTATAAGTTAGTTTTTCATAATTATGCGGACTGACAGAGCGGAAATATTTTAGGAAGGGTCTGACATACTGGGCTCATTCAAAAGAAGCTTTATTTTCTTGACCTTATCAGTTGCCTGGATTAAAAATTCTCTGTTTTTATTCTTTTCTATAAATAAATCATAAGCAATATTCAGGCATGCAATAATAGCTATAGTCTGTGCTGGCTGATCAGGTAGCTCTTCCTTAGTTTCTTCCATCACCTTATTAACATATATAGCTAATTCTTTAGCGATATCTTCATTTTCAACTAATAAAGAATATTCTTTATCAAATATTTTTATTTTAAGCTTCTTTTTGTCAGTCATTTATGTCTTACCCGTCCAAATATCATTAAATAATATTAAGAACTTATATGATAATCTATCCGCGATATTAAATTCTGTAATTTAATCTTTAGAGTTTCGGTCTCCTTTGTGTTTAATAAATTAGATAACTTACCCTCCGACTCTGTCTTCACATTCTCTAACTCATCTTCCAGATTTACAATTTTTTGTGTTAAAATTGTAATATCTCTTTTTGCTTTATTTGCAAATTCTTCAAGTTCCTTATTTGTACTCAAAAGGTCCTTGCATTTATTTGCAAGAACATTTGCCTGAGTTTCAATTGAATTTAAATCATTAAGAAGTGCTTCATATTTAGCTGAATCGGGCAATTAATTACCTCTTAATTTTGCATTAAATTTATTTGTAACTGCCATAATCAATTTATTAAATTCTTTTTCTACTTCATCTTCAGTCAGTGTTCTTTCATTTGAATAAAACTCTAATGTAAAAGCCAGGCTTTTTTTATCATCACCCAAACTCTCATCTTCAAATAGATCAAAAAGATTTACAGATTTAAGTATAGCTGAACCTTCAGATAAAATAAATTCCTGAACTTCACCGAATTGAACAGATGTGTCAAAAGTAAATGCGAAATCTCTTATTACCTTAGGAAATCTTAATGGTTCAGAATAAGTTCTGTCTTTAATTTTAATCTTACTTAATTCCTCAAGATCAAATTCAAAACAAAAAACTTCCTGGTCTATATCAAACTGTTTAAGAACATCATTTTTAACTCTGCCACCTTGCCCGATTACCTTTTTACCATATTTTTTGGTGATCTGTAAATCGCACTCAGTTTCTTCACTATGATAATAGGAATCATTTAAAACATTGTCAAGTAAAATCTTACGTTCAAAGCTCTTAAGTAATCCTTTCAGTGTATAAATATCAGAAGCCTTTTCATCCTGATTCCATTCATTTTGTAAATAATTGCCTGTCATAACTAGAATAATTTTTTGATTTTCAGTAAAATCTTTGAACTCCTTAATTTTTCGATCGTTGTTTTTATTAAAAACATGGCCAATTTCAAATAAAAGGAGATCTCTTTCCCCATATTTGATATTTTGTGAAACAACATTTAGAGCTCCTGTTAATAAGGATGTTCTAAGACATTGCATATCGAGACTAAGGGGATTTTTCAAAGAAATTGGATTGCCTGAAATTGAGGCCTGTTTTTCACTTTGTAAAGGATTATTAATCATCTCATAAAATCCAAGTGCATTTGCAGCTTGCCGAATTTTATCCGCAAATGCAGATTCATCCGTTTTTTCGCCCAAGGTTATTGAAATTCTGGAAACTGTTGGAATCTCGTCATATCCGTAAATTCTTGCAATTTCTTCAATGAGATCTATTTCCCTTTCAATATCTGGTCGGTAAGTTGGAACAGTGACATTAATTCCATCCTTAATTTCGTCGATAATTTCTATCCCGAGTTTCCTCAGAATTGAAATGATAGATTTTTCAGGAACAACATAACCAAGTATTTTTTCAACTCTCGAATAGCGTAATTTAACTTTTTTCTCTTTCATCTTCTTAGGATAAACATCTAATACGCCTCCGAGAATTTCACCCCCTGCTAATTCCGCAATTAAGTTAGCTGTTCTCTCAGCAGCATAAACTGTATTTGAAGGATCAGTTCCCCGTTCAAAACGATATGAAGCGTCTGTGCTGAGTCCCAATGCTTTGGCGGTTTTCCTGATACTGGAAGGATTAAAGTATGCACTTTCTATCAATACATTTTTTGTATTATCGGATATTTCAGAATTTTCTCCACCCATAACTCCTGCAACTGCTACAGGTTTTTCGGCATCACAGATCATTAAGCTGCCGACCGGTAATTTTCTTTCTTTCGAATCCAGTGTAGTGAATTTGGAGTCTTCTTTAGTGCTTCTAATAATTATTTTCTTTCCAGCCAATTGGTCAAGATCAAAAGCATGTAATGGCTGACCGCATTCGTGCATTATAAAATTCGTAATATCAACAACATTGTTCCTGGGACGCAAACCAATTTTTGTCAATTTATTTTTTAGCCATGTTGGTGATTCTTTTATGGTAATATTTGTTACTACTTTAGCTGAATACCTTGGACAATTTATTGCGTCTTCAATAACTACTGATGCAGATTTTTTTACATCATTTGTTGATTTACCGGCTTTAATTTTAGGAGTTTTTACTTTACGTCCGAAGATTGCTGCTATATCGCGAGCTACTCCGATGTGTGATAAAGCATCAGAACGATTTGGTGTAATCCCTATTTCTAATATTGTATCATTTAATTCTAAGGCTTTAATTATAGATGTACCTGCTTCTAAGCCTGAATCAAGTATCATAATCCCATCGTGATTATCGCTCAACTCCAACTCGTCTTCTGCGCAAATCATTCCACGTGATTCAGTTCCGCGAATTTTCGCTTTCCCAATTTTAAAATTCCCTTTTGGAATAAGTGTACCGACTGGAGCAAAAACTACTTTTTGCCCGGCTTCCACATTCGGTGCACCACAAACAACTTGTAAATCATCTTTGCCATCAAAAACAGTACACAGCGATAACCTATCTGCATTAGGATGTTTCTTCTTATCTTTTACAAAGCCAACAATAAAATCTTTATATATTGAAGATTGATCAACATAATCCTCAACTTCCAGACCTGCGTTGGTTAATTTGGAAATAATTTCTGATGAGGAAATTCCTTCTATGTCTATATAATCTTTTAACCAGTTAAGAGAAATTTTCAATTATCTTACTCCGAATCAAAACTGTTTGAGAAATCTGAGATCGTTTTCAAAAAATACGCGAATGTCTTCAATACCATATTTTAACATTGCAGTTCTTTCAATACCCATTCCAAATGCGTAGCCTGTATATTTTTCAGGATCATAACCGACGTGTTTAAAAACATTTGGATCAACCATTCCACATCCTAAAATTTCAAGCCATCCTGTGTGCTTACACACCTTGCAACCTTTACCGTGGCACAAGTAACAGGTAATATCCATTTCAGCGCTTGGCTCGGTAAACGGGAAATAGCTGGCTCTGAATCGATACTTCAAATCTTCGCCATAGAATTGTTTGGCAAATGAAACAAGCGTTCCCTTTAATTCAGCAAAAGTAACATCGGTATCAACATATAATCCTTCAACCTGATGAAACATACAGTAACTTCTTGCACTGACTGCCTCATTTCTATAAACTCTTCCGGGCATTATTGCACGCACCGGTGGTTTCTGTGATTCCATCAGTCTTACCTGTACAGGTGATGTGTGAGTTCTAAGTAGAAAATCATCGTTAACAAAAAATGTGTCCTGCATATCTCTTGCGGGGTGATCGGGAGCAAAGTTCAAAGCTTCAAAGTTATAATAATCGGATTCAAGTTCTGGGCCCTCAGATACTGAAAAGCCAAGGCCTTTAAAGATTGATTTTATCTCATCAAGGGTCTGGGTGAGTATGTGCCTGCTCCCAATTTGCCTTTGATTTCCAGGCAAGGAAATATCGACTTTAGATTCTTTACCTGAGGTATTAGATTCAATCTTAGTTTTTAGTGAGTTAAATTCATTTTGAGCATTGTTTCTGAATAAGTTAAGAGTTTTCCCTAAAGCAGGTTTTTGCTCTTTAGGAACATTCTTTAACTCATCAAAAAGAGAGGCAATTAACCCGTTTCTACTGAAGTATTTTATTCTAAATTCTTCAAGTTTATCCAGGTTATCAATGGTTTGGAAATCTGAATTGAAAGAGTCTGAGATATGTTTAATTTTTTCTTCAAGCATCAGGAATATCGTTTAAATTTAAAGAAATACCCCCTGCCGGATCATATACGTGCTCCGCAGGGGGTAAAAAATTAGTTCTGAGTAAACTTAACTAATTCAGCAAATGCAGTGGGGTTTTCCATTGCAAGGTTTGCAAGTACTTTTCTGTTAATTTCTACGCCTTTAACATCAAGTGCATGAATTAACCTTGAATAAGAAGTGCCATTCTGTCTGGCAGCAGCATTAATACGAACAACCCATAAATTCCTGAATGTTCTCTTTTTAAGTTTCCTGTCTCTGTATGCGTGAACAAGTCCTTTTTCAACATGGTTCTTTGCTACAGTATAAACCTTACTGCGCGCCCCCCAGTATCCTTTTGCTTGTTTTAATATCTTTTTGCGTCTTTTGTGAGACGCAACTTTATTTTTTGAACGTGGCATTGTACTATCCTTTTTGTTTTATTGTAACATTTTTACAACACGCTTTTGTTCTGCATCTGATACAAGAGTTGCGTGTCTTAATTTTCTCTTTCTTTTTGTGCTCTTAGAAGTAAGAATATGACTCCTAAAGGCTTTTTTCCTCTTGTATCTACCTGAAGCGGTCTTTTTAAATGTTTTTGAAGCGCCGCTATTGCTTTTCATTTTTGGCATGATATAACCTGCTTATTCCTTTTATTAATTATTCTTTTTAGTTTTACTTTTCGATGGAACCAATATTACGTTCATATTTCGCCCTTCCATCTTAATTGGGCTTTCAATTTTTGCAATGTCTTCTACTTTTTCAATAAATTTGTTCAGTAGTTCTTCCCCTTGCTCAGTATATGCCATCTCTCTTCCCTTGAACATAACGGAGACCTTTACTTTGTTTCCTTCTTCAAGGAAATTGATGGCATGTTTTGCTTTAAATTCAAAATCGTGCACATCAGTATTCGGGTGAAGTCTGATTTCTTTTAATACAGAAACAGTCTGATTTTTTCTTTGTAATTTTTCTCTCTTTTGCTGTTCGTATCTGAATTTACCATAATCAATAATTTTACAAACCGGTGGTTTGGCCTGTGGTGCTATTTCTATCAGATCCTGGCCTCTTTCAGCGGCAACTTTTAAAGCATCTTTTACGGTATATACTCCCAACTGGGAACCATCAACATCTATTACTCTCACTTGAGAAGCTCTTATCTCCTCATTAACCTTAACGTTATCTTTTTGAGCGATTGACAACCTCACTAAATTGTTTTTTAAATTTTATTTTTAATAGTCTTTTTAATATTATTGATAAATTCGGACAAAGACAAAGCCCCCTGGTCTCCTTCTTTGTGTTTTCTCACAGAGATATTACCGGCTTCTCTTTCTTTTTCACCAACAATAACCATATATTTTATTTTCTGTGTTTCAGCTTCACGAATTTTATATCCAATTTTTTCATTCCTGCTATCCAAGTTCCACACGAATACCTGCGTCTTTCATTGCCTGGTAAACTTCATTTCCGTAATCCGAGAAGTTCTGTGAAACAGGAATAACAACTGCCTGAACAGGTGCAAGCCAAAGCGGAAACTCACCGGCGTAATGTTCAATCAAAACACCTATAAATCTCTCAAGCGAGCCGAAAGGTGCACGGTGAATAACAACAGGTCTGTGCTTTTGTCCATCACTGCCAACATACTGAAGGTCGAATCTTTCAGGCATTATATAATCAATCTGAACGGTTCCAAGTTGCCATTGTCTTCCAAGAGCGTCTTTAACCATAAAATCAATTTTGGGTCCGTAGAATGCAGCTTCACCTTCGGCGACTATATAATCCAGTTTCATTTCATCTGCTGCTTCCTGAATTTCTTTCTGGGCCATTTCCCACAGTTTAATATCGCCGCCGTATTTTTCAGCGTCATCATCTCTGAAGGATAGCTGAGTTGTAAAATCTTTAAAACCCATCTGTTGAAAAACAACCTGAATCAATTCAATTACATTACACACTTCTCCTTTTAGCTGATCATCGCGAACAAAAATGTGAGAATCATCTACAGAAAATGATCTTACCCTTGTAATTCCGTTAAGCTCCCCCGACTGTTCAAATCTGTAAACAGTTCCAAATTCAGCATATCTTATCGGAAGATCTCTGTAGCTTCGCGGCTTGGAAGAATAAATCATAAAATGATGGGGACAATTCATAGGTTTAAGAAGATATTCTTCTTTGCCATCTTCAAGCTGAATTGGAGGAAACTGACTGTCTTTATAATACGGGTAATGGCCGCTGGTTTTATAGAGATTTATATTTCCAATATGCGGCGTAATTACAGGCTCATATCCTCTTTTTCTCTGCTCATCACGCAAATAATTTTCTAAAGTTTCCCTTAAGATTGTACCTTTGGGAAGCCAAATAGGTAACCCACTACCTACTTCCCTGGATATCATAAACAATTCAAGTTCTTTACCCAGTTTTCTGTGATCACGTTTTTTCGCTTCTTCAAGCATTGTGAGGTATTCATCGAGCATTTTCTTTTTGGGGAAAGAAATTCCGTAAATTCTCTGGAGCTGCTTATTATTTTCATCACCCCGCCAGTATGATCCAGACACACTTAATAGTTTTATGTATTTTATTTTACCAACAGAAGGAACATGAGGTCCTGTACACAAATCAGTAAATTTTCCTTCGTGGTAAATGCTTATAGTTTCTTTAGTATCGTCCAGTCCATCAATTAATTCCAGCTTATATTCATCATCTTTTTCTTTGAAGAATTCAAATGCTTTGTTTTTTGATAATTCAACTCGCTCAAAGGAATTATCTTCCTTTGAAATTTTCACCATTTGATCTTCAATTTTTTTCAGATCATTTTCTGAAAGCTTGGTGTTAATATCAAAGTCGTAATAAAAACCATTTTCAATGGCTGGTCCCACTCCAAATTTTGCTTCCGGATAAAGAGATAAAATGGCATGGGCCATTAAATGTGAAGTGGAATGCCAATAAACTTCTTTCCCTTTTTCATCATTAAAAGTTAAAAGTCTAACGGCTGAATTATTATTTATTTGTGCACCAAGATCACGTACGAAACCATTTACCTCAATTGCCAGAGCACTTTCTGCCAGCCTTGGAGAAATGCTTTCTGCAATCTGCATTCCGGTAACACCTTTTGAATATTCTTTTGAGTTACCGTCAGGAAATGTGATCTTAATGTTTTCCATATTCATTCTCTAACAAAAAAATCGGAATTTACTCCGACTAACGTGGGCTCTAAAGGATTCGAACCTTTGACCTTCTGCACGTCAAGCAGACGCTCTAACCAACTGAGCTAAGAGCCCCAAGGTCAAATTCGCTCACCAGTTTATACTTTTTGATTTTTGTACCGAGAGCCGGAGTCGAACCGGCACGGGAATAAATTCCCACAGGATTTTAAGTCCTGTGCGTCTACCAATTCCGCCATCCCGGCAAGTTTGGTACAAACAAAATTTAGAAGTTTAAAAATTACTGTTTATACTATAAAATCAAACTATTTTAGCGTGTAAATATAGAGAATTGATAGTTTTATTGCAAGAAAACTATCTCCATAAACTTTAAAAATAGAGGTATTTCCTAATATTTGATAGGCTTTTGGATGAATGGATCGGTCTAAAACTTTAATTGGCTAAGAATTATAAAATTATTTACTATTTCGTGATTCATGAAGCAAAATATCCTGAATCTTTTGCATTTCTGGAACTCTGCCCTGAAAAACAACCTTATCGTTAATTACAAGGCATGGTGTATGCCTGATTCCATATTTATTGATTTGTCTTTTATCAACTACTTCTTCTATTTTGGCCTTCAGTTTTAGGGACTTAACTGCGCCTTTAGTTCTCTGAATTAAAGACCTTGACTCTATTGAGTTAGCATGGAGAACTTTTACTTTCATTTTAACCTCAATAAAACTAGATTTTTATAAAGTAGTTAATTAATGTGCTAACTGTATAATGAATTAAAATGAGAATATCAATATAAATTTTTGCTGTATTTGTAGATTTGGAGGAATTGGAAGGAGCGATTGTAGAGAATTTCTATAGTTTTGTTCTAAAATGTGAGAATCTGCATTAAATTTAATGTGAAACAAAAAAATAATTATTTTTTCTTTTGGGGCAAATAATGTCGTTTTTTTTCTCTTTTACAATACTTATTGATTGCCTCGTATGCCTCAAAATATCCTAAGTCACCTGCTGTTAACAGATCCTTACACCCCTGGTTCTTGTTTTTAATCGCAATATAGTCAAGACCTCTTCTGTAATAGGCCTTAGCTTCTTTTTTATTTATACCAATTATTTTAGTAAAATCCTTTATTGCATCATTATATCTGTCCATCATGTTTTTTGCTTCACCGCGCATAAAGAATAACTCTGTATTTGATGGATCTAAGGAAATTGCAGTACTAAAATCTTCAATAGCTCCTTCATAATCTCCAATAATTCCTTTATCTGTTCCCCTGTTTATATATGCGTTAATATCTGTGGAATCGATTTCAAGAGCAGTAGTAAAATCATTTATTGCTCCAAGATGATCATCGAGATCAGCTTTTACATTGCCCCGGTTGATGTATGCATTTTCATATTTGCGATCAAGTTCAATTGTTTTGTTATAATCCATGTAATGCGCCTTCGGCATCTCCAAGTAAAGATTTTGTATAAGCACGGCCAAAATAAGCATGTGGGTTGTCAGGAGTTAGATCAATTGCTCGGTTTAAATCATTAAGAGCATTATCAAAATCTTCAAGAATAAGATAGCTGGTCCCTCTTCCTAAATAAGCTGGCCCAAAATCAGGGTTAACAACCAAGGCAATTGTATAATCATCAATAGCTGCTTTATCTTTTTTTAACCTGCTTTTTGTTTTTGCCCTCCCATAATACGCAAGCACATCATTCGGATCATTATTTATGGCTTTGGTATATTCTTCTAGTGCAAGAAAATACTTCTTCTTATTAAAAGCATCATTGCCAAGATCATAATAGCCTGGGTTTAAAGCAGAGCAAGAAAATTCCATTATTATAAAAAGGAATAATAACGGATAAAATATTAAATGTTTTTTCACTATAATCTTGAAATCCAAATTTTATTGGTGTTATCTCAATTTTCTTTGGTATACTAATGTCTCAGAAAGAGAACTAAATATCCAACCCTAACTCTCTAATATGTTCTTTTAAATTTTTGAACCAATGTTTTTTGAACAAAAGCATTATTTCCTGTCGTCTCCCAGTAATTTCTCTTGAGTTTGCCTTCCTCGAAGTTTTCCAGGATGATATCTGTACTATATATTGATTACCATCTGTCCATATCCCGGTTCTAATTTCTGTTTCGTGTGAGCTATCATAATAATAGAATGGCCTGTTTAATTTATTAGCCTCCGGCTTTCTAACTTCCTTCAGTAGTTCCGGAATTTTTTCAGGTTCAACTTTTGGACATCCTCTTTCATCTACTTCAGAACACACTGATGTACCTGGGCATTTATCAAGGTAATCAGTAATACCATCATTATCAGAATCAGTAGGACAACCGTCTGCGGTTACTTATACGCCAAGCAAAGTATTTCCGCACAAGTACTTCGAATCTGGTACACCATCACTATCCGTATCTATCTCAGCATCACTATCCGGGAATAGTGCAAATGAAAAACCCACAGTTGTTGTAAAAAATCCATCCTTCTTTGTACCAGCTACTATCCCATCAAGCAAATCTTTATTCCCTGTATAATAACCCACATTAAAATTAAGACTTATGTCATTGCTTAAAAATGTATGAAATCCTGCCTGCCCTGTATAAAGCATTACACCTAATTTGCTTTTACTTGCACTGCATTATGGTAATTCAACACCATTTGCAACCTTTGGTAAATACCAGATATTTGATATACCCCTTATAAATAGGGAACAAATTTGGGGAGGCATCATAGCTATAGACTACTCCACCACCAGCCAGGACATAATCGGTAATAAATTTATCAGGGACAAAACGATTATCACTACCGGTAATTTTACCTAAGATACCTATACCTCTTAATCCAAAGGCTTGCTTAGAATTCATCTTAATATAATACTCTATAGATCCCATCATAGATAAATCCGGCCGCACTACTTTGTAATCATTAAAGCCAATTGTTAAACCAACAAATGCTGAGAAGATGAATGAGCCTGAAAAAGGATGCTAATTATTTTTTTTGAAATTGTTACGAGAACATACATTGTGCAAAAGAGAAAACTAGAATCAGAAAGATAGAATACTTCTTCATATTCTCTCCCAGAAATTTTTGGCGGTTGTTATGGTCTAAATTACTAAATATTTTTAAATATTTCTATTGTATCAATTTCCCGCTAAATAGAAGATATTATCTTTGGTAAAATTGATTTCCACTAAGTCGATCTTTCGTCACATTTAATTTTGATTTTGGAAATAATATTTATAAATAGACACGGGAATATTCGGACGATAGTTTCTATCTTCAGAACAAATCTCTTATATTTATAAAATACTTTAATAGAAAAACGGAAAAACAATAGAGGATTGACAAATGAATGCTCTTGAAGTAAGGAATTTATGTAAGACATTCGGGTCTGTTAAAGCCGTTGATGATGTTTCCTTCAATGTCCCTGAAGGAAAAGTATTCGGACTGATTGGCAGAAATGGCGCCGGGAAAACTACGACAATTAGAATGATGATGAATATTTATCTGCCTGATTCGGGCGAAGTAATTCTTCAGGGAGAACCTGTAACTGATGAATTCAAACAAAAAGTTGGTTATCTCCCGGAAGAAAGAGGGCTATATAAAAAAATGAACGTTTGGGATACTCTTATGTTTTTTGCCAGTGTAAAAGGGAAATCGGGCAAAGAAACAGAACAGAAAGCAAACGATTACTTAAAAAGATTCAAACTATACGACAGAAAAACTTCAAAAGTGCAGGATCTCTCAAAAGGTAACCAGCAAAAAATCCAGTTCATTGCAACAATTCTGCACGACCCGGAATTTTTAATCCTTGATGAACCTTTTTCCGGATTGGATCCAATAAATACAGACCTTTTACGCCAGATAATAATTGACCTGAAAAATCAGGGTAAGGTAATTATTTTCTCCACTCACCTGATGGATTTTGCTGAAAAAATGTGTGACCACATAGCAATGATTGATAACGGTAAAATAATCCTCCATGGATCCTTGAAAGACATTAAGGCTAAGTATGGAAACAGGAATGTTAACCTGACCTACGATGGTAATATTTCATTTTTACAAAAACACCCGATAATAGATTCAATTCAGGATTTTGGTAATTCAACCGGAATTACTGTAAGAGAAAAATCTCAGACCCAAGAATTATTAAAATTACTGCTAGAAAATAATGTAACTATCAGGCGGTTTAATGCGAATGATATTTCCCTGCACGATGTTTTTGTAAAATTAGCCGGTGAACAGGATAAAGCGGATGAAAGTATGGAGGTGAGAAATGTTTAATTTTAGAACTCTTGCTATAATAAAACGCGAATTAAGAGAAAAGATAATGAGCAAGACATTTATCATCATGACTCTTCTTCTCCCTGTTTTTATGTTTGGAATAATGGCATTTCAAACTTTTTTATATACCTATGATAGTGAATCAAGCGCAAGCTTAATTATTGTAGCAGAAAACCAAAATTTAACACAAAGCCTCAAAGAGGATTTTGCTGATCTTGGGATTATAAAAAATGGTAAATATACTGCTACGTTTAAAACTTTAGACAATATACAATTACAATCATTAATTGAAAGTAATAAGAAAAATCTTTTAAACGATAAATTGAATGGGATAATCTTTGTTCCTGCTACTGCTCTAAAAGATAAAAAGATTGAATACTATTCAAAGAGTCCAAGTAACAGTGATCTTTTTAATAAAATTAAGGGCGCTATTAATCAGGCACTTGTAGATAATTATTTCCACGATAAACAACTTTCCCCTGAAGATATAGAATACGCAAGAAATCGCGTTGACATAAACGGTTTCCGTATTTCCACTGATAACAAAATTGAAGAGACAAATAAAGGAGCACAAATAATTTCATTCGTATTTGCATTCCTGTTATACTTTAGTTTGATGTTCATTGGTATGATGATGATGAGATCAGTTGTAGAGGAAAAAAATTCCAAAATCGTGGAAGTATTACTTTCTTCTGTGAACAGCAAAGAATTAATGATGGGTAAAATTATTGGTACGGCCATAACCGGACTTTTGCAGATGGCGATTTGGCTATTACCTTTAGTAGTATTTGTTTCATCAAGTATTTTTCTAATACCCCCCGAATTTATTCCAAATATTACAATGGGTGAGATACTTTACTTCCTTTTTAACTATTTTGTTGGTCTCATAACATTCCTCGGATTATTTGCTACTGTAGGAGCAATTTTTGATAATGACCAGGATGCGCAATCCGGTATCTGGCCGATTATGATGCTTATTATGATCCCGTTCTTCATCAGCATTTCAATGGCTAAAAATCCAAACAGTGTTCTGGCTAATGTAACCTCAATGCTGCCTTTTGCATCAATTATGGTAATGCCTGCAAGAATGACCCTGATTGAAATTCCGGTTTGGCAGTTTGCAACGTCAATTGTAATCAATGTAGCAACTATGTTGCTTATCTTCCCTTTTGCAGGCAAGATTTACAGAGTAGGAATTCTACTTACAGGCAAAAAGCCACAATGGTCAGAAGTATTAAAATGGCTTAAATATTAATATTTATTACCTCCCTGCGACCATTGGTCGCGGGGACCTTGTCTTAAAGAATTCGAATAATTACGTATTATTTGCAATTCTGTTTTATTTAATAGCATCCATTCTTTATATTTTACAGAAGTTTTATTTTTAATATTTTCAGTTTTTTGCTAACTGATAATAATCCGGGAAATCCTTACTAAAATATGAAGATTAATAAATTCAGATTAAATATACTCCTGAGACTGCTTATCATCATAATTACGATAATTTTTGCAGTCTATTTATTTTTTAAAGTAGAATATTATTACGGATTCTCTATAGTTTCCATGATTTTTATTTATGAAATATATTCTCTTTTCCGTTTTGTTGATAAAACAAATTTAGAATTAGCAAGATTTCTTAAATCTGTAAAACATTCGGATACTTCACAGACCTACATTTCCAAAAATTTTGGGAAATCCTATGATGAATTATTCTCTGCCTTCCGGAATCTCACTGAAAAAATATCTGAGACAAGAAGTCAAAAAGAAGAAAGTTACCAGTATCTTCAGACAATAGTAAAACACGTAGCAATCGGACTAATAACTTTTAGAAAAGATGGTGAAGTAGAATTAATCAATAATGCAGCAAAAAAACTTCTGAATGTTCAATCTCTTAAAAATATTTATAATTTAGGTTCGTATAATCGTGAATTGTTAGCCGTTTTATCAAACATAAAAGCAGGCGATAAAGCACTTGTAAGAATTCAGGGCGAAGGAGAGTCGAAAGAATTATCAATTTTTGCAGCTGAGTTTAAATTGCGCGAGAAAGAGTTTACATTGGTCTCATTACAGGATATAAAGAGCGAACTGGAACGTGAAAGACTTTCCAACGAGCTTGAAATAGCCCACCAGGTACAGACAAAACTTTTACCTAAGAATTCCCCGGTTATTGACGGATATTCAATTTCGGCAGTTTGCGATCCGGCTAAAGAAGTTGGTGGTGACTACTACGATTTCTTAAATCTGGGGGAAAATAAAATAGGGGTTGTAATTGGTGATGTTGCCGGTAAGGGGCTACCTGCTGCAATATATATGACACTCACAAAAGGGATATTCCAATCGTATTCAGAGAATAATAACTCTCCCAAAGATGTTCTTGTAAAGATTAATAAATTAATTTACCAGATAATAGAAAGTGGTTCATTTGTTACAATGTTTTATGGTATAATTGATTTCAGGGAAAATACATTTACTTATGCCCGTGCCGGACATGAACCGCCAATATTATTTAAAACTTCGAGTTTAGATTATACAATGCTGAGGCCTGTTGGTATGGCCCTTGGTTTTGAAGAAGGTGAAGTTTTTGAAGAAAAAATGGAAGAAGAGACAATAAAGTTGAAAAAAGGCGACAAAATTATTTTTTACACCGATGGTTTCACCGAAGCGAATAACAAGTTGAATGAAGAGTATGGTAAACCCAGGCTACTGGATTTAATTAAAGAAAACCATACTCTTGATTCAGCACAAATGCTTGATCATCTATTAGAAGATGTAAAAAATTTCTGCCAGGGTACAGATCAGTTTGATGATATGACGAGCATAATCATTCAAAGAGATCTGTAAATTACTCAGGGCTTATTGTTGAAATAATTTTTTGTTTCAGCTGCCACAATAGTTCCCAAACCTAAAAGTCCCACAAGATTTGGAACAGCCATCAAACCATTCATAATATCAGCGAATGTCCAGACTACATCCAGTTTAGCTACAGCCCCAATAAAAACAAAAATACAAAACAATATTCTATAGGGCATTATAGATTTGCTTCCTAATAAAAATTCCAGTGATTTTTCACCGTAATAACTCCATCCCAGTATTGTGGAGTAGGCAAAGAAAATTATTCCAAGTGAAACCACCATTCCTCCCCATTCTCCCGGCAAAGCAGTTGTAAATGCTGATGATGTTAAAGGAACGCCAGTCTCACCGGAATTCCATAAGCCGCTTACCAGTATAGCAAATCCGGTTAGTGAACAAATTACAATTGTGTCAATAAAAGTTTGAGTCATTGATACAAGTGCCTGTGTAACCGGGTGTTTTGTCTGTGCAGCTGCAGCAGCTATTGGAGCACTACCCAACCCGGATTCATTGGAAAAGACTCCCCTTGCAACACCCATTCGCATTGTCAGCATCACTCCCGCTCCAAGAAATCCTCCGGTAGCAGCAGTTGGACTAAATGCTTCACTCAGGACCCATCCTATTACTTCAGGTACACGTTCAATGTGAATGATTACGACAAACAATGCCGCAAGCATATAGAAGACTATCATAAACGGAACAAGCAATCCTGTCACACTGCCAATACTTTTTATTCCGCCTAGTATAACCAATGCTGTAGCTACAGCAAGCACAATTCCAGTAACGTAAACTGGAATATTAAATGAATGCTGCACAGCATCGGCAACAGAATTCGATTGCACCATATTACCAATTCCAAATGCAGCTACTGATGCAAAGATGGCAAATATAGAACCGAGCCATTTTAGATTTAATCCTTTAGTTATATAGTACATCGGTCCGCCACTCATAGTACCGTCTTCATCAACTTCCCTGTACTTGACGGCCAAAACAGCTTCAGCATATTTAGTCGCCATTCCAAATAATCCTGTTATCCACATCCAGAATAGTGCGCCCGGTCCACCAACAGCAATTGCAGTAGCAACACCGGCAATATTACCAGTTCCCACAGTCGCAGCTAAAGCAGTCATTAATGCCTGAAAGTGAGTAATATCTCCGGGATTATCCCCATCATCCTTCCGTTTGATTAATGCAAGCCAAAGGGAATGAAACAACTTTCTGAATTGTATCCCTTTTAATAAAATTGTAAGATATATTCCTGTACCGACTAATAATACGAGTAGCGGAACTCCCCAGACAAAGCTACTTATGCTTGATAACACATCCTGTATTTGCTGCTGCATATTACTCCTGATTATTAATTAATGCTGGATATAACAAAGTAGATGTACTTTTTTTAAGATTTTAATAATTAGTTCGATTTGAATTGCAAATTTATATTGACAATATGTAAATTCTAATTTCAAAAAGCACGTTTAAATTTTAAAAGATATTCATTTTTATTTCAAAATATTATTTAATTTTTCTGAATTAAGCGGAGGATCTCTATGCAATACAGACATCTGGGCAGAACAGGATTAAAAGTTAGCAACGTTTGTCTTGGTACAATGAATTTCGGACCATATACACCGGAAGATGAAAGTTTTAGAATAATGGATAAAGCCATCGAATTAGGGATTAATTTTTTCGATACTGCAAACGTATATGGCTGGGATAAAGGAGTTGGACTGACTGAACAAATTATAGGGAAATGGCTTTCCAAAGACAAAGCAAATAGAGAAAAGATCGTACTTGCAACAAAAGTTTACGGAAAAATGGGAGATGGCCCCAATGATACTAAACTTTCAGCATATCATATAAAAAAAGCATGCGAAGATAGTTTAAAAAGATTACAGACTGATCATATTGATTTATACCAGATGCATCATATTGACAGAGATACCCCCTGGGAAGAAGTGTGGCAGGCAATGGAACAATTGGTTCGTGAAGGAAAGGTGCTTTATGTAGGAAGTAGTAATTTTGCGGCCTGGAATATCGTAGAAGCAAATTACAAAGCAAAAGAAAGAAATTTTTTAGGTTTAGTTTCAGAACAAAGTATTTATAGTTTGAGAAACAGACATATTGAACTAGAAGTTGTTCCAGCATGTGACGCTATGGGAATGGCATTGATTCCGTGGAGCCCTATGGGGGGTGGGATGCTATGTGGTGTACTTGATGGCAAAAGTGAAGGACGAAGAAACAGAGATCAATTAAAACTATCTATTGAAAAGCTAAAACCGCAGATTGAAGCGTATGAAAATCTTTGCAAAAATATTAATCTATCCCCTGCTGATGTTGCACTTGCATGGGTGTTGAATAATCCTGTTGTTACAAGTCCGATAATTGGCCCAAGAACAGTTAAACAATTGGAGGAAAATGCAAAAGCAGCAGAGATAAAATTATCAAAAGAAACGCTTGACGAACTCGATAAAATATGGCCGGGTCCCGGTAATCAGGCTCCTGAAGCATATGCCTGGTAATTTAGATACCAAGATTGTTTAAGAAATTTATAACATTATTCATAATTGCAGTTAACTCAGGATGAGAAGCTTCAAATTGCTCCGTGGAATCTTTGAGCTGGTCCATTAATGATAAATGTTTGTCTGATATCTTTTTGTCGTCCCTTTCAAGCAGATCATCAATATCAGTCCTTATCTTATCCAGCAACTCTTTGGAACTTTTATCCACCTTTTGAGTGTTTTCAATTTCAGAACTAAGTTTTTGTAGTAATTTTCGTAATTCCTTATCCGGCATTTTGGGTAGCCCGTAATTGATTGTTAAAATTTACACTTGTTATATATAACATTATATCTTCTTATTCAAGATCAATAAATCACAGCATGTTTTCATCATAATTATTTGGGTTTTTAAATCCAATCTAATTATATTAAAAAATTGAACCACTGGGGATTAATTTATTTTCTTTATAATTTTATTCCGCGAGTACAGATATGAAAATTAGTCTGAAACTTTTCTTACTCCTTTTTTCCTTCTCATTACCAGGCATATTATTTGCACAAGACAGCAAATATGATCAACATAAGGTATTTGATCCAACATTCTTAAATCAACCCGGTACCGTTTACAGAAGTGGCAGCGGACAACCCGGAGCACAATACTGGCAAAACAAAGCTGATTATAAAATAAACGCTACACTAAATGCAAAAGAAAACAAAGTAACCGGTTCTGAGACTATCACCTACACAAATAATAGCCCGAACAATCTTTCATATCTTTGGCTTCAACTCGATCAAAATCTTTTTACAAAAGAATCACGTGGCGCAAAAGCAACTCCATTCGAAGGAGGAAGGTTTGGTAACCAACATTTTGATGGAGGTGATGTAATAAAGTCTGTAAAGGTAAAAATTTATGGAGATAGCTATACTCCACATTATATAATTTCAGATACCAGGATGCAGCTAATTCTGCCCAAAGGTTTAGAGGCAAACGGAGAAAAAGCTGAAATTGAAATAGAGTGGAGTTTTAATATTCCGGAATATGGTTCTGATAGAATGGGCAAACAGGAGACCAAAAAAGGGACCATTTATGAAATAGCACAATGGTACCCGCGTATGTGTGTTTATGATGATGTTGAAGGATGGAATACACTCCCCTATCTCGGTGCAGGAGAATTTTATCTTGAGTATGGAAACTTTGATTACAGAATTACTGCCCCCGCTGATATGATTGTAGTTGGTTCAGGAGAATTACAAAATCCAGATGATGTTTTAACATCTATTCAGCAGGATAGATTAGCAAGAGCCAGAAAGAGCGACAGCACGATCTATATAAGGACTGCCGATGAAGTTAAGGCCCTTGATTCTGTATCAACAGAGACAAAAACAAAAACCTGGCATTTTAGAATTACCAATTCACGTGATGCAAGCTGGGCAGCATCCAGAGCTTTTGTCTGGGATGCTGCACGAATGAACTTACCAAATGGTAAAAAAGCTCTGGCAATGTCTGTCTATCCGATAGAAAGCTCTGCTGATACAGCCTGGGGCAGATCAACTGAATATGTTAAGGCTTCAATTGAATATAACTCAAAACAATGGTACCCGTACACTTATCCAGTTGCTACAAATGTTGCAGGAAGAGTTGGTGGAATGGAATATCCCGGGATTGTATTCTGTAGCTGGAAATCTAAAAAAGGAAGATTATGGGGTGTGGCCGACCACGAATTTGGACATAACTGGTTCCCAATGATAGTGGGATCAAATGAAAGAAAATATATGTGGCAGGATGAAGGATTAAATACTTTTATAAATATTTACTCCACAAAGAACTTTAATAACGGTGAATATAAATCACGAAGAAATTCCGCACGAAATATTGTTGAATATCTTGAAAGACAGTGATACTGAACCGATAATGACCTATCCGGATGTTGAAAAATCTTCCGCACTCGGACTTGAAGCATATTATAAACCTGCACTCGGGCTTTATATGTTAAGGGAGTACGTACTTGGACACGATAGATTTGATTATGCATTCAGAACATATATCAGAAGATGGGCTTTCAAACATCCTCAACCAAAAGATTTTTTCAGAACTATGAATGATGCTGCAGGCGAAGACCTTAACTGGTTCTGGAAAGAATGGTTTTTTAAAAACTGGTATCTGGACCAGTCTGTTAGTGATGTAAAATATATTGACAATAGCCCTGATAAAGGAGTATTAATTACTCTACATAATCTTGAAAAAATGGCTATGCCTGTAACAGTCGAAGTAAAAGAAAAAAATGGTAAATCCGGAAAAGTAAATTTACCTGTTGAGATTTGGCAACGTGGGAGTAAATGGACATTCAAATATAATTCCACAAGTATGATTGATTCTGTAATTGTTGATCCTGATGAACAATTGCCTGACATAAATCCTGATAACAATATCTGGACAAGCGGAGTAATAAAAAAAGAAAGTACAGGTAGACGCAGATAAATCAAAATTAAAAAAAATATGAAAATCATTAAAATATTTTATTCTCTAACTACAGCAATAATTCTGCTGGGCCTGTGCACCCGGGCTCAGCAGAATAACTTCAATCGCCTCGATGCATTCAGCCCAATTTTTATGAATAACTTTGGGACTGCTACAAGAAATGCTGATGGAAGTCCCGGGAAAAATTACTGGCAGAATAAACCTGATTATACAATAAAAGCTTCCCTTGATGAAGAATCCGGAATGCTAACAGGAAATGAAACGATAATCTACACTAATAACAGTCCTGATAATCTCGACTATCTATGGCTCCAGATGGATCAGAATATAATGAGGAAAGATTCCAGGGCAGTGACAACAAATTATCCAGTAGATTCTCCACGCGAAGTTACTGAAGGATATATTTTAAAATCGGTGAAAATACAATACGACGGAAATATTCTAGATGCCGAATATATTATAAATGATACGAGAATGCAGATTCGACTTCCACATTCACTCAGAAGAAATGGCGGTATAATTAAAATACTGATTGAATACTCGTATCTGATACCTGAAAAAGGAACTGGCAGAAACGGAAGGATGAAATCACAAAACGGGATGATCTATGATATGGCACAATGGTTCCCAAGAATGTGTGTGTATGATGATGTAATCGGCTGGAACACTCTTCCCTATCTTGGTATGGGTGAATTTTACTGCGAGTATGGTAATTTTGATTATTACGTTACTGTTCCTGCAAACCAGATTGTTGTCGGCTCAGGTGAACTGGTAAATCCGGATGAAGTTCTTACAAGGATAGAAAGAGAAAGACTTTCAAAAGCATCAAAAAGTAATAAAACGGTAATAATCAGATCAGAAAAAGATTTAACAAATCCGGCCTCCCGACCAACAAATAAGAAAATGTTAACCTGGCATTTTAAGATGAAAAACTCCCGCGATGTTGCATGGGCTTCATCAAAAGCTTTCATATGGGATGCAGCAAAATTAAATTTGCCGAGTGGACACAAGGCAATGGCAATGTCAGTTTATCCTGTTGAAAGTGCCGGAGATTCTGCCTGGGGACGATCAACAGAATATTTAAAACAAAGTGTTGAAGAATTTTCAAATAACTGGTTCGAATTTCCTTACCCTGTTGCTATAAATGTTGCCGGACCGGTTGGTGGAATGGAATACCCGGCATTAGCATTTTGTCACTGGCGGTCAAAAGGGAAAAGCTTATATAATCTAACTGCTCACGAAATTGGTCATACCTGGTTCCCAATGATAGTTGGTTCAAACGAGAGAAAATATGCCTGGATGGATGAGGGCTTCAATACTTTTATTGACATTTATGCTGCTGATAATTTTAACAACGGAGAATTTGCTCCTAAAAGAGACGGTGAATATGCTCCTGACGGAGGAAATCCCTCACAGGAATTTGTGAAATATTTTGAAGATAAAAACTTCCCTCCAATTTTAACTTATGCGGACGATATTCAGGGACAATATCGTCACCCATCTCAATATTATAAACCTGCTCTCGGTCTTGTAATTCTTAGAGAATATGTCTTGGGCAATAAAATATTTGATAACGCTTTCAAAACTTATGTCAAGAATTGGGCATTTAAACATCCACAACCAGAAGATTTCTTCAAGACGATGAATTCAGCTACCGGCGATGATTTAAATTATTTCTGGAAAGGATGGTTTGTCTACAATTGGAAAATTGATCAGGCAATTGAAAGCGTAAAATATATTGGTAATGACACAACAAAGGGCGTAATAATCAGTATCAGAAATAATGAAAAATTACCAATGCCCGTTGTTGCGGAAATTACTCAGAATAATGGTAAAGTTGAACGACTGAAATTCCCCGTTGAAATATGGCATAATGGGTCAAATTTTTCTTTCTTTTACCCTGTACAGAGTACTATAAAATCAGTTATACTCGATCCTGATGCATGGCTGCCGGATATCTATGACCCGAACAATGAATGGACTTCCAAATACGAAGAGTAACAAAAAAGGACACTTTCAAGTGTCCTTTTTTATTAACTACTTTCCAAAAGTATATTTTTTAGCTTATAATTGTATATGCTATTAGATGAGATAAAAAATAATCCATCCACTCCCCTGCAGAAAATTGAAGACCCAATTACAAGAAAATTCGGAGTAAATTTATTTATAAAACGCCTTGACCTGGTTCATCCTGAAATTTCAGGTAATAAATGGTTCAAACTTAAATACAATTTACTCGAAGCAAGAGCAAAACGTTTTGAAACCTTGCTTACATTTGGCGGAGCATATTCAAATCATATTTATGCTACGGCCGCCGCAGGTAATATATTTGGATTTAATACAATTGGAATTATCCGCGGTGAAGAACACCTGCCATTAAACCCTACTTTACATTTTGCTTCAGAATCTGGAATGGAAATATATTATCTCGACAGATCCAATTATCGTATGAAAAATTCTGAAAATATTTTAGCACAACTAAAAAATAAATTCGGACGCTTTTATTTAATTCCCGAAGGTGGTTCAAATAAACTTGCTGTAAAAGGTTGCCGTGAGATTATTACTGAAATTGATCAAAGCTTTGATTATATCTGCACTGCTTCCGGAACCGGTGGAACTTTGGCAGGGATTGTATCTGCGTTATCTTCAGACCAAAAAGCACTTGGGTTCTCTGTATTAAAGGGAGGAGATTTTCTAAATGAAAATATTTCAAAATTATTAAATGAAAGTAACTCAGATACTGAAAGGAAATGGAAAATAATCACTGATTTTCATTTTGGAGGGTATGCCAAAATTACAACCAAATTGATAGAATTCATAAGAGACTTTGAGAAAAAATCAGGAATTACATTAGAACCGATTTATAGCGGTAAAATGATGTATGGAATATATGACCTAATCAGGAAAAATTATTTCCCCAAAGCCAGCAATATTATTGCCCTGCATAATGGTGGTATGCAGGGCTTGAAAGGTATGGAAGGAAAAATCAAACTCTTGGAAAACTAGAAAGTGCTCCTGACCCAATAAATATTATAATCCCGATTACGTAAAGGACAAAAAGTACAATTGAAATAAGAATCAGGATTTTATAAATAAAGAAAGAAGAATTTTGCAGATTTAATGCCCTGCTAAGTGTTTCTTCCGATTTATTTTCACCATAAATCCTTAGGTTCTCTCCAGCATCTCTCAATCTTGATCCGGCAATAAACATTGGTACACCGACAATAGCTCCGATAATCGTTAGGCTGGTCAAAACACCGACCACCATGTAGTAGATGCCTATAAATCTCATATTACCCGCTAACCTGGGGAAAAGGAATTCATCCGGGAAAGATTGCATTTTTCACCTCTTTGTTATTTATTAATTTTACTGTTATAGTTATCAATAAATTTTTCTAAATAATCAGGTAGTTTAACATTTTCTCTTAGCTCTTCATCTGGTATAATATCTGTAATTTGAGATTTCAATTTAAGCAGGCCTGCCCATACATCAAGATTATAATCTTGATTATCGTCAGAAGGTGGTCCGGTTCTAATTTTCGCGGATGCTTCATCTATCTTAAATTTTAGAATCATAGTTGCAGATAATTCTTTTTCATTTGGCAGGCGTGCATCTTCCCACCTTCCGGGTATTAGATGATCGCTGAAAGCTTTCAGTACTTTCATTTTCTCATCTTTTTCTTCTATAATTTCACCCTTTCCAAATAATACAACTGAATGATAATTCATTGAATGATGAAATGAAGATTTTGCAAGAACGTAGGCATCTAGCCGGGTGACACTGATACAGGCATTTATCCCTTTCCCCAGATTGTTCATCATTCTGTTTGCCTTTGCACCGTGTATATAAATGGAATCACCAATTCTGACGTAAGCAATGGGTATAATATAAGGTTGATTATTTTCAGAAAAGCTAATATGACAAATTACCTCGTCGTCTAATATTTGATAAATAGTTTCTTTGTCGTAGTACCCTCTTTTGGGCAGACGTTTAATTTTATTTTTATCTGTAACAGGAAAATCAGACATTTATTCTCCAGACAATTCCGGTTTGTTTTTGAATAATATACTACAAAAAAAGCACTGAAACAGAAAATTATTTAGATATAACTCAGGAAATAATTTTTTATCTCAGAGCTAATAACTATTTTTATCACTTAAGATTACGTATTTAATTAACCGGGCAGAGAATATGGAATTCATACAGTATTTAATTGATCTTCTAATTCATCTTGATGTGCACCTTAACCAATTAATAGTTCACTATGGAACACTTACGTATCTGATATTATTTCTTGTAATCTTTGCTGAGACTGGATTTGTAGTAACTCCATTTCTTCCCGGAGATTCTTTAATTTTTGCTGCAGCAACTTTTGCTGCAAACGGTGCATTCAATATACATTTGCTGTTTGTTATTCTGTCCATAGCGGCAATTCTTGGTGATACTATTAATTACTGGATCGGAAATTATTTCGGGCCACGAATAGCAAATTCTGAGAATATTCGTTTTATAAACAAATCACATCTTGAAAAAACTCACAAATTTTTTGAAAAATATGGCGGAAAGACAATAATTATAGCCAGGTTTGTTCCTATTGTTAGAACATTCGCTCCATTTGTAGCCGGAATTGGAAGTATGACTTATAAAAAATTTATTTCTTATAATGTTGTTGGGGCTATACTGTGGGTAGGACTGTTTTCTTATGGCGGATATTATTTTGGTAATCTTTCTTTTGTAAAAAACAATTTTACATTTGTCATTTTTGCAATAATATTTCTTTCAATACTTCCACCAATTATCGAATTCATAAAACATAGAAGAGAAAAGAAAAATTTATAAAGTGAATTTATTATTCCTGAATACTTAGAAGAAGGTTCCTGTCAATCTTACTGATCAATTCACTTGGTGATATTGGTTTCACAATAAAATCATCCACATTTTTCTCATCATCAATGCCAATTTCCATATTAATAGTTTTGAACATAATAATTGGAAGATGTGCGTTTTCTTTTTTTAACTTGGTAGCAAGTACGAAATTATCTAGCCGGTTGGTGTTAGTGGAATCTAGTATAACCAGATCAGGATGTTTTTCTTCTATTATCCTTTGTCCATCTGAAAGATTGTTTGAAGTTATGACCTCATATCCTTTTGCTTCAAGAATCAGGTAACTTGCATCAAGCAATTCCTTATCCTGATCAATAACAACTATTCGAACCATTTAAGCCCCCTATAATTTCCTGGTTCCCTCCCCTTGGAACCCCGGAAATTTTATTAGATTCTTAAGTAGTCTAACGAAAGTGTTATAAATTAGGGCATTTTATGTGCCACAGCATAACAAAAAACCATATTGCTAAAAACGCTTAATTTCAATGCTTTTTATAATAAATTGGAATGGGCATTTCTTGGAATTAAGAAGCTATTCCCATATCTCAAAAGAGGAGTCAAATCGGATTAATAGATTATCTGTAGGTATAGAGAATGCATTAGGTTATATTACAATTTATAGCTATCTTTAATACTCCGAAATTAGTCGGATTTTTATTTTATTATTTTTTTAGAGGTTCTAAGTGAGTACTAAGTTATTTGTAGGTTCTTTGCCCTGGTCAGTTAATGATCAGTCATTACAAGAAACGTTTGAAGCACACGGTACAGTTGTTTCAGCAAAAGTTATTATGGATCGTGATACCGGAAGGTCAAGAGGTTTTGGCTTTGTCGAAATGTCTGATACCCAGGAAGCTAAAGAAGCTATGACTGCATTAAATAACTCAGAATTAAACGGTAGAAATATTATAGTTAACGAAGCTAAAGCACGTAATTAAAAAATATTTTAAGTTTTTCTGTAAAGCGCCTTTTAAGGCGCTTTTTTTATACCCCAACTATTTCTCTTGAAATACAATTCATCAAAATTATCTTGCCTTATCTTTTTATTCTATTTAAGTTAAAACGTTTGGAACAGATTTATGATTACTGCTTATCTGTTTCAGATAAATTTTTAATTAAATAATTCATCATAAACAAAGTGCAATAACATGAAAAAAGTTATACCTGTTTCAATTGTTTTCTTAATTCTATTGTTTTTGTCACAGACAATGGTCAAGGCACAAAGCAATGGTTTATACATTCCGTTAAATATTAGAAAGTCCATCGATAATGGAGTAAGATCGATGGACGGAAAACCCGGTCCAAACTATTGGATAAACCACTCCGACTATAATATAAATGCAGAATTGTTCCCCGATAGCAGTACTTTAAAGGGGAACGAAGATATTACGTATTATAATGAAAGTCCGGACACACTAAAGAGAATTGTCATTAGACTTTACCAGGATATTATGAAAAAGGGTGGTGCGCGCGAATTCCCTCTTGGCAATAGTCCTGATCTCACCAATGGAGTAGATATACAGCTACTAGTGGTTGATGGAGATACAATTGATGTAAACAGTAATTCAGCATCAAGAGAAGCAGGCTTTTATAAAACTGGAACAAACCTTATTGTATTCTTAAAGAAACCAATGCCTCCCAAAAGCCACATTAATATTTCTGCTGAATGGAGTTTCCATATCCCAAAGATTGTAAAGATAAGGATGGGCAACTACGGGGATGGAGAATTTTTTATTGCCTACTGGTATCCCCAGATTGCAGTTTATGATGACATTGATGGATGGGACATGATTGATTACACAGGATTTGTAGAATTCTATAACGACTTTTCAAATTACAATTTTAATATCACGCTACCTGATAAATATGTTGTCTGGGCTGTTGGTGATCTTCATAATCCGACTGATGTATTAAAAAAATCAGTTCTTGAAAAAATAGAAAAAGCAAAACATTCTGATAGTGTAGTTAATATTTTAAGACCCGATGATTATAAAAAAGGCAATGTCACAAAGAGTAATGGGAAAAACACTTGGAAATTTGAGGCCGATAAAGTTGCCGATGTTTCTTTTTGTGTAAGCGACAGCTACGTATGGGACGCTGCAAGTGTCCAGGTTGACAATTCAGGGAGAAGAGTCTTGACCAGTGCAGTATACGAAGACAGCACAATACACTTTGAAGAGGCAGCAAAATTTGCAAGAAGAACAATTGAATACTTGTCAACTGAATTGCCGGGTTATCCTTATCCATATTCCCATTCAACTAGTTTCTGCAACAAGCAAGGCGGCGGCGGAATGGAAACCCCGATGATGGCTAATGATGGTGCACCAAAAGACAGAGGCCGCAGTATTGAAGTTATCTCCCACGAAATCGCTCATACTTTAATGCCATTTTTTATGGGAACTAATGAAAGAAAATATGCCTGGATGGATGAAGGCTGGGCATCTTTCTTCCCTACAGAAATTGTTGATGGTTTTGTACCTGATTATCATTATCAGGCAAAAGAAGTAGAACGTTATGAGAAATCAGCAGGTAACGAAGACGAATTACCAATGATTACCCCATCTTTTACTTATAAAGGAGCATTTGCTGGTTTGGCTTTTTATCAAAAACCAGCCACCTTCTATTACCAGCTCGAAGATCTTTTAGGGAAAACAATGTTTAAAAATTGCTTGTTAATGTATATGGACAGGTGGCACAACAAACACCCTCTACCAATAGATTTTTTTAATACGTTTAGTAATGTTTCCGGCGAGAATCTTAGCTGGTTTATTAAGCCATGGTTTTATGAGTATGGATATCCAGATCTTGCTCTGAAAGAAGCCAAACAAAAGGGAAACAGCATTAATATAACTGTTGAAAAAATTGGAAACATTCCTACTTCAATTGAATTAACATTAATTTATAAAGACGGAACCAGCAAAATTATTACAAAATCTGCACGTGAATGGGAAAGGGGTAATAGGAGCATATCCATAATCTTTAAGAGCGATAAAAATGTAAAAGAAGTAAGACTGGGAAGCCCTAATATTCCAGATAGTAACAGAAAAAATAATATAATCATAATGTAACTACCATTAAAAAAGCCCCGAATTATTCGGGGCTTTTTAATTACACAATTGTCTGAATATTTTATTTACTTATTGTTGACTAATCTTTATTTCAACCCTCCTATTAGCTGCTCTTCCTGCAGCAGTAATGTTAGAAACAACCGGATTAGCTTCTCCCATAGGTACTATCTGTAACCTATTTCTATTAACACCTTTTAGTATCAGATAATCTGCTACAGCCTGTGCTCTTTTTAGGGAGAGCTTCAAGTTGGCTTCTTCAGAACCAATGCTATCGGTATATCCCAAAATCCTTGCATAATAATCAGAATTATTCTTTAGGGTAATTGCAATTTCATCAAGTTTTGCAAACGCATATGGCTGCAATTCTGCTTTGTTGTATTCAAAATTTGCATCGCCGCTCATAACTTCTGATTTAACTTCTTTCTTAACTGTGCAACCATTTGCATCAACTTCTCTATTCTTAGGAGTATTAGGGCATTTATCTTTATCATTTTGGATACCATCACCATCGGAATCCAACGGACAACCATTTGCATCAACTTTAACCCCAGAAGAAGTATTAGAACATTTATCCATATAATCAGCAATGCCGTCATTGTCAGAATCAAAAGGGCAGCCGTATTCGTCAACTTTTATACCTGCCGGTGTATTAGAACATATATCCATATAATCAGCAACACCATCCTTATCAGAATCGAGAGGACAACCATTTGCATCAACATGAACGCCTGATGGTGTGTTTGGACACTTGTCTATATAATCCCCTACACCGTCATTATCATTATCCAGCGGGCACCCAAAAGCATCAACTTTTACATTCATTGGAGTTCCCGGGCACACGTCCATAGGATCACCGACTCCATCACCATCTGAATCCACAACTCTGTCTATGTAATATGAAAGTCCAACAGTAGCAGTAGCTACCCAGTCCTTATGATTTCCGATTGTATGCCCATCTATGTTATCTTCGTTACCATCATCAAAACCAGCCATTGCACCGCCAGTAATGTTTATGCTAAAATTATTACTTACCATAAAACGGAGACCAAGTTCTCCGTTGAATGCTAATATTTTAAACATTTTTTTAAAATTGACATTATTATTATCCCTGGGATAGACCCACATATGAGACATGCCTATAGAAGCATAAGGATATACAACATCACTAGCTGCATACATAATGGACAAGCCACCACCAACCAGATGAAAAGCGGTTCTTAATTCCTGAGGAATAAATCCCGACTTTTTCCCACTAACAAATCCTTTTGCTGCAAAGATTCTAAAACCAAAAATAGTTTTACTGTTGGTGTCTAGAAAATATTCAACCGAGCCTTTCCCAATAAAGTCCAGTTTAATATTATTATAATCGGTTTGTCCAATAGTAATACCACCCTCACCCGAAAGTACAACAATACCAGCTAAAGTATTTTTCACTTTTATGTCAATTGAATTCTGACTGAATCCAGCCAGACTAAAACTCAAAATGAGCAGCATCACAAAGAGTAATCTTTTCATTATAGTAATCCTCTATGAATATTTTATGCATATTTTCAACAATTAAGAAAATCATTCTGACATATTAGAAGTAGATGCATTCCTTTGATTCTAATTCCTTTTATTGCTTTTTGTCATAATATTTAAGAAGGAATAACCTCAAATTAACTAATAAGTCCTAATTACAAGTAAATTTTTAATCATTTCAGATGGCCGATATTAGCCTAATTAAACCCCTAACTCCTTCGTTTACAATGCATTTACAAGATAAGGGTATTTATCACTACTTCAAATATAAAAAATATTTTAGGATTTTATTGATCTTGCGGTCTGTTTCATTGAGTTAATTGTAGACAGGACATATGGTGAGGTTATACTAATTTTCTCTTTATATTTAATAACTGAATACAACTGGCAAAAACTTATAATGGACATAACCAAGTTTTTTAATTTTCTTTTTGAAGGATTACTATAAATTCGAGTTTTGATAATAACAAAAGCCAATTATTAACCGGAAATATATTAATAGGATAAGAATAGCTAAATAGTGAAGAGTTAACTACTCATAACGAGAATGGACAAGATATTTAGGATTTATTTATTAATGTCAAAAAGCCCCGAAAATAGTTCGGGGCTTTTTATACTAATCAACTTAGCTGAAGTTATTGAACATTGATCTTAATTTCAACTCTTCTGTTTGCAGCTCTTCCAGTTTTAGTTTTATTTGAAGCAACCGGGTTAGCTTCTCCCATTGGAACAACCTGCAATTGACTTCTATTTACTCCCTTTGAAGCAAGATAGTCAGCAACTGCTTGTGCTCTTCTTTCAGAAAGTTTTAAATTATATTCTTCAGATCCTATACTATCTGTGTAACCTTCAATTCTGGCAGAGTAATCGGAATTAGCTTTTAAAGTTTCAGATATTCCACTCAGGCTAGCAAATGCTTTTGGAAGCAATTCGGCTTTATTAAATGCGAAATTAGCATCACCACTCATAACTTCTACTTTAACTACTTTCTTTACTGTGCAGCCGTTTTCATCAACTTCCCTACCTTTAGGTGTATCAGGACAATTATCCTTATAGTCTGCTACGCCATCTCCATCAGAATCTAACGGGCAACCTTTTGCATCAACTTTTGCTCCGGCGGGGGTGCCTGGACAACTATCCATATAGTCTGCTACTCCATCATTGTCTGAGTCAACTGGGCAGCCATTGGGATCTACAGAAACACCGGCAGGTGTGTTAGCACATTTATCCATATAATCTGCTACGCCATCATTGTCAGAATCAAGCGGGCATCCGCTTGCATCAACTTTAGCACCGGCAGGTGTATTAGCACATTTATCCATATAATCGGCAACACCATCATTGTCAGAATCCAAAGGGCAACCAAAATTATCTACGGTTACTCCCATTGGAGTGCCAGGGCACATATCTTTTGGATCACCTACACCGTCACCATCAGAATCTGTTTCTCTTCCTATATAATAGGAAATACCAAAAGTCCCAGTGTAAATATAGTCCTTAAAGGCACCCCGAATTGCTCCATCAAGTTTATCTTCATTTCCATCATTTTTTCCAGCTATCAATCCGCCTATAAGGTTAACACTGAAATTATCACCAACCATTATTCTGAATCCAATTTCAGGATTCCAGGTTATTATTTTAAACATTGGCACTATGTCTTGGTCATTACTATCATCACGAGGGGAAGTCCACATGTGAGACACTCCAAATGCTAAATAGGGATATACTCTTTCTCCAAGAGGAAATGTCAATGAAATTCCTCCACCTATTAAATGAAATGCTGTTTTTAATACTGGTGGAGTTATAGAATTACTTTCTCCACCAAAATAGCCTTTCGCACCATAGATTTTCATACCGAAACTAACTCTATCTGACATCGGTACAAAATATTCTACTGTACCTTTTCCCAGGAATTGCATCTTATTAGTAGCGTAATCACTCTGGCCAATAGTAATACCACCTTCGCCGGTTAATGCTACTACGCCGGATAAGGTATTCGCAACCTTAACACTACTTGAATTTTGACTAAATCCTATCTGGACCAGCCCAAAACTCATCAAAAGAACAAATAGTAATTTTTTCATTTTACAAGCCCTCACTTATATGTTGTTAATAATTTAATTGAAAAATTAAATGAAAACAGATTACAAGATTTTATAATTTAATAAAAAGGATACAAGTCCCTGATATTAAATTTATTATTCTATTGAATAATTCAAGTTGATTATTAAAATATTTTGATGCTACGTGCAATAATTGTCGCCATACGTAAAAGTGACAATTTGTCTAAGGCTTACCAGTGAAAGTGAAATTATATAAACTTTTCAAATACTCACTAAAAACTGTTAACAAGCATTATATAGAGACTTAAAATTACTAAGTTCCTCTTCTACTTACGCTTAATAAGATAGTAAGATTTGCCAATACATCAAACAAAAAAGTCTATTTGCGCGAAATTATTTAGTTTACGGTAGGTTTCATTGAGTTAGCGGTAAAATAAGGGTTAATTGTTGAATTATTATACAAAAGAGACCTTGAGTAATAATTTAGAAATATCCCGTTTTGTTAAGACTGCTATGTCCAAACTGTAGATATAGTATACACTTATGGATTATTACTTAAAAGTAGGTTTACTTATTTTGAAATATTATGCAATTTTGCTGAAGCCCTTAGGAATATTATTATAATTCCTTGTATTTAACTTTCACCTAATTGTTTATTTGCCTTATAGATACCTTTCGAGCTAATAATTGAATTCACATTCGAGAGCTGATTTAATCCTTTTGAAATTGTTTCAATATTAATAAAAGATATTTCTTTTCCCATATATATAATAATCCCGGTCAAATACTTATTATCATGAGATAAAACCATATCCAGCGAATTATCAACAAAAAGACTTTCAGTTGTGAGAATTTCTGTAATACTTTCAACATAAAAACAAAATCTATTATTAAAAACTTCAATAAAGACTATCCTGCAACTATCAGTAATATTAATTTCCTGGTAATTCATTAATTTGTACAATTGTATTAATTCATATTCAATTTCGTCCCTATATATCACAGCCTTATTTTCGCCATTTATTGCTATTCTCACATCTTCACATTTTATTATCTCCCTCACAATTTGTATATCCACACAGAATTCGCGTCTATTAAATCTAAAAATTAACAAGCCACTCATTTTATTTATTTTGTCCGAGTCAAAAATCATTGATACACCTTGATAAAAATAAATTGCACTGTAACGATTTATTATACCACATAAACTCTATATTTTATCACAATTTTAATGGCTCCTTAATAGTGTTAATTTTGCTCAAATTATAAAGTATTTTAATCTTGAAGAAAGTTCTGGGTTGTAAATTCTATAACTCAAATATCTAATATTCTGACATCCTATAATTAAGTTTTATTATAACATAGCTATATTATTTTTAAGAATAAAATAGTCAATAGCAAACCGATTAAACCTAAATGCCAAAATGTGGAAACATTAAACGCATTTTCACAAGAAAAATTACTTTTTAGTAGAAAAGTTTTAATGAGTCAAATTAGATAGCATCTAATTATTTGAAAGAAATGTAATTTTATTAAATATTACCTAGGATGGAGTAATATTATACGCTTTAATTTTATTATATAGGGTCTGCTTGGATATTTTCAACAATTTTGCTGCCTTACTCTTATTCCAATTAATTTTATCAAGTACAAATATTATGTGTGCTTTTTCCATTTCTGCCAGGCTAAAATCCTCCATATTTCGCTTATTCTTTACTTCTTTTGATTTACTTAAGAGAATGTTTTGTTCTTCCAAAACCTCTCCTTTCGCCAATAAAACACCTTGCATTAGTATATTTTCAAGTTCCCTGACGTTTCCCACCCATTCATAATCCTGTAATATTTCAATCACATTGTACGAGATTTTATTGACATTTTTATGAAGTTCAAAATTTATTTTTTTTAGGAGATGGGTAACCAGTAAAGGAATGTCACTCTTTCTTTCGCGAAGTGGTGGAATAGTAATACAAAAAACTTTTAATCTGTAATAAAGATCTTCCCTGAATCTTCCTTCCTTTATAAGTTCCTCCAGATTTTTATTTGTGGCCACAATAACTCTAGCCTTCATTGGGATAGTATTTTCACCACCAACTTTTTCAAATTCGCGTTCTTGAATAACCCTTAAAAGTTTTACCTGCAAAGAAAGAGACGCATCTCCAATTTCGTCCAAAAATATTGTGCCATCCCCCGCTAACTCAAATTTCCCTTTTTTATCTCTTATTGCATCGGTAAATGCTCCTTTAACATGCCCAAATAAATCACTCTCTAACAATGCCTCAGGTAAGGCTGCAAAATTAACGGCAACAAATGGTGAATCTTTTGTTACACCGCTTTGATGTATTGTTCTGCTTACTAATTCCTTCCCGGTTCCGGTTTCGCCCCGGATGAGAACATTAACCCTGCTTTGAGAGATTTTACCTATTTGTTTAAGTAATTCCCCTATCTGGGGTGACTTACCACAAATCATATTTAAATTACGGGAATTATCTGGTGAATTTGAAATAACATCTTCTAATTGAGCAGAGAGTAAACTTGTATTGAGTGCCTTTTCAACTATTAAATTTAAATATCTTTTGTCAAATGGTTTTTCAACATAATCATAAGCTCCAAGTTGCATTCCTGAAATTATTATCTCTGTTTGACCGTATGCTGAAATTAGAATAACAGGTATATGAGGATTAACGGATTTAATTTTTTTTAATAGTTCTATTCCATTCAGGCCCGGCATCATAATATCCGTAATTATCAGGTCAGGTTTTTGTGTTGTAAACAGGTAAAATCCTTCCTCACCGTTTTTAGCCAGAATAACATTATATCCTAAATCGTCGAGAAATATTCTTAAAATTTCTCTTGAGGATTGTTCATCATCAATTATTAGAAGTTTTTTTTTATCCATTTATTTGCAGCGTGTCAATTTAATTTGATAAGGGTATTGTAAAATTTATAGCCTGGATATCTATTGATCCAATATTTATGAAAGTTCATTTCCAATTTTAGTAAATCTCGATTTTGTCTCTTTTAATTTTCCACTATAGTAACTTTAAATTTTTATTTTTTAGAAAGTTTTGATAAAGAATTAATAACTTCAGGATTAGTCAATAAGGGAATACTAAATAAAAATGAATTAATAATATTTTATTGGAAATTAAAATTATTAGGGACTTGTTGGAATTGTAACCAAGACTATCAGAGAGTCTTTTTATAAGAGTAATAACATTATTTGAAAAAATTCTCCTCATACCAACCACACCAAAATCAATAAAATTGTAGAAAAGTTCGATTTTGTCGAAAATTCACATAAAAAAGACTAATTCCTGCCTAATTGGCATATATGTACAAATATTTGATACTTTTTAGGCTTTGACATACCAAAACGTATAGTATAATATACAATAATTGGACCTTCGTGGCAATAGCTACTTATCTAACGGTATGGTTCATTGAGTTAACGGCAAAATTTCCAAAATATTATAATTGAATTACAGCAGATAGCCTAAATATTAGACTCATTTAACTTCTTTAATAGTTCCTTAATATAATCTATTAATATTGGTGGAAGAGAGAAGGTGTTGTCAATTCAAAAGATCAGAAAAGTCAATTTACGTTATACTTTTGCTTAGTCTATAATCACCTGTCGAACCAAATTCCCTGTTAATTATGGCTACAAAATTAACAGACTATCATTCCCCCTTTCAGCAATAGAATCTATCTTTATAATTAAGCATTTAAGCAAAAAAGTAATAATTTTTTATCGTTTGCTATATAAGCTGAATTACTGTCTTACTTCAAGTCCGGCATTATACCATCGGTGATTATTTTTGTACGGTTACTTCCATCGGCACTCATAACCCAGATATCTTTTGTAGAATTCAAAACATTTGAACCGTTCTCAAATATTATCTTTCCACCATTTGCTGAATATCTTGGATTTAAATCATTAGTACCGTTTTGTTTGTTGTTATTATTACTTTGGTTTACTATCGAAAGATCAACTACTGCTTTGGTATTTACATCAATTACAAATAAATGTGAATCAAGCATTCTGCCGTCATTACTCTGGTAGCCTGAAACATCGTGAGTATATAATACTTTACTTCCATCAATTGAAAAAGATGGACCCCCTGTTCCTCCGGATGAATTTGCAACTAATAAAGCCATATTACTTCCATCAGAGTTCATAGTATATATCTCAGAATCGTAAACATTGGAACCAACTGTTAAAGCTACAATTTTACTTCCATCAGGTGAATACCCACACTCACGGAAATTTCGCCCTGAAGGTGCAGTAGCAATTAATGTTAAATTAGAGCCGTCTGCACCTATCCTGTACAATTTATCATTATGGCTATATAAAATATTATAACCATCAGGTGCCCAGCAGAATCCTATTCCATTGTTTCCGTATCCGGTTACCCCCACTGTTGTAACCTGAAATAAACCGCTTCCATCAGAATTCATCGTATAAATTTGGGGATCTACTGTGCTGTTCGATGTGAAAGCTATTTTGTCGTGTTTCGGATTAAACCTTGCCCACCAGTTGCGGCTGTTATTGCTTGTCAGTTGTACAAGATTAACAGAGCCGCTGTCAGACGAGAAAACCTGGTAATTACCGTTTACTATCCTTGAAAACAAAATAGAATTATTTGGAACCGCCATTGTTGTAAAACTCCAGATATCACTGTTTGCCTTAAGTGTATCTGTACCTTTTGCTGTAACCTGCCAAAAATATGTAGTATTAAATTTTAATTTTGATACTACTGTACTAGTATCCTGTATCCCTGAGGCAACTAATTGTTTTGTAGCTGAACCTGATTCAAATAAATAAACGTCGAAGAATGTAGTATCAGTACTAAATCCTGAAGTGACATTGTTATGCCAGGAAAGCGTAAGAGATACAGGCTGATTTGTTGCCTGGTCTGCCGGCAAAGGATTAACAGGAATTCCGGGTGTAAATCCACCGCTACCGGAACCTAACATAATAACTGCCTGCGCCGATTTATTCACAGTGACAGCCACTGAAGCAGTAGTTTGACTATAGCCTGATTTAGCCGCAGTTATTGAATAATTACCTATCGGGATTGATTCTATTGCAAATCTGCCTGAAGCATCGGTTACAATTGCATTTGTTGCAGGATTAGTGGTTATCTTTACCCCTTCAATTGGAGTTTGCCCATCTGGCGCATATACTATACCGGATATGCTTCCGAATACTACCGGGCTAACCGTATTTTCGTTGCAGGAGGTCATTGTAACTATAACAAGCAACAACAGAATGTATTTTACTCTCATTTTCAATCTCTTACTTTTTTCTTGATATTAAAAAAATATTTTTTATTTCAATTTATATTATACAGGAGACTATCCTGCCCAACGACTTTTTTGTCCTTAATTGTAGTCAGAATAAATTTATAAGAATCACTTTTAGTTACGTTTATATAAACATTTGATAACACAGTAGCTTCCCTGCTTTTTATCTCTAAAGTACCCTTTTGTGTAGTGTTGGAACTACCTGACTTTCCGTTTTTAGTTGAAACCAGTAAATATGAAACATAAACATCCACGTCTGTATTATTTTCAAAATTTGCTTTTACATTCAAATAATCTTTTGTGATATCAGAAGATATCCATGTTTTATATTTATTAGTTGCACAATTATCTATACCGGAAAAACTGGAATACCCTGTGCTACAGAATAAGACAAATATCAAAATACCAGGTAGTTTCATTTACCCCTTATTTTTTATAATTGTTATTCGATATTATTAATTTCAAACCGTTTCCTTTCTGAGATATTATATAAGCTTTCGGACTCTGACCGTTATCATAACGTTGAAATGAGTTATTATTACCCAGTTGTATAATATTATAGTTTTTATTACTCGCGTTAATATCCTGTAGTGAATAATTTTTATTACCTATTTGAATGATGTTCGAAGTATTATTATCACCATTAATATTTATTGAGGCATCATTATTACTACCAATTTGTGTAATCGTATTAATATTTCCATTTCCTTTTTGAGTGATACTGGCATTATTATTATTATTGCCCTGTATTATCGAAGCCAAATTAGGATTTATACCGTTTCCTGAACTTTGTGTTATATAAGTGGTATTGTTATTACCCAGTTGTGTTATAAATGCAAGATCATTAATTGTAGATAATAAAGCTCTACTACCAAATCGGCCACCTAATTGTTGCAGACCGACAGGCAGTAATTTATCTATATTATTTATGCTGCCCGACTGAGTAGCATCTTGAGCTTGCATAATACCTACTATACATAATGCTAAAATTATAGTTTTTATCTGGAACGATTTCATAATTTGCTCTTTTAAAAAATTCTCTTCATTTATCCAACATTATTGTTAATTAAAAATAGATAAAGTCTGCATTGTATAGGCTGACTATATATGAGAAATCATATTGCTGGTGTATATTGTAATATAGTATTGTTTATCTGCAATAACAGTTGTGCATTATTTGAAGAACCAGCCTGATTTTGTGCAGTATGTTATAGTTACCTTGCATACTAGCGGAAGCATTGTTATTCTCTGTTCCACTCTGACTTTGAGAAGACCAGTTTCCATATCCATTCTGAGTAATAATTGCTCTATGCTCCACTTAAATGTGCCGGTTGGCTATTTAAGATCCGCCTGTCTGGACTGATATGCATAGTTATAATCCCGGTACATGTAAAAGTAGCCTTATGATTAATGCCACTTTGGCTTTGACCCTGTATTAACTTCACCAGTTTGTGTCATTAATGCCCATTGATGATAATTATTTTGATATTCTCACCATAATTAGTGTTACCACCAGTTTGAGAAATAGTAGCTGTCATATTATATCCATCTTGCCTCTGAAAACCAGTATTTGAACTACTTAGCTGAGTAATAGTCGCATCATTATAACCGTTATATCCAAATCCCTGCCATTGAGTTGCAAGATTATTATCACCAAGTTGATAAATTGTTACATTTTGCGGAGCTGTTATATTAGCTTACTGATGTTGATTCTGAATTGCTGTATTTGTAGCTCCATTCTGAGTTACGGAAGCATTATTATTTTTTGCTCCTGTTAGAGCTTCCTGTGTAATAGTTGAAGTGTTAGATCCTGTTTGATCTACCATATGAGTATTAGAACTACCAGTCTCAGTTACTGTTGAAGTGTTCTGTGCAAAGCTAAATGTAGCTGCAAATAAAATTGCAACTAATATTGCGAATAATTTTTTCATTTTTAGTCCCTCTAAAAATTTTAAAATAGTTTAAATATAACATCCGTCCATGCCTGAGATTTAGTATTTTGATCATTCAGATTTTGGCATTTTTGGCAGTAACATTTACTGTTTTTAATTATTATTTTAAAAACAGTGCTTAAAAATTTGGCGGCGTTAGGGTTCCGTACAAATCTATTTAATACAATTTATTGTATATAATAGATGGACTCTGGCGCTGCCTTTTTATGCACTACAATCTGCCAATATTATACTGCATAAAAATATTTCTATTTTCCTACCTCCTTTTTAAAACTTTTAAATAATTTTAATTAATAATGCCTTTTTCACCTCCTTTACAGGCGGTTTTATTAAATTAATAAATACAATTATTTAGTTTCAGAAATAGTAGTTAATCCCTATGTTTCCATTCCAGAAATAATCGTTAAATTTTCCATTCTTTATACCGTCCAGCTTATCTGTTAACAGATAATGGTTATTAACTTCAAAGTTTATCCCAAATTTATTTCCAATACGGTATTCAATGCCGCCTCCCCAGACCACGGCTCCCAAAATTGAGCTTTCATTTTCAACAGGGAAGGTATTGTTCTTACCCGGATTTTCTCTGTATACTATTCCCGCGCCAAAAACAACATATGGTGAAATATTAAAACCGTCAAATAAATAGTATGCGCCCCCTATATTCAGGTATGTAAAGTCGTTCTTAAATGAGTTTATTGCAGATAATTCGCCCCTTCCTGCACTAAGCTCTATGAAAAAATTGTGAGAAGTTTCCATTCTTAATTTAAGGCCTAATGCCGGTCTCCACTCAGCATTGGAGTAATCGCCTGAATATATCTGACCACCAACGTTAAGATTCAGTGAATATTTCCCTCTTGTGTCTGAGACAGCTCGACCCAGGTAATCCTGGCTTTTATTATCCAGTTCTTCTCTAGTATAATTAGTAAATGCTGGTTTAGAAAAATCATCCGTATTTTTTAACTGCCATAAACCACCTTTAACTCCCTCAATTACCATACTTTCAACTGCTTTCTGAATAGCTTCAGTAACTGCAATACCTACAGGTTCATTATAGGTGAATCCCGTTTCAGCCTGCATTAATTCATTCAGAGAAACAAATTTGTACACTCCGAGATCTATTTGTTGGGATAAAACCGTCTTTGTAGAGTAAACTGTTTTAAGCACTCTTCCGTTTTGTGTAGAAACTGCTCTCAAATATACTGTTACCCTGTCCTGGTGATACTGCCCCGAAGCACTAAGCCCTAAATACTTAACTCCTTCTCCACCGGTTAAAACATTTGAATCATATGTAATTATGCCACCCTCAAAGATTACCCCCGCATACAGCAATGGAGGAAGATCAGCAAGTTTCTTTCCGTCCGCGCCCAGGTAGTTTTCTCTGCTTGATCGGATTATTTTCCTTTCATTTAATAGGTCTGAGAGTCCCTCTCTTTCAATAGGAATAAACCAGCCGGAATCCTCAAGTGCCTTCATTAAAATGGATGTGGCTCCCTGGGTTACAGCTGTTGAAAAACTTGATCCTGTTGTTGAAATTTTATATTGACCGGTCTGGTCTCTAAAGGAATATACCGCGGCAACTATAGGTTCCTTAGGCGGCGGCAATGTTTCAAGGACTGTGTCCATCATTGTTCTTGAGCCTATAGTAGCATTAGAAGTACGGAACGGTTCAAACGAAGCGCATCCTTCAAATAATTGTATAATGATTAAGATTAAAAAACAACCTGCTATTTTCTGGAATTTATACATGTAATTTTCTCGTATTAATAAAATGGCACAATAACGCTTGTTTGTCCACCGGTAGAATTATCCAGTATCGAAATATGAATCCCATCACTTTGCGGGTTTATATCAACCACATAATTCCCGAACTGATAATGTCCCTTATTCAAAGTATTTTCTCCGAAAACCTGTGAAATTATTTTTTGTGAAAGCTGGCTTAAAATTGCGCTGTTGAGATTCGATTGAAAATTTTGCAGGGGGTCATTGCCATAAGGGGTGTATGCAGATGAAGAAGAACCTGCAGTAAAATGCTTTTCTGCCGTGGCCTCTGCCATTAACCAGGCACCGTTAAATGAGCTGCCGCCAAAGTTAGGATTAATGGGCGTATAAACCAGTTGCTGAGCAAAAATATTATTGCTGCAGGTAATCAACAGAAAAAGCAACAAGCAAAAACTGATTGTAGAATATTTCATATTTCCTCTCAAATATTTTATTGTCTAATAAATTCCTGTCCCTTTTAAGTCCTCTCCCTGCAATTCCTTCTGGATTTGCCGGTAATTTGCCAGGTATGATAGAGCCATTTGGGTTCCTTTCTCAGCATCTTTTTTAATTGTCTCGTACCTGGGCTGAATAAATTTCTGGAAAATATAGTTACCGTTTACTTTTATTAGTATCACCGTACCAAATCTTGGGAGTGGTTTTTCTTCAATAACAATAGTGTAGTTCTTCATAAATGCAGGGGGATTAAAGTTCTTGTTAAATAGATCTACAAAATCTCTTCCCCATTTGCTTTGAGTACGATCAATAACCAGCCCCCCAATCCCCGGATCTCCGTCCATTGAAGTATTTTGTTTATTCTGTGCTTGAATAGAAGCATTTGACGAGTTACTAATTTTTTTCTTACTTTTAGTCAAATTTTGAGGCGTAATGGAAGGAGGGGAAACATTTATATAGGATATTATGATTCTTAATTTTTGATTAGGGATAAGATGCTCCAGGGTCAATAATTTTTTCCTTATTATTATCATATATTTCACGCCAACCAAATCCATCACCCAGTAATTTGCTAGAAATATCCCATAGATTATCGCCAGGTTTAACAGTATAAATGATAGTCGTATCACTACAATTATACTTTAGACTATCTTGCTCTGTCTTTACTTTTTGTATAGTTTCCATATTTAGAGCAGCGTCGAAATCACCGCTGTATAAATTAAGCGGATACCCTGTGCTTCCGCAAAATAGAATTAATAATAAAACGCTGACAATTTTTAGATGATTCATATACAGTATCATTTTAGACATAATAACTTTTAATGATCTCCCCGCCTGTACATTTCGTTATTATAAAAAGTCCCTCTAAATGCCTTACTTGCCGTTGAAATATTTGCGAGCTTTTCTAATTCTTTTGAGATTATTTCCAGGTTGGGGATAAAAAACTCCCTTTCCTGAAACTTTATCAGGCCGCTTAAGTATTTTTTATTATACAATAATTTCAGGTCCAGAGAAGTCTCTACAAATATTTTATCTGTAGTAATAATCTCGACCACCTCGTCAACCAGGAAAGCAATCCTTTTACCAAAAACATCAATCAATATTGCGCGACAGCCATTATTTCTATTCAGTTCGGGATAACCTAATAGACTGTGCAATGGTATAACTTTATATTCCAGATCACCAATATTAATTGCGGCTTGGTTAAAACTGTTAATTTTTATTTTAACATCTTTTCTTAATATTATATCCGAAACAATCTGGATATCTATACAATATTCTTGTTTGCCAATTTCAAAAATTAACAACCCGGTTAGTCCTTTTAAGTTTTCCTGGTTAATTGTCATTTAGTATTGTTTTGGACACTATAAGTGAATAAGTCGCTCAACTTTATAGATAATATGGTTAGCAATAAAAGTGCCTAAATATTTGATATTGTTTTTATCCTATAATCCAAATATTTATTTTTATTACGATCTTTTTAATCAGAATTTTAGATAGTAATAAGAAAGTTTTTTAGACACCACTATAAATAAGTTTAATTAGTTACTATAACTAATTTTAGTAAAACAGCTTATAAATAGATAAAGGAACTATCCCAAATTGAAAATTTATAATTTTTTGTCTATTTAATTAAAATATTTTTGTAAGATTTTCGTTTGTAAATAAAACATTTAGTAACATGTATATTATTTAGCAACTCAGGTATATCCTTAATTGAATTGCAGGCACTATCTTTTTAATAAATTGGATCCATTAGACTTAAGTTGGTGATATTGAATAAGCCTTAATTTTGGTATAAAGTGTTTGTTTGGAAATTCCAAGAAGTTTTGCCGCCTTAGTTTTATTCCAATTTACTTTATCCAACACATATTTTATATGCATATTTTCAACTTCTGAGAGCCTAAAATCCTCAAGGTTTTCCTCGTAGCCATAATATTTAATTTTACTGAGAAGTATGTTTTCCTTTTCCAGCACATCACCCTTCGCCAGTAGAACAGCCTGCATCAGAATATTCCCCAATTCTCTAACATTGCCGACCCATTTATAATTCTGTAGAATATCAATTACTTCATAAGGTATTTTAATAACATTTTTATGTAGTTCCTTGTTTATCTTTTTTAAAATATGAATGACTAATAAAGAAATGTCGCTTTTCCTTTCACGCAACGGAGGAACATTTATTGTGAATACATTTAATCTATAATAAAGATCTTCCCTGAATTTCCCTTCCTTTACTAGTTTTTCAAGGTTTTTATTAGTCGCTGCAATAATCCTGGCATTCATTGAAATTGTGGTTTCTCCGCCAACTCTTTCAAATTCCCGTTCCTGTATAACTCTTAGAAGTTTAACCTGCAAACTAGGGGAAATGTCTGCAATTTCATCGAGAAAAATCGTCCCGTTCTCCGCCAACTCGAATTTTCCTTTCTTATCTCTAATTGCTCCGGTAAATGAGCCTTTAACGTGCCCGAATAATTCACTTTCCAGCAGGGTCTCCGGCAATGCGGCTGAATTCACTGCTATAAACGGTTTATCTTTTGTAACACCACTGTAATGAATTGTTCTGCTGATTAATTCCTTGCCGGTCCCGCTTTCTCCCTGAATTAGTACATTTACTCTGCTTGATGAAATTTTACCAATTTTTTTCAGAATTTCTTTTATCAATGGCGAATTTCCTACAATTATATCATCGTCATTATCTTTCCCAACGAAAATTTTTGTAATATCTTCAAGTCTCTCTTCTAGTGTGCTCGTCTCAAGAGCATTTTTGATTATTACTTTCAGGTTGGAAATATCAATTGGCTTTTCAACATAATCATAAGCGCCCTCTTGAATCGCAGAAATAATTGTATCCATTTCATTAACTGCGGTTATGATAATTACTGGCACGCCTGATTTATTTTCTTTTATTTTTTTTAAGACATCCATGCCGCCAAGTTCAGGCATAACCATATCAGTCAAAACAAGGTCAGGCTTTTTCTCATCAAAGAGTTTAAGCCCCTCTCTACCATTATAAGCTAAAGAGACATCATAGCCGAGCCCGGTAATAAATATATCCAGGGTCTCTACAGTAGATACGTCATCATCAATAACAAGTATATTCTTTTTATTACTCATTTATTCAATAATCGGGAATCTCAATTCGAAAGTTGTGTTGCCGGGACTGGTATCTATTAAATTGATTTTAGCATTGTTTGCTTCAAGTATATTTTTAATAATCGATAATCCAAGTCCTGTACCTTTTTTCTTTGTAGTGAAAAATGGTTCATAAACTTTATCAGGATTAGCTATACCACATCCTGAATCATTTATTAAAATTATAAATTCTTTGTTTTTTTTGTCAATATCTGAAGACATTCTAATCGCTCCATTTCCCTCGATTGCTTCAATCGCATTCTCTATAAGATGATAAAATACTGATTCAAGTTTATCTTTTACCCCTGATATTTTTCTATCTTCAACATTATTTTCAAATACAATTGACTTTTTCTCCAGCAAAGGATTTAACAGAAACTTGATTTCTTCTATTGTCTTAAAAATTGATATTTCAACAAATTTTGTTGGGTTGGTGCTGGAATACTGCAAAACCTCTTTCAACAAGCGCGATAATCTTTTCACCTCTTTCTGCAAAAGCTGTAATGATTTTTTTCTTGTAGGATCATCTTCACCCGAATCGCTAAGCATGTCAATATTCATCTTAATTGAATTAAGTGGCGTTTTCATCTCGTGGGATATAAACGCTGCCATTTTTCCAATAGTCGCTAATTTTTCAAATTTAAGGTGAAAGTCTTCCGAAGATTTGCTTGCAGTAATGTCTTTGAAGATCAGGCCAACATAATCGATCTTGTTATCAGCCCCGTTAATCGGGAAGAAAACAGATTCAAATATTTTTGGCCCTGGTTCAATATCATACTCGCTGATATAATTTTTAATCTTGCCTTCATTAAATACTTCCCTTATATGGCCTTCGCTTCTCTTAATATATTTATCCGGTAGATCAAAAACTTCATTTAATTTTTTATTAAAAAGCCGCTCCGGTGTCATAGCCAGGCTCTGCAGTGTACTTTGGTTAAATACTTTCATTCTGAAGTCCCTGTCAAAGATTATTATTGATTCTGTTATAGAATCAAATATCTTTGAAAAGAAAGTTTCATTATAGGTGACATCACCAGGCAAGCCAGACAAGCTGTTCTTAGTCTTGCTGATTATAATATACCCGGTAAGATTATTAAGATCATCCTTTATCTCAGAGATATTTAATTCAAGAAGCTTACTGTTCCCAGTGTTACTATTTAATTGAATTTCAAACTGTGTGGTTTGTTTTTCATATAGGAAATTCATCATTCTGGATTTATTCTCCCCTTCCAAATCCAGCGGAATGACATTAAAGAAGTTTTCCCCGACAATATTTCCTTTGTCTATTTCAAGTATCTGTTTTGCACCACTGCTCATTTCCATTATATTATATTTCGTGTCAGTAATGGTTACAGCATCATTTAGATTCTTGAACAAATTTTCCTGCAGCAAATGGTTCCCATTTCCCTCAAACAGATAAGGTGCATCAGTTTTGAATGCTATAAAATGTGTTATTTGATTTTTGTAATTTAAGTATGGGATAATTTTTTGCTCATCGACATATATACTTCCGTCTTTTCGCTTGTTAAATAATCTCTCTTCCCAAATCTTCCCGCTTTTCAAAGTCTGCCACATTTTTTTATAAAACTCAAAATCATGCACGTGAGATTTTAAAATTCTGGGACTCTTCCCCCTGATCTCATCTATATTATATTGTGTAAGGCGTGTAAACGGTTCATTGACCCACTCAATATATCCTTCCGGATCGGTAATCATAATAGCGTTCGGCAAAGATTCAAATAGAGACTTTAGCACCTCCAATCCATCAACTGAATTTCTTAAATTGTTTGTTTCAAACATTTCCACAAAGACCAGGTTATTTTTTAATGGACTAAGTGTAAGCTCATACAAGTTAATAAAATTGGTATTAAGCGATAATGTTTCAGTAATATTGCCTTTATTCTTATTTAATTTTCCAATTCTTGTTTTTAAATTATAATTAAAACTATCCTGGAATATGGAATAAATTGAGGTACCTATTAATTGTTCGTCAGATTTGTTAATTTTATCCAGGAAGGCTTTATTGACCGATTTAATAATTCCAGCGGTATCTATTACAAATTTAATATTTTTAGATTTGTAGTATGTTTCATAAAGTATATCAGCGTCCTCGAATATAGTATCTATATTCATAGGAATATATTGAGCAGATTTCCTGCTATTATTCAACATCGCTCCATTTTAGCTAATATTATTCTGTTTTCGCCGCTTTTTTAACCTAATATTTGATTTTTGCAAACCAATTATGGGCTGATATTTTCGAAAATAGCTCTCTAAAATCTTAAATCCGCATAATCCCGCGTGGCTCTTGAGCCTGGTGAATAGTATGTGCCGCAGATAATTATTAAAATTTGCTAGTTACAGTAGATAAACAGCAGGAGCTAATTATCATTTATGTAACCACAATTCAGTAAAAATCTACTAATTTTAATAAAATGTCAAGAAATTTGACGAAATGTGCATTAATAGTTATCTAACGGTATGGTTCATTGAGTTAACGGCAAAATATTGTACGCATTTTATTTTATTACTGGCTTGTGTCCGATATTTGGACTCTATGTATCTGCTTTAAAATTCAGTATTATTTTCTTAGTATCGTCAAATTCTTTCCAGCGTCTATTATATTTATCAGTTATACGTCTTTCTATGATATTAGATGAAATGGCAGTATAGTTGTTACTAAGTAGTACATAGCTGTAAAAAACTCGTTCTCGGAAAGGTTTCCCTCTCTCTTCTTGCCAAATCTATGTTCGCTCCCCAGATTAAACCAATAAATCACCAGGATTATTTATTGGTTTTAAAACAAAAAACCCCGAATATGATAAATATTCGAGGTTTCTAACGTGAGCCCAGATGGACTTGAACCACCGACCCTCTGATAATGAATTAGTTAAACTTCTACGATTATGTAAAATAAACAAAACATCTTATTCTTGCCTATCTTAATCCACAAATTGTAAGAGCGCACCTTGAAAATATCCAGTATCCTTTATCAGAGGCATCCCTCAAAACTACCGGCTCATAGGTGACGGATTATTTTTTTACTTCATCATTTCCTTTTTGAACATTAGTGCCAGTAATAACATTGCCAGTGGAGCAGTAACAGCCCAGGGGATGCCTAATAAAAGTAATCTTTCAGAATAAACCGGATAGAAATAAACTACAGCAATTAACGGAGTAACAAGAAAGTTTGCTATAAAAGAATACCTGACCCACTTTTGAAAACCATTTTTATTAAAGACCGGGACTGCAAAAAGTGTGGCAATACCCATAGAAATATAACCTATCGCATCGAAGTCCCAGAATAATGAATGAGGAGTCTGAATAAGAATTTTTATTTGGTCTGAATTTCCCTGAAGAGTCGCTGGGATAACAGTTGTCAATTGAACAACATAATTTGCTGTAACAAAAACAGCATAGATTTCAGCAAAGATTAAAGCAGCGTGGCCCCATATTTTTTTGTCGATTGGTGTTATATAAAAAAGAGCAAGCATCTCAATTAAAAATGGTATAACTATGCAGAGTGAAAAGCCATAAATAAAAATTTCATCGTACGGATAATGGAGGTAACCTAAAAGCTGTAGGGTCTGAACAAATACAAAAGCCAGGTTTGAAAAAAAGGCAAGTATACCGGCTCTGAATCCAATTTTATATAATTTTCTATTCATTGATTACCCAAACAATAAATTGTAAAATATTGTTATAATAAAAATAATGAAATTGATGGGAATTACTATAATGCCTTGTTTAATATATAGGAATGGAATTGAATGATTTTTACTATGCTATCACTAATTAGAAACCAATCAATCATTAAATTTTTAATTCTCCAACAGCCAGGAGTATAATAAAAAAACTATTTATTTAAAAATGCACTAAACAATACTGCAACTTTATACCATAAATCACAGGCTCATCCCTCAAAACTACCTGTTCATCGTCTTATTTTTTCAATCATTTAATATTCCATTTAATTTTGAATCAGAAATTCAGAAATGATTTATCACAAACTTAAAAGGAGATAAAATGAAAAATCTAATTTTAACAACCATAGCTTTAATAACCCTATTAGCATCACAAATTACAATGGCACAGGATAACTGGGGTCTGGAATTAAGAAACGGTGCTTCATTTGCAACTAAAGAATTGGCAGACGCCACACTTAAAACAGGGTTCGGTTTTGAGGGAACTATAGCTTACCATTTTATGCCGCATCTTTCAGCTTATGCCGGATGGGGTTGGAATAGATTTTCAGCAGATAATTCATTTGCTGGAACTAATATGGATTTTGAAGAAACAGGTTATACTTTTGGTTTTCAATTTCTTCATCCAATAGAAGAGACAAGTCTAAGTTATTTGATTAGAGTAGGTGGAATATTCAATCACATTGAAGTTGAAAATAGAAACGGTGAAATTATTAGTGATTCTAAGCATGGCTTTGGATGGCAGATTGGTGCAGGAATCGTAATCCCGATTTTTAATCGTTTGAATTTACTACCAAGCGTGAGATATCGTTCTTTATCCAGAGATATTGAGATTGGCAATAGAATCACTTCTGTTAATCAGAATTATATTTCTGCAGGTGTTGGATTATCGTGGTCTTTCTAAGCAAATAAAATATATAGAAACCGGAAGTTTAAGCAACTTCCGGTTTTGGGCTGGCTATTTTAATCAACTTAACCGATTAAAAAATCATTGAACTAAAAAGACAAATAAAATGAATAAAAATAATTTAAAACCTTTAGCTATTACTTTTTTTGTTAGCGCGTTATGGGATACAATAGCAGCTATTCAGTATTTTTTCTTTATCGGTTCCTGTCGCAAAATTGATAATCCCTCTATTGATCCATTCTTCTCAATCTTCCTGGGATCATTCTTCATTTGTTTTGCCTATTTGCAGTTTTTATCAGCAGTTAATATAAAGCGATATGCTTTTAATGTTGGATGCCTGATAATTGGTCGGTCGTTTTATGTAATCCAACTTTATTCTTTTATGATATTTGTTCAAGATTTTCCTTCAACTTTCTGGTTTACGGGTATTATAGATGGTCTTTTTACTATTCTCTATATAGTGTTTGCAGTACTTGGTGGATTAAAATTAAGTGATTTATTCTTGCCTGACCGGAGCCGAATAACAGAAAAAACCTTGAATTAGCGGACTTGAGTAATTAAGATCACAAGCATCTTAAAATGTTTTTCACGATTTTTGAGTATGAAAATGAAATTAACAAGGAATGTTATATTAGCTGTCTTATCACTGGCTGTATTAATCCAGCTAACCATAATCAGCTACAATTATTATACCGGTTACATAGTTATCCCGAATATCGGCAACTTTTTTATACGTCTTCTTTTCAGCACAATATTCACTTTTATTTTCGGCCTCTTTATCATTTTTTTAGATATTCAGATTTTAAATAACCTGGATAAGGTTTTCCCTTTGCCGAATAAGTTGATTCCACGAATTCCATCCGAGCTTATTTTAACAGTAGTTGCGGGAATTATTGTTGGCACCATAGTTACATTAGTAGTGGGAATCATTGCTCCATACGAAGAGGGGCTTAAATGGAATATCATTAATAATTCCCTGATTACCATAGTTATTAACATTATAATTATGGTTAGCATAGAAGCATTATTATGGTTTAAAAGAAGCCAGGCATCTTTAGTTAAAACGGAGCGACTGGAAAGAGAAAATATGCTGACAAAATTCGAAACTCTGAAAAGCCAACTCAATCCGCATTTCCTCTTTAACAGCTTAAATGTTCTCTCTTCACTAATAAAAAAAGATTCAGAGAAAGCGCAGGAATTTGTAGATGAATTTTCATCCGTTTACCGTTACACACTTGATGTAATCGACAAACCGGTTGTTTCTTTAAGCGAGGAAATCGAGTTTGCGAAATCTTTTCTCTATTTACAAAAGATACGATTTGATGATTCAATAATCATTGAATTAAATATTGACGCGTCAAAATTGAGTTACCTCGTGCCTCCGCTTGCAGTCCAGACATTACTTGAAAATTCATTTAAGCACAACAGGGTTTCCGCAGATTTTCCTTTGAAAATAAAAATATTTATTGAAGACTATGTGCTGGTGATTACAAATAATATGCAAGCAAAGAATAGCAGGAAGGATTCAAAAGGAGTGGGACAGCAAAATCTTAAAAAACGATACGAACTTCTCGGAGATAAATTGCCGCAATTCACTTTAACCGGGGATGAATACATAGCCAAAATACCATTGCTGAAACCTGAATAAACCATTATTATAACCGGGGATGAAATAATGAAAACAATAATAATTGAAGATGAAAAACTAGCAGCCGAAAGACTGGAGCAGTTAATTCACGAAATCGATGCATCTATTGAAATTGCCGCCAAAATTCCCTCAGTAGAAAAATCAATAAAATGGCTGAAACAAAACAAGCCCGATTTAATTTTTCTTGATATTCAGCTTGAAGATGGACTAAGTTTTTCTATTTTCGAAAAAATTCAGATAGACGTTCCAATTATATTCACTACCGCCTATGACCAATATGCAATCAAAGCATTCAAACTAAACAGCATCGATTATTTGCTGAAACCTATCAAAAAAAATGATTTGCGGGAAAGTCTTAATAAATATAAAAACATTAAATCTTCTTATTTAATGGATTTTGAAGAGATAATTAAGGGTATTCAGAGTAAAGAGATTGAATACAAAAAGAGATTTCTTGTTCAATACGGGCAAAAAATAAAAAAAATTGAAATTGATGAAGTTGCATATTTTTATGCAATGGAGAAAAATGTATTCCTGACTACAATTCAGAATAATTCATACCCGGTCGATTTTACTCTGGACAAATTACAGGAAATTCTGGAACCTGATAAATTTTTTCGTATAAACAGAAAAATAATAATTGCATTCAATTCAATAAAATCTATGGTCCCCTATTCACGATCAAGGATAAAAATAGATTTGAACCCGCCAGAACCAAAAGACATAGAAGCACTGGTAAGTGTAGAGAGATGCTCTTCATTTAAGCGATGGATGGATAAATAAAAGAGAATTTAATAAACAAGATGAAGAAACCTATGTTATACATTTTTGGACTCTTAGGACTTTTGATTTTCGGTCTATTTTTCACACTGATCATCATTAGTCCCGGAAACCCAAAGACATTCTTGGATGAAAATAAGAATAAACTTAAAAACAGCATTTCAGAAAAAATCTTTCTTGATATAAATGGATACAAGCAAGGGATGTTTATAAAGGGGAAAAATTTAGATAATCCTATTATTTTATTCTTACACGGAGGAATGCCAGTTTATTTTTTAACAGAAAAATATCCGACACATCTTGAAGATGATTTTACTGTAGTTTGGTGGGAACGACGGAATTGTGGAATATCATACAATCCCAAATCCATACAGAACATTACAACATTGGACACGCTTGTTGATGATACAATCGTATTAACGAAATACTTACTAGAAAGATTTAAAAAACAAAAGATATATCTTATGGGGCATTCGGGTGGGTCTTTTCTTGGAGTTTATGTTGTTGATAAGGCACCGGAATTATACTCAGCGTATATTGGCATGGCCCAAATGTCAAATCAATCTTTATCAGAAAAAATTGCTTATGAATTTATGCTAAAACGGTATGAAGAAATGAAGGACCAAAAAATGGTCGATTACTTCCAGAGTATAAATTTTGATAATCAAAATATAATACCTGAGAAATATATAAAGATAAGAGACGCTGCAATGCACGAGCTTGGTATTGGAACAATGAGAAATATGAGGAGTATAGTTACCGATCTATTTCTACCCTCGTTAAATTTTAGTGAATATACGTTGTCTGAGAAATTTTATTTCTGGTATGGTAAGTCAAAATCAGGTGTTAGTCAAAACTGGGAGGAAATGATTCGCACAAACCTGATGGATACTAAAGTCGATTTTAAGATTCCTGTTTATTTTTTTCATGGAGTTCATGATTATACTTGTTCATACGAATTAGCAAAAGAATACTTTGTTAAAATCAATGCACCAATAAAAGGTTTTTATACTTTTAATGAATCAGCACACAGTCCATTATTTGAAGAACCTGAAAAAACGAAAAAGATCCTAATCAATGATATTAAGAATTTAACAGTAGAGTTATCTGACAAATAATTTAATAAGGGGAAATAAATAGATAAAAAACACTTGAACAAAAATTATTCTCAGTCTTTCTTTATTACTTTCATTTTTATTAATAATGTCCGTTACCCCTGCTGCATCACTTCACCGGGTCGAATCGCCCCGCCTCGTTCTTTGCACTTTAGCCCTCACTTATTCACGATGTCCTAAGCTCGGTCTAAAGCCGTCGTAACTATTGATACTACACAACCCGCTGTTCGCTTTCTTCTTCATCACTCATTCATTTTAATTCATTCGCTCTTCAGGGCGTTACGCTCACAGCTTGCATGATCAAATAACAAATTAAAAATCACTGTTCTTTTTTTGTCCTTTTTTTCACATTAATTCCAATCAATTCTAACCATTTCTTTAAATAAATAATTATTTTAAAATAAAAAACCCCAAATACAGGCTGTATTCGGGGTTTTATGTGGGCCCAGATGGACTTGAACCACCGACCCTCTGATTATGAGTCAGATGCTCTAACCAACTGAGCTATAGGCCCTAAAAACGTCTCCAAAAATAAGATTTATATTGTCATTTTGCAATTTTAATAGCCACGATTTAGCAAAAAAACTTGTTTTGTCTTTTTATTTAATAATTGTGGAATCTATCTGCACATTGTCCTTAAAGTTTCTTTTTATAAATAAACTCCCATTTGAATTGAATGAAAGCCATTCACCTTCTTTCTTTCCAATAGAAAAGTTACCGGATTCTTTCAGTGTTCCATTTGGGAAGTACCATTTCCAGGTACTGTTAGCACAATCATTATTAAAATTACCTATGGCTTCGATTTTACCATCTGGGAAATAATATCGCCAGACGCCCTCATTTTTTCCATTAACTATACTACCTTTCATTCCAACAAATCCATTTTTATTATGAAGTACAAAATCACCATTCATTTTACCTTTCAAAACTTCATATTCAATTACTTTATCACCAACCTTACCTTTCACCTTTCCTGTATATGGCACAGCCTCATTATTTTTATAAATTAGTCCATCTTTCGTAGTTAAATTTCTTCCATCATCATACTTTTTACCGCAACCGCTAAAAAACAGTAACGCAATAATTGGGATTAAATATTTATAATTTACAATCATAAATCTGATATTATTAAATATTAAAATGAATCTTGAGAATTGAATGATAAGGAAGTACAGATCTACTGGGTTTTATTTCAATTCGGCAAAAGCTTCAACTAGTTTTGCCTTGGTTTCAAGCAAATCCTGGGAAATTATTTTAACTTCGCCAAGTACAGGCATAAAGTTTGAGTCTCCAACCCACCTGGGGACGATATGAAAATGAACGTGATCATCTATTCCCGCACCTGCAGCCTTTCCTATATTTGCTCCTACATTGAAGCCATCCGGTTGTGATATCTTTCTCAAAGCTTGCTCCGCTAGCAAAAGTTTATCCATAATTTCTATTCTTTCTTCTGTAGTTAACGACGGGAAATCATTAATGTGCCGGAAAGGAACTACCATCAGATGACCGTTATTATATGGATATAAATTCAGTACAGTAAAAGTATAATTACCTTTATCTACAACCAGATTTTCCGAACCAGATGGATCCATTTTTCCCAGGTCACATAAAACACATCCGGCCGGTTCTTTAGAATTTTTGGATTTAAATGAATCTATGTATTGTGAACGCCATGGTGACCAAAGTTTTTCCATAATCCCTCTGAAAAAAGGCAGGTAAAATTAATTACCTGCCTTAGTTTCTACCTAATGTCCCTCTTCCCGGGACTTATTATATTCATCAATAATTTTTTGCTCTACTTCTTTTGGTACTTCTTCATAATAAGAGAATTGTCTTTTATGAACTCCCCTACCCTGGGTAAGACTTCTAAGATTAGATGAATACTTATATAACTCAGCCAGGGGCACATTTGCTTTAATGATCTGGAAATGTCCGTCTGAATCCATTCCAAGTATTTTACCTCGTTTACTCGAAATATCACCCATAACATCTCCCATATAATCCTCAGGCACAATTACCTCAATTTCATAAATTGGCTCAAGGAGTATAGGTTTGCATTCCAAAAATCCTTTTTTAAAACATTGGGATGCTGCTATTTTAAATGACATTTCATCGGAATCCACATTATGGTAAGTACCATCAAACAGGGTAACTTTAACATCAACAACTTTGTTACCTGAGATGACACCTTTTTCCATTATTTCTGTTATGCCCTTTTCCACTGCAGGAATAAACCTACCGGGAACAACTCCTCCAACAATAGCATTTTCAAACTCAAATTCTTTCCCTCTTGGAAGTGGCTCCATCTTAAAGTGAACGTGGCCATATTGTCCTCTTCCGCCGGACTGTTTTTTGTGTTTATATTCTACGTCATTTGCTTTACCCTTAATTGCTTCTCTGTATGGAACTCTTGGTTCCACAAGATCAACTTCAACACCGTATCTTTCTTTTAGTCTTTTTATTGCAAGTGAAAGTTGTAATTCACCCTGACCTGAAATAATTGTTTGAGAAATTTCAGGATCAAATGAAACGCTAAAAGATGGATCTTCTTCGTGTAGTGTATGTAATCCAGAAGCAATTTTATCCTCATCTCCTTTTGCTTTTGGCTTAATTGCACCACGAATAACTGCGGCAGGAAAATCAATAGGGTTCATTATTATCGGGAAGTTCCTTGAAGAAAGCGTATTGTTAGTATGTGTGTCTTTAAGTTTTACAACCGCACCAATATCGCCCGCCATTATTTTAGTAACTTCTTTCCTGTTATGACCATTTAGAATTGAAAGCTGACTGAGCCTTTCTGTTTTTCCATTAGCCTCATTTATCATATCCAATCCGGCCTTAACCGATCCTGAATGAACTTTGAATAGGGATAATTCTCCAACGTGCTGTTCTGATATAGTTTTAAAGATAAAGAGAACGGGTTCACCATCTGCTTCAGGTTTTACGAGAACTTTGTTATCTGAATCTTTCATAGTTCCCTCTTCTCCGCCTCTGTCAGCAGGTGTTGGGAAATATGCAGCGGCAAAATCTAGGAAATTATTTAACCCTACACCTTTACTTGCAGAAACTGCAAAAACTGGGCTTAGATTTCTTTTCATCAGTGCAAGTTTTATTCCCTGGTTAAGATCTTCTTCACTTAGTGATCCCTGCTCAAAATATTTATTCATCAACTCTTCAGTAGTTTCAGCAACTTTTTCGATTAATTCAGTTCTATAGGAATCAGCTTCAGCTTTTAACTCTTCCGGTATTTCTATCTCAGAAACTTTTTTACTCCCGGGGTCTCCATATTTGTATGCTTTCATTTTCAGAACATCTACAACCGTATCAAAATTAACTCCTTCCTTTGCAGGAAATGTTACAACTATTGCACCGGAAGATAATCGATCTTTTGCCTGAGATTCAGTTTCTTTGAATGTTGAATGTTCATTATCAACTTTATTTATAATGATTGCAGAAGGTAACCTGAATTCATCAACAAAACGCCCGGTTGTTTCTGATCCAACCTCTACACCCTCTGCCGATTTCAGAACCATTACGGCTGTATCGCAAACTTTCATAGCTGATTTAACATCACCCAAAAAATCTGTGTATCCGGGTGTGTCAAGAATATTTAATTTTGTGTTATTCCATTCGAGGTGTAAAAGTGATGTTGATATTGAGATTTGTTTTTCTATTTCGTTCGGTGTGTAATCAGCAACTGTGTTGCCTTCAGATATTGTTCCTATTCTGTTTATTTCCCCGGCAGTAAATAATAAGATTTCTGATAGAGAGGTCTTACCACTTGCGCCATGACCAATAAAAGCAATGTTGCGAATTGCTTCTGCTCCATATTCTTTCAAATGACTTCCTCCTTAAATTACAAGGTGAGATCCATATTTCGTGTTAGTTATTTTTTGAGGGTATTCCAGAATTTGTCAACTCCGTTAGCGAGCGCAGAAAGATTTTTGATCAGACCGAAAACCGGCCCTTCAACCCCTTCGCGGATTTTCTCTTCATAACCGAGCAACAATTCTACTCTCTCCTTTACTTCTGAAACAATATTTTTGGACATTTCAACCTGGTCCTTTGCTTTTTCGGTAACCTCATTAATGTTTTCACTTAATGACACACTGGACTTAATCAGAGGTTTTAAATCCGAAGTAAGCTGATTGAAATCTTTTTCTATAGTTTTTATAGAATTAGTTATCCGATTAAAATAAATAATCAGGCCAATGCAGAGTGCGGATGCCGCTACAAGTAACACAACCTGAAAAATAATTACAAGATTCATAATACATCAATATTGATTATCAGGAATTTTTTGTTTCTTTGTACGCGTCTACTCCTGCCTTAACTGCAGATTTGAGCTTTGCAGTTTCTTTGTCTACAGACACTTTGCCCCCATCAATTATTTTATTCCCCTTAGCCTTTGCATCAGTAAGAATTTTTTCAGCATCTTTCAATAATTCATCAGATTTTACTTTTGCATCTGAGATTAATCTATCAGATCTTTTTTTGCCTTCGTTAATTAATTCTTTAGCCCGATCTTTTGCTTCTTCAATATATTTATCAGCATCATCCAGATATCCATCTGATTTTGTTCTGAGATCGTCTCTTAATTCCCTACCGCTTTTGGGCGCATAAAGCATACCAAATATTGCACCAATAGCTCCCCCGGCAATAAATCCTAATAATAATCCTCTGCCTGTGTTATTATCACTAGCCATAATTGTCTCCTCCTTTTTAGAATATTTGCTCTGTTAGAATATAATACGCAACCCTCTGAAAATCAAGGATTTGCGCCCTAAAAGAACGTAAAACGGTACATAAATGAAGAACATTTACTTAAATATTTGATATAATAGCTGCTACAAACTATGAAGTATTTACTTCAGTCACAGGCATTATATGTATGTAATATAATAAATTATAACAATTAGCTTAACTCTTTCTATTAGTATAATTTGATGATATTACTGATATATCTTTTCAAAATATTTGGAAGCACAGTCAGACTATGTTTGAAATCTATGAATGTTACTTTTACTACCGAATAATCCCTAATAAAGCCTGATATAATTTGGTAAGTGGTAAACCGACAACATTATTATAGCATCCATTAATTTTCTCTACAAAAACTGCCCCAAAATCATCCTGTATGCCATATGCCCCTGCTTTATCCATTGGGCTTCCTGTATCGATATACTTCAATATTTCATCACGTTTTAGCTTCCTAAAGGAAACCCTGGTCTTTTCGTAATCTGTAATTAATTTACCGGTATCAGTATTGAATATAGAAAAGCCAGTATAAACAGTGTGAGATCTTCCGCTTAAAAACTTCAGTATTTTTTCTGCGTCCTTTTTGCTTTTAGGTTTCCCTATCACTTTCCTATCGAGAACTACTATGGTATCAGCCGTTATAATAATTCCAATCTTAATTTTTGCAAGCGCAGCATTCAATTTATCTTTTGATAGTCTTTTTACGATGTTGGCAGGACTTTCACTATTTCTGATATGTTCTTCACATTCAACTTTTACGGTTTTGAAATCCAGGTTTAGTGAATTAAGTAATTTTTTTCTTCTTGGTGATTTTGACGCGAGGTAGATAGGCAATTTAGATTTAATCATTTCTTTATTCTTTCTATTTCTGTTCCGGGGAAATAATGATTTAATATACTTTTGTAATTCCAGCCTTCGTGCGACAAATCAATACATCCCCACTGGCAGAGTCCAACACCATGGCCATATCCTTTTCCAGTAATAGTAACTGTATCATCTTCGTATGAAATATAGAACATTGTGCTTCGCAAAATTCCCTTGTTATCAGAAGTTCTTATTACGCTCCTGATATTATTACCGAATATTGAAACTTCTTTCTCATCTCCATCCGAGGACAAAGTAATTCTTAATTCGTTAACTCTGCCGGATTCAAATCTACTTGCAACTTCAATATTTTCAATATTAAAATCTGATCCACTAATTAAGCCTGAATTTATTAACCTGTTTATAAATTGATTCTCAGAATAAGTCTCCTCCCAATTAAACCGGGGTGTAATGGAACAATAGGGCTCATCTCCATCCTTAACTCCACTAAGATATGGCAAATCGCCAGCTGTGTTAAATACATTTTTTATATTTTCTGTATGTCCCCCGCAGGATGCTGAGTAAAACGTAACTGCAGGTTTCCCTTTAAATGTAAGTATTTCCCCCATGGTTGCGTTTACGGCTTTGTTTGTAATTTCCTTTTCAGAATTAAACCACCGTAAACCTGATCTCTCGTATCAAGATATACATCAAATGAGAGTTTGTTTTCATCCATTTTATTTATTGAATACGTTCTGGCACATATTGCAAATGCTTTTAAAGCCTCAAAATTTTCATTTCCCTTTCCAGCAGGCATTTCAAGTGGTAAAACCCCTTTTAAATAATCTTCCAGAGATAATGAATTAACAAATACCAGCTGACCATTATTAGTCTTTATTTTTATGCTCCCTCTATAAACTTTACCTTTAAATTCTATACTGTTTTTATTGTCCTTTGATGAAATCCTGATTTCTTTCCCGCTAAAATTCCTTCTATTAATCGATACTTCTGTCTCATTACCCTCTGACCCAAACCTTAGATTATTTCCGGAATTCACTATTGCTTTTGTTATGCCATCAACCGAAACTATAACCGGTTCTTCAACAGTCCAGGTAAAATAGTTTGTTGGATTTTCAAGTAAAACACGGATAGAATTGCCTTCAAATGTATTTCGTCCTGGTTCATTATCATTATCTGATGTAAACCTTGATGAACTCGAACACCCGGAAACTATTGTGAGGGATATTATAAACAGGATATAAAAATAATACTGTTGTTTTTTCATAAGACCATAATGTTATGATTAAACAAATTTACAACATTATAAAGATAAAATTAAATTATTAAAGGAAAGATATAACAGGAAAGCCGAATTATCTGAACATAGCTTTAATGCTGCCCCAGGTCTTTTTAATGCCGGAAATACTTAAAGAGACTGAAGCTTCATTTGAATAAGTGGCAAGGCCGGTGTTATCTACAATTTTAATACGATAAATAAATATATAATCATTCTGCTTATAGATAGATTGATCTCTAAAATTATAAACGGAGTTGTCACCTTTAGGATCAAGACTCTTAATTTCTGTAAAAGCAGATTGTGGTCCTCTTCTTTCAATTACGAAATTTTTAATATTATTTTCCTGGGAGGTTTTCCACTCAATTACAGCGTCATCACCTTCGCTCCGCACGTGGAAATAATCAAAATAAGCCCCTGCAAAAGCTGAAGTGACGAACAAGATTGCGACTAATGTCTTAAATGCCGATAACTTCATATCCAAATTTATTCCTGATTTTACTCAATGTCAATGAAAAATGTATAATTTATATACCCCATTTAGAGTATTTAAATTTAATGAAAATTATCCCTGAATAAAGGATAATATACGCCGGCAATGCTGCCCAGGCCCAGGTTAATCCGAGATTTAAATAAACGCCAAGAAAATACGCTAATGGAACAAAAACAAACAAATTAGTAATTACTTCGGACAACATAACAAACAATGTTTTTCCAGCGGCCTGCAACCCATTCCCAAGCACAACTCCTGTTGCATAAAATATCTGTGCAAAACCTGCTACCCGCAGCGCCGGTTTCGCTATTTCAAGAATTGTATTATCTGTTGTGATAATTGAAAGCATTGCTTTTGGAAGCAGAATAAATATTATCCCCAAAAACAGCGCATAATATGTCGCAATCTTTGCCGTCTCATAACCGTAAAGCTTAGCCATCTTTAATTTCCCGCTGCCAAGATTGTTACCGACTAATGTCTGCGCTGCTATTCCAAAACCAAAACCGGGCAATAGAGATATAAATAAAGTACTAATTATAGTTTGCGTTGCTGCCTGCTGTTCTGTACCTATAATTCCAGTTATTGCAACAAAACTTAAAAATCCGACAAGGATAAATACATTCTGAAAGGCAACCGGAACTGATATTTTGTAAATTCGTTTTATAATGTCAAAATTGACTCTGAGATTTGAAAAATTCCTGAATTTATTTCTGTATGATGGCTGGACTAGAATTATAAAATAAAAAAAAGAATCAAATAACGTTGCCAGGGTTGAACCAATCGCTGAGCCCGCTATACCCATTCTTGGCATACCAAGCTCCCCGTAAATAAACATATAATTAAAAATAATGTTCAGCAGGTTTGTGATAATTCCTGCGAACATAAATATTTTAGTTTTATTAATTCCGAAATAAAATCCGCGATAGGAAACAGAAATGAGGAAAAATGGTATACCAATAAATCTGTAAAAGATATAATCCCCGGCATAGCCACCAACTATAGGATCAGCAGCAAAAAAATGTGCAATGTCATATGCAAAGAATACCGCAATTGCTGCAACTAAACCACCAATTACAAAACTAAGATAAATAGAATTGTTTAATACTCCCCCACAACCTTTATAATCCTCCTCTCCAAATTTTCTGGCAACCAGTACGTGGGTACCTGTTGAAAGGCTTGAAAAGAAACTGATAAGTGCCCAGGTTGCAAGTACACCAAGCCCCATTGCCGCAAGTGCATAGGTTGCTTCCGGTAACCTGCCTACCATCGCTGTATCCACAAGAGAAACAACCATTTGAGTTGAAAGCCCGGCTATTGCGGGCAGAGCAATTTTCAGTATCTTTTTATAGTGTCCGTTTACAGGAAAAACTGTCATTATTTTGAATTTCTGTATTGAATAATTTTAATGGTAATATTTTTAGGTTAGTATAATAGAAAAGTTTTTATATAATTACTAAGCTATTTGAATTAAATAAACTCAATAACTTTTAATATTTGGAATAACTAATATAATCGGGATACTATGAAACTTAAAAATATTCTTGAAGAAAATGCAGAACAGTTATATGCTTTAATGAGAATTGTTATTGGTATTTTATTTTTTAGTCACGGATTTCAAAAAATCGACAGGATGTTACAGGGTACTTTCCCTATGGATAATATTTTAATGGTACTGGCAGCAATAATTGAATTTATTGGCGGGCTCGCTATCATATTCGGATGGAAGGTTTTTCTTTTCGCTTTCATTGCATCCGGGGAAATGGCCATTGGATATTTCAAATCACATCAACCGAAAGGATTTTGGCCAATTGATAATGGAGGTGAGAAAGCTGTCTTTTATTGCTTCCTCTTTCTTTTTATTGCGGCAAAAGGTTCGGGTATCTGGAGCTTAGATAACATATTCAAAAAGAAATATAATGGTAATAAATTCAAGGAATATAAATAATTCATCACGAATAACATTAAATCAAATAAGTCTATTCTCTATTATTTTAAGAAATTTTTCCTCATCCAGGTCGCCGTAAGAATAAAGTTCATCATTAACGTAAAGAGCGGGAACAATTAGAATACTTTTGTTAGGTGTGTACTTTATGTTTTCAACATAAAATGAAATGTTTTCGTGTTCCTTCAATATATTTGTGAGATGTTTTCTAACTCTTTCGCATGCATTGCAATTATCTGTAACAAACAAAGTCAGGTTCATATAGATCTTTTTTAGATCAAATATAAAACTGCATTTACCTTTTGTCTGTCGGCTTTAAGACAAAACAATATTAACCCGCCATTTTCTGCAGGACTTCTTTATTATGAATTATTAATTTCTTCCTGTCAAAGCTAATGTTTTTATTCTCCCTGAGATCAGTCAACACTGCATTTACGGTTTGCCTGGAACACGCTGTAAGTTCCGCAATATCCTGGTGTTTTAGAAACGGTTTCACAAAAATTTCATCCCCGATAACTTTCCCATTTTCTTCTGCCAGTCTTAATAGGAAAGAAACAATTCTCTGAGTCGAATCTTTAAATACCAGTTCCTCAATTTTTTCAGTGTATTTTTTTAACCTGAACCCTATTAGTTTAGTCAGCTTTAAATTTAATTCGGGAGATTGTTCAATAAATTCCCTGAATTCCTGCTTATTAATCGCGCATAACAGGGCATTGTCCATCGCCGTCGCAAAATCGGTTCTTTCATTCTCATCGAGAAAAGACATCTCTCCAAAAACTTCACCTGGATTTATAATTCCCAGTATCATTTCTTTTCCGTCTTTCGACGTCCGGGTCAGTTTTACCCTTCCTTTTTTCAGGAAAAATATCGATGATGAAGGTTCCTTAGCAAAATAAACAGGCTGGTTTTTAGTAAAATCCTGCATATTTGTTATGTTACTTAAGCGTTCCATTTCTTCCTTCTCTAATCCTTTTAGCAGGTTAAAGTTTTCGAGATACCAGATTTTAGATTTTTCAGCCATAACGTCCTTTATAAACATTAAAAGAAAATAGCACACAAAAAGTACAAAATAACTGCTATAAAATTAAACCCAATTAGTAAAGTTGAAGACAGTTTTAAACAAAAAACAATTCTAACTTTATAATTAAATAACAAATATGAAAGGCTCACAATGAAACTATCCAAAAAACAACTTGATATGTGCGACTCCAGCAAATGGGATTTTTCAAATCTGAAAGCGTTATTTCTGAACTGCACACTAAAAAAGTCCCCCACACTTTCACACACCGAAGGATTGATAAATGTTTCAAAAGCAATTATGGAAAAGAATAGTGTTTCTGTCGAGGTTTTGAGACCAGTTGATTTTGAAATAGCATACGGAGTTTACCCGGACATGACCAAACAGGGCTGGGACAAGGACGAATGGCCGGCAATTTACGAAAAAGTTAAAGCGGCAGATATCCTTATACTCGGTTCCCCAATCTGGCTAGGTGATAAGTCATCAATCTGTACAAAAGTTATAGAACGTCTATATTCAACATCTGGCAATTTGAATGAGGAAGGACAATATGCATCTTATGGAAGAGTCGGCGGTTGTTTAATTACCGGGAATGAAGATGGTATAAAACATTGTTCTATGAATATTTTATATTCACTTCAACATCTTGGCTATGTGATTCCACCCCAAGCGGATGCAGGATGGATTGGAGAAGCGGGTCCCGGTCCATCTTATCTTGATCCCGGGTCGGGTGGTCCCGAAAACGATTTTACAAACAGGAATACCACTTTTATGACCTGGAACCTCATGCACCTTGCAAGAATACTTAAAGAAAATAATGGAATACCGGCACACGGTAATCAAAGGTCATTGTGGGATGCAGGCTGCAGGTTTGATAATCCGAATCCTGAATACAGATAAATATTTTGACTGTATAAGATTAAGATATTAAAATATAATTAAGATTTTTCCAGGAAATAAATCAATATGAAATTTTCTGTCGTCATTATCTCGATTAACGAAGGCGCTAAAATTCAAGATTGCATCTCAAGTATTAAACTTACTGGTAAAAAAGATGTACAAATAATTTTATCAGACGGTGGCAGTAATGACGGAACTATTGAAATCGCTCTTAATAATAATATAAAAGTAGTTCCTTCTTTACCCGGTAGAGGAATTCAATTTAATACGGGAGCGGAATCTGTAAGCGGTGATGTCATTCTCTTTCTCCACGCTGATACTTCCCTTCCCGCAGATGCTTTTGAACTACTGGAAAATTATTTCAGAGATGAGAAGGTGAAAATCGGAACATTCCGGCTATCATTTGATAAGAACAATTTTCTGTTGTCACTATATTCAAAATTTGCGACAATTGATTCAATATTTACAAAATTCGGCGATCAGTGTATTGTAATGCGCAGAAGCTTTTTTAAGGAATTAAATGGTTTTAAGAGCTGGCCAATTTTTGAAGATGTTGATCTTTTAAGAAGAGCAAGGAAACTGACCAGGATTTATTCATTCCCTTCTAATGTAATTACTTCATGTAGAAAATTTGATGATGCAGGAATTATTAAACAACAATTTTTAAATGCCGGTTATATCCTGCAATATTTACTAGGTAAACCACCTGCAGAACTATTTAGGAGTTATTATAATCTTAATAAAACCGGAAAAAATATTCTAGAAACCGAAAGATCTTCTGACCAATGGATTGGTTAAAAAAGCCTAAAAAATGAAAAATTTATTTATAACTATATTTTTATTACTCGGCGTAAATGTCGCTTACCCTCAACAGTTACACAAGGAATATGATATCCTTCTTGGCAAATATGTAAAAAAAGGACTCGTAGATTATGAGGGATTAAAGAATGAAACCGGGCTGGATAAATATCTGAGTATCCTGTCGCAAACGAACCCTGACACATTGAAAACTAAAAATGCAAAGGAAGCATTCTGGATAAATGCATATAACGCGTTTACGTTAAAAGTAGTTGCAGAAAATTATCCTATAGAAAGTATAACCGATCTAAATTTCGGTGGAATGATCATTTCACACCTGCTTGGGAAAACAGTCTGGGATAAAGATTTTATTACAATTAACAATAAAAAATATTCTCTTAATGACATTGAACACGAGATGCTGAGAAAGAAATTTAGCGATCCTCAAATACACTTCGCACTTGTATGTGCATCATTAAGTTGTCCCAACCTTCGGCCGGAAGCATATACTTCTGATAAATTGGACCGGCAATTGGAAGAACAGGGCAGATTTTTTATTAATAATCCTAAAATAAATCGTTTCGATCTTAAAAATAAAGTTGCTCATATTTCCAAAATATTTGATTGGTACGGTGATGATTTCGGTGAAAATAATAATCAGATATTATTGTTTATTTCAAATTATTTAAACGATCCTGAGATTGCTAAATCAATCAGGGAAAAAACTTCCGGATGGGATATTGAGTTTCTTCCTTATAACTGGTGCCTGAATGTAAAGGGAGCAAAGTGGTCCAATGAAGGATGTATGGTCGGGGAGAATTAGTCTAATAATTTACTAATTAAAAGGTGAAGAAATTAAAACTGTAAAAGTAAAATTTAAGAACAAATCCGGTTATAATTTATCAGCAAGACTGGAATTGCCTGTTGATAATAAGCCTGTTGCCTGTGCTATATTTGCACATTGCTTTACATGCACAAAAGATCTATCTGCAGTTAAAAATATAAGCAATGCTTTAACCCAAAGATCAATTGCTGTGCTGAGATTTGATTTTACCGGTCTGGGGGAAAGTGAAGGAGATTTTTCGGATACAAATTTCTCTTCCAATGTAGATGACCTGATTGCTGCTTCAGAATTTCTTAAAGGTGAATATGAAGCTCCGGGTATTTTAATTGGTCACTCTTTGGGCGGAGCAGCAGTATTGAGAGCCGCATTGCAAATAAAAAGTGTAAAAGCAGTTGCAGTGGTGGGCGCCCCTTTTGACCCGGCACATATAAAAAAACTGCTGATGGATGATATTAAGGTTATCGAATCTAAAGGAAGTGCAACGGTATCAATCGGGGGACGGCCATTTAAAATTAAGAAAGAGTTTATAGATGATATTCTTCAAAGTAATCCGCAAGAGAAAATATCCGGTATAAAAAAGGCTTTACTAATTTTGCATTCACCAGAGGATAATATTGTAGGTATAGAAAATGCAGGTATGATTTATAAAGCTGCAAAACATCCTAAAAGTTTTATTTCGCTGGATGGTGCTGATCACCTCCTTTCAAAAAAAGAAGATTCTCTTTACGCGGGTGAAGTTATTGCATCATGGGCACAAAGATATCTGGATATTCCCCAATCAAAACCGATATCCACAAACAAACAGGTTGTTGTTAGAATTGGCGAAGACAGCTTAACAACTGAAATTAAATCCGGTGATCATTTATTACTTGCAGATGAACCGGAATCAGTTGGGGGTAATAATCTGGGGCCATCTCCATATGATTTCCTTCTTTCAGGCCTGGGAGCCTGTACAGCCATGACAGTTAGAATGTATGCAACCAGAAAGAAAATCCGATTAAATGAAATAAGAGTGCACCTTCAGCATTCAAGAGAATACGCAAAAGATTGCGAAAATTGTCAAAATACCTCTTCAAAAATTGATAAAATTGAGAGGATAATTGAATTTGAAGGAGAACTGACGGCAGATCAGAAAACACGCTTGCTGGAAATTGCGAATAAATGTCCGGTCCATAAAACATTATTATCTGATATTGAGATTAATACAAGACTTAATAACTAAAGGAATATATTTTATGACCAGCAAATTTCTAATTCAATGTTTAACAATTTTTTGTATCATATTAGTTTCAACAAATTCACTATCTCAAAGTAAAATTATGAAAAATAAAGTCGCTAAATCCGCCGATGATATTTGTCCCGTTCTGGTGGGAGAAAAGATACCCGGAATGATGTTAACTGACATTGATGGTAAAACTTTTAATTTAAATTCCGCTATAAAGAAACAACAAACTGTACTTGTAATTTACAGAGGCGGCTGGTGTCCCTATTGTAGCCGTCAACTTGGGGAATTACGATTAGCCGTCTCTAAATTAATAAATATGGGTTACCAGGTAATCGCTGTCAGCGTTGACCGACCTGCAAAGCTTAAAGAAAGTCTCGATAAATTGGAATTAACTTACACTTTATTATCGGATAGCGATGCTGTTGCCGCTACTGCGCTGGGGCTCGCTTTTAAGCTTGATAATAAGACGCTTGATTTGTATAAAAGATATAAAATAGATCTGGAAGCTGCCTCCGGTGAGACTCACCATATACTACCCGTACCGGCAGTGTTTATCATCGGGAAAGATGAAATTATAAGATTTGAATATATTAATCCGAATTATAAAGTTAGATTGAATAGCGACTTATTGTTGAGTGCGGCTAAAATAAATATTGATAACTAAATTAATATTTGTAGCCAGTCATTTCTTCTTCGCTGAATTCAACCCCAAGTCCCAGTGCTATTCTGTTAACAAAATTGAAATAGCTCACAATCATATTTATTAGAAGAATTTCATCATCTGTCCAGCCGTGGTCTTTTAAGTTATCAACATCGGTTGCAGAAATTTTATGTGGTTCCCTGGTTAATTTATCGGCGTATCTTAAAACAGACAGAGATTTCTCTTCAAATTCAATTTTTCTAAAATCTTCTTTAATCAATTTTATTTTTCCAGGGTCCTTCCAATAAAAGAGAAGCGCTTCGGCGTGATGGTTTATGCAGTATTCACAATCATTGGCCCTTGAAACCACAACGGCAATTGTTTCCTTCAATTCACGTGACAGACCTGACTTAGCAAACATTAAAGTTTTATATAAATCCATATGCTTAACCATCGAATCAGGGTAAAGGCTGTGAATTTTCATTATGTTCGAAAGTTTGCCTCTGCCTTTTATAATTTCATTATAAATTGTTTTAAGTTCGCCCTCAGCTTTTTCTTCAGAGATTACTCTTATATACGGCATAAATTTTCTCTTTGTTTGGTATTAAATAATAATATTGGAGCTATCTGATTATGAGATTCTCCACTTAGTTTCTCTCTGCAATTTACGCATTCTTCTATTTTGATACCTTTTTTAATATCAATTTCATTTACTTTACAATTCCTGCACACCAGCCGTCCATTTATCGGGGCAATTTCCCCGGCATAAAATTTCAATTTAGTACTGACAGACGAGTAAACGGAAACTAAAAAAGGGACTAGAAATGTCAGGAAGAATTTACCGACTGAGATCTTATTAAAATTAAAAACCGCATTGCCCTGGTTTATTAAATTTAATATAACACCAACAATAATTGAGACCTTAATGCTGTTCAATAAAGATATTTTGTCACTGGCAAGTTCAAGAATCAGGCTTAATCTATTCTGATTTTTCACAATTAACACCGTCTTTAAGAAATAGACTTTTAATTGTGCTTATTATGTCCGAACAGTTTTTGTTTTTGCGGGAAACATACCAGCCAAGTATAATACCAAATGCTATGTGCGCGAGTGTTACAGTGATTGCGAAACCCGGGCCATAGTCCACGCCAAATTTACCGACGCCTAAAGCAACAACAACAGGGCTCGCCATAAAACCAACTGCCATTAGTAATCCAAAACCTATTCCGTACCATTTATTTCCTTTTCCTACGAGCAGGCTGTAAATAATCCCGAAAGAAGCTCCGTTCCAGAAATGATATGACCATCCTGCAATGTTAGACCATGTATCCGGTCCGAGAGCAAACCTGTCGAGAATTAAAACACCCAGGAGTTTAGGCATATCTCCCGGCATTCCACCTATGTGAAATCCAATTTCTCGCACCACCTCCAGCCCGATTGTTGCTATAGCTCCGCCGGCCAGACCGCTTAATATTTGTTTCCCTGTAGGTTTTTCACCGGCTAAAAATGCAACGGCAATTATTACCGCAAGCAGAATTATTGAGGGGATAAGAAATGTTATAGCCAGATCGCTTAATTTCGCATACCCTGCCTGTGATATAACAAACAAGTTTGGCGAAACACCTGCCGCGATAAGAGCAAGTATGCTCAGAACAATTCGTTTATAATTCTTTTTCATAATTAAAGCCGGATAAATATTTGATTCTACATTAATACCAAAGCGGTTATGCATATGCAAAACCGCTTTGCATATAAATTAAATAAATTACTTTGAAAGCATTCCCGTAAGCATTCCAAGTTTCTTATCAAGCTTATCGGCAATATTGTTAATCATTCCATTATTAAATGAGGCCAGTTGTACAGAGGGTTTGACATAGTTTATGTAAGTCTTTCCATCTTTACCTTCGTATATATTTAATCTTACAGGAACTGCTAAACCCGCACCACGATCTGCTGTGAATAGTTTATTCCCTACCTGCGGGTTACCCACAAATAATGAAATCCCTTTTGTATCAAGACCGGTCATTGATAATATTTTTCCCTGGTTTACTTCTGCCAGTACCATCATTCCGTTTTTGGCAACGAGCTGCTTTGCCTGGTCAACAGTTTTATCAAAAGACCTGATTGATTGAACAGTTACTACTCCTCTATCCTGGGCTAAAACTTTACCGGAATTTGTGAAAGAGCCGGCAAACACAAATGCAAACACTGCAATGGCGGCTAAAGCTAAATTGAACTTTTTCATTTTATGTACTCCTTAGAATAATTATTAATATTTTATTAGAAAAATCATCAACTGCTGAAAACTTGTTTCAACAATTTTCTTGAATAAACTTAATCGGCTTTAGATGGAAAGTCTGACGTGTAGTTTACAGTTTGGTCCCAGCTTGCTTTGATTGCAGGTAAATTGTTGGGAAAGTGTAAAGTGGATGACAATTTTGAGGGAATATCTGAATAATATCGGGTAAAACTGATCTAATATTTCCCTTTAACTCTTTCCTTTGCAGGAAGTACTTCCAGGCAGGTAGCCCACCATCCGGTAAGTATTGTTTCAATAAATTGCTCAGGAAGTTTTTCATCTTTCATTTCTTTTGCAAGTTCGTGGTGGTCATATACAACAGGAATATATTCTGATTTTATTAAATCATTTTCAACTTCGAGTATTGTATAACCGACAAATGTGTTACCGTCATTTTCAGGACGGCCTATTACACCAACATTTATAAAATATTTATCATTGGCCAGTTTTCTGTCCCAGTGAATGCCTGTATGCGTTGCGCAGATTATGTCAGCGTTATAGTCAGCACATAATTTCTCCAGGAAATGAGTGGGAGTAGTCGTTTCCCACAGGAACTCGTTCATCTGTCTTGGAGAACCATGGCTGAGCAATACTTTATATTTCCCCAATCCAAATGTTATTTCAGATGGCAGGTGTTTCATCCAGAACTTGAAAACATCATGAGTTTTTTTAAAAGTGTAATCGTAACTAAGTTTAGCGTAATAATTATCTCTCGGATCGGTATAGCCACACTGGCAATCATCCAGTCCGTTGCCGATAGAATTATCATAGTTCCCCTGGACAACTGGAATTTTATTATCTATTAAAATCGGGAAAACCTTATCCGGGTTTGGACCAAAAGCACCTAGATCACCGAGGCAATAAATCGCATCCACGCCCCGTTTCTTTGCATCATCAACAGTTGCCTGCAATGCGATGTGATTACTGTAAACTCCACCGATCAAAGCAACTTTTTTAAGCATCTCTACCCACGGAAGAATAGTTAGAGCAGATCGCCCCATATAAATAACAGGTATAACATGCCTGGTGCTTCAATTCATAACATTTTGAAGCATCTTCCAGTGTATCTCCAAGATTTGCGTCGGGAGAATCGATAAGTATTGGGCAGACATAAACTCCTTTACTGGTGGCAACTCTGCTGTTAGCACAAATAAAATTATTCACATCAAAATCTACAAGCATTTCATTAGTTACATATTCGTACTTATCGTAGCCTTTTGTTCTCATTACTTCCTGCCCGATTTTAATTGAAGGAAGAATTTTAATTCTCGGTCTCGGGTAACCGTGTAATTTCAAAGTGTCAATAAATCCATTCAACACTTCTTCATCCTGATTATCTTCCCAGGTTTTTGTTACAGTGATAATCGGAAGAAAATTATTTTCAACAAGATTTTTCACTCCCTCCATCGCTTTTTTAAATACACCTTTTCCCCTGATTGCGTCGTTCATTTCTTCTGTATAACCATCAATGCTTACACGAAGTTCGAGTGAGTATATTGAATTTTTCGATATTATTTTGAGTCTGTCTGCTTTTTCAGGAGTGATCAGCATCCCATTTGTTAAAACAGTGGCCGGGCCCAGTTCCATTGTCCGTTCCAGGATTCTAAACATATCTTTGTTCATAAATGGTTCGCCGCCGGTGAAATAATATTCTTTAACTCCCCTGCTCACCGATTCTTCGAGATAATTATTTACCTGTTCAAAAGTCATAAATTCAAAACTATGATTAACCGGGCTGCAACTGATGAAGCAGTGCTCGCACTTAATATTACACAGCGTTCCGGCAACCTGGAACCAGAGATGATCCAGGCTATCGAGATGAATTTCGGGGTATTCTTTTTCAGTATCCATTACTTTTAGTTATTATTTTATTTTATTCTTCCACATCAATACCGGCACAAAATAAACAATTAGAATTAAAATTGTAGCATAAACATTCACTGCAAGAAGTTCGGCAAAAGGTCCCTCTGATATAAATAAAGATTGGGGCAGTAAATGAAATACTAAGACAATCCCGGCAAAAACTCCTGTCCACATAGCGAGGTGAAAAGAAATTTTTGGAGCAGGTAATTTCCAGAAAATAAAAACAGGAGCAAGCCCCAATACCATTGTTCCGCTAATAGTCGTAGCCGAGAGAATTGTCGGTGAAAAGATTAAAGGAATTGTTCCTCCAATGGCTGTAATTATCATCACCCACCTTCCTTTTGAAACATCTGCAATTTCTTTACCTGAAGAGATGGATTTCAATTTCCCAAGATCAACAACAATTAATTTTGAAACTGAAGCGAATGTCGAATCGACAGTTGACGAAGCCGAAGTGACCATTATAAAATTCATAATTATCATTCCTGCAACCCCAAGAGTCTTGGAAACTTCAACAGCAGCCTGACCTGACATTCCTAAAAACTGCGCATAAATTCCTATAAAGCTGAAGAGAAGAATAAAAATAAATCCGGCAATAGTAGCAATTATGTAACTCTTTAAGGTTGTTTTCTCATCCGAAATAAATCCCCTGTCAGTTAAGACAGGATCATGAAATGGATAACTGAATATTTGTATCAGCGCAACCAGTACAAGATCAAATCCGCCAGATAAACTCCAGCTACCTGTTTTAAAGTATGATACGACTGATTCAGATTTTGGAAATATCATTCCAAGTACTACAAAAAGCAAGATTGCGAACATTGCCATTTGCAAAAGATCAGTAATTAACGAACTTCTCAATCCACCCTTAAGAGCATACGCTAATGTCAACGTTGTAAAAACAATAATTGAGATTATATATTGAGGTGATCCAACCGGGCCGAAATATGTTCCTATTACCTCAGTATTAGACCATACTTCGTTCAATAATCTTAATGCTACAATAATGGTAAAAAATCTTAATGCGCCAATACCAAATTTAGATTGAAGAAATTGATGAAGGCTCTGTACTTTTAATTTTGTTCTAAGTTTATAAATTACAATTCCCGCCACAAAAAAAGATAAATAGTAAGTGGCGTAGGCAAATCCCCCAACAATGCCGAAGCTGAGACCAAGATTTGCAGCATTTGTGACTGACTTGGCAAAGATCCAGGATATCACCAGGCTGAAAGTAAGCATAACAATGCCTGGTTTTTCCGATTTTTTTGAGGTCCCTTTATAAAAGCCTTCGTTGTTCTTTACAAACGGAGTCATTAAAATAAGCAAAAGAGAAAACCCGATTAAGACTATCCACTGCCACGTTAAAACCGAAAACATTTATTGCCTCTTAAAATCTGAATTGCAAAGATGTAAGTAAAAGTATTTCATCATTTTTATTTGTAAACCTTGAGGCTGGTAACACAGAAGTTCTATTAGCCTTTTCATAAATCAGGTTTACTTTCAATGAAATAATATTGTCCATCAACCAGTTAGTACCAAGTATAAAACTATTAAGAACAGTTGGCCCGGAAAAATTATTAAATGTGCTTCCGTACCTGCCCGTTTCTAATCTTCCGATAAGCTGAAATCCATCCAATTTATTGCCTGATAGAAAATAACCAGCTTCTAAATATGCACCAGTAAAATTCTTAACCTGGTTTTGCAAAGAGAGATTATCATTAAAGTTATAAATGAATGCCTCACCTCGAAATAATACCGGATTGCTGTTGTATTCAAAATTTGCTAGATAACCAAATCGTTTACCTGAAACATTAGCACTATTAAAACTTTCAAATGTATGGTCAAGCAAACTTAAAACCTGAGGCTGTTCTTTTGAATAGTTAATACTTCCGCCTAATTGGAATTCTTCACTAAGCTTATAATTCAACCGTCCCGTAATTGATTTGCTGTCATTATTTTCGGAAATATTTTGTCCCGCCGTGCCATTGCCATTTGTAATACTCAAATAATAACTCAATCTTGATTCTGGATCAGAACCGAAGAGCATAACTCCAAATTGCGTATCTACACCCGGCAAAAGAAAGACCGAATTTAATCCTGTATATCTCTCTATTGTTGTTATCCTGCTGGTCGATCTTGTATTCTCAGCCGAGAAGGGATCAATATATTTCCCGGCCATTAAATAATTACTTTTATACAGTCTTAACTGAATTTGTGCAAGAACCATTGCGGTTCTCTGCCCGGCAGCCTCAAATTCAAAAAATGCTCCATAGTCTCCGGCATAATCGAATCCAAGGTCTAGTCTTGCTCTTCGAACCGAAAATGAATTTTGTATGGCTCCGTTTTGTTCTTCATTATGATAGGCAAAAATTGTATTGATATAACCGCTGAAAAGAAAATCCAGTTTATTATCATTCGATTTTAAATGCATCCCATTCCCGGGCTCGTAAGTTATTGACTGACCAAATGAACTGCTTTTAGTTGAAAAGATAGCCAGGCACACAAGAAACAATAAACTGATTTTTTTCATCATCAGTGCTCCTATAAAATGTTATTGGGATAAACCAGGGATAAGGATATAGTAATAAATAATTAACAGCCTTTTGAAAAATAACAAGATGAAGTAATTATCAAAACATATATTATTCAGATTTTACTTAATGCCAGTAATCTGACAAATGAGGAACTATTTTTTCATAGAAAACTTTCCTATTTTTGGGATGCAATAATTAACTTTTGGGGCTATAGCTCAGTTGGGAGAGCGCTTGAATGGCATTCAAGAGGTCAGCGGTTCGATCCCGCTTAGCTCCACCAGATTTTTACCCTCCAATATTTCATTTTATCATCAGGTATAAAGCAGAGTCTTGATTGGACTTAATTTCAGATTTATATTGTGTTTAAATAATCAGGGATTTAATGAGAACAATTACTTCTTTCACATTACTGCTGATATTTATTTCGGTATTGTTTTACTCAGGATGCAAAGACACAATAACTGGTGACCAAATTGATAACAGGACAATACCGACCACAAATGTAAGCTACGCAAAAGATATTCAACCGGTATTAAATCTAAAGTGTGCAAGTTCAGGATGTCATGATGATATTACAAGAGCATCAGGGTACAGTCTTACTAACTGGGGATACACGGTTATGACACCTAATGTATTTCACTTAAATCACCAGGTAATAGTTTAATAGTGCAGGCAATTGATCCACAAATATGCTGTAACATCAAAACCAATGCCGCCTTTAGGCTATGCTCAATTAACACAGTCACAGATAACGGGAATAGAAACGTGGATAAAGGAAGGAGCAAAGAATAATTAGTTTATAATTTACAATGTATAATTTTTATTTTGTGTTTAATTGTAAATTATAAATTGTGCATTATACATTGATTCAAATCCATCCCATTTTTTTATACCAATCGCAGGTTCTTTTAATTCCCTCTTCAATAGAAATATTCTGATGATAACCAAAATCTTTCATTGCTTTTGAAGTATCGCACGTCCAGTAAGGCTGTGTTATGTCTTTTGCTTTTTCAATATTCAGTATTGTTGCTTTGGGAGAAAATAGGGCAAAAAACTGCGCAATTGCCATAATTATAAAAACCAGGAAATGAGGAACCTTAATTTTGAAGGCTTTCTTATTTAATGCCTTCGCTGTTACTTCACCGATTTCCTCCCAGGTATAATATTTTTCAGAACTGATAAAATAAACCTGTTTAATGGCTTTCTCTGATTCTGCAGCCTGAATAAATCCAATGACAAGATCTTCAACATGTATCAGGCTGACTTTCTTTTCATCAAAACCGATCTGTGTCATTAAACCTTTGTTGAAGGTCTGGAAAAAGATAAATATTTCAGTATCTCTTTCACCGTAAACTGCCGGAGCACGACAAATTGTAACGGGCAGTTGCTCCATAAAAGTTTTGCCAACTTCCTCTTCAGCAAGTTTACTTCTACCGTAAGTTGTAATAGGATGAGAAGGAACATTTTCATCAATAGCTTCTTCAGTAAACGAAGGCCCGGCTGCCGTCTGGCTGCTGACTATTAAAAATCTCTTTAGTTTGTCTTTATATTCAACCGCAACTTCAAGAAGAGTTCTTGTAGTATCAACATTACCTTTGAAATAGCCTTCCGCTCTTTTGGCTTTTACAACGCCGGCCACGTGATACACATATTCGGCACCATCAAAAGCTTTTCGTAATCCATCTTTGTCTAATAATCCGCAATCAAAAATTTCAACATCCTTTCCTTCCAGCCATTTAAGATTGCTGCTCTTTCTGGTAATGCACCGTACTTTGTAATTTTTCTTTAATAATTGATCTACAAGATGACTTCCTACAAAGCCATTTGCACCTGTTACTACCGCTATTGTATTGTTATTCATCGATATTTTAATTTGATTTTGAAACGATTTAAGTTTAGATTCTTGGATTAAATTTAATAATTTTAAATTTACTTATAATAATAAGAAGATAAAAATAAGAGACATTTCAGGAGGATAATTGGATTTATTTAAAAAGTGTCAGGACTTTACAAGGGCTGACGACATCAAGGCACTTGGATTATATCCTTACTTCCGACCAATCGAAGCAAATGAAGGTCCGGTAGTTCAAATTGAAGGCAAAAAAGTTATAATGGCAGGCTCAAATAATTATTTGGGACTCACTTCTCACCCTGAAGTTAAAGAAGCTGCAATTAAAGCTATAGAAAAATATGGGACCGGTTGCTCCGGATCACGTTATTTAACAGGTACTCTTGATCTTCATATTGAACTTGAAGATAGACTGGCAAAATTTTTCGGCAAAGAAAAAGTTTTGTTATTCAGTACAGGGTACCAAACTGCACAGGGAATCATTCCAACTCTCGTTCAGAGAGGTGATTATGTTATTTCTGATAAAGATAACCACGCGTGTATTGTTGCCGGAAACCTGATGGCAAAAGGTGCAACAGCTGAGATGGCCAGGTATAAACATAACGATATGAAAGATCTTGAAAGAGTAATTGCTAAATTACCCGCCGATGCAGGAAAACTAATTGTTAGTGACGGTGTCTTTAGTACAGGTGGAGAAATTGTTGACCTTGCCCATTTAAATGAAATTGCTAAGAAATACGATGCAAAAATTTTAATTGATGATGCCCATTCTGTCGGAGTTATTGGTAAAGGTGGAAGAGGTACTGCTAGCGAATTTGACCTTGAAGATCAAATTGATATGACAATGGGTACCTTCAGCAAAACTTTTGCATCACTTGGTGGTTTTGTTGCCGGAGATGAAAGAGTTATAAATTATATTAAACACTTTTCCCCTGCACTTATTTTCAGTGCTTCTCCAACACCGTCATCAGTTGCTGCTGCGCTTGCAGCTCTTAAGATTCTTGAAAAAGAACCGGAAAGAGTAAAACAACTCACAGATAACGCTGAGTATATGCGTAGCGGACTCAAGAATTCAGGCTTCACAATTATTGAAGGTAGAACCGGAATTGTTCCTGTAATTGTTGGAGATGATGAAATAGCATTCCAGATGTGGAAAATGTTGTACGATGCCGGAGTTTTTGTGAACGTTTTCATCTCACCCGGTGTTCCACAGGGTAGACAGATGATGAGAACCAGTTATATGGCTACTCATAAAAAAGAACATCTGGACGAGTTATTAAGCATTTTTACAGATGTTGGCAAAAAGCTGGGACTTATTTAGTACAGGATTTTTTAATTCTATTCACAGAAAGCCCCGCTAAATGCGGGACTTTTTTTATCAAGGATATCATTATGAGCGAAATAAAGATCAGAACTGTAAGTTCAAAAAAAGATTTGATGACTTTTATAAAATTTCCGTGGAAAATTTATAAAGATGATCCAAACTGGGTCCCTCCCCTGCTAATGGATAAAAAGAAAATTCTGAATAAAGAAAAGAATCCTTTTTTTCAACATGCTGAAGCGGAATATTTTTTAGCTGAACGTGATGGTGAATTAGTAGGGCGAATTGCTGCGGTAAAAAATGATCTTCATAACAAATATCATAATGATAATGTTGGATTCTTCGGATTCTTCGAGTGTATAAACGACCAGCAGGTTGCAAATAAATTATTCGATACTGCAAAAGACTGGTTGAAAGCAAAAGGATTTTCACAGATGCGAGGCCCTGCAAATCCATCAAGTAATGATGAATATGCAATGCTTCTGGAAGGCTTTGATGATCCACCAAGATTATTAATGACATACAATCCTAAATATTACCTCGACCTTTGCGAAAACTACGGGCTTAAAAAAGCCAAAGACCTTTATGCCTACAAACTTGAAAATAAAAAAGTAATGAGTTCAGAAAAGTTAAAACGGGTTGCCGAGATTGCTCAAAAGCGCTCCGGAATTAAAGTAACACAACTCGATATGAAAAATTTTGATAAAGAACTTGAAAAAGTAAAATATGTTTATAACAAAGCCTGGGCCCCAAACTGGGGATTTATTCCTATGACAGATGCGGAACTCGATGCAATGGCGAAAGATCTCAAACCTTTGGTTGAGCCTTCTCTTGTATTATTTGGAGAAATTAAAGGTGAACTCGTCGGATTTGCTCTTGTGATGCTTGACTACAATTACATTTTCAAAAAAATAAACGGAAGATTATTTCCATTCGGTTTTCTTAAATTGTTTACTGAGAAGAAAAAAATTAAATGGTCAAGAATTATAACACTCGGCATTGTGCCTGAATTCCAGAAAAAAGGACTTGATGCCGTATTTTATTGGGATATTGTAAATCGTGCGCATAAAATAGGAATTGACCTTGGTGAAGCAAGCTGGATTCTTGAAGATAACGAAATGATGAACCGTGGCGCAGAAGTAATGAAGGGTGAAATTTATAAAAAATACAGAGTCTATGAAAAAGACATTTAATTTTTTTGTTTTTTTATTATTACTTATAACTACTCCAATTTTGGCACAGTACACTTCTAATGATACTGCGCTTGTAAAGACTACCTTTGAAAGGAATTTTGACGAAATAATTATTAATAATTACCTGAGTTCCGATTCACCCCAAAAGATTAATGCTGCATTATTAAGTATTTCACAAAGCGAGGACACATCTTTTATCCCCGGTATATTGAAGTTAGATTTTACCCAAAGTGCAAAGTTTATTTGTTTTGCTCTCGGACAACTTGGTCCAAACAAATCTTCAACCGAATATCTTTTCACAAAATTAAATAATGCTTCATCTGCAGACAGCGACAAATCTTTTATTATTCAGGCCATCTGCAAAACGGGTAATAAAAATGATTTTTTATCATTAGAAAAGCAATATAACGCAGCTGATGGCACAGGTTTCCCGGGCATTTCAATTGGACTTTATGATTTGTTTGCACGAAAAATAATAACACAAGATGATGCCAAAACAATTCTTCACAAAGAATTAACAAATTCTGAAACTTCAATTCTAAGACAGTCTCAGGCAGCTTTTGCAATTGCCAGACTAGGATTATCAGACTATTTCAAGAAAACTATTTACAAATTATTAATAAATAAATTTGATAATTATGATACTAATTACGAGAATCTAATACTTACACAGTATCTCGTTAATAATTTAAGAAGAGCAAAATATATTCCGTTTGGATTACAATTTTTTCGTAAGCTTTTAACAGCTAAAAGATCGCTTATTAGAATTGAAGCCACCTCTCTGCTGGTAAACTTTCCGTTTAAGACAAACCATGAGTTAAATAATTACTTTGAGTTTTTCACAGATACAAACCAAAATGTTACAAGGCAAGCTGCCATTTCTTTGAAAGGGATTTCTGTCTCAGGAAAATTAGCCGATATACTAAAACAAAAGATTAAGGAGCTGATTTTAAAAAAATCTTTGTCAGACAACACGCGTGGAGAACTGCTTTTAAGTTATCAGCAATTATTCAAGCTTAAATTTGAAGACATTTTAAAGAGTTACAAGGATGTAGTTGACCCGGAATTTATTTATAGGGCAGCTTCTGCGAACACGGAATCGGAATTTGCATTTAATTATTTGTCAGAGAAATTTGATTCAGTTGAAGGGAAAGCGAAAAATGATGTTATATCTGCAATTATAAATTTCAAAAACTTTTCCACCAAATTAAAGTATAGAAACATTATTTTCTCATCGTTAGATTCCAATTCGCCTGTATTAATATCCATGGCAATTTATGGAATTGACTCTACTTTTATAGAAAATCATAAGTCGGAATTAGAGAAATCACTTTCATCTGTAGTTCCCAGATATATGAACGATCCAAATTTTTATGAGAGCATTCAGGCAATTGCTGACCTTTCTATGCAACTCGATAACAACTTTAATTTAGATATTTTAAAGAAGTTGCAACATTCTGAAGTTTATGCTCTTAGAAAATATGCAGATGAAAAACTTGATGTGGAATCGGATATTTTAAACCAGGATAGTAAATTATTTAATGAACTATGGAGCAATTCATTTAAATATAAATCTGCAGAAGTGGTAACTGAAAAAGGAAAATTTAGAATCACCTTCACTCCTGGTTTTGCACCAATTTCAACAGGCAATTTTTGTTATTTAGCCTCAAAACATTTCTTTGATGGAATAATTTTCCACAGAGTAGTCCCTGCCTTTGTAATTCAGGGAGGCGATCCGACCGGCACAGGTTGGGGCGGCCCTGAATATAGCATAGTTTCAGAATTTTCCCCACTTCATTATTCAATAAGTGCAGTCGGAATGGCAAGCGCAGGGAAAGATACTGAAGGCTCACAATGGTTTGTTACAACGGGCGATTATCCTCATCTTGATGGCAGGTATACAATTTTCGGTTATGTTACAGACGGAATGAATGTAGTAAACAAAATAGACCAGAACGATAAGATATTATCAGTCAAATTATTTTATTGATTTATTTATTTATTGCTTCATTATATTTTGCTGCGTGTGCTGGATCAATTTTTGTTAATATTCTGAAAATATCATACTTCTCCGGGTAGTCTTTTAACCTGTCAATAATCTCTTCATTTTTTGCATTAAAAAATGTTTTCATTAAAACACTGTTCAGATCGATTTTATTTTTAATGTCATCAATAGCCTTAACAAGTTTTACAATGTACTTCTGTCCGAGAACCTTATTCATACTAAAAACATCAATGCCATAATAATATTCGAACTCTGCTTCTCTGAATGGTCTGTAGGAATCATTAGTTAATTCCTCAACAAGTCTTCTCCTGTTATATGAGCTACCGGAAAGAGTCCACCCTGATGAAAATGGACTTGTTGCACCAAAATTTGCAATCCCTAGTGCCGTGGAAAAATAAGTAGATCCTCCAAGTTCTTCGTAGGAATCCAGATCTAAGCCGATGATCAGATTTGCATAAAAATCCAAAAAACTCGTAAGCGGATCAAAGTTTGCCTGGTTAGAATAAAGAGCTTGCCCTTTTTGATAAGTAAAACTCCAGCTGTTATCACTAACGCGTAGCATTAGTGATTTATCAGAAAGATTATATATATCCCTTTGACTTGTGATAGCAACCTGTGCCTGGTAATTTGCATCATTTGCGGAAGTAAAAAATATATCATACGTACAATTTATTTTGGGCCCTTCCCAATCATCACCAACAAATCTCGTCTTATTTAAATAATCTTCTACTGCATTTTTAAAATCTGAAAGCCTGTCGCGAAAAGCCACCGGTACATTATCATCGTTAACGGTTACGGTACAATTTAATTCCTGTGCAAAATTTGCTGCTGTAAATAGTAAGATGGCTATCAAAATTGATTTCATTAAAAGTCTCTATTTCTGATTTTTTTGTTGATTTAATATATGAATTTCAATATTATCTAACAATCCACGAAATTAAGGGGAGCCTATGAAAATCCTTATTTTCATTTTATTAGCCACAGAATTATGTTTTTCTCAACAGAATCCGGGTGCAAAACAAATTGCATTATCAAATTCTGATATTGCGGTAAGTGATAATGTCTTTGCTTTATTCAGCAATCCAGCAGGACTTGGGCAACTTAAATGGAGAGAAATTGGTGCGTTTTATTCCCCCTCTCCTTTTGGCTTATCAGAACTTTCAAATGCTTATGCCGCTTATAGTGAACCATTTGGTTTTGGTTCTATAGCAATAGGAGCGATGACTTATGGTTTTGAACTTTACCGGGAAAATAAATTAGCACTCGGGGTTTCATATTTATATGGAGATAATTTTTATCTCGGAGCAGCTATCAATTATAAGAATGTTTCAATTAAAAAATATGGAAGCAAAAACACTTTTATTTTTGATTTTGGATTTCTGGTTATTCTGCCAGGACATTTACACCTGGGATTTTCTTACAAAAACATTACCAGAAATTCTTTCGGACAAAATACAGATGAACTTCCGGTAACATTCCAAACTGGGGTTAGTTATCAGCCTATCAATAATTTGAAAGTTTCACTGGCGGTTGAGAAAGATATTCGATACAAAGCATCTCCATCTTTTGGAATAGATTATCGGATAATAAAAAATGTAGCGATTAGAAGTGGTATTTCAACAGAACCTTCAAAATATTCATTTGGTATAGGAATTTTTTACTCGATAATAAATTTTAATTACGCAGTTTTCACTCACCAGGAACTTGGACTGACACACCAGGCGGATATAATCTTTTCATTTGGTAAAAAGTAATAAGAATTAAATGGGGTTAATTTAGAATGAGTATCAAATATTTATTCTTAATAATTTTTATTCTATCAAATATTATTTATGCACAAATTGATTCACTTGAAAATAAAAATGATGATGTAATTCAGGATATACTGGACGAATCTCAATCAGGAGAGACTGATGAAGGATTAATTGACCTGATTGAGGAGTTGAGAGCAAATCCTGTAGATTTGAATAAAGTGGATATTACCGAACTTCAAAAAATACCTGGCTTAAGCTTCTCAGATGCATCAGCAATAATCAATTATCGGAATAAACATGGCAAGTTCTTTTCAGTTGGTGAACTTCACCTGGCAGGTATTTCACAAAACGTATTTGAAAATATCTCACCTTTTCTGGCAGTGAATTTTCATAAAATAAAAAAATCGAAGCCAACCAATTTTCTAACTCATCTGGAATTAAGAAGCAGAATAATTACTGATCTTCAAAAGGATGAAGGATCTATTGACCATAAATTTGCGGGAAACAATCTTCACACCTATACGCGATTGAAATCAGAATTTGGCGAAAAGGTAAAAGTTGGATTCCTTCTGGATAAAGATCCAGGGGAAAGATATTATAATGATTTAACATCAGGATATATTTCTACTAAAAACTTTGGCATATTAAAAAAAGTTATTCTCGGTGACTACTCTGTACAATTTGGTCAGGGACTGGCGATCTGGTCAGCTTATTCTTTTTCAAAAAGTTCAAATGCGATTTACCCGGTAAAAAAGAATCCAAATTACCTTAAAGAATATTCAAGCTCCGATGAAAATCGTTTTCTGAGAGGAATGTCTTCCAAATTCGGGTTTGGGGCTTTTTCTTTGACAACTTTTTACTCACAAAATAAATTTGATGCATCCCTTGACCCATTAAATTCAGATATAATTTCTACACCTTTGGACGGGCTTCACAGAACAGATAATGAATTACAAAAAAAGAATTCTTCATCGGAGAAAATTATTGGAGCAATTCTGGACTTCACCAAGAAAGATAAATATCATTTGGGTTTTCTTTATTACAATTCAACTTTTCAAAATAATTTTGAACAGGGAAACATTTATGATTTCTCCTGGCAATAATTTTCAGAACTATTCGTTATCCTACGATTTATACTTTGGAAATATTAATCTATCCGGGGAACATTCATTTAATGGAAAGTCTTTAGCCTCCATTATTAATATTCAGTTCGCATTAAGTAAAAGGATTACTTTTATAACATCTATAAGAAATTATCCAAGGAATTACTATAATTTACATTCACGCGGATTTGGAGAAAGATCAGGCACTCAAAATGAGTTAGGGATTTATAACGGTATCAGGTGGAGAACCAGTCCTGGTATTTTTAATTTTTATTTCGATCAGTTTAGGTTTCCATTTAGTACTTATTATAATCCGCTCCCCTCCTCTGGTAACGAACTCTCATTTGATTTTCTTTCTTCAAAATTCAGCAACTCACGTATACATTTTAGAATTAAGAGGGAAAATAAGGAAACCGGCATAGATTATAATGGGACTATTAATCTTTTTAAGAGAATTAAATCTACTGCAAGATTAGAACTGATATATTATCCTGATAAGAGAACCCGCTTAAAAACCAGACTTGAGCTCAGCCGATTCAGTGTAAAAGAAATCAATCAAAATGAAGATGGGTTTTTAATTTTTCAGGATGCCCGGTTTAGAATCCGAAATAATATTGATTTTTCAGGAAGGATAATTTTCTTCAGGACAGATACGTTTAATACTGCTATTTATGAATTTGAAAATGATCTCGATGGGATGTTTTCTTTATATGGTTTATACAAAGAAGGAATCAGGTGGTATGCTATGGTAAAGATAGATTTACCGTGGTCTTTTCTTTTTTCGGTTAAATATTCAGAGACATACAAACCGGACGAAAAAACAATTGGAAGCGGGTATTCCAAAATTAACGGAAATTTAGATAATCGGGTTAGCGTTCAACTCGAATTAAGAATTTAATATAATTTTACCTTTCCCGAGATTTGCCAACTATCAATCTAATACCACGTTTAAAAGTAATGTAATACCACATCCACTCTAGCATTACCCTAAACCTGTTTCTGAATCCAATAAGGAAGAAAATATGAATGAAACACCAGAATACCCAGGCTATAAATCCGGACAATTTCATTTTTTTTATTTCGGCAACAGCTTTCGCCCTGCCTATTGAAGCCATATTCCCTTTGTCCACATAAACAAATTTATTTCTTTCACTTTTAGGAATTTTATTTCTAATTAATTTGCCAACATATTTTCCCTCCTGAATAGCGCCTTGCGCTACTCCCGGAACAGGTCTCCCATCATCATCAATTACCAGTGCAGCATCACCAATTACAAAGATATTAGGGTCACCATTAATGCTTAGATCAGCATTTACCATTGCTCTGCCTGCTCTATCTGTTTCAATATTAAGAGATTTGACAATCGGAGAAACAGTATTTCCCGCAGCCCAGATAACATTTGTAGTCTCTAAAAATTCTCTTACAGTTTTAACACCTTCCGAGGTTATATCAATAACTTTAGTATTTAATTTTAATTCAACTTCCATTTTTTCTAAAGCTTTCTGCGCTTTAAAAGAAAGCTCCTCCTGATAAGTTGATAAAATTCTGGGTAACGCCTCAATAAGAATTATCTTTGTTTCTTGGGCATTTATATTCCTGAAATCTCTCATTAAAGATGTTTTAGCAATTTCTGCAATAGCTCCAGCCATTTCTACTCCAGTAGGACCTCCACCGACAATAACAAACGTCAAATATTTTTTCCGTTTATTAACATCACTTTCTTTTTCTGCCTGTTCAAGAGATTTTAGAATCTTTTCCCTAATCAACAATCCATCACTAAGAGTTTTCAATCCTGGGGCATATTTTTCCCAGGTATCATTTCCAAAATATGAATGTGAGGATCCCGTAGAAATTATCAGAGAATCAAATTCTAATTCGCCATCTTGCAGAATTACTTTTTTATTTGTTCTGTCTATAGAAATTGCTTCATCCATAAGAACTTTAATATTTTTATTTCTGCTAAAAATTGATCTGATTGGAACGGCAATATCTGCCGGGGAAAGGGCTGCTGTTGCAACCTGGTAAAGCAGAGGCTGGAATAAATGGTAATTCGTTTTATCAATAAGAGTCACTTCATATCTGGAATCGCGTAGCTCAAGTGCCACATGGAGCCCACCAAATCCCCCTCCTATAATAACAACTTTATGTTTGCTCATTTTTTTAACTTATTATTTTAATGACAGTTAGGCTATCTAAAAATAGAATATTTTTAACAATTTTCAAGAGAAACAAAGCAGAAAAGATTCTGTTTAATTGAACATTTACCTAATTTGAGGAGTGCATAATTTGTTTTTAATTCATATAAATATTGTTAAATTGATACTATAAGAGAACCCGTTTACTTTTTGAAATACAATTAGTTATATTTGTTTATGGAAAAACTTTTGTTAAAAGTATTTAGTTCAAAACTTTAAGGGTCCGGAATGCAAATTTCTAAAATTGAATCTTTAAGTAAATACAACTCCCTGTTTAACCTGACTGTAAAGTCTTCCCCTGAATTCCCTAATAATTTATGCGAATTTATGGTGAGTGAATTTGAACTTCAAGCTGTTGTTTTATTTAAAGTTAATGATGATGATAGTTTGCAGTTGCTTGGAAAATCTGAAGGATCAAAAAAAGCTTATACAAAAAATGAATCTTACAAATGCACAGTTTGTAAATCGATCACTTCCAACAAAGACAGCATAAATTTTAATACGCAACCTGATTGTGAAATTCAAACATCAGACTTTGTAATTTATGAAGGCTGTTTGTTCATAAAAATTTCCTCCTCCAGTAGATTTTTAATTAAAATTGCAAAGAAAACAGCCTTTACAAAAGCCGACAAAGATAATATTGAAAATGTTGGACAATCAATTAAGAATTTCCTGCAACTATGGTCCGGTGGAAACAATATCCCTACAGAGTCAATTAGTGATATAATAACTAACATCGCACATGAGCTCAGAACTCCTACGAACAGCATTATGGGATTTACTTCACTGTTAAATGAAGAAAACCTGACCAGTACGCAATCAGAATATGTAAATACATTAAAAGAAAACGCCTATAACCTTTTAGGTTTGTTAAATGATGTAATTGAACTTGCAAAAATTGATAATGGCTCCAGCAAAGAAATAACAACAAACGTTAATTTTAAGAGCACGGTAGATGAAGTACTAAAGCAGTTTGCAGATAAGTCTAAATCGGGTGAAATAGAATTTTTATTAAATATCGATAAAAGTGTTCCTGATTCCGTTAAAGTTGATGCTCAAAAACTCAAGTATATTTTATTAACAGTTTTAACATATTCAATCAGGCAAACAGGTAAGGGGAAAATATCTTTATCCATTTCTGCCAGCGATAAGGAAATCAATTTTAAGATTTCAGACACCAGCGCCGGAATAACTACAACAAAATTAAAAGATATTTTCAAGCCATTCGTAATTACTGAACTTGGAGATTCAAAAGTCGGCGCCGCAACCGGATTAGGATTAATCTTATGTAAAAAATATTCTAACCTTTTGGGTGGCGATATAACTATTACAAGTTCGGTAGGTAAAGGCACAACTTATAATTTTAATATCAAGGCTGAAATAGCAACTGGAATCGAGTCCCAGATTTCCTCTCTTCCGAAACCATCAGCTAAAAAAAACCGCGTACTGGTTGTTGAAGATGATTATGCAACTTCTAAACTATTGAGCAATTACCTTAATAAATGGGGTTATGATCCAACAATTGTAAACTCAGCCGAACAGGCCTTGAAAGCCATAAATAAGGAAGTTTTCCTTGCCGTGTTAATGGATATTGTTTTACCGGATTCTAACGGATTTGAATTGTTGAAGACAATTCGTGAGCACAAAAACGCTAAGAATACACCAGTAATTGTATGCTCAGTAGAAGCAGAACAGCAAAAAGCATTTTTAATGGGAGCTGTTGAATATTTTGTAAAACCGATAAAATACAAATACCTGGTTGAAGTTCTTACAAGTTACAGGCTCAAAAAAGATTCAAATATTTTAATTGTCGATGATGATGTACCGACTTTAAATTTGATTAAAGAAGCAATAGAACAAGCCGGGTATAATGCAATTGCAGAAGCACATTCATCAAAGGTTAGCCAGATGATTGAAAATATGAATCTGGATTTGGCTATAATTGATCTTGATATGCCTGAGCTGAATGGCTTTGATCTTATAAAACAAATTAAATCTAAACCGGCCTTTGCAAAACTTCCTATAATAATTTATACGGGTAAAGAGAATTATTCCGAAGATTTGAAAAAAATAGATGGAATGTTTACAGATCTGTTACAAAAAAGCAGCTCAAATATTGAGGATCTGGCTGACACTATTAATCAAATGATTAATCAATACGATGAACCACCTACGCCGGAACAAGTGCTGGAACAGACGGATGCTGTTAAAATTTTACTTGTTGAGGATTACAAACATTCGCAGATAATTGTAACAAGACTATTGAAGAAAAATAACTTCGAATCAATTGTAGTTGTGGAAAATGGTGCTGAAGCACTGGACGAGGTTAAAAAACAAAAATTTAACCTGATACTTATGGATATGCAGATGCCTGTTATGAACGGATTTGAGGCTACGGAAAAAATAAGACAGCTAAATGAATACAAAGATACTCCGATTATAGCACTTACAGCTTTTGCAATGAAAGGAGATCGTGAGAAATGTATCGATGCCGGTGCAACAGATTATATCCCAAAACCGATTGACAGTCACGAATTTATTGAAAAAGTTAGGTATTATACAGAGAGTAAGGTTGGAGTTCAATAAAGGATTTCCTCAAATCTTTTTATAATTTTTGCACCCCTTATTTTTCCAAATAGTTTAATTTGTAATAACCTATCGTTAATTTTGAATTTCGATTTCTAATTTTTTTTTAGATTTTATGATTAATAATATTCCAAGAGTCAGATTTGCACCCAGCCCAACAGGTTATTTACACGTAGGCGGCTTACGTACTGCATTGTACAATTATCTTTTTGCGAAAAACAAAGGCGGAAAGTTCATACTAAGAATTGAAGATACAGACAGAAACCGTTTTGTAGAAGGAGCTGTTGAGAATCTGGTTTCAACTCTTAAATGGGCTGGTCTTGATTTTGACGAAGGACCTGGGAAGGAAGGCAATTTCGGTCCGTACATGCAATCACAAAGACTGAACCTCTATAAAGAACTTATTGAGAAATTAATAAAAGAGAAAAAAGCTTATTATTGCTTTTGTACGCAAGAAAGATTGAATGAGGTAAGAGAGAAGCAAAAGAAAGAAGGGTTGCAGCCTAAGTATGACAAGCATTGTCTAAATCTTTCAGAAAAAGAGGTACAGGAAAAAATCCAGAATAATTTATCACATGTTGTAAGAATGAATGTACAACCCGGACAACAGATAGTATTTGCTGATATTATCAGAGGCAAAGTTGAATTTAACAGCGACGTAGTGGATGATCAGATACTAATAAAAAGTGATGGTTATCCGACTTATCATCTTGCAAATGTTATTGATGATCATTCAATGAAGATTACTCACGTAATTCGTGGTGAGGAATGGCTTTCTTCCACGCCCAAACACGTTTTACTTTATAATTTTTTCGGTTGGGAAATTCCAGTTTTTGCTCACCTCCCTCTTTTGCTTAATCCTGATAAAACAAAACTAAGTAAGCGCCAGGGTGATGTTGCAGTTGAGGATTACAAACAGAAAGGATACCTGAAAGATGCTTTGGTAAATTTTGTTGCATTACTTGGATGGAATGCCGGTGATGATGTCGAATTTTATAATATGAAGGAAATGATCGATAAATTTTCTCTCGAGCGTGTAAATAAATCAGGAGCTGTATTCGATGTAGAAAAATTAAACTGGTTAAATGCTGAACATCTTCGTAAAATGGATGAAAATAAATTACTGGCTCTTTTAAGGGAAAATCTTACAGAATCAAAATATAAAGATGAGACTTACTCCGATGAATACTTACTCAAAGTAATAGAAGCAATGAAAGAAAGAGTAAGTTTTGTCAATGAATTCATCACAAATGGTTTTTACTTCTTTGAAGAGCCAAAGGAATATGACAAAGCAGTTGTAAAAAAGAGATGGAAAGAGGGCTCGGCAGAATACTTGAAAAAATTAATTGATGAGTTTTCTAAATTAGAAAACCCGCTAAAAGTTGATTATGAAAGTACGTTGAGAAATACTGCGGAAAATTTGAATATTGGAACGGGAAAATTAATTCATCCTGTAAGGTTGTCAGTTTCCGGAGTTGGCGGTGGCCCCGGCTTATTCGACATTCTTTCAATTATCGGGAAAGATAAAACTATTGCAAGACTGCAAAGAGCAGTCCAAAAATTAGGGAATTAAATTAGATATAAAATATGCCTGAATTAAAAAAAGAAGAAAACGCTCCTGCAACTAATTTTGTAAAAGAGATTATCAATAAAGATCTTGAAACGGGAAAAGTTAAAAAAGTTCACACACGCTTCCCTCCCGAACCAAATGGATATCTACACATCGGCCATGCTAAATCAATTTGCCTCAATTTTGGACTTGCCGAGCATTATCAGGGTATATGCAATTTACGTTTTGATGATACAAATCCATCAAAAGAAAATGTAGAATATGTCGATTCAATTATTAAGGACATAAAATGGCTGGGCTTTGATTGGGAAGACAGACTATATTTTGCCTCAGATTATTTTGATAAGCTATATGAGTTTGCTGTTAAGCTTATTACAAAAGGTAAAGCTTATGTTGATAGTTCAACTCCCGAACAAATAAAAGATCTTCGTGGTACACCAACTGAACCAGGAAAAGAAAGTCCTTACAGAAACAGATCTGTTGAAGAAAACCTCGATCTCTTCGCTAAAATGAAAAATGGTGAATTTGAAGAAGGCCAGCACGTTTTGCGTGCAAAAATAGATATGACTTCTCCTAATATGTGGCTGAGGGACCCGATACTTTACAGAATAAGAAAGGTTTCACACCATAGAACAGGTGACAAATGGTGTATCTATCCAATGTACGATTGGGCACATGGCCAAAGCGATTCAATCGAAGGAATTACTCATTCTGTTTGTACACTTGAATTTGAAATTCATCGTCCGCTTTATAACTGGTGTCTCGAACAACTGGAAATACATCATCCACAACAAATAGAATTTGCGCGTTTAAATCTTACTTATACAATAATGAGCAAACGTAAACTCTTACAGCTTGTTGAAGAAAAGCACGTAACAAGCTGGGATGATCCGAGAATGCCCACCATTTCCGGTTTGCGCAGGAGAGGTTATACGCCCGAAGCAATTCGTGATTTTTCAGAAAGAGTTGGTGTAGCAAAGCGCGATAATATGATCGATGTGGCATTACTGGAATATAGTCTGCGTGATGATCTGAATAAAAAAGCACAAAGAGCTATGGCAGTCTTAAATCCATTAAAGGTAGAAATAATCAATTATCCTGATGGACAGGTTGAAAAACTTGGTGCTGTAAATAATCCTGAAGATGAATCAATGGGCAAAAGGATTGTTCCGTTTTCCAGGGAAATTTATATTGAGCAGAATGATTTTATGGAAGATCCACCAAAGAAATTCTTCCGCCTCTCCCCCGGTAATGAAGTAAGATTACGATACGCTTATATAATAAAATGTGAAGAAGTGGTAAAAGATGAGAAAGGTAATATAATTAAGTTAAAATGCTCTTATGATCCAGAGACAAAAAGTGGTTCTGCACAAAGTGGTAGAAAAGTAAAAGGAACAATTCACTGGGTTTCTGCTCAACACGCAGTTGATGCGGAAGTCAGATTATATGACAGGCTTTTTACTGCCGAAGACCCGGAAGCAGATGAAGAAAAGACATTCATTGATCATATCAACCCGGATTCCCTCGAAATAAATAAATCAGGGAAACTGGAACCATTTTTGGCGAACGCAAACCCTGGTGATAAATTTCAATTTGAGAGACTGGGATATTTTTGCGTTGATAGCAAGGATTCAACTAAAGAAAACCTTGTTTTCAACAGAACCATTACTTTAAGAGATACCTGGGCAAAAATTGGGAAACAGCAGAAGAAATAGAGATTGTCCACTTGACTTACTTGAATATAAGCAGACTTAAGTCTTATATTTGTTTTCCTTTTGAAACTGATTATTTAATCAATTAGTATTGGCAATAAGCCGAAGTGGCGAAATTGGTAGACCTGCCTACCGCAGGCAGGCGCGCTTGGACTCAGAGCCCAGCAAATGAATTAAATAGATATTTTATATACGAAAAATATTTAGAAAGATTTTGTTCTTTGTTTATGCTCTAAAAAGTGAAATAAGAAATTATATCTATGTTGGTTTAACCAATGATTTAGGAAAGAGAGTTAAACGACATAATGATGGTAGAGAAAGGACAACAAAACCTTACAGACCGTTTAGAATTATTTATACTGAAAGTTTTGAAACGCGGATCGAAGCAAGAAAAAAAGAGATCTTTTAAAATCAGGAAAAGGGAAAGAGTTTTTAAGAAATTTGGAATAATGCCGAAGTGGCGAAATTGGTAGACGCGCTGGACTCAAAATCCAGTCTGGCTTAAACCAGGTGCCGGTTCGAGTCCGGCCTTCGGTACACATAAAAAAGCCTCAAATTGATGAGGCTTTTTTTATAAATTGGTAGCAATATTTATTTTTTAACAAAAGCCTTATTCCCAATATCATTCCTATAATAAATATCTTTGAAGTGTATCTTTTTTATTGCCTCATAAGCTTTAGTCTGGGCGCTTTTTAGATCTTCTTGCTTAGTAAATGCAGTCAATCCAAGTACTCTTCCCCCATTAGTTACAATATGGCTATTCTTTTTTTCTGTACCTGCCTGAAATACTACAATATTATTATTTTTTAGCAAATCCAGACCAGTAATCGCAAATCCTTTTTCATATGCTTCCGGGTAACCCTTAGATGCGGCCACTATGCAAACAGAATTTCCACCGGAGTATTTAACAGCTTTTTTATTAAGCTTTCCCTTTGCAGCAGAATATAATAATTCGAGAAAATCACCTTCCAAAAGTGGCAAAACTGCCTGAGTTTCCGGATCACCAAAGCGACAGTTAAATTCAACAACTTTAGGACCGGAACTGGTAATCATAAGTCCTGCATAAAGGCATCCCACAAACGTTCGGCCTTCTTTATTAAGTCCTTCTAAAGCCGGTCTTATAATATCTTTTTCAACCTGTTTTTGCAATTCAGCATTTACTACTGGCGCGGGGGAATAAGCCCCCATACCACCTGTATTTTTACCGGTATCGTTATCTCCTATTCTTTTATGGTCCTGTGAGGATGGAAGACAAACGAAATTTTTACCATCCGTTATGGCAAAAATTGACGCCTCTTCACCAGTCATAAATTCTTCAACTACAATTTTTTCTCCTGACACACCGAATACTTTTTTGACAAATATTTCATCCAGTGCAGAAGAAGCTTCAGAGAAATTATTACAAATAATAACTCCCTTTCCTGCTGCAAGTCCATCAGCCTTTATTACTGCAGGATATTTAATATGTTTTAAATATTTAAGTGCATCTTCGTGCTGGGTATATTCAAATTCAATAAAGTCTGCTGTTGGGATTCCGTATTTCTTCATTACATATTTTGCATATGATTTATGTGCCTCAATTTCAGCAGCTTTAGAGTCCGGACCAAAAACAAATAAACCTTCTTTACTAAGATAATCAGCTATACCATCAACCAATGGCTGTTCAGGCCCAACAACAACCAGTTCAATTTTATTATTTTTGCAAAAGTCAGAAACATTTTTAAAATCTGAAATATCAAGAGAAACATTTTCACCGTAATTTTCAGTTCCGGGATTTCCTGGCGTGATATAAAGTCTGGATAATTTTTTACTTTGGTTTATTTTATAAGCCAGGGCGTGTTCCCTGCCGCCAGCTCCAATTAATAAAACGTTCATTATACCTCTGCTTTTACTAAAAATTGAAATTGCTTTGTCAATTGATCAGTCAATAAATCACGTCTATGTTTTAGTACAAATTCTTCATTAGGTCCCGGTAATTGATTTGAGATATATAGACTGTAAATTTTCAATAAAGCGTCCTTAATTTCATTTATATTATCGGGGCTGGTAATAAACGAAGCATTATATTCTACTAAAGCAGTTTTTAATGCGCCTTCAGGAATATTAGCGAGAATTGGTTTACGTGTTCCAAAGTATTCATAAAGTTTTCCGGCAGAATGGGTATCTATATTTCTCGAATTACCCACCATGAGCCAAAGTACATCACTTGAAATTATTTTAACAAGGGACTCTCTATGACTTAAATAGCCATATTCTTTTACAAATTCCTGCAATCCAAGCTTACGAATAAGTCTTTCGTTTTCTTTTCTGAGTAGCCCGACAAAGTGTAACTCAATATTTGCCCCTACATCAGGTCTTTCAATGGTTAATTTTTTAAAAGCTTTCAGGAAATATTTAGGTGTTAAAAATTCATAAAATATTCCAGAATAAGTCAGAATCATTTTCGAATTTGACTTTTTTACAGGCTGTAAATTTTCAAAATCCTGAGGATCATAACCGTGTGGGATAATAAAAACATCATCAAAAGTAAGAAACTTATAATAATTGAGAATTTTCTCTTTTACCCGTCTGTTTGTAACTGTAATTTTATCCGCCGTCTTAAGTACTTTATATTCTTGTTTCTTATGCAGATATTTATGGACCGGAGTTGGATAAAATGCAAACTGGCTTCCGTACCATAGGTCCCGGTAATCTACTACCAATGGCAGATCAAATTCTTCCTTAAGTTCACTTGCCATCATAAATGTTGAAAATGGTGGCCCACTTACAAAAATTAAATTAAAATGTTCACCTTTTAATATTTCCCTTGCTTTTACAATAGCTTTTTGGGACCAGGCTTTCTTATTGTCAGGAATAAAAAAAGTAGAACTTAACCTACTTAAAATTTTCCTGATAATTTCGGGGGGCATTTTTAAAGTGCCCTTTCTAACAAGGAGTGAATAAATCCCTTTGCCGTCTACACGCACAATTTTAATCCCTGACTTGTGGGCTTCTTCTAGCAAAGATAAATCGTGTGCAAAATAGCCGGTATCCCCAATAGTCAAGACAGTAGGCTCCCAACTAAAGCCCCTCATATACTTTACAAATTTTAAAGTGCGCTGAACTCCGCTTGAACCCATGGGAGGGAAATAATATGATATAACAAATACTTTAAACATGATATAGTTCTATATGTATGAAAATTATAAAAATATCTGAATAAATAAATTACATGCTTTTCCCCTGATTAGAGAAATTAATCAGGAATGATAATTTGGTGCCTCTTTAGTAATTATTACATCGTGGGGATGGCTTTCTTTTAGTCCGGCCATTGTAATTTTTATAAACTTAGATTTAGTTTTTAAACCCTGTATGTTTTTAACGCCACAGTAACCCATAGCAGCTCTCAATCCCCCTATTAGCTGGTAAACTGTATCTGAAAGCGGTCCTTTAAAAGGAACTCGTCCTTCTACTCCCTCAGGTACTAATTTTGCAATATCATCTTCAGCATCCTGAAAATAGCGATCCTTGCTTCCTTTTTTCATTGCGGAAAGTGAGCCCATTCCACGATACATTTTGAAACTTCGTCCTTCAAAAAGTACTTTTTCGCCCGGACTTTCATCAACACCGGCAAATAATCCGCCTATCATGGCAGAGTCTGCTCCGGCTGCAATGGCTTTTGGAACATCACCTGTTTGTTTAATTCCGCCATCGGCAATAATTGGAATACCCTTTCCTTTTAGTGCCCTGGCTGCTTCTGATATGGCAGTAATTTGAGGAACTCCAACTCCGGCTACAACACGAGTCGTACAAATTGAACCTGGCCCTATTCCAACTTTCACAGCATCAATCTTGCAATTCATAAGTTCAAGTGCTGCATCATAAGTTGCTATATTACCGGCAATTAGTTGCTCATACTTAAATTTTTTCCTGACTTCTTTTATTGTTTTAATAACACCCATTGAATGTCCGTGAGCAGTATCAATCACAATAGTATCTGCACCTGCTTTTATAAGCGAGGCTACTCTATCTATTGTATCAGCTGTTACACCTACTGCTGCTCCCACCCTGAGCCTGCCATGTTCATCTTTACATGCAAATGGGTGTTTCTTTTTCTTTTGAATGTCTTTAAATGTGATCAGGCCTTTCAGAATACCATTTTTGTCTACAACGGGTAGTTTTTCAATTTTATACTTTTGAAGCATCTTTTCTGCTTTTTCCAGATTTGTACCCATAGGTGCAGTAATAAGATTGTCAATTGTCATTAAATCTTGTACTTTGCTTCTGGGATTAGGCGCAAACCTAAGGTCTCTGTTTGTAATTATTCCAACCAATTTCCCATTATTGTCAATCACTGGTATTCCTGATATACTATACTTTTTCATCAGTTCCAGTGCGTGACCAATTGTCTTTTCTGATGTAAGAGTAACGGGGTTTCTTATCATTCCGCTTTCTGATCTCTTCACTTTATCAATTTCAATACATTGCTCTTCAATTGTCATATTTTTGTGCAGAATTCCAATTCCACCTTCCCTGGCAATTGCTACTGCCAAAGCAGATTCCGTTACAGTATCCATCGCCGCTGAAACTATCGGAACATTTAATTTGATTTCAGGAGTTAAAAAAGTCGAAATATCAACATCTCGCGGGAGCACGTGTGATTTGCCGGGTTCCAGAAGTACATCATCAAATGTTAAACCTTCTCTGATTGTTAAATTTGTTTTCATAACATTTTCCTTCTTAATACAAAAAAGACCACATTAAGTGGCCTTCATAAATCCTTAATCAAAAGCCTGATAACCTGTTATATCTTCACCAACAATTAAAGTGTGCATTTCGTGAGTTCCCTCGTATGTCTTAACAGATTCAAGATTAGCTGAATGCCTCATAATCGGGTATTCATCCAATATCCCGTTTGCTCCGAGAATCTCTCTAGAAATCCTCGCAATCTCCAGTGCCTTTTCACAATTATTTCTCTTTGCCAGGGAAACCTGGGTGTGCTTCATAGTTTTATTGTCTTTCATACGACCGAGCTGAAGATTAAGTAATTGCGCCTTGGTAATCTCTGATAAAATATACACCAGTTTTTCTTGTGTCATCTGGTAAGCTGCAATTGGCTTACTGAATTGAACTCGTGATTTTGCATAATTTAAAGCAGAATCATAACAAGCCATCATCGACCCCACAACTCCCCAGGCAATTCCGTATCGAGCCTGGTTCAGGCACATCAGAGCATTTTTAAGGCCTTCTGTTTTGGGCAGTAAATTTTTCTCAGGAATAAATACATTATCAAAAACAAGTTCAGAAGTTACGGATGCTTTTAGTGAATGTTTTCCCTTCATTTCAGGTGCGGTAAATCCATCAAATTCTTTTTCAACGAGGAATCCTCTCACAACTCCATCAAGTTTTGCCCAGACTACTGCAACATCTGCAATAGTACCGTTTGTAATCCACATTTTAGCGCCATTCAATCTAAAGCCACCATCAACTTTTTCAGCCCGGGTAATCATTCCCCCCGGATTTGAACCATAGTCTGGCTCTGTTAAACCGAAACATCCGATCTTCTCTCCTTTTGCCAGCTTGGGCAACCAGAAATCTTTCTGCTCATCACTACCAAAAGTGTAAATTGGATACATGACCAAAGCACTCTGAACCGATACAAAACTCCTTACTCCGCTATCTCCTCTTTCCAGTTCCTGCATTACTAATCCGTAGGCTACATTATTTAATTCTGCACAGCCATATTTTTGAGGAAGATTAGTACCAAATAGTCCTAGTTCACCCATCTTAGGAACAAGGTCAATTGGAAAAGTGCATTCACGGTTATGTTTTTCAATTATTGGAATAACCTCATCAGAAACAAATTCTCTGACCGAATTCCTGATCATAATCTCTTCTTCTGATAACAGCGACTCTATGTTATAATAATCCACTCCCTGAAATTTCTGCATTCTTTCCTCTTGATTATAATTCGATTAGGTTTTGATTAACAAAGTTAAACTTTAAGTAATTTACAAGCAATTTTTCAGGCTAAAATAAAGCTTAAAATAATTTATCTATTGACGTGTATTACTAACTACATTATATTAGTATTCAGATTATGCCTAAGAATTCCTTAAAATACCGCCGTAAAGCAGGGTTTATTTTTCTTGCTGCTTATCTCGTGTTTATACTAATCGGGACAATACACCACCATAGATACGATTTAAATCCTAAAAATGCTGTAAGCCAGCAAACCGATTCAACTGGTGCATCAGATCTGAATACAGATTTTTTCACCATCTGTAGCCTTCATCAGTTTTCCCAAACTATTGCCAATAAAAGTTATCGTTCTTCCGATTTTATACAGACTCTATCCTGTATAGAGGCAAAAGTATTACTAGCAAAAATAAAAATACCTGTACAGGAACTTTACAACAAAACTTCCCCCAGAGCTCCTCCAATCATTCATTCCTGAATTAAAATTAACTGACCGTATCATTAAAAAGTGGAATAGAGTAAAAAGATTTCTGCGAATCATTTCATCCTGTTAGTAAATTAGTACAGGTTTTCCGCAAAAATTAGTATCCAATTTTCCTGATTTTAATGTCCGGCCTATTAATTATCGCTTCCAGATAATATTTTTATCAACTTCTAATTGCAGAGGAAACCAATGAGGATATCCAATTTATATTCGGGGAAAAACGTTAAGACAATGTCATTAAATAAATATTTTTATACATTACTGATTTTAACACTGATTCTTGGCTTGTTTTCTGGGACAGCTTACTCAAAGTATAAAAAGGGGAAAAAAGGCAAGGCAACTCACATTACGGTACTTGTTCTTGATAAAAAGGACTCACAACCATTACAACTGGTTAACGTTATGCTTGAAAGAGACAATACAATTACGGCCGGGGCTGTTACAAGTCCTTCGGGCAAGGCGCTATTTACTGATATAGCAATAGGCACATATAAACTGGTAACTTATTACGTCGGTTATGAGACTTATTCAAAAACTGTAATTATAGATAAAACACATAATAATTTCAAAGTGCTAATCGGGGAAAAATCAGTCGAGATTGGACAAGTTGTCGTTAGCGGAAGTAATACTCCAAAAGTTACCACTTCAATTGATGCAGTAACGGGCAGACAGGTATTTGAAGGTGAAACCTACCATGCTTCCCCCACGGCTCAGATGACAACACTCATTCAGCAGAACCTGGCCGGAGCGGTAAAGGCACCCACCGGAGAGGTTCATATAAGAGGACAGCACGGCGAATTTACTTATCTGATTGATGGCGTACCTATTCCACTTGGTGTCTTCGGGGGTCTGAACGAAATTGTTGATCCAAAAATTATTTCGCGAGTCACTTTTTATACTGGAGGCTTTCCCGCTGAATATGGCGGACAAATAGCCGGCTTGATGGATGTACAGACACGCGTACCTTCCGGAAGTTTTCATTTGGATTTTTCTTCTTTTTTAGGCAGCTATTTTACTTCAGAAGATGGCGCAGCTGGGAAAAAAGTAGGTAAGTTCAAATCACTGAATTCAAACGGGCAGAGTCTTTCACTTAGTAATCATGCAGGGAAACTTGGTTATTTCATTTCTGCTTCGAGACAGGAAACCGACAGGAGAATTGACCAGCCCGTACAGCAACTTTTCCACGATCATGGCTTTGATTATTTTCTTTTCGGAAAAGTTGACTACCTGTTGAATGAAAATGATTACATTACAGGTAATTTTAATTTCAGTAAAACACAATCTCAGGTTCCTTACGATCCGGCAGAAGGATTTGCAGCTGATGACCAGCTAACGTATAATGCTTTTCAAACAATTTCATACTATCACACAATATCCACAGAAGCGGACAACGAGTCTTCCCTTTTTATCGGTGCCCTTGCCCGCGAAGGCGGATTAAGATATTTGCCAAATGTTAATGATTCGCAAAGTGCATTTTATGGAAATGATACCACTACATCGTACCAGATAGATCAGAAAAGAACATTTACTACTCTTGGTTTAAGAGCCAAGTATGATCACAGGCTAACACACAGATTTAAATACGCGGCAGGTTTTGATTTCAGCAATACCAGCGGCAAAGATAATTTCAGGTTTTTCAACACCTCCGGTGACGGTCCGAAAGTATCCTCAGATTTTAACGGGTACGACCTGGGGCTCTTTATTCAATCAGAAATACATCCCACCGAATGGACTAAATTTGAACTTGGTCTAAGGTATGATGTACACAACGCACCAGGCATTCAAAACCAGAAACAGCTTAGCCCACGAACCAAGGTCAGCTTTTTGGTGGATGAATACAATACAATTTCTTTAAGCTATGACAGACTGTTTATGCCGACAAATATTGAAAACCTTGGAACCCTTGCATCGCAGCTAGGAAATAGTGCCCTGCCAGCAATACCGGAAAAGGACAATCTTTTCGAGATTAGTTTTATCAGAAACTGGAAGAATGGATTCAATTCAAAGATGTCAGTGTTCTACAAAGAATCGAGCCCGGGACTCGATGATGAGACCCTTGGTTCTAGTACTGTAAGAGTAAATGTTAATATTAATAAAATAAAAGTAAAAGGAATTGAACTTGCGCTGACATATCATAAACTGAACAGCCCGTTTTCCGGCTTTATAAATTCCTCAGTAATTCACGCCTATGGAACCGGACCGGTATCGGGAGGATTCCTGCCCGCGGATCCGGGAACAGCGCCTTTTGATCTTGATCACGATCAGAGGCTGTCAGCCGTAATCGGTTTAAATTACCAACCGGAAACTTACTTTGTGAATCTTACCGGCACATATGGATCCGGCCTCGCAAACGGGAATGATAATTATTCATATAAAACTGGTCTATTTGATTTTAACCAGGGTGCGCATACAACTCCGTCCTGGATATTTGATTTTTCAGCCGGATATAAATTTTATCTCGGGAATGGACATTCCATAGAACCATCAGTATACATCACCAATGTTTTCGATCATAATCATTTAATTAAAGGTGCTTACTTCAGCGGTGCTAGTTTTGAGGCGAGAAGAAATGTAGTTTTCAAACTAACCTATCATATATAGGACCTATTAGTCAAATAGGCGCTGTAGGAAACTATTACAATTTTTAGAATCAGGAGATTAGTCTTTATGAACTAATTAACTAAAAAGTGGCTTAAATTTCTTTTTTACTTCGTTAAAAATCTATATATTTTGCATTCAAATATTTTGATTGATTTCCAGCTCCGGAGAGGTGGGTGAGTGGCTGAAACCAACGGTTTGCTAAACCGTCATACTGGGAAACTGGTATCGCGGGTTCGAATCCCGCCCTCTCCGCAAACAAAAAAAACCTCGCTTTTTGCGGGGTTTTTTATTTCTCCTAGCAATGGACGGTTTGTAAACCATTTTAATGCATTATACTTTTCATTTAGAACATTTCAGTTGCTGTTAATAAAACGGCTTCTCTATTATTATAAAATAAATATTGATCTTTGCAAATTGTTATATAATCAATAAAATTTAATTAAATTTGGTAAGTGCATTATTCATATTGAAAACAGGGAGAGAGAGGTGATGAGGGAAAAAATATCAATTTTATTCTATGCCATTTTATTTATTGGAATAGCTGCGCTGACTCAATCCAATTATGCTTTTCCGGAATTACAGAATAATCAACCCGCTGCAAAAGTTCAACAATTACCTAAAGGGATTACAATTTATCAATTAGACAATGGAATGAAAGTGCTTCTGATTGAGAACCCTGCCCTTCCAATGGTGGGCGCAAATGTTGTAATTAAAATTGGGTCAGCGTACGAAAATTTTTCGACAAGCGGTATGAGCCACATGCTCGAACATCTTTTATTTAACGGAACAACTACACGCAGTCAAAAAGAATTATATGATGATGTTGACCGCATTGGCGGATATAATAATGCTCACACAGATAATTACTACACCGATTTTATGATGGTTACTCCTGCAGAAAATATTAAAAAAGGATTAGAGATTCAGGCGGATATGCTTTTTAATTCAACCCTGCCGGAAGAAAAATTTAAGAAAGAAAAAGGTATTGTGCTGGAAGAAATTTCCAAAAGCATAGCTGATCCTGATGACCAGCTTGAAAGGAATACGATTTCTGTTTTGTATCCCGGACACGCTCTTTCATTACCAACACTCGGGACATATTCAACCATTGAGTCAATGTCGCGCGACGGGGTAAATTCTTTTTATAAGAATAATTATGTGCCTAATAATATGATTTTAAGTGTGATAGGAAATTTTAAAACTGCAGAAATGCTTTCGTTAATTAAGGAAATATACGGAAAAGCAAAACCGGGAAATGTAATTCACGACACAAACCCGGAATGGGCAACAGGATTTCAAAAACCAAATTTAGAATCCAACAATGAAAACCTTATATCCCATCGTTTCTATGAGGGATCGGATAAAGTAATACAATTGTTTTATAAATTACCGGAAGGCGAAACAACCGAAGGTTTCCAGTTGATGGAAACAATTTTCGTAAAGAAGCAAATTGAGTTCCAAACTTCGTTAAAAAAAGAATTTCCTGAAAAAATTAAATCAATAAAATTGTCTGTCCGCCCTTCTCCCCTGTCTAATTATGTTGAGGTAAAAGTAACGTTGGACAAAAAGGATACTGACATAAATGCCATAGTAAATTCTGTTAAGAAGAAAATAAGTAGTTTAGATTTTATGTTACCCAATGAAACTGTAAAATCCGAAGCAACAAAAGAACGTACCGATTTCTTAAAAAATATTGAGAAACCGCATATGTTCGGAATTTATAACTCAGATCAGATAGTTAAAGAAGGGTTAGAATCAGTACTCGCATCATTTAACGGAAACGGATATTCCGATGCAGCAAAATCAATCGCCGGGCTTAAACTAAAATCCCCGTCTAAAATCATAATTCAGTCCCCAATAAATAAAGAAGGAAAAGAAAAGACCGGAGTTTCCGGTAACGCAAGACTCTTTAAAGATGATGCAACAGGGAAAGAATTAATTGTCGTTCAGAATGAAGCCAGCAATCTTTTGGCGATTCATTATTTAGTAAAGCATAAGGCTCCGCTGGAGTCTAAATATGGTAAAGACGCGTCAGAAATTTTGCACGATTGTCTTAACCAGCGGTTAACTTCTGACGCTAATAAAAGTATCAGTAAAAGATTTGGCTTTACATATACAGTAAATGACAATCCATACATACCGATGGATAATATTTATTTGCATCCCGATTTCGGTTACATAAGAGCAGAAGGATTGGCCGATGATTTAGCTGGCGCAATAAAATATATAAACGGACAAATAAAAAATTTCGTCCCAACTGAAGCGGAATTTAAAAAAGCAGTTGAGAAATATAAAGGCATTGCAATGATGTCGATGGGCGGCGACAAAGCTAAAAAACTTTTTGATGCAAAATATAAATCATTAGTTTTTCAGCCCGATCCGTATTCTGATAACAAACCAACACTTACATATAAAAATCTGCTGGCATTTGCCAGGGAATATTTTAATCCCGCAAATATGATAGTTTCTGTAGTATCGCCGGGTAGTCCAGAAACTGTAAATTCCCTTTTTGCTGATTTTACCGGTAGACCAGCTGCTAGCGAGCCACCGGTATTTACTCAGACATACAAAATGCCAGACAAACCCGTAACCATTGACACAGCCGGAGGTGGCGAGAGATCATATTTATTCTGGGGATTTATTAAACACATAGATCCCAAAGATGCGCCAGCTTTACAGGCACTTTCTCTTGTACTATCCAACGATATCGTTTTTGATATCAGGGAAAAGCAAGGGATGGCATATCATATGAGTGCGGGTATAAATGTGATAAAAGATAAAGCGCTGTTTTATATCTCACAGGGAACACGTCCACAAAATGTAGATAAGCTTGTTCAGCAATACCCGGGATTTTTTAAAGAAACTGCGATTGATAAATTAACTCAGGATGAACTTGAAAAATCAATTAATATGTACCTGGGAAGGATGATGTTCAGAAGACTTTCGAGCATTAACCAGGCATATTACCTGGATTACTCTCTCTATTTTGAAAGCGATTATAATTATGACAAACAATTCCTCAAAGCTTTGAGAAATGTTACTCTGAACGATGTAAAAAATGCAGCAAAAAAATACATGGTTATAAAAAACCCGTTGCAATTAATTGTAAGATAAGTTATCGTAAGAATTATTATTAACAAGTGGACCTGAATTTGCGTGAGTGAGAAATCTTTTATTTTTATACAATAATTGATTTCTCTCGAGTCTGTTTGCTAATTATATATGGTCACCTACTTAAGTATTTCAAAATTTATTTTTGTTTAGTAAACAATTTTTGTTATTCATACCATCCTATGAGCATAAAAAAAGTGTACTAACAATAAAACCTCCAAAATCAATTGAGGTATCGTGCTATGAGTAATTTTAATGTTAAACGACTTCTTGGTAATTTGAATCTGCTAATTCATTCCAAAGACCTTCCTTTTAAATGCCTAATTCAAAGCTCGTTGGTCAAAATTTGGTCACACCACGCTCATAGCTATTAAAAACAATCAAAAAACAAAGCTAGCAACGCATCCCGTTCTATCAGCCCACAAAAAAATCCGCTTTTTTAGTGGGGTTTTTTATTTAAATAGACTTAAATTATAAAGTATAAAATAAAAGCATAATAATAAATATGAACTTTGAGAATGAATTATTACTGATAAAGAAGGGTTTCCTCGACTCTGTTAAGACTCAAAATCAAATCATTTCTGATTTTAATGTCTTATATCAAAAATTAAATGAAGAATTAGATTTATTAACTAAGGGCAAAAACTCGAAAATTTATCCACAAACAATAAATGATGCTGAAATACTTACATTAGAAATAAAAAACTTCAATAATACACTTTATGCACTTATTACAAATAAAGAATATTTAAAAGCCATTTTTAATGAAGCTTTTTATAAAGGTAATTATTCATTTATTTTGACAACTGGCGCAATTATAATAAATTCTGATGTCCCTAGAAGTATCAAGGATGATATTAGAGGTATTTATCTATCTGTTCTGGAATTAACAAATATTGGAGATATTGAAAAAGATCTTAAGGAACTCACGAGATTGAAAATAATTGTTTCAAATTATTTATTAGCAGCAAAAGAGGGGGTAGAAAATTGGTTCGAAATTGCTAAAGAAAATGAAAGAGCATTAAGGAAAATATATAAGGTTGAGGATCCATTTAAATAGGCTGAATTTGGGTTCGTATATAAAGTAAAATCAATAGAGTTATCACATCTTGGAAAACGTTTATGGGAAGCAGCGGACTGTGGAAGATTAAGACATACATCTATAATCAGGCAATTAATACCTGCACTAATATTATTTATTTTATCAGCTAATTATGCTATTTAATTAATAATTTTTCCATTAGACTCAAATCTATAATTTTTCAATTAATCGGTAAGACATAACCCAAATGGAAAGTTAAATACTCATATCTATCCGTTTTGCTAAAGAACCAGTTATAATCACCAGTAAGCAGGAACCCGCTTTTTTCACCGGTTGAATACTTTAATCCAACTCCCCCGGCAAATAGAAATCCGTCTTTCGTAAATCCCGGAACTGTAGCAATCTTACCAGAATTATTCAATTCGATGTCAGAGAAAATAAGGTTTTCATATCCACCAAAAAGTGAAATTACCGGTGACACAAAAGACGAAGGGGAAAACCAAAACCTGTTGATGGTGCCAAGTATTAGCTGGTATGATTTACCTCCCGTAGCGTTAAATTTAGAAGAATTGAGACCAACTGATTCTAAATACTTCGAACTATTCATACTGATCTCATTATACCCAATCAAAAATCCAACAGAGTAAAAATCACCTACCTGGTAATTAAGATCTGCGTTTACAGAAATACCGTATTCCCAAATATTTGAATCCAAAGTTGGTTTTAGATTTCTAACAATCCCCAATCTAAGATTAAAATATCCCCAACCACCTGAAGAATTAGTAACAAAAATTCCTTCAGTTGAGTCAATGGATTTCCGATCCCCATTTGCAAAAATGTAACTATCTCTAGTTGCTGTGCTTCCGTATTGAATAAACCTCGAATTATAATTGCTGGATCGGACGGCATTCCCTAATAAACTAGTGGGGTTTTCATTGACCAAATTCAGATTCTGAGATTTTAAATAATTAGTTTTTACTTGTGGAGATGCTTTTGTCACAAGTAATATTAGAACAAATATTATCGAAATGAATTTTCCATTCATCTTGTTTTCCGCAAATTTTAGACTATTTAAAGATAATAAAAGACTTAAACTAAACCTTCCTTTGTACTATAATTAGATTAAAATCCAATTCTAATACACTTGATTGATTTAATTCCTTAAAAATGCGCAATAATAGTCAAAAAATCAGGCACAATGATTGAGATTCTAAATGTGGAGGGATTAAATGGCAAAAATATTTATTGGTTTGAATGGGCATTATGAAATATATAATTCCGGAACTATAATCTACAGAAAAACAAATGGGTCTGGCCAATTAAACGGAGAGTATAAAATATTTAGGAATGTACAAAGCATTCCATCTCGTCAGGACAGATGGCGCATTAAGCAATTGATTTCCGGTGAAATTTTAAGTGATCTCAGATTCAGGGAAAATTAGTTCTGTTAAATTTGATTAAATTTTGTTAGCTTACGAAAATAAGAGCAAAAATTACAAATACCAGCCAGGATGCTAACCACCCCAAACTAATAAATCCTATAAACAATAGAACATTGTAATTTTTAACCCAATCAGTAATTTTTCTTAATCCGGTATGAGCAAACATATTAGACCCCACGTTTTTTCATAAAATCGCACAACTTCAATACCATTCCAGATCATTTAAATATTGTTCAAATTCTTAACAATTAATTCATTATCTTTGCCACAAATGGGAAAAACATCGATGATTTATTCCTTTTTATTAGAAAAATTGGGATATATATTTGATTTTTCTGTAAAAATGTAATTTTGATATCCCAATGGTGAATGGTATATTTTTTGCCAATTCTAAGAAACTATTTATTTCAATTAATTCTAAAAAGTTGAGGTCTAAAGAGAATGGAAAAGTCTAAGTATATTTATGGTGGATTAGCCGTAGTAATAATTGTGATTTTGGGGATAGTCGCATTTAATAATAAGACAGAAAATAAAACTGTTGAACCCCAGGTTATGGGTCAATCAACTACTCAAGATGCAGTTCTGCATACCGTAACTGTGGAAGATTTTATTAACACATCTAATTATACCTACGTACAGGTTAAAGAAAACGGGAAAGATTACTGGATTGCAGTTACAAAGATGGATGTTAATAAAGGACAGACACTTTATTTTTCAAAAAGTATGGAAATGAAAGATTTTCATAGCACAGAGCTTAACAGAACATTCGATAGTGTGTTATTTGTAGATGGAATTGCAACTTCAAAAGATCAGGCTAATAAAGGATTTAAGCATCCTGAAATCAGCAAGGAAGCAAAAGAAAATGTTAACGTTACTCCATTTCCGGGTGGAAAAACAGTAAAAGATATTTTTGCTGATAAAAATTCTCTGAACGGTCAGGTAGTAAAGATCAGAGGGAAAGTAGCAAAAGTAAACGAAGGAATTATGGACAGAAACTGGATTCATATTCAGGATGGAACAAGCAGTAACGGTGAATACGATCTTTTGGTTACTACAAAAGAGACAGCAAAAGTTGGTGATGTTGTAGCTTTTGAAGGTAAGGTAGTAACCAATAAAGATTTTGGTGCTGGTTATTCATACGATGTAATGATTGAAGGCGCTAAAATTATCAAAGGGAACAAATCCTTATAAAATATTTTTAGTGTTAGAATTAAGAAGCACCCTGAACTATCAGGGTGCTTTTTTTATTTCTATAAGTAGTTACATAATATTTGCTTGTAAGCACTGTGACGTTTAGCCGTGGATTTTTACATAATCTATTTTAACGATATCTTCCAAAGATTTTTTCCCTACAAGTGACGAAGCCATTACAAGCAGATGTTTTATTTTCATTTATACCTCAAATAATTACTGGTTAACGGCATTGCAAATAGCCGGGCCAGTTTTCCCCAATCCGACATATATTTTTTCATAACAAGTTTAGAATAGCAAGAAATTTGCGTGATTATTTATTTAAGGTATGTTTCATTGAGTTAACGGTAAAAATATCCTGCCATAATCAGTTTTTCAGCGGAAGCGAGGTATCCTCGAATTTCACAAATTTTCCTTTAGGGCGGATGCCATCCCCGAATTTTTCAACATATACGTGTGTAAATTCGGCTCCGAGATAGAGGATTTGAGAGGAGTAATATATCCATAATAAAAAGACAACCAGGGAGCCTGCTGCGCCGTAGGTTGTACTCAATGAGCTGGTTCCAAGATAGAGTCCTATTAAATATTGTCCGAGCAGAAGCATGACAGATGTTACCAGGGCACCTACCCAGACGTCCTTCCATTTTATAAGAACGTTAGGCAGAAATTTAAATATTGCCATCAGTGCGATAAAAATTATAACAAAGGAAATACTGATATTCAGAAATTGTAAAAATGAGGCTGGAAGGTTAAATAATTTTTCACTTACAAAATCATTAATCGAAGATATTACAGCGCTTATTATAAGCGTGAATACAAGCAAGAAGCCGGTACCAAGAACCATTATAAATGAAATCAGCCTGTCTTTTATAAATCCCTTTATCATTCCCCTTCCCGGCAGCGGCTTAACTTTCCAGATGAGGTTGAGAGATTCCTGGATATCGACAAACACAATCGTTGAACCGATCAATATTGCAATAGCGCTAATTATTATGGCAAGCGGACTGTTAATACTAAATGAAGCATTTTTTAAAATTGTCTGTATTAGTGTCGCTCCTTCTTTTCCCATAATTTCCTGGATTTCAATCAGCACTCTTCCTCTTGCAGCTACTCTGCCGAATATTAATCCTCCAAGATAAATAATAACAACCAGCAAAGGAGCAAGTGAAAAAATAGTATAAAAAGAAAGAGCTGCGCCATATTTAGGCGCTCTGTCATCGACAAATTTTTCAAAAACTTCCGAAATAAAAGTCCATATTTTCTTAACGCCGTATTTCATTTCTTATACTTAAATTTTCAAAATAATTTTTGAGACACTCTAGAGTTATGAACTAATTGATAATTTATGAATTTTATTCCACTTGTATAAATTATACCTCCAACTATATTGGGGATTAATAAATATAGAGATATATAATTAAAAGTTACAGCTAAGGACAAAATCGTGGTGTCTTAATTTCATTATTTACAGGTAAGAGCCTAACTGTCATTCTGAACCTGCCTGCAGGTTTACCCGCCTCAGGTGTGGCAGGTAGGTTTATTTCATAATCTAATAAAAAAAACCGATCCCGAAACCAGTTCGTGATGACAGTAATTAAAATTAGGACACCACTATAAAAGCAAAAATTAGTAAAGACTTTAAAAAAAATCACCCCGGTTTCGGGGTGATTTAATATACACAGCAGAATGGGATGAATTATTTTTTATGTGTGGCATCCACTGCTGCAATTGCAGTCATATTGACGATATCATCAACAGTTGCACCTCTTTGCAGAACGTGAATAGATTTTTTCATACCCATTAGTATCGGGCCTATTACAGTTGCCTGCCCGATTCTAGCCATTAATTTATAAGCAATATTTCCGGAGTTAAGATCAGGGAAAATAAGAACATTAGCCCTTGATTTTAGTGAACTGAACGGGAAATCCTGCTCAATAATCTGGTGCATAACGGCAGTATCGGCCTGCATTTCGCCATCAATCATTAATTCGGGTCTTAAAGCCTTTGCTATTTCTGTCGCTTTTCTGACTTTAATTGACTGAGGATTTACTGAACTTCCGAAATTGCTGAATGATAACATTCCGATTCTCGGTTCAACATCGAATTCTCTGACTGTATCAGCAGCGGAGATTGCAATCTCTGCCAGTTGATCTGAAGTCGGGTCTATATTAACCGTTGCATCAGCAAAGAAATAAACATCTTTTTTAGCAACAACAATATAGAGACCGGAAACAACTTTGAATCCATCTCTTATGCCAACGCACTGAAGAGCAGGTTTAATTGTATTCGGGTAATGGGTTGAGAACCCGCTGATCATAGAATCTGCATCGCCCATTTTAACCATCATAGATCCGAAATAAACTCGCTTACGCATAAGCTTCCTTGCCTCGGAGATTGTTGTACCTTTTCTCTGGCGTGACAAATAGAAATCTTTTGCATACGCTTCAAGTTTTTGATTTACTTCAGGCTGAATTATTTCAAAACCTCCCTGTTCGAATCCAAGTTCTTCAATCATTTTGCGAATAACTCTTTCGTTACCCAGTAAAATAGGTTTACCAATATTTTCATTTATAATTGAATTCGCGGCCCTGATAATAGTTTCTTCCTCTCCTTCAGGATAAACCACACGTTTAGGATTCTTCTTGGCTTTATGGATCATCGTACGGACAACCTCTTTTGATAGCCCGAGCCTGTCCTTTAATTCTTCTTTATATGCATCCCAATCTGTGATAGAAGTCCTGGATACTCCGCAATCGATTGCCGCTTTAGCAACAGCAGGAGCAACGTGCCACAATACGCGTGGATCAAATGGCTTTGGAATGATATAGTCTCTACCAAATTCAAACTGTTCACCGCCGTAGGCTCTAAGAACCATTTCAGGCACTTTTTCTCTTGCCAGTTCTGCAAGCGCACGAACAGCAGCCATTTTCATTTCTTCTGTAATAGCAGAAGCTCTTACATCGAGCGCACCGCGGAAGATGAAAGGAAATCCAAGTACGTTGTTAACCTGGTTTGGATAATCGCTTCTTCCGGTTGCCATAATAATATCATCTCTGACAGACGTTGCGTCTTCGTATGATATTTCCGGATCAGGATTGGCCATAGCAAAAACGATTGGATTCGGTCCCATACCTTTGACCATTTCCTTGCTTACAACTCCGCCGATAGAGAGACCGACAAATACGTCGGCGCCTTTCATTCCGTCACCAAGATTTCCGTGATCTTCTTCTGACGCAAACATCATCTTATATTTATTCTGGTCTTTTCTTCCTTTATGAATACAACCTTTGGAGTCATACATTACAATGTTTTCACGTTTAGCGCCCGCAGCTATGTATAAATTACAACAGGATATTGCCGCAGCGCCCGCACCGTTAACAACAATTTTCAGGTCTTCCATTTTTTTGCCCACAATTTCCGCAGCGTTAATCAAGGCAGCGCAGGAAATAATTGCCGTACCGTGCTGATCATCGTGAAATACAGGAATGTTCATTGATTTTTTAAGTGTCTCTTCAATTTCAAAGCATTCAGGAGCTTTGATATCTTCAAGATTAATTCCGCCGAATGTCGGTTCAAGTAATTCTACAGCGCGTATTATTTCTTTCGGATCCTTGGTTTTTAATTCAAGGTCGAAAACATCAATATCGGCAAACCTCTTGAACAAAACTCCCTTCCCCTCCATCACAGGTTTACCTGCTGCCGGTCCTATATCTCCCAATCCAAGAACCGCTGTTCCATTTGAAATTACAGCAACAAGATTTCCTTTTGCCGTATAGTTATAAACCTGATCTTCGTCTTTTGCTATTTCAAGACAAGGCTCCGCTACACCCGGAGTATACGCGAGTGAAAGATCCCTTGAAGTTAGGCAGGGTTTAGTTGCGACAACTTCAATTTTCCCCTTTCGAGACGAGCTATGGTATTCAAGCGCCTCTTTTTTATTTACTTTCATCTATTCTTTCTCCTTAGAAAAATCATATGATTATTCTTAAATGCTATTTTTAATTGAGTACAAAACAGTCTATTACTGCCATAAATTGTACCATTAAAAATAGCGATTTTTTAGATCGGAGTTTTTAAAAATAGTCCATATTTTTACGAAAAATGATGTTTTTAGATTCTTTGGTGAGGGTGAAAAAATAATTTTGTTCTTAATATTGGAAACACTTTGTTATTTGTTAGAATAAAAAAAGCGGTACCTGCTGACTGGTACCGCCTTCTTTGAGCATTCACAACGCATCAGGGATTATCTTCTTCTTTTACTCCCTTTATCGTTCTGTTTCTTTTCAGTTTTTCGACTATTATTTCGTTGTGTCCTGACCTGTGGTTTTTCCCTGCTCTGGTTATTCCTAACCCTCGGAGTTTCGTTCCTCGGCTTAGTAGTTGTCCTGTTTCTTTCAATAGTCGGTCGATCATTTCCACTCCTTTTTTCTACATTTCTGTCTCTGCTGTCTAACGGGTTATTTTTACCTGATCGCCTGTCTATTTGATTTCTATTGTCATTTTGTCTTTTTCTTAATTGAACATCATTTCTAACACCTGCTCTGTCCCTGACCAAATCTCTTTGCATATTATTCCTCTCCGATGTACGATCTCTGCCTATACTAATTTTATCATACTCAAGACTTGATCTTCTGCCAGATCTTTCAATCTTCCTTGGATCAATATTCTCTCTGCTTATATTTTCTCGTCCCGGATAATATGTTCTAATCCTACCGGAACTTCTTCCATCATTATTCCTGATTTGATTTGGATCTCTTACTCTTTCTATTGTTCTTTCTCTTATGTCCCTTCCGCCTCTGGTTCTGACAAAGTCAATATTTATTCCCCGATTGATTACTCTTCCGTTAGAATATCCATAATTTGTCCTGTATTTTGTATGGCTGTAAAATCTGTAAACTTCTCTCGAAGGTATATAATATTGATATCCATAGGGATCACACATATGGCTGTACCTGAGAAAATGCCAGTGTCCGTAAGGGCTATCATATCTTCTAGTGAAGTTTATTCCAAAACTAATTGAAAACCCGGCGTAAGGTGGTAATGGTGCCCAGCCGATATAGTCATCATCGTATCTCCATTCAACCCATGCAGGTGCCCATTGATTATCAGGAATCCATACCCAGCCATAATAATCATCATAGTACCATCTGCCGTAATGATATGTGATGTATCCAAAAGGTTCATTAGATTCCCAGTACCAGCCGTCATTTGTCCATTCCCAATAACCTTCAGTATACGGAGCCCATCCAGGGGAAACGCGTCCCGGACGCCAAACTGTTACTCCAGCACTAAACTCAATCCAGCTTCCGTAAGGAGAAAGCGAAGAATAGAAGTAAACACCGTTATCCTGATTATATATATTTTGTGCAGATAATTCTTTCGGGAAAGCAATTATAATTGCCAAAAGTGCTGTTAAAATTATTATACGTTTCATGATATGCCTCATTGGTTTTACTTAAATAGTTCCAATGATTATGCCATCAAAATAAGTTCATAATTGCTGATTTTGAAGGGTTTTTAAAGGTTTGTGTGCAGATTAGTGGACGATTCAGAGTTAAAACTATACAGAATTCTTATCTTTTAACAACTCGCTCTTTCCAGGTAAAATTGCCAAATATGCCGGAAATACCTGCTATAACAATGTAGGGAATATGAACAAATTCTGTGAGCAAGAAATACTTCATTATTCTTTTATCAAACAGAAGTTCTGCTCCCTTTTTCATCACAAGATATTCAAATAATATTTTTAGTAAAAAACTTAGAAGTAATAAAACCAGGAATCCTGATGAATAAAATATTCCAAGAATAAGCTGGCAAACCAAACCAAGATAAAACCAAAAAATTAGAACTAGTTTTGCGATTAAAAATTTATCGGCATAGAACAGCCCTTTACTTGCCCATCTTTTTCTTTGCTGATAAAATTGCTCAACTGAATTATTGGCTTCTGTTTTTACAACTGCTTTTCTCTCAGGACAAAATTTAATTTTATACTTTGTCTTTTTGTGGATTTTCTGCATCAACAATTCATCATCACCTGATGATAAATTAAGGTTGTCATGAAAACCCTTTACTTCATCATACGCTTTTTTTCTGTAAAGGATATTTGCAGCATTACAAATTGTTGGCTTATTTATGCCGATTAATCCCGCACCTGTAATTACAAGTCCTGCAAATTCTATTTTTTGCAAATCGCTGAAAACATTTCCCTTCTCAATAAATTCAACCGGTCCGGAAACAAATGCTGTGTTCTCATCCAGGTAATTGACCATGGCTTGCAGCCACTCTTTTTCGTGTAAACAATCTGCATCAGTTGTAATAATCAGATCGCCTTTTGCATATTGAATCCCATACCTGACAGCTCTTTTTTTGTGCGCGTTTGGAGAAAATTCATCAGGGACAGAAATAACCGAAACATTATCATTTGTAATTAACTTTTTAAGAACTTCAACAGAATCATCAGTGGACGAATCATTTACATAAATAATTTCATATTTGTCTTTAGGATAATTTTGAGAAATTAGTCCTTTAAGGTTACCGGGCAGGTTTTTATTTTCATTTCTAAAGGGAATAATTATAGATATGAATTCCGGGATAGTATTTTTTTTATCCGTTCTCCTGAGTTTCCCCAGTCCCCTGTAAATATTTGATAAAAAGAACAGGTAATATAAAAGCAGGAAGAAAAATACAGAGTAAAGTAAATTTTCAGGCATCATTTTTTTTAAAAAGTAAGAATAAACCTATTATTGCGGGGAAAAGAATATTGATCAGGAATATAAATATTGAGCTGTTGAATCCAACGGACTGAATTTCACCAAATTTTGACAGGAAAAATACTGACGCCCCTTCTCTTACTCCCAGGTCTGCAATTGCAACCGGCGGGACAATACTTTTTGCAAACATTACCAGCATCCCCGCCCAGGCAAAATCAAGAAAGTTCCAATGATTTGAAAATGAAGCAGCAAGTATAGCATATTGTGAAATAATACAAATGAAAAACAGCAAGGTAATAATTGAAAGTTTTAAAGAAAATTTCAGATCCATTTTTTTCAAAATAGAAACCTTCTCAATAAAGGAAGCTACTTTCTTTGAAATTGAAAGCTTTTCAACTATAGCATTTTCCCACAAACGCGGATGCATAGCGAGAAAAAGAAAAAAGCCCAGAGTTGAGGCTGCCAAAATGATCAATCCTACTGCTGTAAGAAGAGTTAAATTGTAATAGGAGTATAAAAACAGTATTGATGAAATGGCACCGACAAAAGCAACTACAATCAGCATAAAAAATTTATCAACAACTGTGGCCATTGTTACCTGTATAAACGGCTTATCTTTGAACATCATTGCTCTGCCGAAATATTCACCAACTCTCGCCGGTGTAAATGAGCCCGCTGTAATACCATGGAAAAGTGAGATTAGAATTTTTTTATTATCCGTGACATCAAGAATTTTTCCGCAAACCAATTTCCATTTAAGGAATTGTAAAAACAGGTTCATTGCTACTAATAGAAATGCAACCCCTATCAAGGTAAGATTTGCAGATTGAATTGCAGTTATAATTTCAGAAAGGCTGATCCGGCTAATAATAAAAGCAAGGAGACCGCCGGCAATGATAAATTTTAGTACAAATATAATTATGGATTTATTTTTTTCATAAAATTCTTTAACCCTGCCTGTGCTATTTAATGTGGGAGCAGAAATCATTTATTGCTCAATTTCCATAATATTTATTTTAAGTCCTTCCGTACAGTTTGTACACATATCAAGTCCCTCCCTGTTATCCAGTACTCCTCGTCTGAAAGTATTGTATTCTTCTGAGTGCCAGATATCACTAAACGATTTCCCATTGAGCATACCAAGTTCAAACTCTGCATCTTTATCAAAACAGCAAGGCACAACTTTCCCATCCCACGTAATAACTGAAGTCCGCCAAAGAGCAAAGCAATGATTCTTTAATTTATTTTTAATACGGTACGTTCCGTCTTCAACAATGTATCTTCTGTATTTATTATTTTTCGGTAAAAATTTCAGAGCGTTATCATAAGAGCTAATCTGCATTGTTTTAAATACTACTTTATCAATACCAACATCTTTTCCGTACTCAAGAACTTTATCAAGCTGATCTTCGTTTTGCTTCATAACTATAAATTGAAACTCAATAAAAGGTTTCTTTTTACCGAGTTCTTTTTTCCTTTTTACCAATAATCGTAGCCCTTCATCAGCCTGGGCGAATGTTCCTCCTACCCTGTATTTCTGGTAACTTTCTTCGTCCAATCCATCCACAGAAAAGATTAACTTATCGGGAGCATTTTCTACAACGAGATCCACATTCTTTTCGTTTACAAAATGCCCGTTTGTACTAATACTTATATAAACATTCTTAGACTGGGCGTATCTAATCATTTCGGGAAGCTGCTTATTTATATAAGGCTCTCCCTGGAAAAAAAGTTGTACATAAAACCCGGTATCTTTTATCTGATCAATCCAGTTTTTAAAATCATCTAATTTCAGCAAGCCCAGCGGCCGGGTTAATACACCCAGTCCGGATGGACATTCCGGGCACTTTAGATTACAATGATTGGTTGGTTCTATGGAATATGAAACCGGCATTCCCCAGACAACAGGTTTTCTGGTAATTCTTGCAATACCAAACGAACCTACTATTTTCAGGACATTTATCGCACGCCTGAGAGTGAAATATTTAACTAAATTAATTTCCAAAAGTGTTTTATTTTGTTGATTTCGATTACGAAGATAGCTAAATATTTAGTCTTCTGAAAGACCACCATACCCCTAAAAACTTACAAACTAAAGAGTTACTTTGAATTTTAGTTATTGTTAACGAAAGTAGTTTTTCTTACATTTATTAGTACAAATCTATTTTATTCGGAGCAGGAATGTTTGTCAATTTTAGTGATATACCGGGTCACCAGAATATATTTTTGGACTATTTATACGAATTTGATAATGTAAGTAAATTCTTCGATTCTAATTTCAGGAATAAGGAAGAATTTCTTAAAATATTCAAAGGAGTTTCTGAATCCAATAAAACAGACAGGGAAAAATTGCTCGGAATTATAGGCCGGCAATATTCAGGTTTTGAACTATCCGAAAAAACCCGCGAAAACCTGGAATTACTCAAATCCAGGAAAACTCTGGCAGTAGTAACGGGACAGCAATTAGGAGTTCTGGGCGGTCCGCTTTACACATTCTACAAAATTATTACAGCAATAAAGCTCAGTAATTATTTATCTGAAAGATACGATGAGTTTAAGTTCGTTCCGATTTTTTGGCTTGAAGGCGATGATCATGACTTTAATGAAATCAGATATGTTAACCTCGTAAATAATAACAACGATTTTCAAAAATTTTCATACGATGAAGAAGTTGAAGAGGACGCTGATAAAGGAAGCGTTGGCTTTTTAAAACTAAACGATTCTATTAATACTTTTTTTGAAGAGATTAACAGTAATATCAGGAATACGGAATTTACCGGGGAATTAATGGAAAAGCTTAAATCATTTTACTCTCCCGGAAGATCGCTAAAAGAAGCTTTTAAAGAACTAACTTTCTGGTTGTTTGATAAATACGGCCTGGTGATTTTCGATCCCCAGGATAGTGAAATAAAAGATATGCTGCGGCCAGTATTTAAGAAAGAAATTACTGATTTCAGAAAACATACTGAAAAATTAGTTAGTGTTAGTGCAAAATTAGAAGATTTGTATCACGCCCAGGTTAAAGTGCGACCGGTAAATTTGTTTTACAGCACGGACGGAGGCAGATTTTTAATTGATCCCGTAGAAAATGAATTTCGCCTGAGGAAAAAAAGAAAGAAATTTACTTTTGAAGAACTCAGCAACCTGATTGATACTGAATCTGATAAATTCAGTGCAAATGTACTGCTTCGCCCGATTTGTCAGGATTATATACTACCTACTGCATTTTATGTAGGCGGACCAAGTGAAATAGCCTATTTTGCCCAGGTGATGCCACTGTATGAATTTTACAACATACAGGCCCCGGTAATTTATCCCAGATGTTCCGCCACGCTGGTTGAAAAAAATATTTCAAATATAATTGAGAAATATACTCTGGAGATTAGCCAGATATTCTGGGAAACTGAAAGGCTTGTTGAAAGCGTCATTTCTAAAATGTCTGATGTAACAGTCGATGACATCTTTTCAGATGCTACTGAAAAAATTGAGCACTCTCTGGACCAGTTAAAAGAGAAACTTTTTGAGTTTGATAAAACGATAAGTGATGCAAGTACAAAATACAGGCAGAAGATTTTAAATTATCTGGATGAATTAAAAGGGAAAGCAATAGATTCGCAAAAAAGGAAACACGAAACGACAACCAGGCAAATTGAAAAACTTTCCACCACACTATTCCCAAACTCAAGTCTGCAGGAACGTGAACTAAACTTTGTTTATTTTGCTAATAAATACGGCGATGAGTTTCTTCAGAAAATATTTGATGAACTTGAAATAGATAAATTTGAACACCAATTAATAAATCTTTGAAAGTTATTCGTGTTAATCCGCTGGGAGAAGCAAACAGGCTTAATCACTTGTTACTTATTAGCACGAATACTTTCTATATAGTTACCTTTCTTAATTGTCTCAAAAACCCTGGATTAGAAATTTTAACGCAATCAAAACCGTTTACTTTACTTCCATTCTCAAGTAGCATTGAAAGCACTGCAAATGTCATAGCTATTCTGTGATCATCATAGCTTTCAAATTCAACTTTGTTATTTCCTAATTCACCACTAATCATAAATCCAGCTTCCTTTTCATCAATATCTAGCCCAACTAATTTCAGATTTTCACAAATGGCTTTTATGCGGTCAGTTTCTTTTGAGCGCAATTCGGATATATTATTTATTTCAAAATCACCCTCAGCAAATATTCCGGCTATAGCGAGAATAGGAACTTCATCGATAATATTAGGAATAATATCTTCAGATATTTTGATATTTTTTAACTCACTGCTTTTTACAAAAATATCTCCGTATTCCTCCCCGGCCTTTTCCTGTTTATTATCAATTTTGATGTAACCGCCCATTTCTTTAAGAATTTTCAGATAACCCGTCCTTGTTTCATTTAATGAAACATTTTTCAGAGTCAGTGAAGAATTTTGGGAAAGAAGCGTTAACACAATAAAAAATGCAGCAGTTGATACATCTGCAGGAACGGAATATTCTTTAGCCTCCGGATAATTTTTCTTTGATGAATAGCTGATTATTCCGTTACCATTTCTCTCTACTTTAAGGCCTAACATTTTTTCAGTGTGATTCCTGGATTGAAATTTCTCAACCACCGATGTTTCTTCATCAAGATGTAAGCCTGCAATTAATATTGAACTTTTAACCTGTGCGCTTGCAACAGGCAATTCATAAGTAGCTGGTTTTATTTCTTTCGCTGATCTTACGGTTAATGGTAAAGTTTCATTTTCCGAAGCACTAATCCGTGCACCCATTCTGGTTAGAGGCTCAATTACTCTTCCCATCGGACGTTTTGAAAGAGAATAATCCCCTGTAACCAAAGATTGAAATTTCTGGGTCATCAACAAGCCGGTCAGTAGCCTTGCTGTTGTAGCTGAATTTCCTGCGTAAAGTGGTTTTATCGGAGCATCAAAATTATTATAGCCCTTCCCTGTAACTATGAAATCGTCATTTTCAATTATTATTTTTACACCGAGTGCTTCAAAACATTCCTGGGTAGACTTTACGTCATCCGAATTTGATAAATTATAAATTCTAGATTCACCTTCGGCCATAGAGGAAAAAAACAGCGCGCGGTGTGAAATAGATTTGTCTCCCGGAAGTTCAAGCTCACCCTGAACCTTACTAATAGAATTAAATTCCTGTATCATTATTACTTATCACTCCATTCATTTATCATTTTTTCCAAATCTTGCTCATTCATCTCTGATCTTTCGTACATACCTTTTTCTCTTCTTTGTCTGAGAGCTTCGTACAAAACTACAGCAGCAGCCACAGAGACATTAAGACTTTGCACCATTCCGTGCATTGGAATTAAAAATTTTTCGTCTGCCAATTCAGCGGCTTCATTCGATACACCCTTGTGTTCGTTTCCTAACACTATAGCAACTTTTTCCGTTAAGTCAAGTTCGTACAGATTTTTTGCTCCCTCAACAATTGCCGATGCATAGACTTTGAAGCCCTGTTCATGCAGGTCATCGTAACATTCCTTAACGGATTTATATTTTTCTTTAGTTACCCATTTAAAAGCCGAAGCGGAAGATTTTTTACCAATCTTTGGGAATTTCTCTTCGTTATATAGTAATGACACTTTCGGAATTCCAACAGCATCGCAGGTTCGGAATATAGCGCTCACATTGTGGGGATCATGTATATTTTCAAAAACTACGGTAAGCGATGGTTGGCGGGCTTTAACAACCTTTTCAATTTTGTTAGCTCTTTTTTCGGTTCTGAATCTTTTCACTAATTGCTTTTATCAAAGACTAGTTTATAAATTATTTTATGTTTCGTTCCGCGGGCTTTATCTATTTTAAATTTATTTTTTTCTGTTTTCAAATAATAGGAGGCGAGATCCAGAATTTTATCCATTACAGTCTCCTCATCGTGTGCCCAGCATTCGCAACCTTTTAATGTGGGAATTTCCGCCGTACATCCATCATCCGTTTTTTCAATTACAATATCTAAGACCATAAGTCAAAATTCAACATTCATCATTCATCATTTTAATATTTAGAATCGCTCTTTTCACCAAGAACAATCTTAACACTTGCACTGGCGCCAATTCTGTCAGCTCCGCTTGCTACCATTTTTTCGGCATCTTCCCTAGAACGTATTCCTCCCGAAGCTTTAACCCCGACAGTGCTTCCGACCACATATTTCATCAATGCAACATCACCGGCAGTTGCTCCGCCTTTGCTAAATCCGGTGGATGTTTTAACAAAATGAGCCCCGGCGTGTTTACATATCACACAGGCTTTAATTTTTTCTTCGTCTGTCAACAATGCTGTTTCGAGAATAACTTTACAGATTGCGTTATGTTTTTTTGCAACAAGAACAACCTGGTTTACATCCTTATATACGTAGTCATAATCTCCCTGTTTTAACCTTCCGACATTAATAACCATATCTATTTCTTCGGCACCATTATTTATGGCTTGCTCAGCCTCAAACTCTTTTGTCTGTGTTGTGGTTGCGCCAAGCGGGAAACCAATAACAGTACAAACTTTAACCGGCGTACCTTTTAGTAATTCACTGCAAAGAGAAACATATCCCGGGTTTACACAAACAGAAGCAAATTCATATTTTTTTGCTTCTCCACATAATTCTCTAATTTCATTTTCAGTAGCATCGGGCTTCAGAATTGTATGATCAATTTTACGTGCAAGGTTTTTATCGGCAAGGATATCCCCGACACCAAGTCCCGCGGCAATTCTTTCTGCGCCAACCTGTACAATATTCTGTACCGCTTTAGGTTGTGTAACTACATTTGTTTCCCATCCTTTACAGGATTCATCCTTACAATAAAATTCCCGCAAAGTTTTTTCTAATAATTCCTGGGGATCAAGATTTGTGTTTGTTGGATAACTCATTTTATTCACCATATTTTAAATATGCTTCGTATGTATTTTTGAGGAGCATAGCAATTGTCATCGGTCCAACTCCTCCCGGCACCGGTGTTATAAATGAACATTTCGGAGAAACGTTTTCAAAATCAACATCTCCCACTACCCTGTAACCTTTCTTTCTTGATGCATCTTCGACCCTGTTTATCCCGACATCTACTACTACAACACCGTCCTTAACCATATCTGCAGTTACAAAATTAGCGCGGCCAATTGCGGCTATTAAAATGTCGGCTTGTTTTGTATAATAAGAAACATCTTTTGCGGCCGAATGGCAAACTGTTACAATCGAGTTAGCATAATCTTTTTTCTGAAGCAGAATATTTGCGATCGGTTTACCGACAATATTGCTCCTCCCAAGTACGACTACATGCTTTCCTTTTGTTTCAATTTTATATCGTTTAAGCAGTTCCTGGATACCGGCCGGAGTACACGATAAAAATGTTTCTTTTCCAATAACAAGATTACCGACACTTATCGGGTGAAACCCGTCAACATCCTTTTTAGGAGAGATAGCTTCAATTACCTTGTCTTCGTCAATATGCTTTGGCAGAGGTAATTGAACAAGGATACCATGAAAGTCAGGGTTATTATTATAGGATTCCACTATTGACAACAATTTTTCTTCCGAAATATCCGCACTCAGCTTTTCAGTTTTGGAATTAAAACCTATTATTCCACAGGCTTTGATTTTACTGTTCACATATATTGCAGAAGCAGGATCATTTCCAACAATAATAGTAACAAGTCCAGGGACACTTTTACCTTCTGATTTTAATTTATCTACTGCTACTTTCAATTCTTCTTTAACAATAGTAGCTGTTTGTTTACCGTCAATTAGTTCCATTTAATATTCATTCCTCGATTATCTTTTTAGGTTTATCAATTTCTAACTGATAACGTTTCTTTAAATAACTTTTAATTTTTCTATTTTCAGAAATTTCTTCCGCAAATGGATTTGAATTTTGCCAGCCCGCTCTGCCAGTCTTTCTGTAATTTTCCAATCGTCTCAACGAAATTTCACAGAAAACAGGGTCAATATCCATCGTAACACAATTTCTTCCATTCTTTTCTGCCGAAATTAATGTTGTACCGGAATGTGAGAAAAAATCCGTTACAATTTCACCTTTATTACTTCCGGCATTTATTATTCTGTCAATTGCCTTAAGTGGTTTTTGCGCGTAGCATCCATTTACATTTTCAATCATTCTGTAAAAAACCTGTTGGATGTCAATCCATACATTACCAGCCCGGATAAATTCAGATTTACTTCTTTCAGAATTTTCAGTTTCTTTCCCATTAACTTTTTTATAATAGCCCTTTAACACTTTCGGAATGTCAGTATATTCAGCTTCAATATTAAAATCGGGTTTCCCCTTTGTATAATACAAAAGCTCCTGCCTTATTGACATCCAGTTTTTCTGAGTACCGTAGCCTCTTTGGTTTCGCATTGTTATGAAACTTCTTGATGAAAATCCTGAATCTTTCATCATCATTATAAAATCCGCAAGCGGCTGAAAATTATTATTCTGATCCGCACCCAGCCAGATGTACATAGCAGAATTCTTCTCAAGGATATCATAAGTATTTTTTATCCAGATTCTACACCAGTTTGCAAATTCTTTAGATTGTGATTCGCGGAAAGCAATAAAGTTATATGGTGGATCGTGAACGGCCAGTTTTGCTTTTTCAGTACCAAATAGTTTCTTTAGATTAGCAGGATCAGCAGCATCCAGACATCCGATTTTATGTTTTCCCAGATGGTCATTCCAGATTTTTCCTTTTTTAAACCTGCTATAAGGAAGCAGCATGTCCCGGAGTTCATCATCCAGGTCAATTCTTGGCAAAGGAAAATTTATCATCAGGATTGATTAGTCTTTGTTATAAATTCAGGGAAAATAATTCTTTCAATTTCTACTGTCTTACCGGTCTCTGTATCTATCTTAAAAAACATTCCGCAAATATGAACATCATTTTCTGCTGTCTCATATTTTTGCGGAGTCTGGTATAAAAATCTGTTAACCGCAGCCTGTGTTTTCATCCCGATTACAGATTCATATGGGCCAGTCATTCCTACATCCGTAATGTAACCTGTTCCGCCCGGAAAAATTCTTTCGTCCGCTGTTTGAACGTGGGTGTGAGTTCCAACCAAAACGCTTACTTTACCATCCAGGTAGTTTGCCATTGCAATTTTTTCTGCAGTGGCTTCAGCGTGAAGATCAACAAAAATAACCTTTGTTTCATTTGATATTTTAGGCAATACCCAATCCGTTGTTCTGAACGGACAATCGATATCAGCCATAAAGGTTCTGCCCTGTAAATTCAGAACGCCAACTTTTCCTTTTTTACTTTCAGCTATGCAAAATCCATTTCCATACGTTCCTTTCGGATAATTCATCGGGCGCAGTGAACGGGGTTCATTCTTTAGATAATCCTGCGACTGATGTTTGTCCCAGGTATGATTACCACCTGTTATTACGTCCACTCCAAGCTCGAAAAGAATTTTCCCTTCTTTTGCAGTGCAACCTTTTCCATCTGCTGCGTTTTCACCATTAGCAATAACAAAATCAGTTTTATATTTCTGTATTAGTCCCGGCAGCCAGGTCTGAACAACACTCATGCCCGGTTTACCGATAATATCTCCTATAAAGAGTAAATTTAGAAGGCTCATAATAATTCCATTGTGAGATTTAAATATATCCAAAAGAGCTATAAATAGAAAGAATGTGAAAAGTTGGAAACTCACATATTACTACTATTTTATATTTTGATAATGAAAATTTTTAGTAATAAATTTAAGTATGCCAAAAGAGAACCTTTCACAGACTCCCATAGAAGAAGCTGAATTTTGCGTAGTTGATACAGAAACCACGGGACTTTCACCAAGGAATAATAACATAATAGAAATTGGACTTGTTAAAATTTCTAAATTAAAAATTGTTGAGACTTACCATTCAATGATTAATCCCGGTAGAGCAATCCCCTATTATATTACAGGCATTACAGGCATTACAGACGATGATGTTTATAGCGCTCCATTTTTTGAAGATATTGTTGATGAGATAATTGAGTTCATGGGAGAAAATATAATAACAGCTCATAATCTTTCATTTGATAAAAGTTTTCTGAAATCTGAATTCAGGAATGCAGGACATGAACTTCCCCAAAATCACGAAGTGTGTACTTTAAAAATGGCGAGAAAACTTTATCCTTTTCTCAAAAGCAAATCTCTCAGTTCAGTTTGCAGTCATCTTAAATTAAAAAATTCCGGCGCTCACCGTGCCTTATCCGATGCCCAGGTTACCGGCAAAGCACTGATTAAAATGATAAAAGAATTGAAGAAAACTCATAAAATGACTTCACTCGAAGAACTTCTTGATTATCAGAGAATGCCAGGTAAAAATCAAAAACCACTCAAATTAAAAAAGAAATTAAGCCAGGATGTTTTCGATCTTCCAAACAGTCCGGGTGTTTATCATTTTTTGAATTCTAAAAACCAGATAATTTATATCGGTAAAGCAAAATCGTTAAGAGACAGGGTAAAAACTTATTTTTCACCAACAGCACCGAAGAAAGCTAAAAAAATTGTAAAGCAGGCATCAAGATTAAAGATTGAACTTACAAATTCGGAACTTACTGCCCTTTTACTCGAAGCTGAATCAATAAAACTTGCAAAGCCAAGGCACAATTACCAATTAAAAAGATATGGCAATAAATATTTTTTAAGAATAACTGCGAAGGATAAATTTCCGGGAATAGAGATCTGCAATCATTTTGATTTTGACGGGAATGATTATTTCGGACTCTTTATCTCGCGCAGAAAAGCTGAAACGGTTTTTGACGCGCTAACTAAAATATTTGCACTGAGAGAATGCGATGATAAAGAACTTGCGAAAGGCAAAAGATGTTTCCTCGCTGAGATAGAAAGATGTGTTGCTCCATGTGAAAATAAAAACAAAGGACTTTACGACTCTGAACTGGAAAAAGTTTATGAATTTCTTTACGGGAAGAATCAGTTTGCTCTAAACCGGCTTTTGAATAAAATGAAATATTATTCAGATACGCAGAAATATGAAAAAGCGGCTGAAGTAAAAGAACTTGTAGATATGATATTAGCCCAGACACACAAATCGTCGTTGCTTGCCGAGCCTGTTAACCAGGCAAATGTATTATTCGAAATTACAGAGGGAAGGGAGAAAGATTATATTCTTATGCTGGCAGGTAGAATTTTTATTAAGAAATACTCCCTGAAAGATCGTGATTATTTTGAGGAAGCAATTGATGATTATTATGAGAACACACTTTACATTTCTGCACTTCCAAATGATGAAGATCTTGAGAAAATGAAAATAACACTGAACTGGATGATTAAAAACAGGAATAAGGTCAGGATATTTTATCTAAAAGATTTTGGAAATAAACGGGAATTGTTCAGACAATTATCGAGCAATAATTTTAATCAAAATTCTACGATTGAATCTACATTTGATATTAAGGATTTTATAAATGTTGATGTAGAGTAATTCTTATCTCCATTTTTTCTAATATATCGGAGCTGAATACTCCTAATCAAAATAAAAGATTTCTCCCCTGACAAGTTGGGGCCGAAATAATATAAATATTTAAGATTTTTTCTTCAGCGTCCATTTCTTCAAAAACTTCATCACAATCTTAGGATCGTGTCCTTTCCCTGTTTCAAAATCACCGGAACTTTTTGATAATAATAATTTTCCGTTTGAATCTAACAAAAACCAGTGAGGATATCCCGGTATTTCAGGGAACTGAGAAAGAAATTTTTCATTCTTATTTTCTTTGCTGTAATTAATTTTTACATAGACAAAATGCTCATTACGATAATCCGTCAGTCCTGGATTTTTAACAAACATAGTATCGAGTCTGTGACACCAGATACACCACTGCCCACCAACATCAAGAATAATTCTTTTATTTTCTTTTTTAGCAAAAGTAATGGCGTTCTGCAAATCTTTTGCGGCGTCCCTTGCCGGATCAAATTGTTCCACATTCGGATCACTACTTTTTTCCTCTTTCTCCTGTGCAAATGGATTTCCTGTAATAAAAAACAGCAATAAAATAATCAGTAAAGCTGCGCTCTTTCTCATTTTCACCTCTTAGCGAAATTTAGATTAAAAAGTTGCCTAAAAATACATATTTTTGTGGTATGTCTGCAAAGGGAAAAGATATTACTCTCACTTCAATTCTGAAAGATAAAACATCAGGCTCATCAGAATTACTTTTCAAACTGAATAATTATTACTTAAATAATGCTGGAAATCCTGGAGTAATCAGTAAAAATATTCCCCTTGTCAAAAATGAGCTTAAAGATTTTGCCGTAATCAGTAATTACCTTAAAAAGTTGGAATTGGTTCTTCTTAAAAATGACAAAGATGAACTAAAAAAATTCTTAAAAGAATTTTCAAAGAAAGAAGAAGAAATTTTTGACAGAATTTTCGAAAAATGTAAAAAGTATTTGTTAGAAAGTAACAAGTTTTTTACTCTTTCCAACAGTAAAACCCTGCTTGAGGTGATTTCAAGATTACAAAATGAGAATAAAAAACTTAGTGTAACTATTTGTAAATCTGCTCCCGGTAATGAAGGAATTATTTTAGGAAAAAAGCTATCAAAGAAAGGAATTAAAACAGAAATAATACATGATTCTGCTGTCAGTTTTTACATTCAGAAATCAGATGCAGTAATAATCGGTGCGGATATAATACTAAGAAGCGGAAATGTTGTAAATAAGGTCGGAAGCAGAAATGCAGCAATTATTTGCAAATACTATGGAATTCCTTTCTATGTACTTGCTTCAAAGGAAAAACTTTCAAATTTGCAAAAATATAGTCCTTTGAAAGGAAAACAAAAGAAAAATGTGGATATATCAACCCATCTTTTCGAAGAAATTGACAAAAGGCTGATTACTAAAATCATCACTGAATAGGCCTGTTTATTCATCCCAATTATTTTGCAACTAATAATCAATAGCTTTAATTTTAAAAACATTTTACCAAATCAGGAGCAGAGATGAAAACCCGCATATTTTTACTTTTTATATTAATTATTTCAATATCTGTATTTCCACAGAAGAAAGATTTAACATTAAAACAGGCAACTCTGCAAAGTTACGGATTTTATCCAAGAGGCCTTTCACAGACTGAATGGATACCGGGTACAGATAATTTTTCATACGTAGATAACAATGCTTTAGTTAAAGGCAATGCGAGAAATGACAAAACTGAGAAGATAATATCATTAGAGGATTTGAATGACGGGTTATCATCTTTAAAAGATTGAAGCGCTCTCACGTTTCCCCCGTTCCGAATGGATAGACGGAAGCACCATTAAATTCTGGACCGGAGATAAACTGGTTACATATAATATTACTACAAAAACGGCGACCAGTTTAAACTCAATACCGGAGAAAGCTGAGAATAAAGACGAAGCGTCAAATCATAATGTTGCTTATACTATAGGCAACAATTTATATTTTGCGGCAAATGGAACCAGCACACAAATAACAAAAGATGAAAATAAATGGATAGTTAACGGACAGACAGTTCACAGAAATGAATTTGGAATTAATAAAGGGACTTACTGGTCACCAACCGGTAATTACCTCGCTTTTTACAGAATGGATGAGTCCATGGTTACTGATTACCCGGTTATTGATTTTTCAGTCCGCCCGGCAAAGGTAAACGAAATAAAATATCCAATGGCAGGAATGACAAGCCACCAGGTAACCGTAGGAGTTTATAATACCAGACAAAATGAAATTGTCTGGCTTAAAACCGGTGAACCAAAAGACCATTATTTAACAGGCGTAACCTGGAGCCCTGACGAAAAATATATTTTTGTCGGAATTCTTAACCGTGATCAAAATCATCTTAAAGAAATAAAATTTGATGCAAAAACAGGTGAACCGGTAAAGACATTATTCGAAGAAACCAGTGACAAATATGTTCACCCGATGCACGGACCAATTTTTGTGAAAGATAAAACTGATCAGTTTATCTGGTTCTCCGCACGCGACGGATGGGACCATCTCTATCTTTACAACACAGACGGCAAATTATTGAAACAGCTTACAAAAGGTAATTGGGTTGTAACAAATCTGGACGGCTTCGATGCTTCAGGTGAAAATGTTTATTTCACTGCTACCAAAGAAAGTCCCATTGACAGAGATTACTACAAAGTAAATTTGAACTCTGGCGATATGACAAGAATATCAAACGGAAGCGGTAACCACAGTATAACTCTAAATGAGGATGGGCAATATTTTCTTGATTCATATTCCAGCCTTACCATTCCGAATAAAACTCAGATAGTCAATTCAGATGGTGAAATTGTAAGAGACGTTTATTCTGCCGCAAACCCGCTGGCTGATTTTAATATCGGGCAGACAAAGATATTCACACTTAAAAGCAGCGACGGTTATGATCTGTATTGCAGGATGATTTTACCACCTGATTTTGATTCTACCAAGACCTACCCGGTTATGGTTTATGTTTATGGCGGACCGGGTGTTCAGTTAATTTATAATCGATTTCTTGGCGGCGGCAGTGTATGGTTCAATTATATGGCAGAGCAAGGATACATAGTATTTACTCTCGAGAACCGTGGCAGCGCAAACCGTGGACTGGCTTTTGAACAGGAAACATTCAGACATCTCGGGACCAAAGAAATTGAAGACCAAACGCTGGGCGTAAATTATTTAAAATCTCTCCCATATGTTGACTCAAATAATATGGGAGTTTTCGGATGGAGCTATGGCGGATTTATGGCGACTTCACTAATGACACGTACTCCTGATCTTTTCAAAGCCGGTGTTGCAGGCGCTCCTGTAATTGATTGGAGATATTACGAAGTTATGTACACTGAAAGATATATGGACACGCCACAGGCAAATCCTGAAGGTTATGAAAAGGCTGACCTTCTGAATTATGTAAAGGATCTTAAGGGCAAATTCCTGATGGTACAAGGGACTTCAGATGTTACTGTAGTCTGGCAAAACACTTTAATGTATACTAAAAAAGCTGCTGATCTTGGAATCCCAATGGATTATTTTCCGTATACAGGACACCTGCACGGCGTAAGAGGCGTTGATGTATATCAACTTTATGACAAGATTACAACATTTTTTAATACGAATTTGAAATAATGTTTTTATGTCCCTTCTGCTTATGAAGGGACTTTAATTTAATGGAGGGGTAATTTAATGAGAAAGTTAATTCCGAAAATTTTCTTAATAATTTTTGTTTTTTCCATAGTGATTCCAAATAAATCTTTTTCTCAACATAATGACATATCCGGAATTTGGAACGGATCATTAAAAGTATCGGGGATGCAATTAAGAATTGTGTTCAATATTTCCAAAGAAGATAACGGTAACTATAAGGCTACTATGGATTCACCCGATCAGGGTGCAAAAGATATTCCTGTTGAAAAAATAACTTTCCAAGAGAATAAAATAAAAATGGAAATGCCGGCACTCCGGGGAGAATATAATGGCACATTAGGAAGTGATGGAAATAAAATAGAAGGAACCTGGGCGCAATCGGGTCAGAGCTTTCAACTTGATCTTGAAAAATCTGATAAACCAACAGTTCTAAACCGACCACAGGAACCTAAAGAACCATTCCCCTATAATTCTGAAGATGTAACTTATGAAAACGATATTGCAGGGAATACTTTAGCAGGAACGTTTACATATCCCAAATCGGATGGCCCCTTTCCTGCCGTTATTTTAATAACTGGTTCAGGACCTCAAAACAGAAATGAGGAATTACTAGGACACAAACCATTCCTGGTACTATCAGATTATTTAACGAGACAAGGAATTGCTGTACTCAGATTTGATGATAGAGGGATAGGAAAATCGACTGGTGATTTTACTTCTGCAACTTCAAAAGATTTTGCTACAGATGTTTTGTCAGGTGTAGAATATTTAAAAACCCGAAATGAAGTTAACAAAAATGAGATCGGTTTAATTGGACACAGTGAAGGCGGATTAATTGCACCCATGGTTGCTGTTAAATCACCTGATGTAGCTTTTATTGTTTTAATGGCTGGCCCCGGGTTACCAGGAGATCAGATTCTCCTGATGCAATCTGCTTTAATTAGTAAAGCAGGAGGAGAAAGCGAAGAAGATATAGAAAAATCTGAAAAGGTTAATAAAAAGATTTATGAAATTTTAAGGAACGAACCAGATAGTGTAAAAGCTCATAAAGAGATAGTTGATGTTTTTAAAAATTATTATAATTCATTATCCGAAGAGGACAAGAAAAAAGCGGGTGATGAAAATACAGCTTTGCAAATGTTAAAAAGAGTGGAATCCCCGTGGTTCAAACAATTCCTTAAATATGATCCGCGCCCAACTTTAGAGAAGGTTACCTGCCCCGTTCTGGCAATCAATGGAGAAAAAGATCTGCAGGTCCCACCAAAAGAAGACCTGGAAGCAATTAAAGAAGCATTGATAAAAGGCGGAAATAAAAATTTCAAAACTGTCGAATTAAAAAATTTAAATCACTTATTTCAAACTGCAACAACCGGCGCACCTACAGAATATAATACTATTGAAGAAACTATTGCTCCTGTTGCATTAAAAACAATGAGTGACTGGATTCTGGAAATTACGAAGTAAACTTATCCCGAGAGACACGCGGTTGCGTGTCTCTACATATCAAATGATAACTCTCTGCCTGCTTTTCTTGTTAAAACGTAAAGTTAGCATAGTTGCTGAGGCAGTAAGGCCAATCAAAAGGCCTACCCACACTCCCTGCACAGACATATCAAACATAAATCCTAAAACATATCCAATTGGCAAGCCAAGTATCCAGTAAGCAATAAATGTGATCACAGTTGGGCCTTTCACATCGGTCAAACCCCTTAAAATCCCAATTCCAACAGCCTGTGTTCCATCAGCAATTTGAAATATTGAGGCAATTATCAGCAAGGACGATGCTAACGATATCACCGTTTGATCATCGATATATAGTGAGGGGAGAAATTTTTGAAAAATTATAAAGATTATTCCAAAACTTGCCATCATCCCCTGCCCTACTAAAATGGCAGAAAACCCCGCCCTTCTGATTTCTTTTACATCCTGTTTTCCAACTGCGTTGCCTACTCTGATACTTCCTGCTGCTGAAACTCCCAGCGCACACATAAATGAAATAGATGCAAGATTAATAGCTATCTGATGAGCAGCCAGTTGTTTTGTACCAAGCCATCCTATCATTATTGCTGCAAAAGAAAAAGCTCCAACTTCAAAGATATATTGGAATGCACTTGGCAGCCCAAGACCGAGTAATTTTTTGATTACTTTAATATTTATTTTTCTAAAATGAAATGTTACATCATACTGGGAAAATTGGGAGGAAGACATCACAAACCACATCAGTCCAACTCCCATAAATAGACGTGATGAAAAAGTTGCCCAGCCTGCCCCATCAAGCCCCATTGCAGGAAAACCAAGGTTACCATAAATCAAAACCCAGTTCACGAATGCATTAATAAAATTTGCCAGTATCGTAAGAACCATAGCCGGACGCATTATAGACAGACCTTCTATAAACTGTTTATATGTCTGGAATAGCATTACAGGAAGAATTGAAAACCCCAAAATATTTAGATAAGAGGTTGCCAGTTTCACAACTTCGGGGGGCTGGTTCAGGTATACTAAGAATCCGGAACACACAAAAACAAAGAGCATCAGTAAAATTCCAAAAACCATATCAACAATTAGTGCCTGCCTGAAAATAACCCCGCAATCAGAAAATTTATTTGCTCCAACCGCAATTGCAACAAGCGGAGTTATGGCATATGATATTCCAATTCCAATTACGAGGATTACTAAAAAGAGACTGTTTGCAAGCGAAGCCGCAGCCAATGGTGTGGCCCCGATGTTCCCAACCATTAAACTATCAACAACCCCCATCATAATAAAACCAAGCTGGCCGATTATTACAGGATAGGATAGTCTTAAAGTATTTTTGATATGGAGCTTTATTCCGTTCATAATTTTCGGTATTTATCCGGTAAATATACAAACTGAACAAATGTTATGTGAAAATAATTATGGGGAAATAAATGGAGTGAATTTATTAAGGAGCAAGGCCTTACATTTTCTTGAAAGCAGTTGTATCTATGACAGAATAATCTACAGCATTCCGACGGGTAAATTTACTGATTGGAGGCAGCGGTAAGGCTATCAAGCTCTTTCATTGAAAAAATTTCTTTTTCTCAACCTGGGCTAAGTAGAATTATCCTTTTTCTTGTTCTTAACATAGTTACTATCAGCAGTAAAATTAAAATAGGTTACTGCCGCAATACCACCCAATAAAAAGGCTATGGTCATATAAACTATAATTCTAACCATTAATATTTTCTCTATGTTCTTACTTAATAATGCATCAAATACCTTACCAACCGAAACTTGCGCAAATAATTATTGAAAAACAATGGAATATTCGATTACAGAACAAAAATGCGGATAAAAGGTTAAAAAATTAGCTCAAGAACTAATTATTAATAATTTACGTTAGTTATAGATAAAGATATTATGAGATTTTCTCATAATAATACATTATAACATTAAATAATTTATTGCTTTTTTGTATAAATTTGCATCTCCTATTTCAAAAGCTTAATAAAATCTAAGAAAAAAGTGGAAAAACATTACGATATATTTATAATTGGAAGTGGTCCCGGTGGAGAAGGCGCAGCAATGACTTGTGCAAAAGAAGGGAAAAATGTTGCTGTTTGTGACAATTTTACCCTGGTTGGAGGAAGCAATACACACAGAGGCACTATTCCGAGTAAAGCATTAAGACACGCAAGTCAGATTCTACTGGATAGCAATAAATTTGAAGGAACCAGCTTTCAGAATCTTCTTTCTACCGCTCAAACTGTAATTCACAAACAAGTGGAATTGAGGCAAAGTTTTTATACCAGAAATCTTGTTGATGTAATATACGGACATGCAGCCTTTATCGATGCAAATACCATTGAAATAACAGAAGAAAACGGACTTAAAAAAATATTTACAGCAGATAAAATAATTATTGCAGCAGGCTCAAGACCATATCGTCCGGAAAATATTGATTTTTCTCACCCGCGAATATTGGATAGTGACAAATTATTATCATTAAAAAATAATCCGCGTTCTATAACAATTTATGGTGCCGGAGTAATTGGTTGCGAATATTCTTCAATATTCAGAGGGTTAAAAGCCAAAGTTAATCTGGTAAATACACGCGGTCAGTTGCTTTCATATCTGGATGATGAGATAATCGATGCACTTGCTTATCATCTTCGTGAAAATGGAGTATTAATCAGACACAATGAAGAATATGAAAAAGTTGAAGCGGACGATGATGGTGTAACTTTATATCTTCAATCAAATAAGCAAATAAGAAGTGATTGTTTGCTATGGGCCCAAGGACGAACAGGGAATTCGCAAAAGCTTGGTCTTGATAAAATCGGGATAGAGACAGATTCACGCGGATCAATACCGGTTAACGAATTTCACCAGACAAAATATCCGCATATTTATGCAGTCGGAGATGTAATTGGTTTTCCAAGTCTTGCAAGCGCAGCATACGACCAGGGGCGTTTTGCAGCAAGACATCTTTTAAAAGGTGAAGTAACAAGGCTTAAAGCAGAAGATATACCAACAGGCATTTATACTATTCCTGAAATAAGCTCCATTGGCCTGAATGAAAAAGAACTTACAGAGAAAAGGATACCATACGAAGTTGGACATTCTTTTTTCAGACACCTTGCCCGAGGTCAAATTACAAACAGAACTACAGGAATGCTCAAAATATTATTTCATCGAGATACTCTGCAAATTTTGGGTATTCATTGTTTTGGTTATGAAGCATCCGAAATCATCCACATCGGGCAGGCAATAATGTCGCAGAAAGGTGAAGCAAACTCGCTAATGTATTTTATAAATACAACGTTTAATTATCCCACAATGGCAGAGGCCTACCGGGTTGCGGCATTAAATGGTTTTAACAGGGTTTCAGAATGGAAGAAATAATTTGATATTTATAAGATAAATCCAGCGGAGAGGGTGGGATTCGAACCCACGGTACCCTTGCGGATACACTACCTTTCCAGGGTAGCCAATTCAACCACTCTTGCACCTCTCCGGATTGAAGACTTCAAATATAATTAATTCGAAATGATTTAACAAAAAACAGTCCGCAAAATAGGCTTTGAATCTTAATTTGCCTCTGTTCATCTAAGAAGTCACAATCTTTTATCTATAACATAAATTTGATAGATTTCCGGTTCCATTTTTACAATCATTGAAATGCAATTAACAATTCTTACTAAATCAATATTCGCAGTAATATCAGCACTTGCCGGGGCTTCCTTTTTATTTACTATCAAGCTTAAGCACAAAAAATTATGCGGACTTATATCGTTTTCAGCAGGAGCTTTGTTGGGTGCGGCGGCATTTGCCCTGATTCCTGAATCGAGTATAAATCTCGGATGGCTGGAAGTTGCGTTGAGCGTACTTTCCGGATACCTGTTGTTCTTTTTTATAAGCAAATATTACTCACACGTTTGCCCTGCCTGTTCCGCCAGCCATTTTGATGAACAGACAACCAAAAGATTTACAGAAATAGTCCTGACACTATTAACTGCCCTTTCAATACATTCATTTCTGGACGGACTTGCTATCGCCACCAGCGGCGTACCATCTCAGGGTGGAGACCAGTCTGTCTTTGTAGCTATTCTTGCTCATAAATTTCCAGAAGGCCTGGCTCTTGCCGCACTGATGCTGAGTTCTAATTATTCGCGGTTAAAGATATTTTTATATGTAGCAGCTGTGGAACTGGTTACAATAATTGGTTCAGTTGCGGGATTATTTTTCTTCAAGTCCGGCATTTCAGGATTGTTAATGGGAGCAGTGATGGCTCACATTGCAGGTGGATTTATCTACCTCGCAATTCACGCTGTATTTGGAGAGATGTATAAAAATCATAAAATTTTGGTTGTAAGTTCATTTGCTGCAGGAATTGTTTTAATTTTCATTGTTCATTTAATATTTATTTAGTAGAAATTCAGGAGAGGTGGCAGAGTGGTCGAATGCGGCGGTCTCGAAAACCGTTATACCGTTTTTCGGTATCGAGGGTTCGAATCCCTCCCTCTCCGCCATGCCAAAGGCAGGCAAGCAACGAAAAACTCCCACTAATGGCGGAACTTTTTTTGAATATATATTTCCATCATCAATTATTTTGATAAATATATTAAATAGTTAAAACTTATTATTTTGCTAATTTTGTTTTAGATATTGTAGAGTACTTGAATGATAGAAATACGTTTAATTCACTATTATTAAAGGTTTTAGTTCTTGCAAACTCTTATTGAGTATATATACAAAAATACTGGCTGGCTGTATATAAAAATATTGGGGAACTCCATCTTTTTTTTCGATTTCTGGTCATTCGTTCATTTATGGAGTGGTGCAATACTAATAACAATATTTGCTATAGCCAAATTCAGACATAAATGGAGCACCCTTTTTGCCTTCCTTTTATTTTATGAAATTACAGAGATCATACTTCGCTTTGCTGCCCTCAAAGTTTTTTTGCCGGAAACAATAAAAGATCAGTTTACAGATATAATTGTTGGTATGACAGGCGGTTACTTATTTTACAAATGGCTGGTGTATTATTCTTCAGAGGGAAAAAATATTAAAACTTTTTTACTAAGCTATAAAACTCACATAGCTTTATTAACTGCTTTTACAATAGCATTTCTTTGGGTAGGATTTTACGAGTATAAATATAATGTGCCCGTGCTTAATTTTTCAGGATTTAATTATGCTGCATTTTCATTTTGGTCCTTCGGGATATTTCTGATATTGGTAACATATAATTATTTAACAACTAATTTGAAAAAACATTATTCAATGATCCTTGTATGGATAATTTATTTTATAATACTATGTATTATTGAATATATTTTATACCACTTTTTTGGGTTTAGGGAGTCAGGTCAACATGTTCACAAACCACTTATTTTCGATATAATTCACGGTACAAAAGTCTTGCACATATTCTATTTAGTTGCCCCTTTTATTTCTGTTACCTTATACACTTTAGTCAAGAAGTATATTATCAAAGCCTTTCATATGATAAGAGAATTTAATGGAGAATTAAATTTTGTAAAAAACAATACTTCAAATACAGAAGAATTAACTCCCCTGTAAGCGGTATGACAAAATCTGCAGCGGGTGTAACATGGTCGGTTTTATTTAAGAATCTCGAGTTATATGTTTACGACAATAAAGTAAAAATATAAATAGTGAAGCCCCTGAAAAGGGGCTTTATTTTTCTATCCTGCCCGTAATGAATCCACTATTTTTTTTCTTGAAGCCCTGACTGAAGGAAGAAATCCGCCTATTATTCCCATTGCCACAGAAAAAATCAATGAGCTAATTATTATTGATGGTGATACAGCAAATGAAAACTGTAATTCAGAGAAAGATGTGAAATTTAGAGTAGATATAGAAAAGAATTGCAAAAATGAAGCGAGAATTAACCCTATTACTCCACCAGCAAATGATATTATCACTGATTCTGTAAGAAATACAATCATAATGTTCCTTCTTCTAAAACCCAGTGCTCTTAGTGTTCCTATTTCCCTTGTTCTGTTAGCAACTGCAGAATACATTGTTATCATTGCCCCAATTGTTGCTCCGAGACTAAAAATAATAGTAATAAAAATTCCAAGATATTTTATAAAATTAGCCATCAATTCAGATTGTTTCTCATAATATTTCTGTTCAATTTCCGGTTCAAATTGTTGTAAGCGCTGATCGGCTTCAAACTTCCTTTTGAATTTATCAAAATCAGATGCGCTTGTAAGTTTTAAAGTCATTGTAGAAACAGTGTTTTCCCTGTTAAAAGCATCTAATAATTGTTTTGAATCACCCCAGAATTCAGAATCGAATCCGCTTCCATCCGTTCCAAAGATTCCAACAATCGTCCATCTATCGCCGGCAAATTTAATTTTATCACCAATCTTTGCACCATTAAATCTGTCTGTCAATCCGGATCCAACAATTAATTCCCTTGTCCCCCATTTGAACATTCTGCCTTCAAGCAGTTTTGCTTGTGGGCGAAGCAATTTAATTTCAGGTGAAACTCCCCTTACAGTAATATTGCTCATCCCCCCACCGACCTTTTTAAGATTAATTATTACCACAGGTTCATAAGAAATAATTTTATTTCCATCAGGAGCCTTTTCTATATAAGAAAGTGAACTTATAATATTTTGCGTATCACCATCAATAATACTGGTGATTTCTCCGGTTGAAGACTTTCTGGAAATGAGTACATTATCCCTGGTTCCGGTGTCCTGCAATGTTTTTTGAATTCCATATGCCATCATAAGAACGGCTGCAAAAACAAACACAACCAGTGCGACACCCGAAACGGTGATAATATTTGTAAGCTTTCTTTTTGTAAAATTTTTCAGACTATATCTAAATGGTATCTGCATTCTATCTCCTTTGCCGGATTATCCAACAAACCTGAAGCCATCAACAATTCTTGTATTTAACGCTCTTTGAATTGGGAAAATGGAAGACAGGACTCCGATTAGAATCGCTGCGCTACAAGCTAATATTACTGTGATTGGTTCTAGCTGGAATATTGGGAAAAAGCCTTTAGGAATCACTTCCGAAAATCCCTGTACTATTGGAAATGTCAAAAATAATCCCAGCGCACCTCCAATAGCAGAAATTACTAAAGATTCGCCCATAATTAATCCTGTAAGATGTCTTCCTGAAAATCCAAGTGTCTTCATAACCGCATACTCTCTTGTTCTTTCCCTGGCAGACATAATCATTGTGTTACCAAGAACCAGCATTATTATTCCAATAATAACAAATGAAATTATATTCATCGCTGTAATTATAGCACTTGTTGATGCAAGGAATCCCTGTTGAAAAGCCCGTTCGGATTCTGTTTTTGTTTCGGCAGTTGAGTTTTTGAAAAGTGCATCTATTTTTGCGGATATTTCTCCGGATTGATTCGGATCATCAATTTTTTCAATGTACCACCCAACCCGATTTGCTCTGCCCGGCGATTCCTCTTTCATCCGCTCATTTATATAATCCCAGTGAAAAAGCATTTGAGTTCCGTCTGTGGTTTTGTCACGTGGCTTATAAATTCCTCTAATCACAAAGTCCCACCTGCCCGGATAGATATCACCTTCAAGAGTCATCTGGTCACCGACTTTCAGGTTATATTGTTTTGCAATATCAGACCCAATTACACAGGCATTTCTTTCTTTAATAAAATTTTCTTTTTCTTTTTTTGATAAAACAAATTCAGGATATACATCAAAGATTGTGTTGGCATCTACAGCCAATCTTGCAAAGAACTGGTTTTTGTCTATATATACTCCGGAAAACCAAATTGCATAGGTCACTGTTGAAATGCCGGGAACGTTTTCAATTTTATTTTTGTAAGCTAAAGGCAGAGGAAAAATAAATGAAACTGCCTGTCTTGTAATCAGCCGGTTAGCCGATGAAGCCTCTACCCCGGCATGCCAGGCTGTAACAACTGTTCTTAGTAAGCCGAATGCGACCACAGCGATTGCAATTCCCAGGATTGTTAAAAACGTTCTTAATTTATGGCGAAGGGTATTTTTAAAGATCAGTTTGAATACTTTCATAATTCACCTAAACCAGATAGCCTTTATCAAGAGTCCTCGTAATCCTTGCCTTTTCTGCAGCGTGAGGATCGTGAGTAACTATGATAATAGTTTTCTTGAATTCCTTGTTTAACCTGTCGAGCAATGTTAAAATTTCATCTGCAGAATTTTTATCAAGATCACCAGTTGGTTCATCGGCAACAAGAAGTAATGGATCAGTAACAATTGCTCTTGCGATAGCAACTCTTTGTTCCTGCCCGCCGGAAAGTTGTTTTGGGTAATGGTCCATCCTGTCATCAAGCCCTACAACAGTTAATGCTGTTTCAACATGTTCCCTTCTTTCAGATTTTGAAAGAGGTGCCAAAAGAAGTGGAAGTTCCACATTTTCAAATGCAGTTAGAACAGGAATCAGATTATAAAACTGAAAAACAAATCCAATACTTTGCGCACGCCATTTTGCAAGTGCTGATTCATTTAGTTTCGAAATATCAGTTCCACCGACAGTAATTGTTCCGGAAGTTGGTTTATCGATACCCGCTATCAGATTGAGTAAAGTAGTTTTTCCCGAACCTGATGGCCCCATTAATGCCAGGAAATCACCTTCATCAACTTCAAGTGATAAATTATTTAGAACAGGAATTGAAAAACTATCCCTGGAATATGTTTTTGAAACATCTTTTACACTAATTATGGATGACATTTATTACACCCCGCTATAAAAATATTTATATAACTTTTACTGATAAACCGTCCTTAATCTGATCCGTGATTTTCTGAATCACTTTATCCCCTTCATCAATTCCTGAAATTATTTCTGTATAATCTCCAATAATTTTACCGGTTTTAACTTCAATTTCTTTCGCTTTTTCATCTATAACTTTATACAGGTACTCTTTCCCATTAATCTTTCTAATTGCTGTAAACGGTACCACAAGAATTGGTTTTTGATCTAAAGCTTTTTCATCAACTTCATTTTTAAGGAATAAAACTTTAGTACTCATTTCCGGGAGAACTTTGCTGTCGTATTTTTTAAATGCAACCTTTACAAGCACCGTGGCCTTTGAACGATCGGCGGTTGGTACAATTTTATCAACGTTTCCCGGATAACGCACATCAGGATAAGCATCAAGGGTTATTTCACAATCTTGCCCTGCTTTAATTCTTTGAATATTTGATTCAGAAACATCAACTTCAACTTGTAAAGATAACATATCGGCCATGGTAACAACCGCAGCTCGTGAAGTTGTACTGGCCCCCAGCGGAGAAACTATTTCACCAACGTCCGCATTTTTTGTTAAAACTGTACCATCAAACGGGGCACGAATCAGAGTGTTTTCTAATGCAACTTCAGCGGTTGTAACCTGTGCTTTTGCAACTTCTATTGATGCCAATACTCTTTTATAATTAGCATCAGCCGCATCAAACTGCATTTGTGTGGTTGCCCCAGATTTCACTAATTTTTTTTGTCTTTCATAATTATTTTTTGCATCAGTAAGGCCCGCTTCATTGTACTGCAAATTTGCTTTTGCCTGTTCCAGTTGTGCTTTTATATCATTGTCTTCAAGCCGGGCAATAATCTGGCCTTTTTTAACTGCATCTCCTTCTACCACTCCAAGGTACACTAAACGCCCCGTTGCTTTGGAAGCCACGGAAGCTTTTCTTTGTGCAACAACATAACCGCTTCCTGTTAATATAGCATCTGATTCTGAAGGAGATATTTTGGAAGCTGTGACAAGATTAACCTCCGTTGCGGGAGAAATCAAAATATTCCATAATGATATAATTCCAAAGATTATAAGAATAATTACCACAATTGAAATTAAAATTTTAATAATTTTATTTTTGCTGCCGGGACTTTCAGAAGTTGATGTCCTATTAATTTTTAGAGTTGATAAGTCAGCATTTTTGTTTTCCATAAATACGTAATCTATCCCTTTTTATTTCCCAAATAATTGAATTATTACATATTAAAGATAATACATAAAATTAGTTCCCCAACACCTTTAATCAAAAAAATCAGGATGTAAATTATAGTAATTACAGTACTTACTTCTACTTTAATATTAATTTAGTGTCAACAGGAAGGAAAATTTCGGATATAATTTGCGGCTAATCTAGCCGCATCAAAATTTATCCTGAAACGTAATAATAATTTTGCCACCAGCACATTTTCAGAATTTACCTGATTGTGCTTAAGTGCGGTGTATCTTTTATATATTGGACAAGTTGATCAATCGTAAATTCTTTTTCATCAATTACTGCTTTAACAACATCGCCAATTGAAATAAAACCAACCAATTTATTATTATCTAAAACCGGAAGATGACGAATTTTTTTATTTATCATTAAAGCCATACACTCTTCGGGGGTTCTTTCAGGCTTAACATATATTACATTATGCGACATTATTTGGTTTACCAGCGTATCTTTTGATGATTTACCGACCAATATTACTTTTCTTGCATAATCTCTTTCGGACATTACACCAACCGGATTCCCCATTTCATCTTTTACCAGAAGTGCACCAATCCCTTTTTCAGCCATTAATTTTAACGCATCAAAAACTGTTGTTTCAGGAGAAACTGACCATATTTTTGTTCCCTTTTTTGCTAAAATTTCATTGACAGTTCTCATACCCACCTCCCGTTGTTCTTATAAATTCTAAAACATATTTATATAGGACTGTTCCGATATATTGTTTTTGCTTTAATTGAAGATAATAAAATTTTCTTAAAATACTACTAATAATAAATCAGGCAATTATTTTCTCCAAGGCCTCATATTACATAGGATTATAGATATCTTTAAGGAGATAATTAGGTACCTGAAAGAATTTTAAGACAATAATCTGAGCAATTTAAAAGACCAGCGAAATTAGAATCTAAGCTTTACCTTTAAAACCAAATTGCCCTACTCGCAGAAGTGGGGTCAAATCCATCTTTGAATAGGGCAATTGATAAGAAATATACTAAACTATAAAAGTTAAATATATTCCTAAGTATAGTCTCCCCTGACTATTTTGACAGTTAGCAGGTTGAACTAAGAACAAACTTAAAAGAACAATTGTGAGGGGAATATTCCCCTCACATCATCAAGAAAATTAAATTACTTAAGAAGGATCATTTTCTTAACTGCTATAAATGAACCTGCATTAATTCTGTACAGGTACATTCCTGATCCAACTTTTTGACCACTTGAATTTTCGCCATCCCAGGTTACAGAATAAGTTCCTGCACTCTGGCTCTGGTTAACTACTGTATTAACAAGTCTACCAGTGATGTCATAGATTTCCAGTTTTACGTTACTTTCTTTCGGAATAGTATACTTAATAGTAGTAGTCGGATTGAAAGGATTAGGGTAATTCTGGTCAATTGAGAAAGTTTGTGGTAAAGCATTATCAATCAGTTTAATATCCGTAGTAGGATCCAATTTAACTATAGAAGACGCTATCAAGGAGTATGCATATGCAGGATTATGTATACCCAAACTTCTATCTTCTTCGACAAAGAGATAATTATAGCCTGCCTGAGCTTCAAGTAATGTAACTGTTGAATCATTTATAGAAACATCTGTACTACCTTTAGGAGGCAATAACAGTGCTAATTTATGTAATAATCCTTCCATTTCAACCTGGAGTCCATTAGCAGTCCCGTCACCATCAAGGTCAGCATTACCGTTTACGTAAAATTTCTTGTCTGAGAATTCAGTTCCGATAGTACCGTGGCAAGGTGCACATGCCGCAACATTATCATCACCGGTTACCGGATCTACCATATTCAGTGTATGTCCACCAACTTTACTATCAGAAGTAGTAGCTGCCATATGACAATCTACGCAGGCATCTTTTGTAGCAGCCAAATGTGGAGAGCTGGTAGTTCTCCAACCGAATGTAATACCGTTTGTACCAGCTAACATATCACCCTGTGGACCATGATGAGGACCATAGTGTGAACTTAAATTGTTCAGGTAATCATTTGTATAAGCAACTGCATCTCTTCTGGCCTGATGACAATTCATACAAAGAGCACCTTTCTGGCCGGTTGTTACTGTTACACCATTCTGGAAAGTAGCAGTTACTGTTCTTAACTGATTTATATTAGTTGCATCGTGCGGATCGTGACAAACACCACAGGATATTTTTGCTAAAGCAGGTGCAGTTGTTAATTCTGCTTTTCCGCCTTTAATCCATGAAACAAAACCAGAACCACTATGGCAGGGTGCACAGTCTGCGCTGCTGCCGCGGGCCAATGTAGTTGGATTTGAGTGCCTTGAAAAGCTAGCTGATTCAGGTATAAAGTGATGTGTTCCTTCATCATGACACCATGCACAATTGTCTGCATCCAGAGATTTAACCATTTTAGAATCAGTTATAGCGCCGTAGTGATCAGCTCCAGGTCCGTGACAGCTTTCACACTGAATATTAGCTAATGCCATAGCCTGAGGATAAGCAGTCTTCATAGAATCATACATACCTGGCATCAATGTATCCGGAAAAGTAAACGGATAATCGTCAAAGCCATTATTATTGGCAAGTTTATCATAACCGGTTGTATGACAGCTAATACAAGATTCGCCATAATGATCACTCAACGTTCCGTTCAAACCGCGCTCTAACATTGTAGCGTGACCTGTTTGTGACCATTTGCTGTAAAGTGGAACACCTACAGGTCTGAAAGCACCGTTGTGACAGACGTAACAGGCTCCCACTTGTGTTCCCACAAAAAGTGATGAGTTAATTGTAATTGTTGCGCTCAATGCGCCATCTGTTACAGTTATTTTATATGTTCCAACTTTATCAGGAATAAATGAAATAACCTGATTTGAAGTATCTATATCTTTTGTAGCACCAAAAGCTACAACAGAACCGCCTGGTTTGGATGTAATTGACCAAACAGGTGAAGCAAATTTAGTAGAAATTGAAGCCTTCAAATAAACCTTGGTTTCCTTACCAACGTTTTGCAGGCTGTTGTAAGCTCTGTCAAAATATTTAGCAACAGAATCTTTTTCTACGTCCCTTGGTGTTACTCCATATGTACCAACTGTAAGAGTCTGTGCAAGACTCATACTGGCACACATAAAGAGAGGCAGAATTAAAAAAAGAAGCATTTTTTTCATAATCTTATTATCTCCATTTATTATGACGTGAAATGTTTTATTTAGTTTTTATTAATTGCTTCCTGCAATTCATAAAGTCTTTTTTTTATAATCATACTACTGCTTAATAAACCATTACTACAGATTTTTATGATTATTTAATTTCAATTTGTTTAGAACAATTTATCTTAGTTAACCTGATTCAGATTCTTTGATTTTGTCAAAGAATCTATCAGGTCTTTAATATCCTCTATTTTCACAGGTTTAATTGCATAATAGAGCACCCCCAGCGGACTTATTTCCCTGCCCAGTTTGTGACTATCGTCTGATGTCACAAAAATTGTTGAGATATTCGGAATTACATTTTTAATAGAAGTAATTATCCTGGCAGAATTTGGTTTTACCATGTCATCATCAAGCACAAGCAGTGAAGGATGATTTGAAAAAACAAACGATATTACATCTAGCAAGTCTGTTTTTTTGCTGTAAGAAATCATTGTGTTATTCGAAATAACTTCGTCTGCACCAAATTTTTCTATTAAAGCTGTATCATCAGAAATCAACAAAATCTTCATAATGGCATACTATACGCAATCAACGTGCCACTAAATTATTTAAGAATAAAAGGTTGCTATTAATTTCAGATATTTAATTATTTCGTTTTAGGCTTAAATTCGAAGTAATTATTTTGAAAAGATTATTGTAGAAGCATTGGAAAAGCCATAATCCCAACTGAACTGTGACTTGATTGTCCCGGTGGGACATTGATTGGACTTCCAAACTGCTAACTTTTTCATCAATTTTACATAGTAAATACACCAAAATTTCCATAATTTTGCTATATAAGTTTCATAAAACTTTAATTTAGAATTTATTGGTTGGGGAAGCCTGCATGCATAACTTCAGAATAAATACCATACAATATGTTTAACACAATTAGAAGCAAGTTTATTTTTATTGCGGTTGCAATAATTATTGCAGGCGTAACAATAAGCAATATACTGATCATCAGACAGTTAAGGGAAAACTTCCAAAATCAGACAGAATTAATGCTGGAAACAACACTTGATGTTATGCATAACGGACTCTATAACGAGATGATGACAGGCAAGAAAAAAAACATACAACTTGTTGTGGATAACTTAGCTAAGAACGACAGGATAGACCATATAAGAATAATTAATAAGAAAGGAATTATAAAATACGCATCAAGAAAAAGTGAAATCAACAAACTGGCAAAAGATTTTTTGCTTGGCAATAGAAATATTCCTGATATTAATACTAGGACAATTACTCCAACTCCTGATGATGAGAGATACTCTGCTACTGAGCCCATTTTTAATGAGACTAAATGCTTGCCATGCCATAAAGGAGTTAATATAATTGCATATCTAGATGTTGAAACAAACCTTCAGGGATCTAATGAAAAATTTTATTCAGGCGCACTTAGTTTTATTATAATTTCCGGTATAGTTGTAATTCTTTTGGCATTTTCTCTCTATTTACTTTTTGACAGATTAATTAATAAGCCCCTTTTAAAATTTATAGGCGCACTTAACAATGTGAAAGAGGGTGATTTAAAAGTTCAGCTACCCGCAAACCATAAAAATGAATTTGGGATATTGCATGCTAATTTTAACAATATGGTTCGCAAGCTAAAAAGCTCCAAAGAAAAAATAGAAGAACTTCACACTGAACAATTACAACGTACCGACAGACTGGTTACATTAGGAGAACTTACTGCCGAAATGGCGCACGAAATAAACAATCACAGTGCAATTATTATGGCTCGTGCAGATTATCTTCAATTAGAATCCAACAGAAATCAGGACCTTGGAAAATACGAAGAAGATCTATCAGCAATTTTGCACCAGACAGATGTTGTTTCAAAAATCACCGGGAATATACTTAAACATAGCAAAAACCAGCCGAAGCTTAAACAAAAATTAAATCTTGCAGAAATTGTTGATGAATGTCTCTACATTTTGAAGCCGGTAATTATCAAACATAAAGTTGATATTAAAAAAACTTATAAAACTACAAATGCCATTATTACCGGCGATCAATTGGATATTGAACAAGTTATAATGAACCTTGTAAATAATGCCATTGATTCCATTGAAAGTGGAGGTTTAATAAACATTGGTCTGGATCAAAATTCAGAAGGAAAAATTATTTTAAGTTTAACGGACAATGGAAGTGGAATTGAAGATTCAGTAATTGATCAGATATTCCTTCCATTTTTTACAACAAAAGAGCCCGGGAAAGGGACAGGTTTGGGACTATATATAATAAAAAATATTTGCGATAAACATTCAGCAAAAATTAGCTGCAAAAGCAAAACGGGTATTGGAACAACATTTACAATCGAATTTGAAAAGGTTTATAAATGAAAAAAGTATTAGTAATTGATGATGAACAGGAGATGTTAGAGAGTTTACAAAAGATTCTTTCTTATAGAGAAGATTTTGAGGTTACGACATTACAGGATTCCGAGAAAGCAAAAAATCTGCTTACTCAGGAAAGATTTGATATAATTATTACCGACCTAAAGATGAGAAATGTTACAGGCATAGACATCTTAAAAACAGCATTAAACAATTGCCCTTCTTCAATAGTAATAATGATTTCTGGTTATGGAACGATAGAAGCAAGTGTTGAAGCTATGAAAAATGGTGCTTTTGATTTTATAGAAAAACCGTTCACATCAAAAACATTATTCGAATGTATAGACCGTGCACTTGAGGGAAATGCTTTAGAAGAAATTCCTGCCGATGATGAATTTTCCAAAAATTTTGGTTTTATATACAGAAGCAAACAGATCGCCAATGTAATCCAGCTGATTAAAAAAGTTGCCCCCGGTAGCCTGAATATTATGGTTACAGGAGAAAGTGGAACAGGCAAAGAATTAATTGCAAGGGCAATTCATACAATGAGCAAAAGGAAAGATAATCCTTTTGTTCCGATAAACTGTGGAGCATTACCAGAACATCTTTTTGAAAGTGAGTTGTTTGGACATGAACGCGGCGCTTTTACTGGTGCTGTAAAAACAAAGCCGGGTTTGCTTGAATTCGCAAATCACGGAACATTTTTCTTTGATGAAATTGGCGATCTTAGTCATACACTGCAGGTAAAGTTATTGCGAATGCTTGAGGAAAGAAAAATAAGACGCGTTGGCGGACAAAATGAAATTGATATTGATGTAAGAATAATTGCGGCAACCAATAAAAATCTTGAACGAGACGTAGCAGAAAGGAAATTCCGTGAAGATCTATATTACAGGCTCAATACAATCCAGATTGAAGTGCCCCCACTAAGAGAACGAACTGACGATATAATTCCACTTGCAAATCATTTTATGTCGAATCTGTGTTCAAATGATGATAGTTTAATGAGACGTTTTTCTACTGAGGCAGAGGAAGTACTCAGGTCATATTCCTGGCCCGGCAATGTTAGAGAGTTACAAAACATTATCGGCCGTACATATTTTATGAGTTCATCACAAATCATTAAAAAAGATGATTTACCGTTAAATTTTAAATCTAATGATAAAAGAATGCCCGATGAATTTATTTCATTGGAATATAAAGATGCTAAAGACAAAGTTATTGAAAAATTTGAACTGGAATACCTGACGCATCATTTGAAAATAAACGAGGGGAATATCACAAAAACGGCTGAAATGTGCGGACTTGACAGAAGAAGCATTCACAGACTGATAAATAAATACAATATTATTTACCAGGAAGATTAAAAATAATTACTCCGCTCAATTTTCCTTCCGAACTACTTTTAGTATCCCCTTTCCTCTCTTAATTCTATTTAAAATTGGATAGTCTATCAGGAAATCTTTAATTTATTTATTAATAATATTTAAAATTGCAGTTGAATAAAAAAGAATGAGGTCAGAATATGTTTTCAGCAAAAACCTATGTTAACAGAAGAGCCGGTTTAAGAAAAAAAGTCGGATCCGGATTTATTTTATTTCTTGGTAACGAAGAAAGCCCTATGAATTATACAGATAATCAATATGCTTTCAGGCAGGACAGTTCATTCCTTTACTACTTTGGAATTGATCAACCTGGACTGGCAGCTGCGATTGATGTTGATGAAAACAAGGAATATGTTTTTGGAAATGATCTTACAATAGATGATATAGTCTGGATGGGACCGCAACCTACAATTGCACAAAGAGCAAGAAAAGTTGGAGCTAAAAACTCCGCGAGTCTTCAGCAAATGGAAACAATCCTGAAAAAAGTAATTGCCCAGGGAAGAACTGTACATTATCTCCCCCAATACAGAGCCGACAACATTTTAAAAATTGAACATCTCCTTGGTATTCACCCTAAAAGAATGAAAGAATATTCTTCTGAAAAACTAATAATGGCAGTAGCATCCCAAAGGGTAAAAAAATCAGCTGAAGAATTAAAAGAAATTGAAGCGGCTGTGGCCGTTGCTTATGAAATGCAAACAACGGCAATGAGACTTTCAAAACCCGGAATGAGTGAAAGAATGATTGCCGGAATAATAGAAGGTATTGCTGTATCCCACGGCGGAAGACTCTCCTTCCCTGCTATATTATCTGTTAATGGCCAAACTTTGCATAACCATTATCAGGGCAATAAAATGAAAGCAGGTGACATTGTAGTTAATGATTCCGGAGCAGAAACCGCAATGCATTACGCAAGCGATATAACCAGAACATTCCCTGTAAGCGGAAAGTTTACAGCGTTACAAAAAGATATTTACCAGACTGTTCTTGATATGCAAATGACCGCTATTAAAGCCATAAAACCTGGTATAAAATATAAATCAGTTCATCTGAAAGCAGCAAAACTTCTTGTAGAAAGATTTAAAGACATGGGATTTATGAAAGGCAATACTGATGACGCTGTAAAAAATGGAGCGCATGCATTATTTTTCCCACATGGACTTGGCCACCTGATGGGTCTTGATGTTCATGACATGGAAAATCTTGGTGAAGGATATACAGGCTATAATGAAAAGACAAAAAGAAGTAGCCAGTTTGGGCTTGCTTATTTAAGATTCGGTAAAGAAATGGAACCCGGAGTTGTGCTAACTGTTGAGCCAGGCATTTATTTTATACCTGAACTCATAGATCTGTGGAAGAAAGACAGTAAGTTTAAGGGATACATTAATTATGAAAAAGTTTTGAAACATAAAGATTTCCATGGTATTAGAATAGAAGATGATGTGGTTGTAACTCAAAAAGGTTACAAAGTTCTTGGTAAACCAATTCCTAAAACTGTTGAAGAAGTTGAAGAATTAGCATCAATGAGAGATTAGGTAAATTCAGAAAATTTCTTAAGTTAAATCCCTGTTTTATTCCATTTTAGGAGAATCTAGATGGGTCTAATGAGAAGCGTCCTGCTTTGGACTTCTGAAAATCAAACGCTCAAAGAAAAAGTTCCTCAGATGAAATTTGTTCAAAAGGCTTTAAAGAAATTTATGCCGGGTGAACAGATTGAAGATGCAATTAATGCGACTAAGAATTTTCGACAGAATAATATCCCGGCAATATTTACTCGTCTTGGTGAAAATGTCAAGAATATTTCTGATGCCGAAGAGGTTAAAAATCATTACCTGGCTTTAATCGATAAGGTAGCTAGTGAAAAATTAGATGTAGAAATTTCTTTAAAATTAACACAACTGGGATTCGACCTTTCAGAAGAAAAAACTTTTGAAAATCTTAAAGAGATTGCAAAAAAAGCAAAGCGCAAATTAAAAAATACTGTCTGGATTGACATGGAAGGCAGTGCCTACACAAAAAGGACAATCAATTTTTATATAAAATTAAAAAAAGAAATCGATAATGTTGGAATTTGCCTTCAGGCATATCTTTTTGAAACACACGAAGACCTGAACAGACTTATAAAGGTTAAACCTGCAATCAGATTAGTTAAGGGCGCTTATAAAGAATCTCCTGAAATTGCACTTAAGGACAAATTTCGTGTTGATGAGAACTATCTTGATCTTGCCCAAAAAATGATTACTGCTGCTAAAGAAGAAAGTATTAGAGCTGTTTTTGGCACACATGATTTAAAACTTGTAAAAGCAATTAATGATTATGCAAAAGCCATAGAACTTGAAAAAGGCAAATATGAATTTCATATGTTATATGGAATAAAATCCGGCGAACAACAGAAACTTGCTAAAGAAGGATTCAAAATCAGAGTGCTTATAAGTTACGGAACTGCATGGTATCCATGGTATTTGAGAAGGCTTGCTGAAAGACCTGCAAATGTTACTTTTGTGCTAAAAAATATTTTTTCAAATTAGATAGCCTATTATATGCTTAAAGGTATTTTCCCACCAATAACAACTCCATTTATGTATGATGAAGTTGCTTTCGACAAATTAAAATCAAACTTAGAAAAATGGAATAAAACTGAGCTGTCTGGTTATGTGGTAATGGGCTCCAATGGAGAGAGCGTCTTTTTGACACGAGATGAAAAATTAAAAATAATTGAAGAAGTAAAAACTAATTCAGCAAATGGTAAAACCATTATTGCAGGCACAGGATCTGATTCCATTAAGGAAACAATTTCTCTTACAAACGATGCAGCAAAATCCGGAGCTGATTTCGCATTGGTATTAACACCATCCTTTTTTAAGGAAAAGATGAATGATAATTCCTTTATAAAATATTTCACCCAGGTCGCAGATAATTCTGAAATACCCATAATAATTTACAATGTACCTAAATACACAGGAGTGAATATTCAGGCATCAGCAGTATCAGTATTATCTCAGCACAAAAATATTGCGGGTTTAAAGAGTAGTTCCGAAAACATTGCTCACCTTTCAGAAATAATTTATAACTCTTCAAATGATTTTGAAGTCTTGGTTGGTACAGCCTCTGTTTTATACCCGGGACTCCTTGCAGGAGCAAATGGTGGAGTTCTTGCACTTGCAAATATTGCCCCTCAAAAATGTTTAGATATTTATAAACTATTCACAGAAAATAGAAATGAGGAAGCTTTACAGCTTCAGAACAAAATGATTCCGGTTAACCGGGCTGTGACTGGTAAATATGGAGTAACCGGCCTGAAAGCAGCTATGGATTTACTCGGCTATTTTGGAGGAAATCCACGCACACCATTAAATGCATTGAATGAAATCGAATTAAATGACTTAAAAAATATATTGGTTAAAGCTGAATTGCTTTAAGATTTTTACAAATTTATTTAATCTTTGGTTGAATTATGGCACTAAAATCATTTACAGCACCCAATAGAATTTTAATGGGTCCCGGCCCTTCAAATGTTCATCCAAGAGTTTTGGAAGCAATGTCAAAACCAACAATCGGGCACCTGGATCCAAAGTTCATAAAATTAATGGATGAAATAAAAGACTTGCTGCGTTATGCCTTCCAAACTCAAAATGAACTTACTTTCCCGGTTTCAGGTCCCGGTAGCGTTGGAATGGAAACCTGCCTTGTAAATTTAGCAGAGCCGGGAATGAAAGTTATTGTATGCATAAATGGAGCATTTGGCGGACGAATGAAAAGCATAGTAGAACGATGTGGAGCGACACCGATAGTTGTAGAGGCAGCCTGGGGCGAACCAATATCACCCGCTAAGCTTGAAGACACTTTACAAAAAAATAAAGATGCAAAATTGGTTACTTTTGTTCACGCTGAAACTTCCACAGGCGCACTTTCTGATGCTAAATTGCTTGTAGAAATTGCACATAAATATAACTGCCTGACAATTGTTGACACTGTAACCTCATTAGGTGGAGTGCCTGTAAAGGTTGATGAATGGGAATTTGATGCGGTCTATTCAGGATCTCAAAAATGTTTGTCCTGCCCCCCCGGTTTATCTCCCGTTACATTTAGTAAATCAGCTTTAGATTTTATTAAATCAAGAAAATCTCAAGTTCAAAGCTGGTTTATGGATATCAATCTGGTAACTAGTTATTGGGGCAGTTCTTCCAAAAGGTCTTATCATCACACAGCTCCCATAAATGCATTGTACGGATTACACGAAGCGCTGATACTACTGCAGGAAGAAGGAATAGAAAATGCCTGGACAAGGCATCAGAAAAACAGCACTATTTTTATTGAAGGATTAAAAAATCTGGACCTCGAAGTTTTTGTCAAAGAGGGACATCGTTTGCCGGAGCTCGCCACTATAAGAATTCCTGATGGTGTTGATGATAATGAGGTTAGAAACAGATTACTAAATGAATTTAACATTGAAATTGGTGCTGGTCTTGGTGTTCTGGCAGGAAAAATCTGGAGAATCGGACTAATGGGATATACTTCAAACGTAAAAAATATTGACACCTGCCTTTCAGCTTTAAAACAAATATTAGAGAAATAGATGCAAAGATTTACAAAATTAAACCTTTATGTACTAATAATATTTTATTGTTTTAGTTTATTACAAACAGCTCAGGCCACTGGCAAGAAAACATTTGAAGAAAGAATAAAATCACTTCCTGATGTAGAGAGTGTAAGGCCTATAAAACACAATAATGAATTCAGTTATGCCTACGAGATAAAAATCAGGCAACATCTGGATCATAACAATCCGAATAGTGAAATATTTTTACAAAAGGTTTATTTATATGATAGAAGCCAGTTTGCTCCAATGGTTATTTCCACTGAAGGATACTCAGCCAGAGAATATATTACCGAGCCAACAAAATTACTAAAAGCAAACCAGATTATTGTTGAAAACAGGTTTTTCGTAGATTCAAAACCTAAGACTATGGATTGGAAATTTTTGACATCTGAACAATGTGCGAAAGACCTTCATCATATCACAACAATTTTTAAAAATATTTATCATGGTAAATGGATTAGTACCGGAATTAGCAAAGGGGGACAAACCTGCTTGTTTTACCGTTATTATTTTCCGAATGATGTAAATGCAACAATTGCTTATGTAGCCCCTATTAATCTGGCACAGGAAAATCCGGTGATAAATAGATTTATTTCTTCGGAAGTTGGTACAAAAGAATGCCGTGATAAGATAACTCAGTTCCAAATTGAATTATTAAAAAACAGGAAAAAAATTATTCCTATGGTAAAAAAAGTAGCTGAAGAGAAAAGCTACAAATTTTCTATTGGATTAGAATCTGCTTTTGAATTCGCAGTTCTTGAATATCCATTTTCATTTTGGCAATGGGGACAAAGTAATTGTGATCAAATCCCGGGTAAAGAAGCAAATCCTAAACAACTTTTTGACGAATTGAACAAAGTTTCAGGATTCAGTTTGTTTAGTGATAAGGAAGCAAAATACCTTGGGCCTCTTTTCTACCAGTCATTTACTGAACTTGGATACTATAATTTTGATTATAATTCTAAAGAAGTGCTGAATCTTCTAGAAACTGACCCTAAAGCGTCTTATAAAGTATTTCTTCCCCATAACATTCCTGTAGTTTATAATCCTGATGTACTAAAGAATATTTATAACTGGCTTCAGGAAAATGGCAGGAATATAATTTATATAAACGGCGGCAATGACCCCTGGTCAGGCGGAGCCGGTATGAGATTAAAGGGCAATACAAATTCGTTTGATGTATTAAAAGAGAAAGGAACACATGCCACAAGGATAAAAGATTTGTCAGAAAGTTATAAAGCGAAAGTATATACTAACTTAAGTGATTGGCTGGGAATAATTATTAATTGATAGAATATTTCTTAGGAAGCGTGAACGTCATTGTGGTTCCTATATTTTTTTTGCTGTCTACCTGGATAGATCCTCCAAGTAAATCAAGATATCTTTTTGTAATTGCGAGTCCAAGTCCTGTGCCTTCATATCGTCTGCTCAGGCCAACATCTTCCTGGCTGAATGTTTCGAATAAATGTTTCTTGTACTCATCAGACATTCCAATCCCCTGATCCTGCACACTGCATTCAAGATACTCCTTATTATCCACAAGTTTGAGAATAATTTCTCCTTTATAGCTATACTTTATAGCATTACTTAAAAGGTTAACTAAAACGCCTCCCAGACAGTATTCATCTGTAGGAATTATTATTTCTTCCCTGGGCAAATCCAGTTTTATAGTCAGGCCCTTTTTCTTTGCCTGTAGCTCTAAAACACTATGTGCAGATACCATAGCTTTTGAAACAGAAACAGGCTTTATATTTACAGAAAAATCATCGGCTTCCAACCTTGAAATATCAAGCACCTGTGTAATCGTTTCCAGTAGCCTCACCCCTGCTTCTTCCATAGAATTAAAAAATTGCTTGTCTTCATCACTGGCATTCTGATAATATATTTCTTTAAGTATACTGCTGAATCCTAGAATTGCATTTAGCGGACTGCGAATTTCGTGAGAAACTGTTGAAAGGAAACTACTTTTAAGTCTATTTGCTTCTTCAGCTTTATCTTTTGCCTTAATCAGTTCTTCTTCAATTTTCTTCTGCTGAGTCATGTCAATCATAACTCCAATTAACTCAGTCGAATCATTTTCACTTACTAAAACCTGTACTATATCTTTCAGCCAAATTGTAGAACCATTTGCTGTAATCATTCTATAGTCAAATGAGTGTAGTTTTCTTTCCTTTGTTCCAGTTTTACAAAGTTGAACAGCATTTTCTCTATCTTCCGGATGAATGTGATTAATCCAGAAATCTTCTTCATTCAACCATTGCTTTACAGGATATCCCAGAAGAGTTTCAGCCTGCTTGCTAACAAATTTAAATTGGAAATCTTCCGGGTCCGCACGCCAGAAAATTGCACTAACTGATTCAATTAACTGACGATATTTTATTTCCGTTTCCTTTAAATCCAGTTCAGCTTTTTTCCGAACAGTAATATCTTTTACAAATCCTTCAAAATAAGGGCTCTGATTTTTTGAGTTTTTTATTATATGAGCGTTTAAATTTACCCAGATTTTATTCCCATCTTTTTTAAGCCATTGCATTTCCAAATTAGCAGTAGAACCAGAAGGTTCAAAATCTGCAATTAGATTTTCCCTAGTGTTAACATCGGGATAAAGAACTTTTATATTATTTGTCATTAATTCCTGTGTAGAAGAATACCCCAATATTTTAGCCAGTTCATCATTAGCAGTTATTATTTTACCATCCCTAGTTGACTGATAAATTCCAACAGGTGCGTATTGGAACAAATCTCTGTATTTTTCTTCAGAATTTCTCAGTATATTTTCAATTTCTTTCCTTTCAGTAATATCTCTGTAAATACCCTGGATTGCTTTCTTCCCTTGCCAGATAATTTCCGTAACATTTACTTCAAGTACTTTCTTTTCACCTTTTCTGGTAAGCGCTTTCATTTCGTATTTTGCTGGCTCAAATTTACCTTCTGCCACTAATTTGAATCTATCCTTTACAAACGGTACACTCTCCTCAGCAATAATTATAATTGGATCAAATGCTTCAGAAACTGCTTCTCTCTCGCTTATTCCAAAGAGTTTTTCCCAGGCCGGGTTCACCATTTTCAAATGATAGTCTTGCAAGACATAGATTGCATCTGCTGAACTTGTAACTAAATTTCTATAATTTTTCTCTTTCTCGATAATAGCTTCTTCAGCCAACTTACGGGAAGTAATATCCAGAAGAGTTCCTATTACTGCAGGTTTATTTTTAAATGATGTACGCGCTCCATAAACTTCTACAGAGATTAGTTCACCGTTTTTTCTTCTACAATTAAATTCATAGTTAAGTGAGTCAACTTCACCTTCAACCCTTTTCCGTAAATTTTCTCGCACTGTTTCCCAGTCCTTAACTGGGGTTACATCTTGCGGACCCATTATGTTCAGCAATTCATCTACGCGATATCCAAGAATTTCAGCAATTTTAGGGTTTATATACTTGAAAACACCATCCTGAATCAGGTAAACTCCAACCAATGAATTTTCGACAAGTGACCTGAATTTTTCTTCTGATTCTTTTAATAACTGTAGAGTATTTTTTATTTCTGATATATCATATGAAAATATTCTAACTAAATCGTTAGCAGGCAGATAGAAGAATTTCTGTTCGAAATATTTATCAGAAAATTTAATTTCCCTGGTTAATGGATTATTTGGATTGTTTTTAATAGCAGGTAATATTTCACTAAAGTCTCGCAGAACAGGATGCTCTTTCCCTTGAATTTCAATCCCCGGAAAAACCTTTTTTGTATTACTATTTGTATAAAGGACATTCCCTTTTGAATCAATTTCTATAACAACATTTGGGTTTTGTTCCGGGAAGGATGCTAATCTTTTAAGATGTTCTTCAGTTTCTTTTCTTTCAGTAATATCAGAATGAATACCAAGTGAACCAATAACATGCCCTGAATTATCGTAAACCGGCGCACCGATTACTTCCATAAAAACGGGCGTGCCGTCCTTTTTTTTCATTGTTAGTTCATATTTGTCCGCTATGCCTTTTGTTCTGTCAATGTTTTTATTCTTTATAATCTCCTGGTCTTTTTTATCCAAAAGTACTTTATAACCTATTTTACCAATCAGCTCTTCTTGTTTGTACCCCATCATTTCGCAGTACCTGTTATTTACAAACATGAGCCTGTCTTCATTATCTGCCTGTACAATTCCTTCACTAATATTTTCTACCAGCGATTTAAATTTTGTTTCTTCACTTGTTAATTTCTTTTAAAATTAACCCTGTCATTAACATCAATAATTATAACAAGCCTGGCATTTATGCCATTAAATTGAATATCTCTTGCCGTAACTTCTACAAAGAATTGCTCTCCACTTTTCTTTTCGTGAATAGTGGATGTAATTTTAGGAGACTTTTTATCCCTGTTTTTAAAGACCCTGTTGAATTGTGAGATGCTTTCCCCGGTATGAAGCTCCTGTATTGTAATATCTAAAAATTCTTTTTCACTATACCCATAAAATTTCAAAGCCGCCTTATTAACTGCAATAATCTTAAAATTATTACAATCGTAAATCAGCATACTCAGCGGGTGATCCAGGAAAAACAACTTATAAAAATCATTTCCCATATCATCATAATTTATTTTTTGATTCATATTATTCAGATGTGAATTTATTTTTTTGAATTCAGACTAATTTTAGCAATAGCAAATAGCCTGTTAGTTCTATTCCAAAGAAAGAACTTCTTTCATTAATGATTTTATCACGTTACTTTCAAACGGTTTGGAAAGGTAATGAGTACAACCGGAATTAAGGAATTCCTCTTTATCTCCTTTCATTGCATATGCCGTTACAGCAACAATCGGGATACTGCCATATCCCTCTATTTTCCTAATTCTTTTTGTGGCCTCTAGCCCACTCATTTCCCTACCCAATCCAATATCCATTAATATTGCATCATATTTCTTTTCACCTGTCATTTTAATTGCAGTGGCTCCGTCCTCTGCTACATCTATTTCACACAATTTTAGCAGGAAAAGTTTAGTTATATCCCTACTGGCTTTATCGTCATCTACAATTAATATTAATGGTTTTTCCATATAACGTCTGTATTTATTTATTATTTTAAGAAATATACGAAAAAATTGCTCTCTAGATTAGTGCTAAAACTTATTTATTTTCCTGAGATTTAAGATAATCTGGATTTATGTCCTAATGACCATTTAACTTCTATTAAGTATAAAATATTTTCATTATGTTTGTTTTTATTAAATTTTCAAGGAATTTCTTTTAAGATATTACAAGGTATTAACTTTTATGATGTATTTCTCATAAATTATTCGTCGCCTGCGCAATCCGAAATTCATCAATGGAAAAGTATTGATCTCGTTGATAAAAAAATCTGATATGATGAATCAAATTTTGATTCCGCAAGCGGCGATCACTTTGATGTCTGGGTTCTTGAGCAACATATCCCTCCGCTTGTTCTTGACGAACTACCAGGAACTATTTGTCGATCAGAGGCGTTATAAACGCTAAGTATGGAATTCTGAAAGTAAGATACTATAATTCATCCGACAAGGATTTGTATAATTTTGATTATCCTATAGCCGGTTACCCGGATGAATATAAATGCACATAGTCGATTTTTGAAGAATCGGCATTACATAAAGTTTTAAGAAAATATTTTAGAAAAAAAGGAGCATAAAATAATTGAAAAGTCATTTTAAGGACTTCGAGGAATTCACTTATGTTAAATCCTCGGGAATACACGGTGCAGGGATTTTTACATCAGTTGATATTCCGGCCGAAAGCAAAATAATGGAAATTAAAGGGGAGATTATTTCAGGCGATGAATGTGAAAGACGCGAAGAAGATGAAGACAATGTTTATATATTCTGGTACGATGATGAAACATACATAGATACAAATAATACTGAAAAAATGAAATTTATTAATCACAATTGTGAAGCTAATTGTGTAGTAGAAGAAGATACTGGTGTAAGTCTTTACTTATATGCAGACAGAGAGATAAAGGCTGGCGAAGAGCTTACCATTGATTATGGCTATGAAGACATTTATGAAGAATGTAATTGCGAAAAATGTGCCCAGGAATTATAACACAAAAAAGGCTGCCCGTTTGAGCAGCCCTTTTAATATTTAATAATTTGTTGCAACCCGTTTTAGAATTCCCTTTAACAAATCATAAAATTTTTCCACGGTTTCTATGTTAATCCTTTCATCAGGTGAGTGAGCCCCTTGAATAGTTGGACCGAATGAAACCATATCAAGTCCCGGGCTTTTGCCTTCAAGAATACCACATTCAAGACCTGCGTGAATAGCCTTAATTTCTGGTTCTTTATTAAATAAATTCTTAAAAACATCCTTTGAAATATTCAGGATTTTTGAGTCCAGGTTTGGTTTCCAACCTGGATACCCATCAGGAGACTGGTATTTAGCTCCTGCTAGGCTGAATATAGAACCAACGCTTTCTGCAATGAAATTGTTTGCGCTGTTTATTGAACTTCTCTGGCTAGTACCAATCACCAAGATTTTATCTTTTGTAGTAATTGTAGCAAGATTAGTTGACGTTTCAACTAAACCTGCTATATCCTGACTCATTTGAATTACGCCGTGCGGTAAAGCCATTATAGTATCGATGATTTTTTTAGCAAAACCTTTTTTGAATGATTGTTTAAAAGATTCTTTTGATTTTAGTAATTCAATTTTCAAACCACCATCCGCAGTTTTGAATTCATTTTGAACATTAGCTTCCAGTTGTTTTACTATTTTTTTTGCTTTAGCGGCATCAGATTTCTTAATTAGAAGAAATGCCTCAGCTTCTCTTGGAATAGCATTTCTTAAACTACCACCTTCTATTTTTGCGACTGAGACATTCAGGTTCTGTAATTCATTTAATGCTCTGCCTAAAATCTTTATTGCATTACCTCTGCCTGCCTCTATATCCAATCCTGAGTGACCGCCTTTTAATCCACTTACAACCAATTCATAAGAATCTGTACCTGCAGGAGCTTTAGTCATTTCCAGTTTGAATTCAGCCACAGTATCAACTCCGCCTGAGCATCCAACATAAAAAGCACCATCTTCTTCAGAATCAAGATTAAGCAGGATCTTACCTGCAAACATTCCTTTTTTCAAATTTGTTGCCCCGGTAAGTCCGGTTTCTTCATCGATAGTCATTAAAAGTTCCAGTGGACCATGAACCGCATCCTTATCAGTTACAACAGCCAAACCAGCAGCAACACCAATTCCATTGTCGCTGCCAAGAGTTGTACCATCTGCAGTAATCCAACCATCTTCTTTTATGAGTGTTATAGGATCATTTTCAAAATCGTGAACTTTACTTTTGTTTTTCTCGCAAACCATATCAACGTGTCCCTGCAAAACAACAGTTGGTGCATTTTCATAACCCGGAGTAGCAGGTACTTTCATAACTATGTTACCGACTTTATCCTGTTTAAATTCAAGATTTAACTCCTTAGCAAGATCTTTAAGGTGTGCTAATATTTTACCTTCTTTTTTTGATGGTCTGGGCACCTGGCTGATTTCATAAAATCTTTTCCAGATAATTGCGGGTCCCAACCCTTGTATTGCAGTATCAGACATAATAATACCTCTTTATTTTTATTTTTTCATCTGAATATATTAAGTAACGCTAACTTCATCCGATTTTTGTTTTGCAGCGAGTCTAGCGTTTTTCCTATCCATTTCCGTTAAATATTTTTTCCTGATTCGTATGCTTTCTGGTGTAACCTCAACGTACTCGTCATCAGTTATCCACTCAATAGCCTTTTCCAGAGTCATAATAGTTGGCGGCTCAAGTCTGATTGCTTCATCGGCTCCTGAAGAACGCATGTTTGAAAGCTGTTTGGTCTTTGTAACATTTACACGCATATCCATATCGCGTGAGTTTTCACCTACAACCATTCCTTCATATACTTTTGTTCCATTGTCAATAAAAAACACTGCTCTTTCCTGCAGTTTGAACATTGCATAGCCTGAAGCTACTCCGTTTTCCATCGCAACCAGTGCACCTCTTTGTCTCTGTTGAATTTCACCTTTAAATGGTTCATATGAATGAAAATTATGATGAAGAATGCCCGTTCCCCTTGTATCAGTCATAAATTCTGCACGGTAGCCTATCAGTCCACGCGATGGAATAATAAATTCTACCCTGGTATTATCATGAAAAGTAATCATATTCTTCATTTCGCCTTTGCGCTTTCCAAGTTTTTCAATCACAATACCTACAAACTCTTCCGGCACATCTATTATTACGTGTTCAACAGGTTCGCACATTACATCCAGAATTCTTTTCATAATTACCTGCGGCTTGCTCAGCTGCAATTCATATCCTTCCCTTCTCATATTTTCAATCAGAATAGCCAGATGTAGTTCACCTCTTCCGCTGACTTTAAAACTGTCGGGAGAATCTGTCATTTCAACATTCAGACTAACATTCGATTTTAATTCCTTTGATAACCTGTCACTAATATTTCTTGTTGTTACATACTTACCTTCCAGCCCCGCAAATGGAGAAGTATTTACAATAAAATTCATAGTTATTGTAGGCTCATCAATCGCAACAAAAGGAAGTCCCTCCGGTTTCAATGGACTCGTAATAGTATCTCCAATGTTCACATCTTCAAGGCCTGCAATTGCGCCTATATCACCAGCTGTAAGTTCATCAATTTCAACACGATGGAAATCACGGTATGAGTAAAGTTTCGTAATTTTTGCGTTTAGTTTTGTTCCTTCCCGTGATATTAAAACAATATTATCGCCAACTATAATTTTACCCGATTTTACACGACCAATTCCAATTCTTCCCAGGTAATCGTTGTAATCGATGGCTGAGATCAGCATCTGAAAAGGTTCTTCTAAATTTCCTTCCGGTCCCGGAACAGATTTAACAATTACATCAAAAAGTGGGAAAAGATTTTTTCCTTCATCTTCAAGATTGATTTTTGCAATACCTTGTTTTGCAACTGCCCACACATAAGGGAAATCAAGTTGTTCTTCGGTAGCCCCAAGTGATACAAACAGATCAAATACTTCATTCAGTACTTCATCAGGACGGGCATCTTTTCTATCAATTTTATTAATTACAACTATAGGTTTCAGTCCAAGATCAAGAGACTTTTTCAAAACAAATTTAGTCTGTGGAAGTGGTCCCTCTGCAGCATCAACCAAAAGTAAAACCCCATCTACCATCCTTAAAGTTCTTTCTACTTCACCTCCAAAATCAGCGTGTCCCGGAGTATCAACAATATTTATTTTTACACCTTCGTAAATAACGCTTAAATTCTTTGCTGTAATTGTAATTCCTCTTTCTTTTTCCAGGGCATTGGAATCCATTATTCGTGTCTCAACGTGTTGATTTTCCCTGAAAACCCCTGTTTGCTTCAGCATATGATCGACTAATGTAGTTTTGCCATGATCTACATGCGCTATTATTGCGATATTCCTGATATCAGTTCTGATGTTTTCCACAAATTTCCTTTAAAATTTAAAAAGTTAGATTACAAATATAGTTAGAAAGAGAAGTACAAACAATGAAATAAGCGGTTAGAAATACAGTGATAAATACTTATTAAAAGGCTAAGTAACTATTGCTGTAGTAAGAGAAATTTCTTCAAGAATTCCCGATACACGCAGACAATTGCTCATTTCACCGGTAAAAACAATGGATTTTCCTTTAATATGAACCTCAAAAGCGTGTCCTCTTGCTTTCTCAAATGAACAATGGACTGCCTTAATCAACTGGGCAATTACGTCATCAAATGTGTGCCAATCGTCATTGTATAATATGACTTTACTTTCGAGTCCTGTAGAAATTGAATCATCAACTTCTATTTCCGGTTCCCTGCCGGGCTTCTGTATTTCTTTTAATTTCTCCATATACACGAACATAAATAATAATTAAAAAAATATAAAGACAAAATTAATAAGAATTATAACATTTTAGAGCTTTTGTTGAAATTCGCTTCATTGAATTTCTTCTATTTTATGGTTATTTTTTTAACAAAAATAAACGTTTTTATACGGAGGATAGATGAAAATAGCAGTATGTGTAAGTCATGTTCCGGACACTGCAACAAAAGTCAAAATTGATTCAAGTGAAAAGGCTATAGACAATACAGGCGTAACCTACGTTATTAATCCCTATGATGAATTTGCTGTTGAAGAAGCATTAAAGATGAAGGAAAAAGTTGGTGGGGATACTGAAGTAATAGCCATTAGTGTCGGGGGAGATAGTTCAAAAGAAACTATCAGAAAAGCACTCGCAATGGGCGCAGATAAAGGAATTTTGCTAAAAGATGGCAATCCTCGTGATTCTTTTGGGATAGCAAAAGCCCTCTCAGAAGAAATTAAATCACTCGGCTGTGAATTGGTTTTTTGCGGAAAACAGTCAGTTGATTATGATAATTCAATCACCGGCCAGCTTACAGCAACAATGCTTGGATATTCCTGCATTGCAGTTGTTGTTGGACTAAATATCGATGGTGATAAAATCACAGCGGAAAGAGAAATTGAAGGTGGTAAAGAAGTTGTAGAATCAAAATTACCGGCAGTTATAACCACACAAAAAGGATTAAATGAACCAAGATACGCCTCACTAAAAGGCATTATGGCAGCAAAGAAAAAAACTATTGAAGAAAAACCAGCAGCTTCTTTTGAAAGTATGACTGAAATGGTTAAGCTTATAAAACCGGCACCGAAACAACCAGGAAGGATACTTGGTTCGGATGCATCAGCGGTTCCTGAACTGGTTAAATTATTAAGAGAAGAAGCTAAAGTTATATAATATAGGAATTTTAAATTATGGCAAATAAAATACTCGCAGTTTTAGAACAAAGAGAAGGTAAACTAAAAAAATCAGCTTTCGAGGCTGCTGCAACTTCTGCAAAACTGGCCAAGGAACTAAACCTAGAAGCCGAGGCTGTTGTTGTTGGTGGAGATGTTGAAAACATTAATGACATAGCAAAATACGGACTCCAGAAAGTAACCCATTTCAAGAATAATGATTTAACAAATTATTCTTCAAGTGCTTATACAAACGTAGTTGCTGATTTTGCAAATGAAATTTCAGCAGAATACGTGGTGTTTGTTGACACAGCTTTCGGTAAAGATCTGGCACCAAGAGTCGCAGTAAAATTAAATGCTGGTTGTCTTATAGATTGTATTCAACTTGATGTTGATGGCGGTTCCTTAAAAGCAATCAGACCTATTTATGCAGGCAAGGCTTTAATGGAAATGAAACCTAAGAGCGAAAAGAAAGTAATTACACTCAGACCAAATGTATTTAAAGCTGAAGCAACAGGCGAAGGATCTGCAAATGTCGAGACAAAAGATGTTGATTCACCAGACCTGTCAACACGCGTAACGGAATTCAAGAAATCCGAAGGCAAAATGGATGTTGCAGAAGCTGATATTATAGTCTCGGGTGGAAGAGGACTTAAAGCCCCGGAAAATTTTAAATTGGTAGAAGATCTCGCAGATGTTTTGGGTGCTGCAGTGGGAGCATCCAGAGCTGCGGTTGATGCAGGCTGGAGACCTCATAGGGAGCAAGTTGGCCAAACTGGTAAAACTGTTACACCATCGCTCTATATTGCTTGTGGAATTTCGGGAGCAATACAACATCTGGCAGGTATGTCATCAAGTAAATACATTGTTGCAATCAATAAAGATAAAGATGCACCAATTTTTGGAATTGCAGATTATGGTATTACTGGTGATGTTTTTGAGGTATTGCCTGCATTAACAGACGAGATTAAAAAGATTAAATCTTAAGGGGTTAGGTGATTTTAATTGAATAAAATTCAATGTGAAATATTAGGTCTTTCTTCAAGCCCTTCCACAGGAGGGGCTTATGCTATTCTTTTAAAAGAAATCAATGGCCCAAGGAGACTTCCTATAATTATCGGAGCATTTGAAGCACAAGCGATTGCCCTTGAAATTGAAAACATAAAACCACCACGCCCTCTTACTCATGACCTGTTAAAGAACATAATTGATAATATGGGAGCAGGTGTTATTGAGGTTCTTATAGATGAATTACGTGAAAATACATTTTATGCAAAAATAATTCTTGAAGTATCTGCTCTTACAAATGAAATTGATGCACGTCCAAGTGATGCAATTGCTCTTGCAGTAAGAGCTAAAGTTCCTATTTATGTATCAGAAAACGTAATGGACTCTGCTGCTTTTATTCCCTCTGAGGAAAGTGATAAAGATGCGATTTCGGGTACCTCCTCAGGTTCTGAAGACCAAACAGTTCCCAATAGCAAGGAAGCAAAGATTGCATCATTACAAACCAAACTACGTGAAGCCATTGAAACTGAGGAATATGAAAGGGCTGCAAAACTAAGAGATGACATTCAACGACTGACAAACAATAATTAGTTAAAGACCCTCTCCCCTATTCTACAATCCAGGCATTTATCTTTAGAACAATAATTTCTGTACAGGCTTATCATTCCCTGGTGAAGTACACTTTTTTCCTGGATACTTTTCAGAACAAGTGCTTCGGACAAATCATTTACGAGTCTGTTCTCACTTTTTTGATTAAATGCCAAGTAAAAACCCGAAATCTTTTTGCCAATATTTTCCTTTCCAAAAATCTCAAAATAAACAGAAGCAACAGGAAATATTACATTAATGATGATATCATCAACACGTGAAAGTCCAATAAAGTATTTTATAGGAACTTTTGCAGGCGAATCAAATTGATAATGTTTTTGCCAGAATCCTTCACTTTTTATTATAAGATTATTGCGTAAATATTTTGTTATTTCACCTATTGTTTGTGCCTCTTCAAATTTTTGGAAAATCTCGTAAAGTAATTTTTTTTGCAATATTTTTTGGAGCAATCTTGCTCCACCCGCTATACGAATATTAGGGAAATTAGGAGGACGTAACCTTCCATAATGCCAATGAGATTTGCGAAATTTCTTTCCATCATAAGCGGATTTTACATTATCCCAGTTTTCTGCTAATTGCCGGACATAAACGGAAACTTCTTCGTCTGAAATAGACTTGTGATCAGTAATCAGGCCGGAGATATTAAATAATACGGATTCAATCAGACTCAATAAATCAGGACTCAGTATGTTTTTTTCAAAGAATTTAATGTCAGCAGAACAGGCAAGTTTTCTCATTATATCTTTATTATTCGTATACCCGAGCGCTTCAAATATTAACTCATAAAAAAGTTGTTCCCATAAATATTTATCAGAAAAGTCCTGATAAGAAAACGTTCTTTCGGTAAATTTTTGATCGATATCATATTTTACAACTGGCTCTTTCATATTTAATTCATTCAGCAGCACTAATTCTTTTAATCTGTGAAGAATTCTTTCACATTTCTTTTTATATCTTTCTATTCCTAATTCTCTTATATAATCCACTTTATATTTTTCATCTGCTTTAATTGATACTTCATTACAGGGAATTTTGTTTAACCTTTCATTCCTTTCTTTTTGGACTGCTCTCTGTAAAGATTCTTTCATTGAGCCTTCAATGAACCTTCCCATTCCAACTGTTGGTATTTTTCTCCCATCCCGGGTAAATACAAAATTATTATGATTTTCGTTTTGAAAAATAACGTGCAGTATAACTTTGTTATATTTTTTGTTAAAATTATGGCCGTGGGATTTCCAGTCTGAATGGAAATTATCAATTTCAACATCTCCTGAAAATGTAATATTGCCTATTTTTATTCTGGCATTTCTAAAATCCGGTCCATCTGACTCTTTGTTCTCTGCCCCGGGGTCAATTATTTGTAGAGCGTTCCCATCGGAAGTTGAAAGTATTTTTGAAAAACACTGGTCTTGCCAGACCTTATAAAGAAATTTTTCCTGTATTTTTCTTTTCTTTTCCATTGACTAATAGAATTGATTATGCAATAGCTTTCTGTTAAGGGCTGGGAATATTCTTAATACAAACCAGAGCTTTATTAAAAATATTTAATTTCAGCCCTCATCTTTCAGTTAGTATTTATGGCTTCTTTTCACATAAATTAACAAGAATTGTTTACAAATATCAACAGTTTAGTGTTTTTATTTGCTTTTTTTAGTGTATGCTAAAATTTAGAATCGGCGGGTTTTATTAGATCTGGAGATATTCCCTAAATATTAAGTTAGTGGATGCAATATATTTGTACAATAAGACTAATTTATGAGTAATTGTTATTGATCCAAAATCTTTTTCATTTCCTCGTTCATATTCAGGATTTCTTTTTGAGCTGAATCTGCAAAATTCTTCGTTTGGTCTTTATAAATTATTCCTCTGCTACTATTTACAAGGTATTTTGTTCTATCAGCTATTTTAAAGGTTTTAACAACATCTGAAAGACTACCTCCCTGCGCTCCTACTCCCGGTAATAAGACAAAAAGATCACCGAATAAATCTATATTATCTTTTAACTCATCAAGTTTTGTAGCACCAAATACAATCCCACAATTATTATATGTATTCCATTCCTTTACTTTATTTATTATCTGCTGAAAAAGAAATGTTCCATTCTGCAATTTTTGTTTTTCAAAATCAAATGCACCGGGATTTGAAGTTAGTGCCAGAATAAAATTAATTTTGTCCTTTCTTTCTAAAAAGGGTAATACTGAATCTGTTCCCATATATGGATGAATTGTAATTGAGTCACATTTCAGATAATCGTAGACAGCATTTGCATACATTAACGATGTATTCCCAATATCGCCTCTTTTGGCATCTGCTATAATTAATATGTCTTCCGGGATATGCTCAATAGTCGATTTGAGAGTATCAAATCCATCAGCACCGTCTTTTTCATAAAAGGCGAAATTCAACTTATATGCTGCAGCATAATTTGAAGTTTTATCAATGATCGATTTATTAAAATCGAGTATTGGATTTTCAGAAGTTTTTAGGTGAGCAGGAATTTTATTTATATCGGAATCAAGACCGACGCAAATAAATTTATTTTCATTATTCTTATTTATTAGTTTTTCTTGAGCTGTCATATTTATTTAAACTTTTAAACATCATTGATTCAACGGGATACTTTGTTCTCCCGTTATATTTTGCGCTTATTTTTTTGTCGTATGGTATTTCAATTTCCCCATCCATTTCAAAATAAATTAATTGTCCAATTGGCATTCCTTTATAAACTCTTACAGGCATTTTTACCGAAATTTCAAGTGTCCAGTTATTACAAAATCCTGCGTCACCTTTACCAGCAGTAGCATGAATATCAATTCCTAACCTGCCTATACTTGACTTGCCTTCAAGAAAAGGGACATAATTTCTGGTCTCTGTATATTCCTCGGTCACCCCGAGATAAAGTGTAGATGGCTTAAGAATAAATCCATCATCGGGTATTTCTAACAATTCAATTTTATTATGATTTTTTGCATCAAGTATCTTATCAACATAAAGACCTAACCATTTACCAAGATGAACATCATAACTGTTTGTCCCAAGTTGTTCCCTGTTGAATGGCTCAATCACTATATTACCGCTTTCCATTTCTTCCAGGATTTTCTTGTCAGATAATATCAAGAAACCTCCCTATGTATAATTTTTTCTTGTCCGATAAACATTAGCAACAATACCAAGCATAAACATATTGACAAGTAATGAACTGCCTCCATAGCTAACAAACGGAAGAGGAATTCCGATTACTGGCATAATGCCAACAGTCATTCCAATATTTACCATAAGATGAATAAAATAAATTGATAAAATCCCAATTAAGGCCAGGCTTAAGAATTCATCTTTAGCTGAAGAAGCTATTTTTAAAATTCTAAGAAACAAAACGAGGAATAAAATTAAAGTAATTACACTGCCAATGAATCCAAATTCCTCTCCAATTACGCAATAAATAAAATCAGTCCACTGCTCAGGTATAAATTGGAGCTGTGTTTGGTGACCGTTTAGAAATCCCTTACCAAATAATCCTCCGGACCCAATTGCAACTTTGGCTTGTATTGAATTATATCCTGCACCTAAAGGATCGGCAGCAGGATTTATAAAAGATTGAATCCGGGTTTGTTGATGAGGACTGAGTGCTTTATAAACATAATCGGTAAAAAATCCGGCCCCAATATTTATGGCGAATATTGAACCGCTGAAAAATATGTCTTTTCTAAAAGCGACTAACCCAATAGCAACAATGAGAAGCATTAATACAAAATAAAATGTTCCAAATATTGATGCTATCGCTACTATCCCGGGCGAAAGCACAACAAAAAGTCCAAACAGGCTTATGCCTTTCCAGAAAATTAAGACCAGTATTGTACCAATAAACACAAGTGATGTACCCATATCTGGTTCCATCAAAATAAGGAAAACAGGAATTAGGCCAATACCCAGAGCAAAAAGAATATCTTTAAATGATTCTATATCAGTATTTCTTCTGCTAAGAAAATATGATACTCCTAATATCATACCTATTTTAGCAAATTCAGATGGCTGAAAACCAAAAAGGCCAAAATTAAGCCAGCTTTTTTGCCCGGCTATTCTTCTTCCAACTAACACAACTACCAAAAGGAAAGCAAGTGATAGTAAATAAGTTGGAACCGCAATAATTCTAAATGTATTAGTAGGCAAGGAATAGGTGATAAAGAAAACAATCAGTGAGCCAATTCCCCAGACAAGCTGTTTTTCAAAATTACCCTGTGCAAGAGGATTATTTACTGTAGAACTATAAATTGCCGCCAGCCCAAGTGCATAGAGCAAAATTAGCGGTATAAATAACCCGAAATCAAACTTATCCTGAAGTTTATAATCAATTCTCACTTTGCTTCTTCAACTTTCTTTTGATTCATAACCATTTTGTTTTCTTCTTCAATTTGTTCTTTATATTCATCTCTCTTCAGGTAAGCTTCAACAAGCTTTTTTGCAATAGGTGCGGCCCATGTAGAACCAAAGCCAACATTTTCTACAACAACAGCAATTGCAATTTTGGGATTATCGTAAGGAGCAAATCCTATAAAAAGGGCATGATCCTTTCCGTGTGGATTCTGTGCAGTTCCTGTTTTCCCCGCCATTAGTATATCTTTAATTCTACTGCCCGCTGCAGTCCCGTCTCCATTTACAACCAGATACATACCTTTTTTTACTATATCAAATATTTTTTTATCTATGTGCACATTAATTTTTTTTGCGTTAATGAATGGAATAATTTTGTGTGTACGGTTATCAACGTATCCTTTAACCAGATGAGGTGAATATGTAATACCATCATTTGCGATTAAAGAAACATATTGTGCCAGTTGAATCGGGGTAACATTTACTTCCCCCTGCCCTATTCCAAGGCTTGCCATAATGCTCTTTGGCCATTCCGCTCCGTATAATCTTTCATAATATTTTGAGTCAGGTATAAATCCAGAAACTTCATTTCCAATATCAAGATGAGTTTTTTTTCCAAAGCCAAAACGAGTGGCGTATTCATACCAATTTGTCATCCCAATTTTATAAATCAAATTGTAGAAAAAGACATTACAAGATTTTTCAATAGCCTGCTCTACATTTACGGTACCATGTATATGATCACATTTAAAAAATCTTCCGTAAAATGTTCCGCCACCCCGACAGGTGTATGTGGTAGAGATATTTATAATTCCCATATCAAGCGCTGCAATTGCCTCAAGAGGTTTGAATGTAGAGCCAGGTGGTTTGGCTGACATAGTTGCCCGATTAAAAAATGGTTTGTCAGGATCATTGTACAAATGTTTTAAATAGTCTTTTGAAGTCACATAAGAAAATTCGCTAAGTTTAAAATCAGGAGCGCTTGCAAGAGCCAGTATTTCCCCTGTGCGCGGATCAATAGCTACAACAGCACCCCTTTGACCTTTAAGAGATTCTTCAGCTACTTTCTGGACATAGGAATCAATTGTAAGTACAAGGTCGTCACCTTTTATCGAAGGCTTATCCAGATTGCCATCTTTGAACTTACCAAGTTCTTTCCTTTTTGAATCGACAAGAACATATTGATAGCCTTTGTCACCCCGCAGATATTTTTCGTATGTTTTTTCTATCCCATTATTTCCAATATAATCACCAGGCCGGTAATAATCTGACGTGTCTTTTTGCAGAATTGATGGAGTAATTTCTTTTGTATAACCGAACATATGTGACCCATCAATATTTGCAGGATAATTTCTCTGCATTTCAACAATATAATCAACACCGGGAAGATGTTCAGAATTCTCTTCCATCCATGAAATGGCTTTAAAATCCACGCCTCTCTTAATTCTAATCGGAATATATTTTGAATATATCCGTCTTTCTTTTAGCACTTTATCAATATAGCCGGAATCAACATCCAGTACGGTTTCCAGCATACGATTCAATTTTCTATCATATTCAGCCGGAGTTATTCTAACCGTATAGGCAGGCACATTGCTAACAATAACGTGCATATTACGATCATAGAATATCCCGCGTAAAGGAGCTTGCTCAACTGATTTTATACTATTATTTGATGATTTTAGATCGTAGGATTGATGCTCTAATATCTGCATCTGGAACAATCTGAAAGTAAGAAGAGAAAATACAACGACAATCATAAAGTAAAGTATAGACTTTCTTTTGACTGAAGCAAAATTTTCTGATCTCACGAAAAGCTCCTGCGTGGTTTAAATATTACAATTATTAAACTAAAAACGGCTGTATAAATTCCAGGAAGTAAGCCTAGCTGGAAAATTAAGGACAACAAGTTTGTATTTAGTTCTATGCTGCTAAAAAATGCGTTAATTACTGAATTAATAACTGAACAAAGTAAAACAATCAATGCAAAATTATGAGCCTTAAAATAAGTATCGATTTTATTCTCATTCGAAAAATACCCTGCAATAAAACCGGCTAATGTTTTTGCGAGCATAGAACTTCCTAATAAACTACCGGTTATGATATCAAAAAGAAATCCATAAATGAATCCAAGCACTGTACCGTAAACCTGCCCGTTTCTGATTGTATAGAAAACTAATAGGATTATTATAAGATCTGGGGCAATACCGTTAATGGCAATTAAAGGTATCACAGTTGTCTGAATAATCAGCAGAGGGAAGAAAAATATTATTGAAAGGATATATTCAGTTTTCATTTATTTCCGATTATAAAAATTCAGTTCAAGATTATTTTTTTCCTTGCTCTCAACAAGCTTTAGAACAAAAACGTGTTCAACCCTGCTGAAATCAACAAACGGTTTTACTCTTACTTCATTAAATATACCTGATGACGCTTTTGTCAAACCAGCCGCCACTCCTACTGGTAGCGGAACAGGAACTATTGAGCTAATTTCTGAAGTAACTATTCTATCGCCTGGCTGTACATCAAAAGTTTTAGGTACATTTATTATAACAAGCTCATCTCCATTCCATTTCATTATTCCGTCTATTCTGCTTCTTTCATCTTTTACAGTAATTTTTAAATCGATGTTTTTTAATGTTCTGATAATTGAATAATCATCCGAAATATCGTAAACAATACCAATTAGCCCAAGATCATTTATTACGGGCATGCCGGGCAAGACCCCATTATTCTTCCCAACGTTAATTGTTATTGTACTTTGAGAAACATTAACTGATTTGGAAACAACTGTAGCTGGCTGCAGCGGAAAGCTTGTTGTATCTTTAAGAACAAGAAGACTTCTTAATTCTTCATTCTGAATTCCGTACTGTCTCAGTTTGTTAACCTGAAGCATAAGATTTGCATTAATCTGCCGCAGTCTTTCATTTTCACTTTTGATTTTTGCAATATTGGTTAAATCTGAGACTACAGATGTAAATGCAGCAAATGTACCGAACGCAAGAGCTCTGACGTTTTTAACAGCTGGGGTTTTATTTATAGATAAAGTATAGAGGCTGGTAATAAGAAGTATAACAAGAATTATATATTCTTTAAAATTTTTCCAGATACTTAAGAAAAATCTCGTCATTAATATCTTCTATTGCGGATTAATACTTTTGAATAATGATTTAGATTATCAATTACTTTTCCTGCACCTCTCACAACTGCGGTAAGAGGATCTTCCGCAACATGAACAGGAAGATTAGTTTCCATCCTGATTCTTTCATCGAGACCTTTAAGCAATGCACCGCCTCCTGTAAGCATTACCCCACGATCCAGAATATCTGCAGATAACTCAGGCGGAGTCCTTTCAAGTGATTGCCTTACCGCATCAACAATCTGTACGACTGCTTCATTCAATGCTTCCCTGATTTCTACAGAGCTTACTTCGGTAGTTTTTGGAACACCGCCAACAAGGTCTCTACCTTTAACCTGTATAGTAATTTCTTCTTTTAATGGAACAGCAGAACCAACTTCACATTTGATAGCTTCTCCAGTTCTCTCACCAATCAATATATTATGATTCTTCTTGAAATACTGCATAATTGCATAATTCATCTCATCGCCTGCAATACGTATAGATTCTTCATTAACAATTCCAGATAGAGCAATAACTGCTATTTCAGTTGTTCCGCCACCGATATCGATAATCATATTTCCAACCGGAGCTTCAACATCAATTCCAATTCCAATAGCCGCTGCCATAGGTTCTGCGATCAAATGAACTTCTTTAGCACCTGCATGTTCCGCACTATCACGTACAGCTCTTTTTTCAACCTCAGTAACACCGCTGGGCACAGCAACAACAACTCTCCTGCTGGAGAAGGCTCCACCACGCACCATTTTAATAAATGCCCTTATCATACCTTCGGCTATTTCAAAATCAGCAATTACACCATCTCTCATTGGCCTGGTAACCCTGATTTCTTTATGCTCCCTTCCCTGCATTTCCTTAGCTTTATTTCCTAAAGCAATAATTTTTTTTGTGTTCCTGTCAAATGCAACAATTGAAGGCTCGTTAAGTACTATCCCTTTACCTTTGACATAAATCAAAGTGTTGGCAGTACCAAGATCAATTGCAATATCAGCAGAGAAAAAGTCAAAAACTCCCATAGTGCCTCTTAATGTTTAAAGTGCCTTATTCCGGTAAATACCATCGAAATATTATATTTATTTGCGGCTTCTATTACTTCTGCATCTCTGACCGAGCCGCCCGGCTGAATAACAGCGGTAGCGCCGCATTTAATTATTTCTACTAAAGTGTCGGCAAACGGAAAGAATGCATCAGATGCCGCAACTGAATCTTTTAGATCAAGCCCGTGTTCATCAGCTTTCATCTTTGCAAGTTTTGCCGAATCTAACCTTGACATTTGCCCGGCTCCAACTCCAAGTGCTGTTTTATCTTTTGCGAAAGCAATAGCATTAGATCTAGTGTGTTTTGCAATTTTCCAGGCAAAGAGTAAATCTTCCATTTCCTTTTTTGTCGGTTGTTTTTCTGTTACAATCTTCAGTTGAGCTTCTAATGCTGTAATATTATCAGCATCCTGAACAATCAAACCTCCGGGAATAGTTTTCACTACATTTTTTGTATCTTTCAAAGGTTTCAATTGTTTTAGTAACCTGCGATTTTTCTTTTTCTTCAAAATTTCAATTGCGCCATCGCTAAAAGATGGAGCACAAATAATCTCAAGGAAAATTTCATTCAGTCTGTTTGCAACTTCTTCTGTCACCTCTGTTGTGAAAGTAACAATTCCACCAAATGCTGAAACCGGATCACCTTTTAAAGCATTTTCATATGCTTCAAGAATATTACTTCCTGTCGATGCTCCGGCAGGATTATTATGCTTAATAATTGCACAAGACAGATCACCAAGATCCTCAACAAGCTCAACCGCTGCTACAAGATCAAGAATATTGTTATAAGATAATTCTTTTCCGTGAAAAACCTCGAAGTAATCGAAGAAATTTCCGTAAATACAAGCCTGCTGATGAGGGTTTTCTCCATATCTTAAGCTTTTTTCATGCTTTAGATTTAACCGAATATGCGATTTTTCCAACTCAAATTTTTTCTCCAGAAAATTAGCAATATGTGTGTCATAATTTGAGGTATGAGAAAAAGCTTCACCGGCCAATCTTTGACGGGTCTGTAAACTAATTTCACCAGAATTTAATTCTTCAATAAATTTATCGTATTGACCGGGATTCGTTAAGACTGAAACATCGTTATAATTTTTTGCTGCAGCCCTAATCAGGCTTGGGCCACCAATATCAATATTTTCAATAATATCCTCCAAAGTAGAATCCGGGTTTTCTACTGTTTTAACAAAAGGATAAAGATTTACACAAATGATATCAATTGGAGTTATATCGTTTTGTTCTGCTTGTTTCTGATCTTCAGGATTATCTCTTCTGAATAAAATGCCACCAAATATTTTTGGATGAAGAGTTTTAACCCTTCCATCAAATATTTCAGGAAATGAAGTTATATTACTAATTTCTGTAACCTCCACTCCTTCTTTTTTAAGTATCTTTGCCGTGTTACCCGTGGCAATTATCCCATAGTCTTTCTTTTCGATAGCTTTTGCAAATTCTACAATGTTTGATTTATCAGATACGCTAATAAGGGCAAGTTTATTCAATTTAAGATTTTCCGGTTTAAGTCAACAAAAATGGTTATAGTTTATCAATATCTTCTTCACTAATATTTTTAATCCCTGCAGCAAATTTTCCAAGTACAAAAGGTAATAATTTGTGCTCAACCTTTAATACTTCTGCTGCTACTTCTTCAGCATTTTTACAATTGCTAATCTCAATTTTCTTTTGGGCAATTATTTTCCCGGTATCATAAGTTTCATCTACAAAATGGACAGTTGGACCGGAGAAATTATCACTAGAATTAAATACTGCCTTGTGAACATTGAGCCCATACATTCCTTTTCCACCATAGTGTGGCAGCAATGCAGGGTGAATATTAATAATTTTATTTTGAAAATTTTTAATAAATTCTGTTGGAATTAGTTTTAAAAATCCAGCGAGAACTATTAAATCTATCTCCAGTGCTTTTAGTGTATTAACAAGTTCAGAAAAATTTATTTTGCCGGGAATATTTCCTACGATATAGGTCGGGACAGAATTTTTATTTGCAATTTGAAAAGCAGGACAGTCGGTCTTGTCGCTAACCACTGCTTTAACATCGATTAAATTCCGCGTAAATTCTGATTCTAAAATAGCTTGCAGATTTGATCCTCTGCCGGAAACGAAAACCGCTATTTTCAAAATAAAGTTGTCCTAAAAAGTGCTTAAAATTAGCTAAATAGTAAAAAATAATCAATTAAAACACCGCAAATAAAGCTTAAAATCTAATATTTTTCTTTACTTCTTATTCCAAAAAGTAGATTCTTTAATTTATTCTGATAATCAAAGTTTTTGAAACCCTCGGCTTCCTCAATATTTCTTTTTGCGCCTTCACTATTCCCCAGCTTTAACTGGGCTCTGGCAGCAAAATAATAGGAATATGGCTCAATCCATTTTTCATTTTCAATCTGGTAAGACTTAATCAATAAAGCACTATCTGCCGAAGCTTTATAGTTGCCAAGCAAATACAGGGCATCACTGATGTTAAGCATAGCCTCAGCTTTCACATCTTCCGATTTTGTGGTGTCCTTTAATTCATTCAAACTGTCAATTGCAGTTTTAAATCTGCTCATTGCAATATAATGGTTAAAACGGACCAGGTTTTTATCGTCCTGATTAAAATTATGTTCAGAAAAATATTCGCCTCTTCTTTTTGCATACACGTCGTCTTCAATATCAGTGTTGCCTCTGTTTGTCATTTTGAAAAATGTGGTGGCAACATTCTCTTGTTCCATTAGTTCGTAACAAATAGCAAGCCTGTAATTTGTAATGCCTGTGTAATCATTTTCCGGAGTGGTGAGAATAAATTTATTATAATAAACAGTAGCGGAATCAAAATTATTTTGCTTAAACTGAATATCTCCAAGCAGGAAGTTTGATAAAGCAATAAGCTGTGGTAATTTTATATTTGAAGCTTTAACTATTTTATGAAGCAATTTATTGGCAGCATCAAGTTTTCTTTCTCGAATCTTTACCACAGAGAGTGAATAACTGAATAACAAGTTATCAGGATACTTTTGGAGAAGGTTATCCAGAAATTTAGAGGCTTTCCTATAATCAGCAAAAAAATCAGAAAGAATTTGTGAATAATAGAAACTTGCTTCAACTTTAGTAAATGTCCCTTTATTTACCGCTTCCTGAAGATAAGTTAGCCCTTTTTCTTTATCTCCTTTCATCCCTGCAATACTAAGAGCCCACTGAAAGGCTTTAGGAATCTGTCCCAGGGCAAAATTATAAAGTCCCAGTCCCAGATATGCATCGTAATATTTGGGATTTATCTCAATTACCTTTTTTAAAAAACTCTCTGATCTCTTTGTCGCCCATACAGCATCCAGAAATTTACCTTCCTGTGTAAATGCCATAGCACGATAGCTGTAATTTGCTCCAAGTATATAAAGTAAATCCGGATCATCTGTTAAGGTATCAATTTTAGCGACAGCTTCATCAATTGCCTTATCAGAATATTCTAAAAATTTATTAAGATCATCCTTATCTTTATTGCTGAAGTAATACCAGAAATAAATTCCAGACATATAATGATAGCCTCTTGGGTCATCAGGATATTTATCTATTAGTTTCTGGAATGTATTTTCAGATTGGGTCCAGTTAAAATTATAATAACTGTCCAGTCCTTTTAATATAGTTGATTTTATCCCGGTTTGTGGTAAGGCAATCCTGGTAATTCCAAATAGAAAAACCAGAACCAGGTATAGGGAAAAACATTTTTTCATTTTAATTGGTAAAACTGCAATAAAGGATTGTAAAATAGAATTTATTTGCTTTCAGAATATTTAATGGCGGCCTTTACGAATTCCCTGAATAATGGATGTGCGTTAGTTGCACGGGATTTTAATTCAGGATGAAACTGGCAACCAAGGAACCACGGATGTGACGGAAGTTCAACTATTTCAACAAGCTCTTTATCAGGGGAAAGTCCGCTGAGTATCATTCCTTTTTCTGATAATTTATTTCGAAATTTATTATTCACTTCAAATCTATGGCGATGTCTTTCTGAGATGAAATCGCTTTTATATGCTTTTGCTGCAAGAGAACCTGGACTGAGTGTGCAGGGGTAAGCACCAAGCCTCATGGTAGCGCCCATATTTTTAATATTTTTCTGACCTTCCATCAAGTCAATAACACTGAATTTATTTTTCTTAAATTCTGAGCTATTTGCTTTTGATATTCCGGAAACGTTTCTTGCAAATTCAATAACTGCGCACTGCATACCCAGGCATATTCCGAAAAATGGGACTTCATTCACACGGGCATACTGAACAGCTCTTATTTTCCCTTCAATTCCCCTTTCACCAAAGCCACCAGGGACTAATATGCCGCTCACACCTTTTAAATAATTTTCCGGCTCATCAATTTCGAGTTGTTCCACACTAATTGCACGTACTTTTACCTTTGCATTATTTTCTGCGCCTGCATGAACAAAAGATTCCATTATACTTTTGTAGGCATCAAGATGTTCTACATATTTTCCACACAATGCAATTTCTACTTCTTTTTCCGGATTCTTGATTTCCTGTACTAATTTTTCCCAGCCTTCAAGTTTAATCTTTTTATCCGGGAGATGTAATCTTTTTAATACGATCTGGTCCAATTTTTCTTTAAAAAGCACCAGTGGAACTTCATATATTGAAGAACAATCGTAAGCAGACATAACTGATTTTGAATCTACGTTACAAAACAGCGCAATCTTATCTCTTAATTCTTTGGTTAGTTTTTTCTCCGATCTACAAACCAGTACATCAGGTTGAATTCCAAGTTCAAGAAGCTTTTTTACACTATGCTGTGTGGGTTTTGTTTTAACTTCGCCAGCTGCAGAGATATAAGGAACAAGAGTAACGTGAATAGCCATTGTATTCTTTCGGCCGAATCCGAGCATTAATTGCCTCATAGCCTCGATGAATGGAAGACTCTCAATATCACCAACAGTTCCGCCGATTTCTGTAATTATAAAATCATACTCACCTAATTCACTAAGCTTTGTCATTCTTTGCTTAATTTCGTCGGTGATGTGCGGAATTACCTGAACCGTAGCGCCTAGATAATCCCCTCTCCTTTCCTTCCTGATAACATCATCATAAATTTGCCCGGTTGTTGTGTTATTAGACCTGGTCATATTTACATCTAGAAATCTTTCATAATGCCCAAGATCTAAATCAGTTTCAGCACCATCATCTGTCACATATACTTCACCATGCTGAAATGGGCTCATCGTACCCGGATCAACATTTATATAGGGATCAAATTTTTGGATGGTAACTTTAAAACCGCGTTGTTTAAGAAGGAGACCAAGTGAGGAGGCAGTAATTCCTTTCCCTAATGAGGAAACGACACCACCCGTAACAAATATAAATTTAACTTTTTTTCTGGAGGCCATGTGTGTTGTTTTTGTATTTAAATATAGAGCAATTTATTACTAATATCAATTTTGCCTGCCCTATTTGTATAAATAATCTTAAAATTAGTGATTCAATAAGTTCATCAGGAAAATATCAACAAAAAGAAACCCGGGGAACAATAATTTTAGTTTTAAAGATATTTTGTTCTTTCAGGTTCCGGAATTTTATAAAATTGGGTAAAAGGATGGTCAATTTAAATTAAGTAAAACTATACCTTTTTAGCTTTTAATTCAATTTTTTGATGATTATTATTACCAAAAATGAAACTTTTTCTGTTCAATTACTGTCAAATCCATAAATAATTAAATATTAAATGCCATTTTATATTAAATTGTATGAATTAATTTACACTTTAGTATAACCAAGATTTATTTAAACAAAATCACAACCAGTTTTAGAGAAAATATCATTTTGAACGTAAGAAGTATTTTTAGTGCCTTCCTTGTGAGCCTTTTAATTGTCATTTTTTTTACAGACACACTTTCGGCTCAGGATACAACGGAGAGTTTGGCTTTTAAAAATAACAGGCCGCACAGGCGTATTACTTATTTTTATCAACCCGACCTCTCTTACCGTATATGGCAACAATTTAAATTGGTGCAGGAAGCAAAATCCGGTGACCCGATTGCTATGCACGAGCTCGGAATCAGGTATTTGGTTGGCGAGGGTTTCCCTGCCGATACTGTAAAAGGAGCTGAATGGATTGGAAAAGCAGCCGCTTTAAAGCTAACAGCTGCTGAATATAATTATGGTATTTTATTAAATAACGGATGGGGAATAAAATGGAATCCCTTCAAGGCATATAACTATTTCAAGAGTGCTGCGTTAGACGGAATGCCACAGGCTGAATATATCTTCGGAATGCTTAATACAAATGATCTGGTTCTCAAAAAAAACTGGGATACAGCATATTACTGGGTAAAAAAAGCAGCAGATGCCGGCTATAGTCCAGCTGAAGATGCTCTCCCTGAACTTAAAAAACATGCATCTCCCTCAATATTGGATTCCACAAGCACTGCCGGAGATTCTCTAATATCAAAGAGATTTAATCCCCAGCAAGAAGATCAATCGCTGGCTTCTAATTTAGGACTGGTTTTTATTGACTTCAGTTCAAAAACTGATTCTGTTCCTGTAATTTCCAATAGAAAAATACTCGAAGGCATCTTAAGAAATAGTAATAGTTCTTTGGTAGATACACTTGGAATTACAATAAAAAATGATTCCTCTCTTTTTGTAAATAAAGGAGGCCTACCTTATCTGGTACAGTGTGCAGAAGCGGGAAATCCTGAAGCATTAACTTTAATTGGTAAGCTTTATCAGGAAGGAATTTATTTTTCAAAAGATATATATGCAGCTTCATATTATTATATCCGGGCTATCAGACTGGATTCCCCGAATTCTGGTGCATTATTATGGTACCTCATCAAAACACCTGATTATTTTGTTAAGCTGAAAAAGCTTGTGGATAAAAATGATCCAATTGCAATGTACGTTTGGTATGGGCTCTACATAACGGGCTTTGATCATCAATTTACTGATGCAGACGCAATAAATCTTTTAGTAAAGGCTGCAAAATTAAATCATGCGCCTTCCATAGTTGAACTCGGGCTGGCATATTTTACAGGTAAAATTGTTAATGAAAATAAAGATAAAGCAGTTTCATACTGGACAAGAGCAGAAAACCTGGGAAACCATGAAGCAAAAATAAGATTGGCTGCTGCGAACGTGTTAGGCGAAATCAAGAACGGTGATCTGGATAGTTCAGTAAAAGAATTATTCTCTGCCGTAAAATTTGGCTCTGTTCTCGCTCAAGTTGCTCTTGCTTATTGTTATGAAAAAGGGATAGTGGTAACAAAGCATAAACCAGAAGCTGTAATGTATTATAGACTCGCTGCTCAAAGAGGTAACAGGTTCGCCTACAATGAATTAAAAAGAATGTACGACCAGGTAAGGCCCACTGACTTTAAATAATTTTGTTCATAAAATATTTTTCTCTAACAGGTTAATCTTTCCCTGAAATATTATTTTAGAGTTTATATTTACTAAAATTCAGTAAAAAATAATGCACAATTTATTATCACCCGAAAGTTCAAAATTACCACAAATAGAACTGAGCATTTTTGCAACAATGTCAAAAATGGCACTTCAGAATAATGCGATAAATCTATCACAGGGTTTCCCGGATTTTAATTGTTCGCCGGAATTACTCGAACTTGTATCAAAATATCAGAGAGAAGGATTTAATCAATATGCTCCTATGCCGGGTGTCTTACAATTAAGGAAAATGATTTCTAATAAAATTGAAAAGTTTTATAAACACCAATATGATGTTGAAAAAGAGATCACGATAACTGCGGGCGCAACTCAGGCATTATTCACTGCAATTTCTGCAGTTATAAAAAAAGATGATGAAGTAATAATAATAGAACCCGCTTATGATTCCTATCTACCGGTTGTATTACTTAACGGCGGGAAGCCGGTTTTTGTCTCACTTTCTCAAAAAGATTTTTCATTCGATTGGAATGCGGTAAAAGACTCAATTACTGATAAAACACGAATGCTAATAATCAATTCACCTCATAATCCAACCGGAAGTGTATTAACTGAAAATGATATCAAAATTCTAGAAGAAATTACCAGGGATACAAATATCCTTATTGTAAGTGATGAAGTTTACGAACATATTATTTTTGATGGGACAGAACATATTAGTCTTTCAGGATCAGAAGAACTTTCAAAACGAAGTTTCGTAATTTCTTCCTTCGGTAAAACTTTTCATTCTACAGGCTGGAAAATTGGTTATTGTGCGGCGCCTGAAAATCTTACCAGGGAATTCAGAAAAGTACATCAATTTGTAGTTTACGCTGTAAATACACCAATACAGTATGCTTATGCTGAATACTTATCAGAGCCATCTCATTATATGGAACTTCCAGATTTCTACCAGCAGAAACGAGATTATTTTATTAATATTTTGGCAGATTCAAAATTTAGAATTAAGCCTGCAAAAGGGACGTACTTTCAACTTCTGGATTATTCAGAAATATCAGATATGAACGATATGGATTTTGCAATTAAAATGACTAAAGAAATTGGTGTAGCTGTTATCCCTATTTCACCATTTTGTACATTGGATAAAAGCAGAAAATTAATCCGGGTTTGTTTCGCAAAAAATGAAGAAGTGTTAAAAAAGGCAGGCGAGAAATTAAATTCAATTTAGCTCGTATTATTTTGATTTATAACCGGTTCCTCCACTTTTTGTAAAATAATAAGACCAATTATAAAAAAGATTCCAATTGCTAATGCGGCAATTCGTTCGTTGGATAAATCAGAAATAATTCCATAAAATAACGGTCCAACCACAGCCGAAGACTTTCCAAATAACCCGTCGTAAAAGCCAAAGAATTCAGCTTCCCTTTCTTTGGGAGTAAGTAAAGCCATTAAACTTCTGCTACATGATTGTGAGGAACCAATGGATAAACCGGCAAGCAAACCAATAATGTAAAACTCAAAAATTGTACTGATAAAGTAGGCACCTATAATTACAGCAATCCAGATGAAAAGAGTAACTGTTATTGTTTTCTTCGGACCAATGTGATCTGAAATAATTCCAAAAATAAAAGAACCTGCAACCGCAGTGCTTTGGACAATTACAAAAAAATAGATTATTTCAGCATCATCCATCTTTAGAATATTGGTTGCAAAAATGGATGCGAAAGCAATAATTGTAATAATCGCATCATTATAAAGGAAGAATGCCAATAAAAATTTTTTTACAGATGGATAATCATTTTTAATAAATATTGATTTTAAAGTCAGAAAACTTTTCTCAATTCCCTTTTTTAGAAGACCTTTTCTCAAAGGATTATCAATACGTGGTTCACTTACAAAACCAAACAAAGGGATTGAAAAGAAAAGGAAAAATGCGGCTGCAATTACGAAAGATAATCTAATGTAAAAATAATAAGCCGGGGCAGTTGGCTCCGGCAAAAGAAACATTACAATTAATAATACTGTGAGTGCACCGATATATCCCATTGCAAATCCGTAACCCGAAACTCTGCCATAGTTTTTCTTGGAAGTAAGATTTGGCAGAAATGCATCGTAAAAAACAAGCCCGGCCTCAAACCCAATATTAGCCACAATAAATAAGACCATTCCCAGAATAATATCCCCTTTCCCTACGAAAAACATTAGTGCTGTACATATAACCGAGATAATTGTAAAAAAGAGAAGGAATCTTTTACGATTACGTGAGACGTCTGCAATTGCGCCCATCGGGGGGCTCAGGAGAGCAGCCAGAACCATTGAGATACTAACAGCCAGCCCCCAGAGCCATTTCTGTCCGGAGGCCACATAATTAGTAAAATACTTTGAATAAATTACTGTAACGATAATTACAGAAAAAGCAGTGTTGGCAAAATCGAAAAAAGTCCAGCTTATTATTCTGCCTTTTTCTTTCATTTGCTTATTTTTTTTGCGTATCCGCACCCTTTGCTGCGGAAGATTTAGAAATTGTTTCTTCTACAAGTCCTCTACCAGATTTATTAAGCTCCCCTGATTTTTTTAATTCGGAAAGAATTGCATCAAGGATTCCATTAATAAATTTACCGCTACCTGAAGTACTGAATACTTTTGCAATTTCAATTGCTTCATTTATTGAGACTTTCGGTGGAATATCGGGGAAAAATAATATTTCACAGATTCCCATCCTGAGAAGGAGTTTATCCATGAGAGCAATCCTGTTCATTTCCCAATTTGCAACGCGGGTTTTAATTTTTTCATCCAGATCATCCTGGTGAATAATCACACGGTTAACAAGGTCCTCTGCAAATTGTCTGTCTGCTTTATCCGCCACATCTGTAAGTATTGCATCTATATGTGCAGAGACAGAATCTTGATTCATCTCCACAGAGTAAAGTATTTGAAGAACTTTTTCTCTAACCAGTCTTCTTTTTGAAATTTGAGCCATATGTAAAATCTGAATTTATAAGAACAATATAAATATAATTAACTATAGGTTATCTATTAAATAATTCATTACGCCTTCCTGAAAAATAAGATTTCCCAGTATAAATATTGCTTATTTTCCCAACGGAAGAAAGTCTCTCTTCTGCCATTCTGTTTGAAGCTTCATAAGTCGGAATTTTTTCTTTTTCTGAAATTTTGAGTATTTGCAGGATAGTATCATAAATACTTTCTGCCTCACGGAGTGCTCTGTCCTGATTGTAACCTTCTAGTTCACTTGCAATATTTATAATTCCCCCCGCATTAATTGCATAATCAGGTGCATAAACAATACCTTTCTCAGTCAATTTTGGACCATGTACATCTTCAACTTCAAGCTGATTATTTGCCCCACCTGCAATTATTTCTACTTTTAGCCTCTTTAATGTATTATCATTTATTATAGCACCTAAAGCATTAGGAGAAAATATTTCAGCATCTACATCATAAATTTCATCCGGTTTAACGACTGTAGCTTTTACCTTTTGTGTTAATTTTGTAAGTCTTTCTTCGTTGATATCAGTAACAAATATTTCAGCTCCGTCTCTTGATAAATGTTCGCATACATAACTCGCTACATTACCAGCTCCCTGTACAGCAATTTTCTTTCCTTTAAGAGAATCACTTCCCCATCTATATTTGGCGCATGCTTTGATACCCATGTATACACCATAAGCTGTAACAGGTGAAGGATCCCCGGAACCTCCCAGGGACTTTGAAAAACCGGATACATATTTTGTTTCCATCCTGATATATTCCATGTCCTTTTCAGACGTACCAACATCCTCCGCAGTAATATACCTGCCTGCCAGACCTTCTATAAATTTTCCGAATGTTCTGAAAAGAAGTTCATTTTTTTCTGTTGCAGAATCTCCTATTATAACTGCTTTGCCGCCACCCAGATTCAATCCGGAAACTGCAGCTTTATATGTCATTCCCCGGGAAAGTCTGAGAACATCTTTAAAAGCATCTTCGTCGCTTTTATATTTCCACATTCTTGTTCCACCTAGTGCTGGCCCTAGCGTTGTATTATGAATTGCAATTATTGCTTTTAACCCTGCTTCTTTGTTTTGACACAATACTACCTGCTCATGTCCGTAACCTTCTAATGTTTCAAAATTAATCATTACTGTATTCCTATATTAAATTATTAAATTGCGAAGAACCAAAATACGAGAAGCGCAATACTTTCTCTTATTCTATAATAAAGTCGGCTATTAAAGCTATATCTTTGATCAGATGCAGCGACTTTCACCTTAATGTTATAAAAATTACAAATTTGCTTTACTCTCATTAAGTGATATGCATCTGATATTACTATTATTTTATTAATATTTCTGGCTTTAATAATATCTCTATTTATAAACCGAACTTGCTCAATTGTTGATGATGTTTTCTTTTCAATCCAAATGTCACTCGTGTCAATATTTTTATTCTTTAAATAATGGTAAGCGACTTCTGCTTCACTCATTTCACCCGGTGCGTGCCCTCCTGTAAGCTGAATTTTCGATAAGACTCCAAGCTTGTATAACTCTGCAGCTTTTTCCGTTCTTGAAGCCAGGCTGGGGCTTGGTTGGTTGTTCGGCCAGACAGCTGCCCCCAAAACAACACCCACATATTTTTCTTGTTTATACGTATTAAATTTAAAATGGTCTCCTTTATTAGGCTGTAAATAAAAGAACGCGAAAACAAACAAAAATATTACAATCAGTACAGAATTTATAAAAGCTCTCAAAATTAATAATTCTTTTCGTCCTAATAAAGTAACCCACAAAATTGAAATATATAAAAATTCCAAAAGCTGATATACTGAAAAGAAAAGCCCTTTTAGAACATCTTTAAGAGGGTGATCAAGTATGTAAAAATTAGGTGATGGAAATCCTATGCTTTTATAGATTTCAGAAAAGACCAACATAAAAGTCATGAGCATGACTAAAATAATTAGCAAAGATGGCTGATAGGTTATTTTTGATGACTTTGTATAAAGAACTATGCTGATAATTAAAAGCAGGCTTGAGATTAAATTTAATAGATTACCTGTATAAAACAGGTTGAATTCTTTAATAGCGAGACCCTGTTCTTTATACTTTAGAAAATAAAGAGCCAGAAGGTCTATAATGACTATTAAAATTACGACTAAAGTACATGACCATTTATTTCTTTTTACGGGCAAAGAAGCTGGCATATATTCTCAAATCATTAGCTGGAAAGGAATTCAATAATATAAAATACAACATATTTAAAACTAAAAAAGGCACTCAAATGAGCGCCTTTTTCCGAAATTTCTAAAACATTAGTTGTTCAATCTAAAAATAACTGGAATAGAAACCTGCACTTTTACTGCTGTCCCTCTTTGCCTTCCAGGTTTGAACTTTGTTGCTTTCACTGCTTTTAACGCAGCTTCATCACAACCAGCACCTATTCCTTTCAGTACAATCGCTTTTGTAACAGTTCCTGTTTCATCAACAAATGCTGTAACATAAACCTTACCTTCAACTCCGGCTCTTTTAGCTATTTCTGGATATACGATTTTACTTTGAATTGCTGCAATTCCTCCGATTGGTTCGGGCATATCCTGAACTGCTACAAAGTATTGCGGTTCTTCTTCAACCTTTTTTTCAGGAGGAGGTGGCGGTGCTTGTACATCGGCATTAATATCAAGATCGGTTGAACTAATATCTATGTCCTGTAATACATCATCCGAAGGTGCTGCGATCGGGATCGGAGGCTTCGGTGGCGGTGGTGGTCTGTTCTCCTGTTTTGTCTGCTGAACGTCCTCTACATTAAATAATTCCTGAGTATCAGAGGCAATTTTCTCAGCAGGTTTTAAATGCGGGAAAAATTTAAATGCTACTATTAAAACTGCAAGAGAAATTATAAGACTAAATTCGAAGACTTTTTGATATTTAGATCGTAAATCAACTTTTGGATTTTTTCTAAGTGCCATTTAAACGCACCTCCTGTAAAAGATATAACTGCTTAGCAAGTTAATAAATGCAGTTTCATTTGTCAAATAGCTTTTCTATGTATTTTACTTATTTTTTTGTAAAGAGTTCCCTCTCCTATAACCCATTATATCCTATGGAGTTACTCTAATTATATTTTACTGCTTCATCTTTTCTTTCAAAGCAAATTTAAAGAGTAAACTTATAATAACAACCGCAATTAATGCACCTGAAAAATCAGACATCCAATCAAAAATATCACAGCTCCTACCGGGAATAAACAGCTGATGTAACTCATCAATAGCTGCGTAAGTTCCTATAATGACTAGGGTAAATATTGAAGAATGTTTTTTTAATTTCTTAAACTTATCCTGCAAAATTAAAGTCAACTTTAACAGAATTGCCAGTATCCAAAATGCCAGTAAATGTTCTACTTTATCGCTTATTTTTACATCTGGTAAATCCTTACCGGGTAATGATGTAAAAAACAACAGGGTTACCCAATATAATCCAAGTGGTATATAAACAAGCTGAACTTTATACTTCTCAAGGAACTTAAGCAAAGGAATCTCGCAAAAATTTAAATGTTTTTGGTAAATTTTTAATGATATCTTCAGCCGTAAATGTGTATTCTGTAAAATTCTTTACAAGCAAATCTGCTGCCAGGCTATGAATATATACTCCGCAAATTATAGCCTTCTCAATTTCCTTCTGTTGTGCTAACAGGCCAGCCAGAACACCAGTAAGAACGTCTCCTGTTCCAAACTTAGCCATTCCCGGGTTACCAGTGGTATTTATCAAACTATCTCCGCCTGGAGTAAAAATTATTGTAGGAGCTCCCTTTAGCACAAGAAATGCACCTGTATTTGTAGAGAAATTTTTTCCATAGCTAAACAGATCCTTTTTTAATTGATCGGTGCTTATTCCAAGCAAGTTTGCAAATTCTCCATGATGAGGAGTCAATACTAAATTTTCCAGATTAATTTTTTCAAATCTCTTATTACTCAAAGCAAAAATTGCATCGGCATCGATAATAAATTTATTACATTTTCTATCAGCCAGTATTTTAAGCACTGCATTTTGAGTTTCAACTTCCCTGCCAATACCGGAACCTATGGCTACAACATCAGCCCACTTAATTTTATCATTTAATTCATCAACATTATTTTCTGATAAATATTCTTTACCATCATCATAGTAAGTATGTACTACAACTTCACTAATTTTTTTATAAATAAATTTTCGAATAGATTCAGGAAATGCCAATATTGAAGAACCGGCCCCCACTTTTAATACGGATTTTGCGGAAAGAGCAGCAGCACCAGGAAAGTTTCCTGAACCTGCAATTGTAAGTACTTTTCCTGCAGAATATTTATGAGATTGCTTTTTTTTCTGTGGAAGGAAATCAAATACATCCTCTGGTTCTATAAGAAAATCACTTACATCATGCTTATTATAATAAAATTGATCTACCCCGATTTCGCCCTTAAATATCTTACCACAATTTGTATAGCCATCGTTAATGAACAAGCCCTTTTTAAATTCGCCAAGTGTTACTGTACAATCAGCCTTAAAGATAGTTTTTCCATATCCTGAGTCGGCATCAAGGCCAGTCGGAATATCAATTGCAATTTTTTGTGATTTCAATTTATTTAAGCTTTCTACAATTTCTTGATACAGCTCTTTTAGCTTTCCCTTTGCCCCGCTCCCAAGCATAGCATCAAAAATTATTTCAGAATTTGCGAGTAGATTTATCTCTTTTAAGGAAGCGAACTTCTTAATTGTAATATTATCATTGTCTTCAGCTAATTTTTTTAAAATCCCAAAATTAATTTTACAATCATCTGACATTTCATCTTCACTGCCAAGATAAATTAGTGAAACTGAAATTCCGGCGTTTGCAAAATGCCTTGCTACTGCAAATCCGTCCCCCCCATTATTACCTTTACCACAAATAAATCCTGTGCTGGTAATATCACTGTAAACATTAGTTATAATATTAAAAATCTGGATGGCTGCATTTTCCATTAAAACAATATCTGGAAACCCCAGCTGTTTTATTGCCAGTTCATCAGTTTCACGAACCTGTCCTGTAGAAAATAGTGGTATCATTTCTTTTCACATATCTGACTTAGAAATACTTGTAGAATAAATATAACAATAGTAAAAGAATACTAATAATTAATATTTATCTCAAGAAGGAAGAAATAAGATCGATGAGAGAACCGGGTGCAATTCCAATAACAATTACCAGCAGTACTGAAATCATTACTGCTAGTAAACCTGTGTTACTATTTTCTACTGCAAATTCTGTTTCAGCATCTTTGAAATACATCAAAACAACAACTCTCAGATAGAAATAAACACTGATCACACTGGAGAATACACCTACAATTGCCAGCCAGGTAAGATGAGCTTTTATGGCTGAAATAAATACATAATATTTACCGAAAAATCCTGCAAATGGAGGAATACCTGCCAGTGAAAACATAAACAATGCGAGCAGGGCTGCCAACAATGGCTGTCTAGTTGCTAATCCGGAATAAGATTTTAACTCTAAATTTGATTCCTCTTTACCTTCAATTATCGCAACAATTCCAAACGCACCCAGGTTCATAAAGGTGTATGCAGCAAGGTAGAAAATAATACCAGCCTGACCTTCATAATTTCCGGCCGCAAGTCCAATTAGCATATAACCAGCGTGAGCAATAGATGAATATGCCAACATTCGTTTTATGTTAGTTTGTGCAATTGCTACAATGCTTCCAAACAACATGGAAGCCACTGCAATAACTGCCAAATAAGGTTCGAATATATTATGATCCAATCCACGGAAAATTGAACCAAGTGTAACTATTATTGCTGCAAATGCCGCAGCCTTACCACCTGTTGAGAACAAAGCTCCTACAGTTGTAGCGGAACCTTCGTAAACATCTGGGACCCACATATGAAATGGAAACGCTGCAACTTTAAATGAAAATCCAACCAGGAATAATAAAACACCAGTTAAAAATAAAAAGTTTGATGAAAGCTGAGGAAACTTTGCAACTATTACTTCAATTGATGTTGATTGTGCTGAGCCATAAATTAATGCGATACCATAAACAATAAAACCTGTTGCAAATGCGCCAAGGAGAAAATATTTAAGAGCAGCTTCATTTGCGTGTAATCTTTTCCTGTTTATTCCTGCAAGCGCGTAAAATGAGATTGACATAAGCTCGAGTCCGAGAAAAATCATAAACAGGTCTTTTGCACCTGCCATAAACATCATGCCTAAAGCGGATGTCATTAAGAGGATATAAAATTCCCCGTAATAAGCGCCATATTTTTTGAGGTAATCAATAGAGAGCAAACTGACAATGGCACCACCAAAAGTAAAAACAAAGTAAAATACATTAACATTGCCGCCGGTTGCAATCATATTCTGAAAGACAACAGAAACATCATTAACTGTAATCAAGGCATAAAAACCAGATGCTAACAAAGTAGCAATTGCAAACCAGGGTAAAATAGTTTTTGCTTTCCCAGAATACAATTCTATTAGCAGCGCAATTACAATTCCTGCACCAACAATTATAAAAGGAAGTATATTGTAAAATTCTTGTATGTTATTCAGCATATTTTTAAAACCTTTGGCCTGCCGTCTGGTAGGCTGGCTTGATTATTCTATAAATAAAATGTCTTCGTCAGTTTTTTCAATTTTAACGTTATGTTTTTCTTCAAGATATAACGCTATTTTTTTATGGTTTTTAATGTCCAATAAATTTTCATTTTTTTCGCATACAACCATTTTTATATTTTCATATTTAGAAATTGATTCTTTTAGATCTTTTATTTCAAGAAAATATAAATCAGTATAGTTTTCATCTTCCCTGATAAAAATACCTTTAGAACTAGGCGAAAAATCAGTTATGATGTCATCTTCAATGATAATTTTTAAGAAAGATGCACTGAATGGCAATATTACCCTGTTTCCATAACACAAGCCGTTCATATTTTTGTCTAAAGCATCTTTAATTGTATTCATTATTAACCTTTTCCATAGAAAAATAGTAGCCATATTATGGCATAAATTGGGACTAAAATTACTATTGAATATTTTATCATATAAGTAAAGAAACTTGGCATTTTAATACCAGCTCTTTCACTTATTGATTTTACCATAAAATTAGGGCCATTTCCTATATATGTAATAGCTCCAAAAAATACTGCAGCAACTGATATTGCCTGCAGATAAATTTGATCTACAGAAACAAAATGAGCTACTTGTGCTTTATCTGTAACAATCAACGAATATTTACCCATAGCAGCACTGAGGAAATTCATATAAGTCGGTGTATTATCAAGCACAGCCGAAAGTGTGCCGGTGGCCCAATAAAATACACCTGCGTTTAATTTATCTGCATGATCCTTAGCAAATTCTGCAATCAATTCAAGCGCAGGAACCATTGTAGCAAATATTCCAATGAACAGATAAGCAACTTCCTTGATAGGTTCAAAATCAAATTCATTTGCTTTAAGTATCTCTGTATCTGCTCCTTTATATGAGAAATAAATAACTCCAAACATTATTATTTCTCTAATTCCAAATGGCAAACCAAACGGCAATTTAGGAACCCATGGCATAACTGCCGGATCAATAAAAACGGATATAATAATTATTGCCAGGTAACCAAGATTTTTCAGGCCTTTAAATTCTATTTTTCCTGAATATTCAATTTTTTCATATTCATCTTTGTTAAGAGAATCGAAAATGTAAAATACTGCCAGAATCATCAGTAATGCAGGTATCCAGATAAACCAGACATTATCTATTACCCAGAAAAATGGAACGCCACTCAAAAATCCGAGAAATAATGGCGGATCACCAATAGGTGTTAATGCACCTCCAACATTGCTCACAATAAATATGAAAAATATTATGTGATACGGGCGAAGCCTTTCCCTGTTCATCTTGATAAAAGGCCTGATCAGCAGCATTGATGCGCCAGTTGTACCAATAATATTTGATATCACAGCGCCAAACAATAAAAAAAGAACATTTGCCATCGGAGTAGATTCACGATCTACCTTTATTAAAATACCACCCGAGGCAACAAACAATGAACCAAGCAAAGCAATAAAACTAATATACTCGGTAAAAGTATGCATCAGTGAATGATGATTGTGTAAAACTGCCAGGTAATAAACTACAACAAAACTTCCAAGTACTATGGAAATTTTAGGATAATGTTTTTCCCAGAAATGCTTATAAAATAATGGGCCTGTTGCAATCATCAATAGTAAAAGTGCAAACGGAATAATCATAAAGAATGAGGGAGGAGAAGCATGTTCCGTTTGTTGCACTACTTTCAAAGTATCTGCAACCGAGCTCATATCAGCAGCCATCACATTCAATGTTCCAAAGAACAAAGCAATAAAAATACCAGAGAATACCCTATACGTAATTTTTTTGCTCATCTGTCTTTGCCTACTTTAAACTCGCGCTTTGAGGTGTATACACCTGCTCTATTACCTTATTCACAGATTTTGCAGATACTTTCAGGAATGTACCGGGATAAATTCCTATCCAAACAATAAAAATAAAGATAGGAACCATCACCAATATTTCGCGCTTGTTCATATCTTTTAAATCATTAAGCTTAGGATTTGTAACTTCACCAAATACAACTCGCTGATACATCCACAACAGGTATATTGCCGCAAAAATTACACCCGAAGCTGCAAAAACAGTAAACCACCAACTGCCTAGTACCGGTGATTTAAATGAACCTAACAAAATTAAAAACTCACCAACAAAACCATTTAACCCCGGTAAACCAATTGAAGATAGCGAAGCAATCATCAGGGCTACCGCATAAATCGGGACTAATTTTGCAATTCCACCATACTCGGCAATTGCTCTTGTATGTGTCCTTTCATAAAGAACTCCAACCAAAAGGAATAATGCTCCTGTCGAAAGACCGTGATTGACCATCTGGATAACAGCACCCTGCATTGATTCCGCTGTCATAGCAAAAATACCAAGCACAACAAAACCTAGGTGTGCTACTGAAGAATACGCAACAAGCTTTTTCATATCAGTCTGAACCATTGCTACCAGAGCACCGTAAATAATTCCGATTACTGCAAGCACAGAAATTGCTGGGGCAAAATAAACTGCTGCCTGTGGAAACAATGGTAAGCAGAATCTTATCAATCCATAAGTTCCCATTTTCAGGAGGACTGCGGCAAGAATTACGCTGCCGGCTGTTGGAGCTTGTACGTGAGCATCGGGTAACCAGGTATGTAATGGAAATAAAGGAACTTTTATTGCAAAACTAAAAGCAAATGCCAGGAACATATAAAGCTGTATTGTCCGAGGCACAGTTGGCCCAACACTATATAATTCTACAAGATCTGTAGAGAAATGACCGAGCGGACCGGATGCATATACAGCAAGCCATATGATTGCAACCAGCATCAATAAGCTGCCGAACATAGTATAAATGAAAAACTTTACAGAAGCGTAAATTCTCCTGTCCCCTCCCCAGATTCCGATAATAAAATACATCGGGATTAACATTACTTCCCAGAAAACATAAAAGAGGAATAAATCCAGGGACATAAAAACTCCCAGCATTCCTACCTCAAGCATCAACATGAAGAAAGTAAATTCTTTAACTTTCTTTTGAATACTTGACCAGCTTGAGATTAATGTTAAGGGAGTAATAAATGTAGTAAGCAATATTAGCAATAAAGATATACCATCGATTCCTACATGATAACTTACATTAAGATTTGGAATCCAGGAGAGCTTATAAGTAAACTGGAAATCAGCTTTACTCAGATCAAAGCCGAAATAAAGAAATAATGACAGGATAAATGCCAGGACAGAAATTCCCAGCCCGAAATATCTTATCAGATTTTCTTTGGATTTATTTATTAATAATAAAAGCAACCCGCCAACAAATGGCAGGAGCAAAATTAATGTCAGGAGATAATTATTTTCCATAATATTATAAACTGAGTATTATCCAGAATAACGCAGCTACAATTCCCAGTGTCATAATCAGTGCATAGAATTGAGCCACGCCGGTCTGCATTTTTCTTATGTTTTTTGAAACTGAATTAACAACAGAAGCCACACCATTTACGGCGCCATCAATAATTTTTGCATCTGTTATCTTCCATAAAAATGATTCCGAAGTTTTTAAAATAGGTGTAACAACAGTAGTATCGTAAACTTCATCAACAAAATATTTATTCCACAAAAGATTATACAATCCTTTAAATTTCTTCATTGCTGAAGAAGCAATTGATGGTTTTTTCATATAAATATGTCTGGCAATTAAGATTCCTCCAACGGCCAGAATTATAGAAGCAACCATAAATATAATTTCCTGCGAATGTGAATGCGCAGAATAAAGAGCAAGCCTGGCATCAGCATTTTTGAAAACCGGTTCCAGCCAATGCTCAAATACATTTCCGCCTTCACCGGAGAACAAAGCAGGTATACCAATAAATCCGCCAATTGCTGAAAGAACAGCCAGAACCATTAATGGAATCGTCATCACTTTCGGTGATTCGTGCGGATGTTTGTCCTTTCCGTAACGGGATTTACCTTCAAATGTCAGGAAATATAATCGGAACATGTAAAACGCTGTTAAAAGCGCAGTAAACGCACCGACTCCCCAATAGAATAAATTACCGTTAGCGTAGGACTTCCAGAGAATCTCGTCCTTGCTGAAAAATCCAGAAAGCGGAGGAATACCTGAAATTGCAAGAGAAGCAACCAGGAATGTAATTGCAGTTTTCGGCATATGCTTTCTTAAACCACCGTAATTTTGAATATCCTGATCCTCGTGCATAGAATGAATAACAGAACCGGCACCAAGGAATAAGAGAGCTTTGAAAAACGCATGAGTCATTACGTGAAAAATACCTGCTGAAAATGCACCTACACCCAATGCCATAAACATATATCCAAGCTGGCTCACAGTGGAATAGGCAAGAACCTTTTTAATATCATTCTGAACAAGACCTACTGTGGCTGCGAAGAATGCAGTAAGAGTACCAATCACGGCAATAACTGTAAGAATTGCTGGTGCTGATGCAAAAATTATTGAACATCTGGCAACCATGTATACGCCGGCTGTAACCATTGTAGCAGCGTGTATAAGTGCAGATACCGGAGTCGGGCCTGCCATCGCATCTGGTAACCAAACAAACAAAGGAATCTGAGCCGATTTACCGGTAGCTCCGATAAACAAAAATATTGCAATAAAATTAAATACATTCTGATCTACATTAAATATACCGACTCTGCCAAAAACTTCACCAAAGTTCAGACTTCCGAATGTCATATAAATCAAAAACATTCCAAGTAAAAATCCGAAGTCACCAATCCTGTTAACAATAAATGCTTTTTTCCCTGCATCACTGGTGGTCATCTTTTCAAATTTTTTGTCGTACCAAAAACCAATCAATAAATAAGAACAAAGACCAACCCCTTCCCATCCGAGGAAAAGCAGAACAAAGTTATCTGCAAGAATCAGGTTCATCATTGCGAAAATGAAGAGGTTGAGATAAGCAAAAAACCTCCAGAATGACTTATCTCCGTGCATGTAACCGATAGAATAAACGTGAATAATAAAACCCACACCGGTTACGATCAGTGCCATTATTAAAGAAAGCTGATCTACCTGGTAAGCGAAATGAATATTGAGTCCGCCTACATTCATCCAGGTAAACAAATCTACAATTGATTTTCGGTGCTCGGCCGGAAGCCCCAGTGTTTCTATAAAAGCACCAACTGAAATAAGGAAGGAAATGCCGATTGCACTACTCGCAATCAGGCCAATTATTTTTTCATTTTTTATTTTATTTCCAAATAAGCCGTTTATCAGGAATCCGACCAGCGGAAGTAAAACTGTTAGGTATATAAGTTGAATCATAAAAATGAAACTCTTTTATCTTGTCAAAAGTTAAGGATCACCATTTTAGAATGTTGATCTCATCAATATTCACAGTTAATTTATTTCTGAACATTGCAATAATTATTGCCAGTCCTATTGCTGCTTCTGCTGCAGCCACTGTCATAACAAAAAACACAAAAAGTTGTCCAACAGAGCTACCCATAAAAGATGCAAAAGTAATCATAGTGAGGTTTGCTGAATTCAGCATTAGCTCAACAGACATAAAAACCACTATGGCATTTCTACGGGTTAGAACACCGGCAACGCCAACTACAAACATGAAAGCACTTACAATAAGGTAATATTCAATTGGTATTTGCATAATATTATTCGAATTTCTTTTTTGCTAAAACTAAAGCACCAATTGTGGCAGCAAGCAATAAGAAGCCTGCAGCTTCAAAAGGTAATACATAATTAGTAAATAATTGTCTTCCGATTGACTCTATTGTTCCGGCTTGAACGCTGGCTGCTACATCAGAACCAGCAGTGGCCGAAGGGTTCGTGAAGAAAATCATGTAGGCAATCTGAATAAAAATAACTCCAGCTATTACGAAGGCAAATATCTTAATCTTTGGATTACGCTCCATAAATTTCTTTTCGGTTTCGGGACGTAAAAGCATAATTACAAAAAGGAAGAGCACCATAATTGCGCCGGCATAAACTATTACCTGGGCAACTGCAATAAATTGTGCATTCAATAATAGATAAAGACCTGCAAGCGCAGCTAAATTCAGGATCAAAAATAATGCGCTAATAACAGCGTTTCTTCTTGTAATCATCATTACAGCAGAAAATGCTGCAACGATTGCAAAGAGAAAAAATAAAACAGTTTCTAAAGTCATAGCTTCTTAATGGATTATGGTTTATTGAATATGGAAGATGTTATTATCCATTTTTCCCGGAATTTATTTTTATCGTCGTAAATATCTTCTTTAATTCCAAACTCTCGTTTAATAATCTTTGAAGTTCAATATTGTTGCTACTGCCTGGCAAAATTGCATTAATTACTCTAAACCAGTAGTTGCTTTCTCGTATTTCTTTTAGAACAATTCCAATTTTATGTACGAAATCTCTTTTAGTCTCAGCTCCCTGCGCCTCTTCATAATTTGCACCGCATGACGTAGATGATTTGGTTAACTGATAAATTATAATTGAATAAACTTTGTTATTTGGTAGCTTTAATAAAAAATTGATTGTGTCTACTCCAAATAAAAAAGTCCTTTCAAGCAACTCTTCAGTTTTGGAATTCAGAGCTAATTCCCCATTTAATTATTAATAGTCACCACTTCAAATATATTCAATCCGTTATCCATATTCCATTTCCCCTCTTCCATCTCCCATATTCCATTCTTCCATCTTAGGGAGTATTTCTGTATATCATCCTTGGAAAAGGAATTGTTTCTCTTACGTGTTCCAAACCACAAATCCAGCCGACGGTTCTTTCCAATCCCAAACCAAATCCGGAATGCGGAACGGAACCAAATCTTCTAAGATCAAGATACCACTGAAAAGCCTCCATTGGGAGTTTATGCTCATTAATTCTTTCAACAAGAAGGTCTATATTATCTTCTCGCTGGCTTCCCCCGATAATTTCACCATAACCTTCAGGCGCAAGTACATCAACAGCAAGCGCCAGCTTATCATTTTCAGGATCTCTTTTCATATAGAATGCTTTTACTTCTGAAGGATACCTATGCACCAAAACCGGCCGATCAAATTGATTTGAAATTATAGTTTCATCAGGAGCACCAAGATCGTTTCCGTATTCAAATTCAACTCCGTTTTTCTTAAGAATTTCTACGGCTTCATCATAACTAATTCTGGGCAGCGGTTTCTTTACATTTTTCAGTAATGTTGTATCCCTTTCCAAAACTTTTAATTCTTCTTCCATCTCAGTCAAAACAGTTTGCACAACATACTCAAGAAATTCTTCAGCAAGATCCATATTGTCATTCAAATCATTAAATGCAACTTCTGGTTCAACCATCCAGAATTCTGTGAGATGCCTTCTCGTTTTTGATTTTTCAGCACGAAAAGTCGGTCCGAATGTGTAGACTTTTCCGAGAGCCATTGCACCTGCTTCAGCGTAAAGTTGCCCTGATTGAGAAAGATATGCTTTACCGAGATCAAAATAATCTGTTTCAAATAAAGTTGATGTACCTTCGCAGGCAGCAGGAGTAAGAATCGGAGGATCCATTAAAGTAAATCCTCTGTCATCAAAAAAGTCTCTGATTGCTTTTATGATTCTATGACGAATTTTGAGAATTGCAACCTGTTTGGATGAACGCAACCATAAATGGCGGTTATCCATTAAAAATTCCACACCGTGATCTTTTGGAGTTATCGGGTAGTCAACTGCTTCTGATATTAATTGAATATCAGTTGCATCAAGTTCAAAACCACCGGGGGCACGTTTTTCTTCTTTTACCTTTCCAGTAACTGTAATTGAGGATTCCTGGCCATATTTCCCGGCATTTTCAAATACTTCTTCGGATAAATTTCCTTTAAAATAGACACACTGAAGATAACCTGATCCGTCGCGCAAAATTATAAATTTAATTTTACCGCTCGATCTCTTGTTATATAGCCATCCGCTTAGCGTAACTTCTTTGCCAACGTATTCAGACAGGTCTTTAATCGTGATTTTCTGCATTTACAACAATATTTTTTTAAAATTTAATTATTAAATATAAAGAGAGGTGTATATAAAAGCAAAGAAGTTGAGATATAACGATAAAGCGATTGTCCTGAAACTAAGCTTTTGTAACTAAACAAATAATCCGTTAGAATATTATCAAAAACCTTAATAACAAATTTTCTGTGGGTAATCGGGCCACAGAATCGGACTCAATGAGAGTAGTTATATTTAAACTTAAAGTGCAATAAAATCGTTTTTTTTCTATTGGAATAGAATACAGGACTAAGTAATTTTGCTATACGAAAAAAGGGGGAAACTAATGAAAAGACATTTCTTATTTACAATTATCATCGTACTCAGCTTTCTTGCAGGTACAAACGCACAGGAGAATAATCAAATCAGCGAAACTGAAAGCAGGGTTATAGAACTTGAAAAATTTCACGACGTTATGTACCCAATGTGGCACATGGATTATCCGGAAAAAGATTTTGCAGCATTACGCGGACATATTGCAGAAGTATCAAAGCTGGCTGATCAAATTTATAGTGCAAAATTACCTGGAATTCTTAGGGACAAGAAAGAAAAATGGGGAAATGGGATTACTGCATTTAAGAGTGCAGTAAATGAATATTCAATACAGGTTAAGAATAATGATAATAATAAATTGCTAAAATCAGTTGAAAATCTTCATTCCAAATATGAAAACCTTGTGAGAATAATCAGGCCTGTTTTAAAAGAAGTCGATAAGTTTCATCAAATTTTATATGTGATTTATCATACTTATTTGCCCGAGAATAACTTTGAAAAAATTAAAAACTTGAGCAATAGATTGGTTCAAACCTCAGAGGCAATAACAAAAGCATCTCTCCCTTCAAAATTGTCAAAAAAAGAAAAAGAATTTCGAGAGGCTGCCAACTCACTTTTAATTGCGACAAAGGAATTACACTCAAACAGGGCTACAATTGATAACAAAAGTGTGGCAGCATCGATAGAAAATATTCATACTAAATACCAAAAATTAGAAGAGATTTTTTAGTGACAAAAAGGCTGATTTGGAAAGGCGTCAGGTATTCAAAATTTTGGAAATAATATTTTAATGCAATTTATGACATTGAGGATTGGAATAATACTTTAGCACCTACATTTTTCATTTATTTTTAATCCTCACTTGCTTTTTAAATAATTGTTAATTCTCAATTAATGATTGCTTCATATCTTATTAATTCCTTATAATTGAACTGCAAATCAACAGCTACTTTGCTTATTTTTAACGAAGGGTCGGGATTCAGTTGCAACAATGTTAAAATTAGTAAATACCTTTTATTCCTTGTCTTCTTTGAATGGTTGTTATGCACATTCGGAAAGAAGAGTTGCTTCATTTTCCTTCGAAAAAAGTCCATCTTTTAAAGAAAATTTAAGATATACTAAATATATTATCAGTAAGAATTAATTCAAAAAGTTTGGGACAATTTTTTATTCCCAATAAATAATCAACAACTAATAATCACAAAGGGAACTATATGAAAAGACGAACTACCAAGATTTCGATTTTCCTTGTGGCCGCATTGTTCCTGTTTATGCAAAGTCTAAGCTTTGCTCAAACAGCTACAACAGCGAGCATAAGTGGTACAATTACCGACCAGAACGGTAATCCACTGCCAGGTGCTACAGTAATTGCTGTACATAAACCATCAGGTACACAATATGGTACTACCACCCGTCTGGATGGTAAATACAATTTTAATGCGCTAAGAGTTGGCGGCCCATATGAAGTTACAATTTCATATGTAGGTTATACTAAGCAAACACACACAATTGATAAATTATCACTTGGCCAGAGTTTTTCATTAGATGTTAAACTGGCTGAAACCACTATTGAATTATCGGGTGTGACTGTTACAGCTGACAGAAACGCAATTATAAGTGAATCCAGAACCGGTTCTTCACAGAACGTTTCTACAAAACAGATTGAAGAAGTTCCGACAATCAGCAGAAGTTTCCAGAACTTCGCTAAATTATCCCCAATGTTTTCAGGCCTAAATTCATCAGCAGCTGGGAGAAGCAACAGGTATAACAATATTCAGATTGATGGAACTCAGTACAACGATTTATTCGGTTTAGGTTCATCAGGAACACCTGGCGGACAGGCTGGAACAAATCCGATTTCACTTGATGCTATCCAGGAATTCCAGGTTGTTATCGCTCCATTTGACGTAAGACTCAGTGGTTTTACAGGTGGCGGAATCAACGCTATTACCCGTAGTGGTACCAACCAGTACCACGGTTCTGTTTTTGGATATGGAAGAAACCAGAGCCTCGTAGGTAAAAAATACGAAGGTATGGATCAACCTGTAGATGAATTTAAAGAATGGCAGTACGGTTTCCGTTTAGGCGGCCCAATTTCCAAAGATAAAGTTTTCTTCTTTGTTAATGGTGAAATTACCGGACGTAACTCCCCTAGTCCAAACCTGTCATTAAGCAATGCAGGCGTTGCTGATAGCGCTGATGCAATTAAATCCATTTTAGCAAGTAGAGGTTTCAATACCGGTGGTTACGGTACATACACAACCAAGCAGCCAACTGCTAAAATATTTGCAAGAATGGATTTTAACCTTTCTGATAACCAGAAATTGAATGTTCATTATAATTACGTAAATGCTAAAGAAGATGTTTTAGGTAACAGATCTTCATCACAAAGATTTAGTTTTGATTCATATAATTATCAGTTTCAGAATGAAACCAATAATTTTGTTGCACAGCTAAACTCAACATTCGGAAATAACATAGCAAACGAATTTATTGCTGGTTACACAACTATCAGGGACAAAAGAGGACCGGAAGGAACTTTATTGCCTGCAATTCAGGTTGATCAAGGTTCAATGCGTTATTATGCCGGTACTGAACAATACTCATCAGCAAACGCACTTGATCAGGATATTTTTGAAATAACTGACAACTTAACCTATTACGCAGGTGACCATACCTTTACAGTAGGTACTCATAATGAATTCTTTTCTTTTAAAAATTTATTCTTAAGAAACTTTGCAGGTTTCTGGGAATATTACAGTGTTGATGATTTAAGACAAGGAAATACTGGCTATTATTCCAGAGTCGTTCCTTTGGTTGGGGATGGTTCAGCAGAATTTAAAGTAAATCAATTCGGATTTTATGTACAGGATGAATGGCAGGTTATGCCCAATTTTAGATTATCAATGGGTGTAAGACTTGATATTCCTGTTTTCCCGGACAAACCACTGGATAATCCTTTAGTAAGCGCTAACTTCCCTGGAATATCCACCGCATCGGCTCCAAGCGGAAACTTGCTATGGGCACCACGCCTTGGATTCAACTGGGACGTTAACGGCGATAAAACAACACAGGTAAGAGGCGGCGTTGGTATCTTCACAGGAAGACCGGCTTATGTCTGGATTTCAAATCAGTACGGAAACACAGGTAATACACAGGCTGAAGTTAGAGGAAATGGTACTGCACTTCAATTCTCTCCAGATGCTAATAGTCAGCCAGGCTTTGGTGATCCGGGCACATTTGCCGGATCAAAAACAGCTGAAATTGACTTAAGCAACCCTGATACTCAAATGCCACAGATCGCAAGATTTGACATCGGCGTTGATCATCAGCTACCACAGGGATTCATCGGAACAGTTGAATTCCAGTATTCAAAAGCTGTAAACGATTTTGTTTACAAAAAATTAAACATCAAACCGCAGGTTGGTGTATCACCTGAAGACGGCAGACCAATTTTTGGTGGTACGGACAGCAAAGGCGGAAATTTCTATGATGTAATGTGGTTGACAAATACAAATAAAGGTTACTCATATAACCTTACTTTCCAGATTCAAAAAAATGCCCAGAGAGGATTCTCAGTCAACGCAGGTTACACAATGGGCAGAGCAAAAGATCTGAACAGTGTTAACTCATCACAGGCAAGATCACAAATGAGATATAATCCCGATCTCAGGTAATCCGAACAATCCGGAACTAACAACGTCACAGTATGAAATTAAGAATCGTATTTTTGCATCAGTTGCATATACAGGCGAATTCTTCAAGAATGCACCAACTACAATATCATTGTTTTACAATGGTGAAAACGGTGCACCTTATTCATTTACTTATTATGGTGACGTAAATAATGATGGTTTTGACCAGAATGATTTATTCTACATACCAAAAGACAACAGTGATATTCTGAATTAGGTAACATATCAGGTGGTGTTTACACTACCTGATGCAACAATGTATGCAGAACTTCAACAGCTTCATTAACAATAATGACTACCTGAGTTCACATCGAGGACAGATTGCTGAAAGAAATGCAGACTACAAACCCCTGGGTCAATTATGTAGATCTGCATATTTCACAGGAAATACCGATTATAACCGGACACAGGTTAATAATTAATTGGGACGTTCTTAATTTAATGAACCTAATAAACAGCGACTGGGGATGGAACAGCAGTGTCTTCAGTACTTACCGAATAGTAAGCAAAGTTGGGACAACAACAACTGGAAGAAATGTTTATAGTTTCACTGCACCATCAAATAACACTCCATTTACTGCAAGCAACTTCTCATCGAGATGGCAGATGCAGTTTGGTGTAAGGTATACTTTCTAATCTGATTTAATTCAGGTTAAATGGAAAAGCCCGGTCTGAAAAGGCCGGGCTTTTTATTTTTATAAAATTGAACTTTTAATGTTTTAGATTAAAGTGGAAAGTATAGCAGCAGCTTTTATAACAGCAGTCTCAGCCCTTAAACGATTCTCTGCAAGATTGATTATTTCTCTTCCGGCAAATAAATCTAATTCCAGTTTATCCAGTCCCCCTTCAGGCCCAAACACAAAATAATAATTTTTAGCCGGATCAATACTTAACTCAGATAGATGCTTCTTTGAGTTTTGCTCAAAGACAACAATTTCTCCATCCAATTCTGATAATTCTTTTAATGAATCAACTTCACTTATAACGGGTAAATAACTTTGCAACGATTGTTTCATAGCAGCTACTGCAATTTTGTTCCACCTTTGCATCTTTGTGCCTTTTGAAACAGTCCGTGTTGAATTGAAAACTATAAAATTTGAAATCCCGAGTTCAATTGTTTTTTCAAGCGCAAACTCAAACCTGTCACTGCTCTTAAGTTTTGGTAAACAAAAAGTAAATTTTCCATATTTATTTTTATAGGAATATTCTTCCTTAACAATAGCTGTAACTTCATTTTTATTTAGGGAAGAAATTTCACAACGGAAAATCTTGCCGACTCCGTTTGTAACGTAAATTTCATCGCCTGCTGAATGTCTCATAACCCGCATAATATGATGAAAATCATCACCTTCGATTACGACGAAATTTTCCTTAAAATACTCAGGTTTGGCAAAATATAGTTCGATATTAGAAAGATGTTCCAATTCCCAGTATCCATTGTTTTTTACCGAAATCATTTATTGCGTATTCTATCCTAAAGGAAGAATAAGGGAGGAAAAGAAAGGTCAGGCCTGCTCCATAACCGGAATCAACACTTCTCAAAGTTAATGGTCCGTTTTTCATTTGAGTAGTCCCGGCATCTGCAAATAATTCAGCATAAACTGCCACACGGTATGATAATAATTCTTTCGGCAGTAACGGGAGGAAATCAAGATTGAGTATAAAATCCTTAACTACCGGATAATTAATCTCCGTTGAAATTAAATATCTGTTGTTCCCTTCCCTTTCTTTATAAAAATATCCCCTCACTCTTTCATTAAATCCTAAAAAAGAATAATCATAATATGGTACAAGATCACCGAAGGTAAACCGCGATTCAAATCTTGCCTTAATGCTGAGATCATCTGTAATTTTATAATATTTGCGAATATCAAATCCAAAAACTTTATAATTGATATTATTTATACCAAGCCCGTTAAATGTAAACGTAGATTGCAAGAAGTAATCCTTCGCGCGGAAATTGTGTCAAATCTCTTGTATCATAGCTATAACCAATACCAGTTGATACAAGATGGTCTATTCTTTCACCAGATGCAGAGACACCATAAATATATTGGGGCGAATCAATAATTTTATATCCAAGATTTACAAATACTTTTTGATATAGCCCTATTCTTTTACCAATACTAATATCCCCTCCAGAGATTTTCTGATCGAAATCACCTCCATACAGTGATTTTGCTATATCACTTTTGTTTCTTGCTTTAATGTAAGATAGGTTGGCCCCAAGAAAAATGTCTTCATTCTTAATAAAATATGGATTTGAATAAGATATTAGATAATTAGGATCATAGCCGAATGCGGCGTGCAAACGGATTCTATCATTCATACCCTGGAAATTTTGTACATAAAAATCTATCCCATATGATATCTTTTTCCAGTCATTATCCTTTAATTGTGCGAATGGAATAGGATAGATGTACCAGCTCTCACTAACTAAAATATTTATAATATTTTTCCCATCAAGTAATTCTGGCGAGACCTTTACATTTGAAAAAATACCAAGGCTGTAAATCCTTTCTTTATTATAAGAAAGAATTTTAGAGTTTACAGTGTCCCCTTCCTGAAAAGTCAACTCTCTCAAAATTACATATTCATCAGTTATTTTATTACCGGAAATTTTTATTGAATCTACCCTTATAGACGAGCTATCCGACGGTGTACTCTGCGCATAACTTTGGGGTAAATAGGATAAGATAAATATTGTTAAAACAAATAATAATTTTGTCATCAATTCCGGTAAATTGTTAAAGGAGTGAAATTAATTAAAAAGAGGTTCGCAATATTTTGTGAACCTCTGTAAAATAATTATGAAATTGGTTCTTCAATATAATCGGTAATAGGATTACAACTACAAACAAGATTTCTATCACCATAAGCATTATTAACTCTCCCCACTGTTGGCCAAAATTTTGATTTTTTTGTCCATTCAACCGGGAAAACTGCTTTCTCACGACTGTATGAATGATTCCATTCACCAGATAAAACAGAAACTAATGTGTGAGGTGAATTTTTTAACACATTATCTTTAATATCAGCCTTGTTTTCTTCAATCTCCCTTATTTCTTCTCTAATAGATAATAAAGCATCACAAAACCTGTCTAGTTCAATTCTGGATTCACTTTCGGTTGGTTCAACCATTAAGGTTCCTGCAACCGGGAAAGAAACTGTAGGTGCGTGATAGCCATAATCCATAAGTCTTTTTGCAATATCTTCTACTTCAATATTAATTGCTTTATATGGTCTCATATCAAAAATCAATTCGTGAGCTACCCTGTTTTTTGAACCCTTGTACAGAACACTATATTCTTTTTCAAGTTTTGCTTTAATATAATTCGCATTCAAAATAGCAACCCTGGTCGCATCGGTAAGTCCTTTACTCCCCATCATTTTAATATAAGAGTGAGATATTACAAGTATATCAGCACTTCCCCAGGGCGCCGAAGAAACTGCGTGGATTCCATTTTTATGTCCAATTTTTATAACCGGATTTTCAGGGAGAAATTCTACCAGATGTTTTGCAACACCTATAGGTCCAACTCCGGGTCCACCTCCTCCGTGAGGAATGCAGAACGTTTTATGCAGGTTCAAATGACAAACATCAGCTCCAATTATTGCAGGACTTGTAAGACCAACCTGCGCATTCATATTTGCGCCATCCATATAAACCTGCCCGCCATTGTTGTGAATAATCTGACAAATTTCCTGTATCTTTTCTTCAAACACTCCGTGTGTTGAAGGATACGTAACCATCAAAGCGGAAAGATTATCTTTATTTGCTTCTGCCTTTTGTTTCAGATCAGAAACATCAATATTTCCATTTGAATCACAAGCAACAACAACTACTTTCATTCCTGCTAAAACTGCACTTGCAGGATTAGTTCCATGAGCGGAAGATGGAATAAGAACTACATTACGATGGTCATCACCACGACTAATATGATACTGGCGAATAACAAGTAAACCTGTAAACTCACCCTGTGCTCCGGAATTCGGCTGCAGAGAAACAGCAGAGAATCCTGTAATTTCACAAAGATCTTTTTCAAGCTCATTAAAAAGTTCCTTGTAGCCTATAGCCTGATCTTGCGGAACAAAAGGATGAATATTAGCAAATTCAGGCCAGGTGATACCAAGCATTTCAGTCGTTGCATTTAATTTCATTGTACAGGAACCAAGCGGTATCATTGAATGAACTAACGAAAGATCTTTGTTTTCAAGACTTTTCATATAACGCAGCATTTCAGTTTCTGAATGATAAGTATTAAATACTTTATGCTGTAAAAAGTCAGTTGTTCTTGTTAAGTGAGCCGGAAACGATACTTCAACATTTTCAGCAATTTTATGAATTGCAGCTTCATCAATCTTAGTCTTAATACATTCCGCAAAGACAGAAAGTATTTCAAGCACATCTTCGTACTCAGTAATTTCAGAAAGAGAAATTCCTATTGAATTGTCTTCGAAATATCTGAAATTCATTTCTTTTTTAACTGCTCTTTCTCTCAATTTTGTTAATTGATCAGCTGTATTATTTGGAAATTCAACATTCAGAGTATCAAAGAAATTTTCATTGGATTGTTTAAGCCCTAAATCTTTAAGGCCGTCATTAAGAACACTGGTAAGTTTATTTATTCTTTCAGCAATTTTTTTAATCCCATCCTTACCATGATAAACTACATACATCCCTGCAATAACTGCCAGCAATACCTGCGCTGTGCAAATATTACTTGTAGCTTTTTCCCGTCTGATATGCTGTTCTCTTGTTTGCAGAGCCATTCTAAATGCATTATTGCCATTAGAATCAACTGAGACACCAATTATTCTTCCCGGGATATATCTTTTAAAATCCTCTCTTGTAGCAAAATATGCTGCGTGTGGCCCGCCATATCCCATCGGGACACCGAATCTTTGTGTTGTTCCAACAACAACGTCAGCACCAAATTTTCCCGGTGGAGTAAGAAGTGAAAGGCTCAGTAAATCTGCAGCAACAACTTTATAAATATTTTTTTGACTCGCTGCATTAAAAAGATCTTTGTAATCGTAAATTTCGCCTTTGCCCGAAGGATATTGAACAAGCATACCAAAAATATCATCAGTCAGTTCAATATTCCTGTGATCACCAATCTTTAATTCTATACCTTGTGGAATTGCTCTTGTTTTTAATACATCAATAGTCTGAGGGAATGTATCTTCAGATACAAAGAACACATTCGCTTCCTTATTTTTTCTGAGAGAATGAAATAACGACATTGCTTCTGCTGCAGCCGTACCTTCATCAAGAAGTGAGGCATTTGCAATGGGCATTCCTGTTAAATCAATTACTGCTGTTTGGAAATTTAGAAGAGCCTCCAGCCTTCCCTGGGCAATTTCAGCCTGGTATGGTGTATATTGAGTATACCAGCCGGGATTCTCAAGAATGTTCCTCTGAATTACAGAAGGAGTTTTGGTGGGATAATACCCCATTCCTATATATGATTTAAATACTTTATTTTTTTGTGCGATTTTTTTTAGATTCTGAATGTAACTTGATTCTGTCACTGGTTCATCCAGATTCAAATTACCTTTTAGTCTGATATGAGGCGGAACCGTCTCATCAATCAAAGTATCTAAAGATTCAACACCTATTACTTCCAGCATTTCAGTTATTTCATCAGAATCAGGACCAATATGCCTGTTTTGAAACTTATCAGGATGTTCGAAAAATTTCATAAAATCATTTCTCTCTTATTTTAGCAGATTCAATATTATTATTAATTATTTAATTTTTATTTAAGAAATTTAAACAATTATTGGATAAAACTGGTTATGCGCTTTAAATAAATATTCAGGTAGAAATTACTGACCGGGTTCCCCGTATTCCTCCTGAAGCTTTTTAAAGGCTACTTCGGCAGCATTTTGTTCGGCAATTTTCTTACTTTTCCCCTTTCCCACCCCATAATTCTGTCCATCAATATGTACTTCAATTGTGAATATTTTATTGTGATGTGGGCCTTCTTCCTTTACGACATAATAAGATGGTGTATCCATCTTTCTCGATTGTGCATATTCAAGAAGCTGACTTTTAAAGTTTTCATCAATCAAATAAATCCCGGCTTTAGCAAAAGGATCAATTATAACCCTTTTTATAAAAAACTTAGCGGCATCAAGACCATTATCCAGATAAATTGCACCAATTATTGCTTCAAAAGCATCTGCCTGAATAGTTTTTGAATTTTGAGTAAATGTGGAAGAAAGGTTTTTACCGACAAGAAGAAATTCTGAAAGAGAAATTGAATCTGCTGCATCAGCAAGTGCTAATTTATTGACAAATTTAGCTCTTGCCTTGGTAAGAAAACCTTCATCTTCTTCAGGGAATTTTTTAAAGAGATATTCAGCTACCGTAATGCTTAAGACTGCGTCCCCAAGAAATTCGAGTCTTTCATTTGAGGTATCAAGGTCACTATTTTGCTCAAGGTATGAACGATGTAACAATGCTCTTACAAAATACCTATGATTTTTGATTTTGTAGCCGATGAGTTTTTCAATCTTTCTAAATTTTTCAGGACTTAAAAATGAAAAGGGATCAACAATATCTCTTTCGATATTATCTTTTCTAAAGGTGTGTAATATTCTGGTGAATAAGCCAGTCAAAACTGCTCCGATAACGTTAATCTTCTTTCGCCATAAATATCTTTTATAACTGTTTAAATTTAATGATTAGGAAGGAGAAGCGCATTCGCAAAGAGGAAATTTCTAATAAATTAAATTCTTTATAAACGCAGGCTATAAAAAATGCCGGAGAGAATATTCTCCCCGGCCCGTATAATTTATTTATTACCTAATTTTTCTTTAAGGTAGCTCATTGCATCGCCAACGGTACCGATTTTTTCAGCATCTTCATCAGGAATTGAAACAGAAAACGCACTTTCAAATCCCATGACAAGTTCAACGATATCAAGTGAATCAGCACCTAAATCATTGGTAAAAGAAGCTTCGGGTGTAATCTGAGATTCTTCAACACCTAATTTGTCCATGATAATCTCTTTTACTTTAGCTTCAACATCCATTTGTTTTCTCCTATAGTTATTATTTTGTTTTTGTTTATTCGGTTCAAATAAAAATTTATTTGCCTTAATTACATAGTTAATCCGCCATCAACAGCAAGCACCTGTCCTGTAATGTAATCTGAATCTTCAGACGCCAGAAAAACAGAGGCTTTTGCAATATCTTCGGGTTTTGCAATTCTGTTTAAAGGAACCTGTGAAATAACAGCTTCCTTTTGCTTATCGTTTAATTTTTCCGTCATATCAGTAGAAACATATCCGGGTGCAATTGCATTAACAGTTATGTTTCTTGAAGCCATTTCCCTGGCAAGCGATTTTGTAAATCCTATTACCCCGGCTTTTGAAGCAACATAATTTGACTGGCCGGGATTTCCAATAATAGCTACAACAGAGGAAATATTAATTATTTTTCCTTTCCTTTGTCCCATCATTGGTTTTACTGCGAACTTACAATAATTAAAAACACTTTTTAAATTTGCCTGAATAACTGAATCAAAATCTTCTTCTTTCATTCTCAGAAGCAGATTATCCCTAGCTATCCCTGCATTGTTCACTAAGATATCTAAACCGCCCAAATTATCCAAAGTAAATTTAATTGTTTTTTCTGCCTCTGAAAAAATTGAAGCATCTGCCTGAAAACCTATCAATTTTACTCCAAAATCAGCAGATTTAGCCTCGATCTCTTTTGCGGCATCTACAGAGTTATTATATGTAAAAACTACATCACATCCCTGAGCAGCAAACTCTAAGACAATTGCTTTCCCGATACCTCTTGTACCGCCAGTAACTATCGCTTTTTTATTCTGTAGTTTTTTCATGCTACGTCTTTTGAATCCTTAGAGTCTAAAAATTCCTTACTGTATTCATCAAGTTCTGCAAAGGCCCTTTCACCAAAAAAATGAATAAGTTCTTCTTTGCAGGCTTCGTAGATCGAAGTTTCAGCCATAGGATTTTTATTGCATGTCTTTAACCTGTCTATGTGCTCGTCATCAATAGTAAGTGCCCCTTCGTAAATAACAAGTGGAAATAATATACAATAAAGCGGCTTATATTTCCACTTGTATGCACCTTCATTCATTGCCAGTTTTTGAAGCACACACAGTCCGTTTTTATCCAGGAAATTGCATTTCCCGTTAATTACTTCCGTACCAACCGCAATACCAGAATCAAAGTCTTCATCTTCTTCAGGTTCCTCGAACCATGTGCTGGTGTCTTTTGACTGAGTTTCATCCATCAACGGAAATAGTTTATCCTTTAACCTGAGAATTAATTCACTTTCTTTCTTATCTGTATAAACACCATAATGACAGCATTCACCACCACATTTACAACTGAATTTAAAGGTGAAAATTAAAGGATCGATTTTGATTCCATTTATTTCTTTTGTGAACTTTTGTGCCATTATAAAAACTGCTCCACGTCTGTAAATTTATCAATTCCAAAAACTTTTACACCAGGGTTTGATCTTTTTACCAATCCCTGTAATACTTTCCCCGGGCCGACTTCGTAAAATTCATCAAAACCATCAGCAATCATATTTTTAAGAGTTTCTTCCCATCTTACCGGAGAAGTTACCTGCTCAATCAGCAGGTTTTGAATTTCATCTTTATTTGTAACTGGTTTGGCGCTTACATTTGCATAGACCGGAAATCTTGCATCATAAACCGGTGTATTTTCCAAAGCAGTTTTTAATTTATCTTTTGCTGATTGCATCAACGGAGAATGAAATGCACCGCTGACAACTAATTCTTTAACAAGTTTAGCACCTTTAGCTTTGCAAATTTCCATTCCCTTTTTTACACCATCAACTGAACCGGATATTACAATTTGTCCCGGCGAATTGAAATTTGCAGACTGAACTATCCCTGAAGAAGAAGCTTCAGCAAGGCATTCGTCAACTATTTCTGCATCAAGTCCAATTACAGCAGCCATTGTACCGGGATTATCAATCCCCGCCTGCTGCATTGCTTTTCCTCTTTCTCTGACCAGTTTAACTGCATCATAAAATTGGATTGAACCTGCTGCTACAATTGCTGAATACTCACCGAGTGAATGTCCTGCTGCACCTTCAATGTCTAATGTCCTAATTATACTCGCCAGAATAACACTGTGCAAAAAAATTGCCGGTTGTGTAAACTCAGTTTGCTTTAGTTGATCTTCAGGGCCATTGAAAAGAATATATGACAAATTTATACCGAGCGCTTCGTCTGCCGTTTTTATCATTTCTTTGGCTTCAACAGAATTGTCGTAAATATCTTTTGCCATCCCGACGTATTGAGAACCTTGTCCAGGGAATAAAAATGCTTTCTTGCTCATTTTAATTTTTTATTTTTTAAGAATTAAATTGCCCACACAACGTAGCTGGCACCCCAGGTAAACCCGGCACCAAAAGCAGAAAGGATAACTTTATCACCTTTTTTTAATTTTCCATCCCTATAATATTCAGTCAAACAGAGTGGAATAGTTGCTGCCGTTGTATTGCCGTATTTGTTGATATTAATCATAACCTTATCCTTGCTCAGACCCATTCGCTCAGCCGTCGCGTCAATAATTCTTAAATTAGCCTGATGAGGAACCAGGTAAGCAATATCATCGGATTTCAGATTATTTCTTTGCATAATTTCATAAGATATATCAGCCATTCCCTTTACTGCAACTTTAAAGACTGCCTTTCCATCTTGGAAGAGATAGTGCATTTTGTTGTCAACAGTATCGTGGGTAGGAGGGTTAAGACTTCCACCGCCCTTCATATGAAGAGCTTCTTTACCAGATCCGTCTATTCTTAATAAGGAATCCATTAATCCGTAATTTTTATCTTCACTTGGTTCAAGTAAAATTGCAGAGGCAGCATCTCCGAAAAGTATACAATTATTTCTATCAGTATAATCCACGATTGAACTCATTTTATCCGCACCGATAACCATAACTTTTTTATAGCTTCCACTTTCAATCAGTGAACAGCCTGTCTGATATGCAAATAAAAATCCTGAACAGGCCGCAGAGAGATCAAATCCCCAGGCATTTTTTGCACCTATGTTGTCCTGCACAAGGCAAGCGGTAGCCGGGAAAAACATATCGGGTGTAACTGTTGCAACAATTATTACATCAATTTCATCCGCAGTCATGTTTTTTGATTTTAATAAATCAAGTGCCGCCCCTGTTGCGAGATCGCTGGTTGCGCCATTTTCCAGAAGTCTTCTTTCACTAATTCCTGTTCTTGTCCTGATCCATTCATCATTTGTATCAACTATCTTTTCAAAGTAAGCATTATCGAGAACCTTATCAGGTACATACATCCCCACACCGCTAATTACCGCATTAAACTTTTTATCGTTATTCATATCTGTCCAGAGTCAATTAATGTTTGAATATTTTTTTATAGATGTTTCAATCTTTTGCAAGAGATTTTTATGGTGCATCTCGTTTGCTTTTAACACCATGTTTTTAATGGCTTTCGGGGTACTGGACCCGTGGCCAATAATACTAATTCCATTAACACCAAGCAAGGGAACTCCACCGTGTTCCTGGTAGTCCAGAGATTTCAATGATTTTTTTAACGAACCTTTTGAAAGTCCTATTTTTATTTTATCAAAGAAACTGGCTTCTGCAGTTTTTGATAAAAGATGCTTTAATAACAAAGGTACGGATTCACCAAATTTTAACAGAATATTTCCTACAAATCCGTCACATATAACAATATCAACCTTGCCATTAAGTATATCTCTGCCTTCAACATTACCAACAAAATTTAGATTAGATTGCTGAATTAGTTTTGCAGCTGCTTCGCTAACCTCGTTACCTTTTCCTTCTTCTTCGCCCATGCTAAGTACACCAATTGAAGGATTTTTGACTCCTCCCATTTCCCGGGCATATATTGTCGCCATTATAGCATATTCAAATAAGTGGCTTGGTTTAGAATCTTTTCCTGCTCCGACATCATATAAATAACAAACTCCTTTCAGGCTTGGCAATTCAGCTCCAATTGTTGGTCTACCAACACCCGGGATTCTGCCAATAATTAAAGTAGATGCTGCCATCATTGCACCGGTATTTCCGGCACTAACAAACGCATCTGCATTTTTTTCTTTTACCCGGTTTGCGCCAACCACCATTGAGGAATCTTTCTTTTTCTTGAGTGCTGAGGTGGGTGAATCACTCATTTCAATTACTTCGTCAGCATTAATTATAAAATTGTGATCAAAGGAGAGATTGTTTTCGTTCAGTACCTTAATAATCTCATCAGATTTGCCAACGAGATAAAGGTCAAAATCCTTTTTCTGGTTGAATGCTTCAATTGCACCTAATACAGAATTCAAAGGGGCGAAATCGCCCCCCATTGCATCCACAATTATTCTGCACCTGGATGTTTTAGAATCAGAATTATTCATTCAAAAGGATTTAATATTTGACTTAGCTTTTAGGCAAAAACACTGAACGTTCATTATAGTAACCGCAGGCAGGGCAGGCACGGTGTGTCAATTTCATTTCACCGCAATTTGAGCATGAACCCAGCGCAGGAGCAGTTGATTTATAGTGTGTTCTACGTTTATCACGTCTCGATTTTGATATTTTCCGTTTAGGATGTGCCATTTTATTATTCTCTTATAATTATTAATTTAATTTGTTTTTCAATTCTATTAAAGGTTTCCACCTCGGATCAACATCTTCCGTCTTACATTCACACGATCCTTCGTTAAGATCTTTCCCGCACTTTAGGCAAAGACCTTTACAATCATCATTACATAATTTTTTCATTGGTATAGAAAGCAATGCAAAATCTCTTACATCATCGTCTAATTTTATTTTATCAGCTTCAGGCGGAATGTAAGTAAGATTTATGTCATCATTATCTTCCGTTTGATCACCAAACAAATACACCATCTGGTAATTTGTTTTAACTTCAGTTTCAAATTCTTTTCCACATCTGTCGCATTGATAAAGAGCAGAAAGAATTAATGCTGCATTTAGGACTATCTGACTATTTGATTTGCCAAGTTTTACATCAACCTTGCAATTACCGAAAAAAGGTTCGTCAATTCCAATATTTTTAACATCTTCATCAAAGCTAAATCCGTGTTCACCGTCACTAAGATTAGCAATCTTAATAATCATTGCAAATTCTCAATATTTTAAGCTAAAACAAGCTTAAATATAGATATAGTTCCCTTTATAATCAAATTTTGAAATATCCCAATAACCGTATCATTTTAGCAATTCCGCTTCAATTTTATCCTTTTTAACAAATTAAAGGCTAATTCTAACAAAAGCCTTATATCAATTAAAATTATAATTTTTCTTAATTTAACCTTACATTTAGATATTAGTATTTTAGCTATTTATTGTTTGAAAAAAAACTCAAAATTATATGCTTTTTGTAGAGAATCTGGTAAAAGAATATAAGAATATCACTGCAGTTGATAACATTTCATTTTCCGTAAGTCCGGGCAAAATTTTCGGGTTGCTCGGGCCAAACGGGGCCGGAAAAACTACAACAATCAGAACCGTATTGAATATAATAAAACCAACCAGCGGAACAATCACTTTTGAAGGTAAACCAATTACAAACGATTTTTTTAATTTAATAGGGTACCTCCCCGAAGATCGTGGTTTATATAAAAAGAGCAAAGTTATTGATGTTGTATTGTATTTTGCAGCAATTAAAAATATAAATAAACAGTCTGCTGTTGATGCTCTGACTTTCTGGCTAAAAAAGTTAGATATTGAAAATTACAGAGACAAAAAGATTGAAGAGTTATCGAAAGGAAACCAGCAAAAAATTCAATTTATTATTTCCGTTTTGCATGATCCTAAATTACTAATTCTGGATGAACCTTTTTCCGGGTTTGATCCAATCAATCAACAGATTATAAAAGAAGCGATTCTAACTTTTGTAAGTTCAGGGAAATTGATAATGCTTTCAACACACCAGATGGAGACCGCTGAAAAATTATGCTCGGAAATTTTATTACTGAATAAAGGGAAAGAGGTTCGCAAAGGAAACTTGGCATCAATAAAAAAGAATTTTGGTGTAAATAATGTAAAAATAGAATTTGAAGGTGATCCTTCCTTTATAAGCTCGATGCAGGAAGTTGTTTCTTCTGATTTATATGGTACTTATGCAGAAGTCCATTTGAAGGAAGATGTAAAGCCAGCTGATTTTTTAACAAAGATTTCACAAAAACTTTCAGTTAGTCATTTCTCAGGAATTGAGCCAACACTAAATAAAATTTTTATTGACCTGATTAACAAAAGTAATAATCAATGAATAAAACATTTGCAGTAGCAAAGTGGGAATTTTTAGAAAAGATAAAGACAAAAGCATTTGTCATTTCGATGATTATTACTCCAATTATAATAATTGCTTTTACAGTCTTACCCACCCTGCTAAGCACGCAGGAAGAAACATCAACAAAAGTCATCGGAATTATTGAGGCTACTAATACTTATTTCCCGCTCATTAAAGAACGAACTGCTGCAGCCAAACTGGAAAACAACCTTCCCCGTTATGTGCTTATTAATTTGAATGACCCTGGCAAGACCAATAAAGAATTACTCAGCAAGGCAGACAAGGAGATGTTTAATAATAAATTAAACAGTTGTTTGTTTATCCAGAATGCTCTTACTGATTCTGTCTCACTACAGCTAAGAAGCAAAAACACAGTAAATTTCAGAGACATCAGATTTTTTGAACAAACTTTTAATAAAATAAGAATAGGACTTGAATTACAATCTGCCGGAATAGACACATCTCTGATGAGTTATATAGAATCAAATATTGATATTACGCCAATAAAAATTAGTAAAGAAGGCAAGGAATCTGAATCTGATTTTCTTATTGTTTTCTTTTCATCATTTGTATTTATTATTCTTTTAATGATGATGATACTTTCCTCCGGCGGAATGTTAATACGAAGTTTGCTGGAAGAGAAATCAAACCGCCTGATTGAAATTCTCGTTTCCAGTTGTACGCCGCAACAATTGCTCACAGGAAAGATATTGGGATTAAGCGCACTAGGATTATTCCAGATGGCGATCTGGAGTTTAATAGGCGTTGCCCTTGTTGGTTCGGCAACTGTGCCGGTTACAGTGTTTGAACATTTGCCATTAATGCTGCTTTACTTTTTAGCGGGTTTTATTTTTTATACCGCTCTTTTTGTTGGATTCGGTTCAATTGTAACTACAGAACAGGAAGCCCAACAATTAACTGGCTACATCAGTATGATTCTAATCCTGCCGATTGTCTTTGCAGTTACCGCAATCCAGAATCCTAATTCAACTATAATTCATGCTCTGTCTTATTTCCCATTAACAACACCTTCCATCATGCTGCTAAGATTAAATGTATCACCTGTCCCATTTTATGAAATAATTACAACACTTGGGATTTTAATAATTTCAATTTTAATCACAATCTATCTAACTGCAAAAATATTTAGAATCGGAATTTTATCTTACGGTAAAAGACCTTCGCTAAAAGAACTGGCCAATTGGTTTAGAGAGAAATGATAATATATTTTTATCAAAAAATTGGTGATGGATTATGCTGATATTAGCATCGGCACTGGCTGCTATAATTCCGATGTTGACTTACCTGACAATAATCTGGCGATTCGATAGATATGATCGTGAGCCATTTGGATTATTATTAAGAAATTATTTTTGGGGTGCGCTTGGTGCTATTATTCTTGCTTTAATTGCAAGCGGAGTTTTAGCAGGATTTTTTTCCTTTTTCATCCAATCAAAAGATTCGCTTGATAAAACCGAAACAATTCTGATTGCTCCATTTGTTGAAGAAATAACAAAAGGGATTTTTCTTTTTATCACAGTTAGAAATATTAAATTTGACAACATGACCGATGGCATTGTTTACGGTGGAGCAATCGGTCTGGGCTTCGGAATGACTGAAAATTTTCTTTATTTTATAGCATATGGTAATTCCCTGCAGGAATGGGTGACTATTGTAATTATCAGAACTCTATTTTCTGCTGTGATGCATTGTGTTTCTACAGCAACTTTCGGAGCTTTTCTTGGATATGCAAAATTTAAAGATAATACAACAAAGACATTTTTGATTTTTTCAGGATTAATTACAGCTATGTTTATTCATTTTGCCTGGAATTTCAGTGTAAGTTTTGAATCTACTGCAATGTTAGGTTTTCTTTTTATGATCTTTACTGTAATTATTTTTATTATTGTCTATTCCATTTCAGTAAAAGGTGAAAGTAAAATTATATATGATGAATTGTTACCTGAAGCTGAAAGTGGACTAATACCAATGAAACATCTTTTAATTTTGAATTCTACTTCAAGAAACAGGCACGGATGGATTGACGAAAGTATCCGGAAATTATATGTTAGCGCAGCAACAACTCTTGCTTTCAGGAAAGTGGAATGGAAAAATTCCAAGGGACGTAGTAAAACTTTTTATGAAAATGAAATTGAATATTACAGAAACTTTATTTTAAACCTGTTATCAGATAAAAATAATATTAAATAAATTATGCTAAAACCTGATTGTTGCATTTATTTACAAACATTTCACCCGGTTTTTAATAAAGAATTTATACCGGTTTTTGGGGAACTGGATGCTGAACATTCATTTCAATTATATTCATCGCTGGTTTTAAACCATAAAGAAAATTTTGACAAAATCACAGAACAATGTTCAGTGATTTACAGTTTTGATAAAAAAGATGCTGAGTTTCTTCCAGAAGAATTTCGGGATACAAAAGAAAACATCGTTTTTACTGATACATCAAATTCGCCCGCTTCTGTAAAAGTTCTTTTTGATAAATATTTCCCGGAATACGATAATAATCTGGTAATATATGCCGATTCTATCGGTAATTCCGGAGATGAACTAACGCGTGTACTTGATCTTATTTCAATCGACTCTGATGCGGTTGCTATAGGAAAAAGCATGAATGACAGTGTTTCATTCGTTGGACTAAATAATCTTAACCTGGAATTGCTTCAGGATATTCATTGGGATGATATGATATATGAAAATCTTCTCCGGAAGGTTAACAAATATGATAATTTTCTTTATGTATTGAATGACTCCCTTACAATAAAAACCGCCCGGGATTTTAAGACACTTTATTCCGAACTTTCAAAAAAAGAAAGCCTGAAATATTGCAGTCAAGAAATGCACGAAAAATTCACACATCTTTTTATTGAGTATAAGGATCTTTTAAGATGAGTGCTGTTGGAATAATGGGCGGAACTTTCGACCCAATACATTATGGGCATTTAATTACCGCCCAGGCTGTTAAAGAAATAAGAAATCTTGATAAAATCATTTTAGTCCCCTGCTATATATCACCTCACAAAACAGATGCAATTAATCTGGACTCACACCACAGATTAAAAATGATTGAGCTTGCAATTTCTGATCTTAAAGGATTTGAAGTAAATGATTACGAACTGAAAAAAGGTGGAATCTCCTACACAATAGATACACTTAGAAAATTAAAAGATTCAGATAATAAATTAGAGCTCATTATTGGATTTGACAACCTTGTAAAATTCGACACCTGGGAAAATCCTGATGAGATTTTGGAACTTGCTAAACTGGTTGTAATGAGGAGAAAAATTGATATAATACCAAAGAAAAAGAACAAATACTTTGATACAGCAATTTTAGTCGATACACCGTCAATTGAAATAAATGCAACGCAAATAAGAAAAAGAGTAAAAGACGATCTAATGATCGATTTTCTTGTCCCTAAAAAAGTAAAGGAATATATTTACGACTTAAACTTATACAAATAATAAGAAGCAACTCTATGAAAATACTTGTTACAGGGGGAGCTGGCTTCATCGCTTCTCAAATCTCCGACGCTTTTATAAATGAAGGTCACGAAGTTTTTATAATTGATAACCTTTCAACCGGGTTTGAAAAAAACATAAACCCAAAAGCAAATTTTATTAAGGCAGATATTTGTGATAAAAATCTGTCACAACTTTTTGAAAAAGAAAAATTTGATGTTGTAAATCACCATGCAGCACAGATGGATGTTCGCCGCTCTGTTGCTGACCCGGCTTTTGACGCTAATACAAATATCATCGGAACAATTAACCTGCTCCAGAATTGTGTGAACACCGGAGTTAATAAATTTATGTTCGCTTCCACAGGCGGAGCAGTTTATGGTGAACAAGATTATTTCCCCGCTGACGAAAAACACCCTACTTCCCCGCTATCTCCTTACGGAATATCAAAACTTGCTGTTGAAAAATATTTATATTTTTATAATGCCCAGTATAAACTGAATTATTCAATTCTCAGGTATGCTAATATTTACGGTCCAAGGCAAAATCCATTCGGTGAAGCCGGTGTAATTGCAATATTCACAACAAAATTATTAAACAAAGAACAACCGGTCATTAACGGAAACGGAGAACAAACCCGTGATTATGTTTTCGTAGGTGATGTAGTTAAAGCGAATCTACTTGCTTTAACAGATGAAAATACAGATATCTATAATGTGGGCACAGGACTGGAAACCAATGTGAATGAAATATTTAATAAATTGAATTCTATAATTGGCAACGGCCAGCAGGAAAAACATGGCCCGGCAGCCGCCGGTGAACAAATGAGAAGTGTAATAACTTCAGATAAATTATTTAACAAATTTAACTGGAGGCCAGATACCAGCTCTTAATACAGGTCTGGAAAAGACGGTACAATTTTTCAGTAAATTAAAAGATTAAATTTTGAAAGATTACTAATGATTGAAGATGTATTTATAAAAAAATTATTTGATAATGACAGGCGATCTGTCGCAAGGTCTATTTCTATTGTTGAAAGAAATAATTCAGAATCTGCAGAACTATTAAAGAATATTTTCGCCAATGTGGGAAACGCATACAGAATTGGAATAACAGGCCCTCCCGGGGCTGGTAAAAGTACAATAACAAATCAGCTTACTAAATTTCTAAGAAAGCAGGGAAAGACAGTTGGAATAATAGCTGTCGATCCAACCAGCCCTTTTACCGGAGGAGCGCTTTTGGGTGACAGGGTAAGAATGTCAGATATCGGACAGGACAACGGTGTTTTTATCAGGAGCATGGCAACCAGAGGAAGTCTTGGAGGATTGAGCAAAAAAGCGGTTGACGCAGCTGATGTACTGGACTCTGCAGGTTATGATTTTGTGATAATGGAAACTGTTGGAGTTGGACAATCTGAACTGGATATTGCCCAGGCAGCTGATACAACAATTGTTGTTCTTGTTCCTGAATCAGGTGATGCTGTTCAGGCTATGAAAGCCGGGTTAATGGAAATTGCTGATTTCTTTGTATTAAATAAAAGTGACCGTCCGGGTGCACAACAGGCCTCAGCTGCTTTAAAAACCATCTTAGCGATGCGGGGGCACGATGAACATTCCTGGATGCCGAATATTATAAAATCAATTGCCTCTGAAAATAAAGGAATACCTGAGATTAATGATGAAATAAACAGGCATAAAGATTATCTTATAAAAACAGAAAAATTTAAGCTGAACCGCGAAAAAAGAATGAGAGTGAGAATTAAGGAATTAGTCGAAGAAAAATTAAGAAGTGAATTATGGAGTGAAAGTAGGGAAAATTCTTTAAATTTGTCATTAGAAAAGGTAGTTACTGGAAATCTTTCACCATATCATATTGCGGAAGAATTATTGGTGAATTTTAAAAATCAAATTTGATCTTTTTAAGAAAATGGAGAAACAATGGAAACCTTGGATAAAGCATTTATTCCTCAATTAAATGAAAATCAAACTATTATCAGGGACACAATTAGAGAGTTTGCAGAAAAGAACATAAAACCCAGGGTAATGGAATTTGATGAATCGCAGGAATTTCCGATGGAAATTATTCAGCAGCTCGGGGAACTTGGTTTTCTTGGTATTCTTGTACCGGAAGAATATGGCGGTGCTAATCTTGGGTATATCGAGTTTGCAACAATTATTGAAGAACTGGGTAGAATCGATCCTTCTATTTCACTATCCGTCGCCGCACACAACGGACTCGGGACAAATCATATTTGCAGGTTTGCAAGCGAAGAATTAAAGAAAAAATATTTGCCCGATTTAACAAGCGGTAAAAAAATTGCAGCCTGGGGACTAACGGAATCAGTTTCCGGCAGCGACGCGGGTGGGCTTAGAACCGTAGCTGAGAAACAGGGCGATTATTATATACTCAACGGAAGTAAAACTTTCATCACCCACGGAACTGTTGGCGAAACAGTAGTAATTATGGCAATTACCGATAAAACAAAAGGTAAAAAAGGAATTTCAGCCTTCATTCTTGAAAAAGGGATGGAAGGATTTATTGTTGGCAAAAAAGAAAATAAATTAGGTATGCGTGCTAGCGATACAACACAATTAACTTTTGAAAATTGTAAGGTGCCCGCTGAAAACCTGATTGGTAACGAGGGTGAAGGATTTATACAGGCAATGAAAATACTAGAAGGTGGAAGAATTTCAATTGCAGCTGTTAGTATAGGCCTGGCACAGGGTGCACTTGATGCGGCACTTAAATATTCAATGGAAAGGAAACAGTTCGGTAAGCTTCTCTCTGAATTCCAGGCAACTCAATTTAAATTGGCAGATATAGCAACTAATATTGAAGCATCAAGACTTTTGACTCTGCGAGCCGCACATATGAAAGACAATGGCATTCCTAATACAAAAGAAGCTGCCATGGCTAAATTATTTGCGAGCGAAGTTGCAGAGAAAGCATCGAGCGAAGCTGTACAGATTTTTGGCGGTTACGGTTTTATAAAAGATTACCCTGTTGAAAAGTTCTACCGCGATGTAAAACTTTTAACAATCGGCGAAGGAACTTCTGAAATTCAGAGAATTGTTATCGCAAGAGATTTACTTAAAGATTAAAATTTTGAGAAACTTCATAAATCACTTTGTGTAACTTTTCCTCATAATACAAGAAATCGAAAATATTACGGAATTAAGTACAAAATGGGAAAAATCGGACAGAAATTAAAAGAAAAAGAATCCTTCTTAAAAAGAGATGACTACTATAAGAATCTGTTAAGAAAACTGGAAGCCGAAAGGAACAAAGTAAAACTCGGCGGAGGACAAAAAGCTATTGAGAAACATAAAGCTAAGGGCAAACTAACTGCCAGAGAAAGAATCGCCCTCCTTCTTGATGATGAAAAAACTTTTTTTGAACTCTCTTCTTTTGCTGCTTACGACATGTATAATGAGTATGGCGGAGCCCCTTCTTCAGGCACAGTTTACGGAATTGGAAAAATCAACGGAAAGAATTATTTAGTTGTTGCTAATGACGCCACAGTAAAAGCCGGGGCGTGGTTTCCGATAACCGCAAAAAAGAATTTACGCGCACAGGAAATTGCCCTCGAAAATCATCTGCCAATAATTTATCTCGTTGACAGCGCAGGAGTTTTTCTTCCATTGCAGTCCGAAATTTTCCCGGACAAAGAACATTTTGGTAGAATTTTCAGAAATAACGCGGTAATGTCCTCAAAAGGAATTCCACAGATTGCTGCCATTATGGGACCTTGCGTTGCGGGTGGAGCCTACCTCCCTATTATGAGCGACGAAGCATTAATTGTTGAAGGCGAAGGCTCAGTATTTCTTGCAGGAGCTCATCTTGTAAAAGCAGCGATCGGTGAAGTAATTGACAATGAAAGTCTCGGAGGAGCAAGGGTACAATCAAATATTTCCGGTGTTACCGATTATATAATGAAAAACGATGATGAGTGCCTGAAACAAATCAGGAGCCTAGTTACAAAAACAGGCGATAATGATAAAGCAGGATTCAACAGAACGGAAAGTAGGCCACCGGCATTTCCTCCGGAAGAAATTTACGGTGTGCTTCCCGAAGATCCGATAAAGACTTACGATATGTACGATGTAATTGCCAGGATCGTTGATGACTCAGAAATTGACGAATACAAAGCGGGTTACGGTAAAACAATTATTACTGCATATGCCCGGATAGATGGTTGGGCAGTTGGAATTGTTGCAAATCAGCGAGCAGTTGTAAAAACTGAAGCTGATAAAGGTGCAGGTGAAATGCAGGTAGGGGGAGTAATTTATTCAGATAGCGCGGACAAAGCTACAAGATTTATTATGAATTGCAACCAGAAAAAGATTCCATTGCTTTTCCTGCAGGACGTAACAGGTTTTATGGTTGGCAGTCGTGCAGAACACGGTGGAATAATTAAAGACGGTGCAAAAATGGTTAATGCCGTTGCAAATTCTGTTGTTCCTAAAATCACAATAATTGTAGGCAACAGTTTTGGTGCAGGAAATTACGCGATGTGTGGCAAAGCATACGATCCGAGATTTATTTTTGCCTACCCTAATGCCAAGATTTCTGTAATGGGCGGCTCACAGGCATCAAGCGTTTTGCTGGATATAAAATTAAAACAGGCTCGAAAAAGCGGGAAAGAATTTACAGAAGCTGATAAGAAGAAATTGCTTGATGAGATTAAACAGTCGTACGAAGACGCAAGCAGCCCGCTTTATGCAGCAGCCCGCTTATGGGTAGATGAGATAATTGATCCGGCCAAAACCCGCGAATATGTTTCAATGGCACTTGAAGTGGCGAACAACAATCCTGAGATTCCAAGATTTAATCCCGGAGTGATACAAACGTGACAAGCTTAGCGCATATGCGTTTTAGCTATAATTATATTTGTTGTACAATACTCGTATTTTTTTTATTAAGCCAAAATCTATTCCCGCAACAGAGTGAGCTATCTAAAGGCGTAAATTACATTTCGGAATTTATCGCTTCTGATTATTTCAAAGATCTATCAAAAACTAACAGCGATCTTGCTTTGGTAGATACTGTTTACTTACGTGCTGTTAAATTTGAAAATTATGACTATTCTGAAGCCTTGCTTGCATTAACTTTTGCCTGTGTCCCCTATCGTAAAGTGCCAGTAAAATTGCCACTGCTAAACATAGTTTGGTACTACCCATTAACCTCCGCAGACCGTGGAACATATTTGAAGAAAAACAAAAATCTGCCTAAAAATCTTTATTTCGACTCCCCCGCTAACTCATTTGGAGATAAAGACAAACTCGCTCATTTTTTTGGAAGTGCCTATATTTCCTACTCGTCAAAAGTTTTTGATTTCGGAAATCTAATTGGTTATTTTGTAGAGTCTTTCGAGGATGAATTTAAGGTCCAGTCGCGGATTGATACCCGTGATATGATGACAAACACACTGGGAAATATTTTTGGCAAAGTTCTAAAAGAGAACGAGAAAATACTCCCATCACAGGTTTTTATTTTACGAACTTTTCAATACCTGATAATCTTATGAATTCAGTATTAATAATAGACGACGAAAAAGAAATTTGCGAAAGTATAAAGATGATACTGGAATATGAAAACTACGAAGTTGATTATTCCACGAGTGCAAATGAGGGTTTGTCAAAGATTTTTGATGGAAATTTTTCCGCTCTCCTGCTGGATATTCAAATGCCTGAAATGAGTGGTTTCGAAGTTATAAAAAAAGTTAAGGCAAAAAACCAGAATCTCTCAGTTGTCATAATTTCCGCTCACAGCAGCCTTGAAAATGCGATAAAAGCAACAAAACTCGGAGCTTTTGATTTTATCGAAAAACCCATCGATCGTGAAAAATTATTGATTAGTATAAGGAACGCTGTTGAGCAGACTAATCTAATCCAGGAAAATTCCGAGATAAAAAAATCGCTTATCGGCGACGGTAAAATTCTCGGTAAAAGTAAAGCAATTCAAAATATACTCGAAGTAATTAATAAAGTGGGGCCGCTCGATGCAAGGGTTTTGATAACAGGTGAAAACGGTACGGGTAAAGAATTAGTAGCACGCGCACTTCACAACAAAAGTGAAAGAAAAGACAAACCGTTTATTGAGGTTAACTGCGCGGCTATTCCAAATGAATTAATTGAATCTGAATTATTCGGGCACGAGAAAGGATCTTTCACGGGCGCTTCCCAGCAAAGAATAGGAAAATTTGAGCTGGCAAATAAAGGAACAATTTTTCTTGACGAGATCGGCGACATGAGTCAGCAAGCTCAGGCGAAAGTGTTAAGAGCAATTGAAGACAGTAAGATTGAACGGGTTGGAAGCGGCAAAAAGATTGAAGTTGATGTCAGGATTCTTGCAGCAACAAACAAAGAGCTGAAAGTTGAAATTGAGGCAGGACATTTCAGGGAAGATCTATTCCATAGAATTAATGTTATTCCCATTCATATTCCCCCACTAAAGGACAGGATTGAAGATATCCCGATTCTTGTTCAACATTTTGCCGAAGATATTACTTCAAAGCATAAAAAACTTCCGGTAAAATTTGAAGAAGAAGCTATAAAACTTCTTCAAAGTCAGCAATGGAGTGGAAATGTTCGTGAATTAAGAAATATAATTGAAAGAATAATTATCATTGTTGATAAAAGAACTATAACCAGAAAAGACATTGAGTTTTTATTTTCTGCAGTAAATAATTCCGTAGGTGATATTATTGCCGATAGTAATTCATTTCAGGAATTCAAAGAAAAAGCAGAGAAGGCATTTATATTAAAACAGCTTAATAATAATGATTGGAATATCAGTAAAACTGCAGAAGTACTGGAAATTCAAAGAAGTCACCTTTATAATAAAATGAAAAAATATGGAATAGAAAAGGAGGAGTAATTATGGGGAAAACTATTTTTTCAAAAATTATCAGCAAAGAAATCCCGGCCGATATCCTTTATGAATCAGAAACGGTAATGGCATTCAGGGATATCAAACCACAAGCTCCTGTACATGTTCTTATAATACCTAAAGAAGAAATTTCTGCGGTTTCCGAACTTAAACGTTTTGAACACGCAGGCTTGCTTGGAGAAATGTTTGATGCCGCAAATATAATTGCAAAAAAGATGGCCCTCGACAAGGAGGGATTCAGACTAGTTTTTAATAACGGGCGAAATGGTGGTCAGGAAGTAAACCATCTGCATATGCACCTGCTTGGGGGCAGGCAGATGAAATGGCCTCCGGGTTAATTATAGCTGCATGCTGAATATCTTTTCAAGTGTATCAACCATCTTCTCCCTGAAAATGGGCTTCGAAATAAAGTCATTAAATCCTGCAGCTATGAACTTTTCTCTATCCCCCGGTAAAACATAAGCCGTTGCTGCAATGATCGGAACATTTTCATAACCAGGCATTTTTTGTATAATTTTTAATGCATCAAGTCCGTTATACTCGCCCTGAAGATTTATATCCATCACGATGAAATCGAATTTTTCATTATCAAGCAGAGGAAGAGCTTCTTCAAATCCTACAGCAAATTTAATTTCTTTAAGCTCTTTCATCTGAACTTTAAAAAGAATCTGGGAATCCACCTGATCTTCTATATACAAACAGCGGTAATTTGAAAGTTCAAATTTAACCATACCAGGGTCCGATATTTCAACAGATTGTTCTTCAGGAACTGTTACTTCTTCTTCTATTTCATCATTATTTGTAAATTCTTCTTCAATTTCCTTACTAATCGGATTTTCTTCTTTTAATTCTTCTTTCGGTTCCGCTATTATTTCTTCTTCTGGTAGCTGTTTAGGCTCATCAGTTTCTTTAACAACTTCAGTTTTAGAAAATTCTATCGGGAAAATAAAATTAAAATCCGATTTATCTTTTTCTTCTTCAATTGATTTGTACTCACCTCTTAATAGTCTTAACAAGGAATTAGCTAACCTTAGAGTAAGCTTCGATGTACCAAAATCTTTAGTAGTCTCGTTTTCAATTTCAGAAAACACAGCTTTGTAAATTCTCAGCATGTAATCGGACATATAGGAATAATTATCTCTTATAGAAATAATAAAGTTTCCTTTCTCATCCGGATATGCTGAAAGATAAATCTTCTTGTCTTTACTTGCATTTTCTGCAATTTTTGTAAGCAATACTATAAGATGCTGAAACTTCGTTTTATCAGTTTTAAATATTAATGATGAAGAAATTTTACCGTAACCAAATTCTACATTCTTGCTTCCTGTAATTTCAGTAATATTATTTTGCAGGTAGTCAATTATTTCTGTAATTGCAACTTCAGAAATGTCCAGTTCTACATTGTTTTTTTCAATATTCGTGTATTCAATTACAGAATTCATAGAGTTCAGTAATCTTTCTCTATTCTGGCTGATTATTTCAACAGATTCTTTTTGCTCAGAAGTCGGATTCTTAATTCCATCAGTCAGATCCTGCACAAATCCAAGTATAACATTTATAGGAGTTAATATTTCATGAAATAAGCTAGATAGGAAAGCAGGTTCATTTCTACTTTCAGTAATTTCTTTACCCTCTATTGTTTTATAAACAGGTTTTTCTACTATAACTTCTTTAATCACTTCTTTTACTTCAACGGGAGCTTCGAATTCGGCTTGTATAACAAGCGTAAACGATTCGACCTCTCTTTCAAAATTGAAAACTGGTGTAGCAGAAACATTTGTGCTGATTATACTTCCATCGCCTTTTTTAATTTTTAATTTAATTGTCTTTTCTTCAATCTTATCTGCTTTAAATATGGAATTATTTATTACTGCCCTGTCATCATTGTCAACATAGGAGATAAAAGAGCTCTTAACAAACTCATCAGTAGAATAGCCTAGGTAATCTGCTGCTGCATTGCTTGCAAAAGTTATAAAACCCGTTGAATCAGTAATAAACACAGGATCATGGGTATTATCAAGGACAGATTTATAGGACAGGAATTTTTTTTCAATTTCAAGTTTTTCGGTTACATTCCTGATTATATTATAATGAGCTTCTTTTTCCAGGAAGATAAAACTAATTCTGCTCAATTCAACAAATACTGAGGTACCATCCTTCTTTTTATGACGATAGGGCCCTGTAAATTCACCTGAGTTTACTCCCTGATGCGAAGCGTCAAGCAAAGTTTGAATATCTTCAGGAGTATACAGATCTGTGAGATCCATTTGCAAAAATTCATCTTTCTTGTAGCCATATAAATCCAGAGCAGCGTTGTTTGCTTCAAGAAATCTTAAGTTTTCAGTATCATAAATAAAGATAGGCTCAGGATTATTTCCGATCAGAATATCAAACATTTTTCCTCTTTTGCTAATTAATTTTTCAAGGTCAGAAATTTCTTCAACCTTTTCAAGATAGAGCGAAATCCCTTCCTGTTCATACTTACTATTTAGAATTTTTTTAATTTGTACAGAATTTTCTCCAATATATTTTTTTTTGAGCTTACTTCCGATATTTACTGTAAATAATTCTTCGTCTCTGTTAGATTCACGAAATTCACCCAATAAGCCTACAATTTCGTCAGGCAGGATATTTCTGTAATTTAATTTCCTTAAATCTTGTATTTCTACTTCAAATAATTTACTAAATTCTTCTGTAGTTTGCTTAATTATGCCATCATTATCAATAATGCAAACTGCTTTCGGCAAATATTGTAACAAGTTTTCAGGGGTATTTAGAAATTCCGTAATTCCCATTTCGTTTCTTTTAGATTTCCCCTCCTGGGTAATTCCAATTATAGCTATTACTTTATTATCCACATCTCTTAATGGAATTTGTATAGTCTGATGATTTTCATCAGCCTTAAATCCTTTTACAGGGACCCCCTCAGTAACTACAAGTTTCAGAGATTTTTTTATATAAGAAATTACAGAAGTATAGAAATCAACAAGATGTAAAGGTAAAAAAGAGCTGACAGGTTCACCGTCAAGTTGTGAAATCTCAATTCCTATACTCTTTGCTAATTTATCGTTAACAAGTTGATAATTTCCTTCGGCATCTTCTATCCAGAATATCTCTGGAATTTCATTAATAATTCTCTGAAGTTTTTCTTTTCCGATATAAGTAAATGGATAAAGTGACCTGATTTCTTCAATTATTGCAAATACAGCAGGGTTTGTAATAACATCTTTTAATTTTTCATTGCTTGCAAGAAAAGATGTCTTCCCCGTATCCGGAATTATTTTTTCATCTTGCCTGATTCTACAAAAGATAAATGTATCTTCTTTTTCTACATAAGAATTTAGAACAAGTTTAACAAGTAATTTTTTATTGCCAGGTAATCTAAGACTTGAATCAATCGATAAGGGGGTTTCAATTGGAAGTTTTTTCTCTAAAATATTTTTAAGTTCTTGAGATGAGGTTTCATTGAGGAATGAAAAAAAGTTTGGTTCTTCTTTTTCAAATTTTAATAATTTAGAAACCCCATTATTATAAGACAGAATATTGCCAATTGCATCAAAGACTATGAATGGTTCTCTTATGTGCTGATAAAGAGCTGCAAAAAGGTTACTATTTGATTTTTTTTCTGCCTCCAATTTATACTCACCAACATTTTATAATTATCTAATTTTTCTTTGAAATGGAAGTACTAAATATTCGCATCTATAGCAGGAAAATTTTCCCGAAAATGAAGTTATAACTCCAAAGATATATTCAGTCCAACCGACAACTAAATCGTCATTATATCTATCAATATTTCAATACAATTTTTCAATTTTTAGAATTTAAAGAAGGTATATCCTCCTTTATCCTAATTTAATTTTAGTTATTGTAATTTTCATTCAATAAAGCTTAGATTCATAGTCAATTAAATATTACTATTTAATATTTCTAATTTGGGAATTATAAAAGTTGTCGAAATTTACAAACTTTTGTGTTCTTTGTTAGCCCAGCCTCACTATTATGAATTAGGTTTAACACAGTCCAGATAATATGTCCTTGATTCCCCATTTTGCAAATTGTTTATATAAATATATACAACATTATTTTTATTATCATAATCATATTGGGCTTTTTTCGTTCCAATTATTTCTGTACTAAGAGTTACTTTATCGGCTGTTCTATTTAGATTGAGCTGAATAACAAGATTATTTATAGTCCCTTTTCCCGGATTTGATAATGTTAATACAATACGATTTGGCCCTCGTTTTCCAGTCCAAATTTCAACATGTTCTTTTTTTGCATACCAGGATTGTATTTCTTTGCCTGTTGCAATCCAGAATTTCTTCTTTTTCAAATCCTTAATAACATTATTTACCACTCCAATATTCTGAGGAGCACATTGATATTCAGTATGCATTTTGAATAAATATAAGCCCCCTTCAAAAAGCACTCTGTCAAGATCTTCCTGATATGTATATGTTTGGAAATCTGACTGTTTAAGTCCAAAATCACGAATTATTTCATAATCATCTCTAGCCGTTTTAGTAATTCTAGTTATCGCGTCATTCCCCAAAATAATATTATTTGGAACGGATCTGTCAGTTAAAGAATCAGTTATAACATATCTATAACCATCTTTAATAAGGGCTTTTAGTGTCTGCCTATCGAACAATCCATATAAGGGATATGCGCCGTAAACCGAATCTCCTGTTATTTGCTCAAGCGTGGCTTTTGCATTCGCCAATTTATGCATTTGTTTATTATAATCATTTAAAGAGTTTACAGTATCATTTATTGAATTCATATATCCAATGTCTACCAATGAACCAACTTCACCATATTTTGTTAAGGACTTAGTCAAACTTTTGTCTGATTCAGCTTGCTCAGGGGAAATAAAAAAAGTAGCTTTTACTTTTTCACTTTTAAGTATATTTAATAAATTTTTAATGTTTTCCGGAGAATTTGTAATTGCAGGAGCAATCATTGCTGCAGCATTATAACCTACTGGCCAATCTTTGGCAAATGCTATTGGCTTATATGTAAGCCATTTAATTGAATTGTTAAAAAGCCTATCAAAATAGATGTAATCATCCTGAACACCAATTACAGAATTAATTTCAAAACCCATCCAGACAAATCGTCCTTGTCCGTAATTTCCGTAAACAATTCCAGCACTCTTTTTAATATTATCCCTTACCAAACCATCTTCGAGGCGATAATTATACCAAAAACTTGCCTGTGTTGTTCTTGGATCCATAACTTCTACAGATATTGGTCTATCCCAGGTGGCAACTTTTAATGGATAACCAGTGGGGATACCGGCAGTTATTGAAAGCCCACCCCTTAATGTATGAATTTTTGTAAAAGTATCATTTTTAATTTCTTTAGAAAATTTTAACCCAAAAACCTCAGAGATAAAGTCCCAGCCTCTCCAGTTACCATTATCGGAAAAAGAGGCAATACCGCTAGTTGCAAAAATACTTCCGCCTTTGTCAACATATTTCTTAATCTCCATAATCTCTTTATCACTAAGTGATTTTGAACCGGCCAATATTAAGAGGTCATATTTATATTGATGACCCAATTCAATGGTACTATCAGATACGATATCGTACTTTAAATTCGCATCATCAAGAAATTTCTTCCAGGTTGCAATATTATCGTTTAACCAGGTGCTTCCCTCAGGAAGCATATTTTCTGTATACTTGGAATATAGGATACCAATTTTGACTTTACTCCCCGAAATTGCTTCTTTTACTGCACCAGCATCAGGTACTAATTCGCTAATACTAAATCCTCCGTAGACACCACGAAGTACAAAGAAATAAGTTAGAATTCCACCAACTATAATAATCAATCCGCTAAAAACAATAAGAAACTGGTTGATACCTATTTTTCTTTGTTTTTTCCGTGTTGCTTTCGAATTTACCGCCACTTTAATTCACCACTGCTTTTATCGTCTTGTGTAGCTACATATCCTTCATTCGTATATTTTAAAAATCTTGTGTCAGCATATTTTCTTCCCTGTTCCGAAATATTAGTATATCCTTGACCTGTATACCTTTGTCGTGATGCGTATTCAGTTCCTCTTACGGGCGTTTTAACTTTGTATTGCTGTGGCTGGGGATTATATAGGGAAGACATTGGCTGCCTTTGCTGAACAAATATTGGCTGACGCTCTACAAAGGTTGTGCGTCCAGGAGTCCTAACTGTAGAATTTTTTCCCTTCTGCTGTGGTGCTGTTGAAGGTGTAATTAATTCTCCATAGACTTCTTTCTGCTGGGGGTATGAAACCTGCTGTCCCTTAGCCTCTCTTACCTTATAGAGAATATATGCGCCAATTGCCAATATAAATGTGCATATTGTAGCAACCAAAATGATAGTTGATAAAATCGGAATTAGTTCCATTGTGCCCTCTTAGTTTTACTTTCCAAATAATTTTAAGTTTTTACTCCTACTCTTTCAAGTTTTCCCCAAGTCATTTTGATTCCTAAAAACTCTTCTACAGTCGACATAAGTTTACAAACATCTATAATAAGGATGAAAAACATTCTATAAATAAGTGAATATCCCACAAGTCTAAACTCTTCTTTTTCCACAGCAATACAATATAGCGCGGTTACAAGATCAAGTAATGCAAGACCTGCCCACCAAAAGAAAATCAAACTTGTGAAACCAAAAAAGATTGCCGCGATAATAAAGAATAGGTTTGTGGCAATATTCATAGCTGGCCAAATTAATGCTTCGAATGCCATAGTCCATAGAATAAATGTATCACCAAAATTAATTGATGGATTCACCATTAATCTTTTATGTTTCCTTATAGCCTGAATAATTCCCCGCGTCCACCTGTATCTTTGTTTTAAAAGCTGATTTAGTTTTTCCGGTGCTTCAGTAAAAGATATAGAATTCGGTTCGTAATATACTCTCCAACCATCTGCTAGTATTTTTAATGTTAAATCAGCATCTTCCGCAAACGTTAGGCTAGAATAATATCCAGCACCCACAATTGCTTTTTTTCTAAAAAGCCCAATGGGTCCTGGAATAATATTTACCAAGTTAATCAAACTCTGTGCGCTACGCCCTAGATTTAAACCTTCTATATATTCGAGCGCCTGAAGATCTGTATATAATTTCCCTCTATTTAAAACTTTTACGTTTCCTGCAACAGCACCAATTTCGGGATTCGTAAAATGACGAACCGCGACCTTAATTGAATCAGGAGAAAGTTGGCTATCCCCATCCATGCAAAGGACAAATTCTGCTTTTGAATATCTTATTCCAGCATTCAGAGCCTGTGATTTTCCTCCATTAGGTCTATTTATCAGCGAAACCTTAATATCATTGTGTAACCCTTTTTGATAGCCAACTAATTTTTCAGCTACATTTTTAGTTTTATCAGTAGAGCCATCATTAACTATTATTATTTCATAATTTGAATAGTCAAGTGCAAGTAAGGACGAAACCGATTCTGCCACCACTTTCTCTTCATTATAAACTGGTATGATTATCGACAAAAATGGATAAAATCCACTTCCTGATTTATAGGTATATTCATTAATATAAAAATATGCTAGCACAAGAATAGCAAAATATCTGAATAGCAATACAAATAAAAATATAATAAGAGCAACAATTGTTGAGTACTCAATTAAAGAGGAGGTTGTTAAAATCGTTCTTGGCATTGAGTAAATAATTACAATAATGAGGATTAAAGAAATAACACCGGAAAATGCAATTCTACGAAGGTATTTTTTCCCATTTTCCTGCTCAATATCATTATTATCAGCAGGGGGCAGGATAATTTCTGCTTTAATAGTTGACTGTCCGGTTTTCATAATCTTTTAGTGCTTATTTATGCATTATGGTCAAATTTGGTGCCATCAAAACATTACTAAATCCTTAAAAATAAGGCATTTCCGTACTTAAACTTGTTACAGTTTAAGATATAAAAAAATGATGTATCATTATTATACAAGGCCTGCTTTTGTGACTTTTTGAAGTGTTTATGAAAAAAATATTTAGAATAATTAGATGTCCCATGTTTAGTATCATGATGAAAGCAAGGTTTTTGATATTGATTCTTCATGCCCAGAGCTGCAAATGTAATTTCACATTGAGTTTAAATAAAAAAAACAGCTTATAAAAAGCTGTTTTTTACCCTCTATAGCTATAATTTTAAAGTGACCAGTATACTGAGAGGTAGCTGGAAACAGAGTTATACCCGAAATTATTTTGTGCTGTGCTTCCAAACCTCAAACTACCTTGGATTGAAAATGCGTTTGTCAGCCTTAAATTTGTAAGCCCATATATTTCGCGTATAATTGTATCTGAATTAGATATCATTCCTATTCTTCCCCCAATAGTAACTGTTGCATTTTCATTTTTAAATAAGTCCCAGTCTGAATAAATACTGTGAGATGAAAAGCCCTGCGGGGAATAATATTCAGCAACTGTACGTGAAAAGCTTGAGGAATAATAATCATAACCTATTATTAATTCCGAATAGAAATATTTTCCGATTCTAAAATCAAAATTTAGTCCGCTGTTATCAAGTGGTAACTTTAAATAACTAATATCCGATGAAATTCTTATTCCACTGGAATGAAGGTAGTTTGCGCTTACACCATATGTAGTAGCATACTGTCTAGTACCAACAAGGGTTGGTGAAAACACAACTAGGGCTGCGTCAGCTTTTGAATACGTAGCATTTATAGAATACAAATTGGGTTCTTCAATTCGGATATATCCATTAGCAATTGGTTTTGTATCATTATTTTCATAGTAAGAACTTCCAAAGCCCACTCCCATAGTTACATTAGGAGTTAATCTCAGACCAATATTCCACCTGATGTTATTATAATTTGCAGACAGCGTATTGCTTTTTAATGTATTCCTAAATGCCTCAGCGCCAAGAGAGAGAAATTGAGTTACCCCCAGATCAATTCTTAATCCTTGTGTAAAATATTTAAAACCAAAGTTATCCCCGTAATAACTAGCATAAGGAGAAATCAAAGCATAGTATGGAAAAGTGTCCAATATACCGCTAAAACCTGTTACGGGTAGCCACCCTTTTCTCTGTACTATCATTGCCGTTTGTGAGGAGTCCAGGCTCATATTTTCAAGGATATTATTGTATGTATCTCTTGCATTGCTGTAATCTTTCATCCTGGCATATGAATCACCGAGATACATATTTACGTTAAAATCTTTTGGATTATCTTTCTGTAATTTTTCAAACGCTGCTAAGGCTTTTAAAGAATCACCCATATAATAAAATGTTTTTGCTCTTTGTATTGCAACATCATTGTCATAATTTTGATTAAGGATTTCATCATACAACTGAATTGCTTTTTCATAATGAAGAGCACATACATTTGCATCAGCATATTCCCGTGTTATTAGAATATTAGGCTGAGCCATTGCTATATATTCTTCATACTTAGACAGTGCTTCCTCGCATTTATTATTATAAGCCAAATCTCTTGCTTCATACAATATTGCAAGTATTTTTTCCTGCTCGTACCTTGATTTCTGAAGTTCAAGATCATTTTGCAACTGAATTACAATGTCATTACCCGGATCTATTGTTTTTATCTGGTCTATAAAAGTCTGTGAACTATCAAAGTTATTCTTTTGCATTTCAAGTGATGCTTTACCTACCAGTGCATCAATATTATCAGGCTGATTTGAAAGTATGTTTTCTAGATAATTGTCCGCCAAATCAAGATCTCTATGTAACCACACTGCCATTTGTGCGCGAAGTAATTGATATTTTAGATTATCAGGTTTTTTTGCAAGTAATTCGTCAAGTAAAGGAATGGTCTTTTCAAATTCTCTGTCCCAGCTTAGTACTTGTGCATATTTAAATAAAACATCATCATCATTAGGATAAAAAGAAAGATACTTTTCATAAAGAGGAATTGCATTATCATATTGTTCTAATCTTGAATAATAATCCGCAAGTTTAAGCATTACATCGGTATCACTTGGATTGGCAGCAAGTTTGGCTTTAAATTCTTCTATTTTCAGATTATAAACACTATCCTTGGAAGCTGTAACATTTGAAAGGTATTGTTGATATGTTTCAGCATTGGTAGTATCTTTTAATATTAATATTTTCAATTGGTCGCTTGCTTCCTGGTACCTGTTTGCCTTGACTAATTCCTTAACTAATCTAAACCTCACAACATTATTATATGGATTTCGTTTCAGTAATCTATAATCCCTGTCAATAGGATATTCATATCGTTTCGTGAGACCATAATTATACTTAACCGAAGTATCATTTATAGTATAGATATAGCCTTTACCTCTGGCCTGATCAAGTCCATCAAGGGCTTCCTTAAAGTATGGTTTTAGAGCTAGAGCATGTTCAAATGCATCAATTGCAAGATGAGATTTTCCAAGCCACAATGAAAAATAACCAAACCTAGACCATAGCCTCTGATCATTTGGGTATTTCTCTGTATATTTTTTTAGGATCGGCCAGCCTTTAGCTATCTGGCTATTCTTCGCAAGTATTTCAGAATAGCGTATTATTTCATCAGCAGATGCTTCTTCCATACCAAGATATTGATCATACCAGTCCTCAGCCAGATCCCAATCTCCAAGTCTCTTATAATCTTTACCAATTTCTAGATAATTAATAGCAATTCTAGGATTAATTGCAATTTCTCTTTTATGTCCTTCAATATTATTATATAAAAGTGACTCCCAGGCAGCTGTTGCTCTTCTTAGGTTTGAATTATATTCTGAGTTGTCGGGCTCAAGCTTCAAAGCAGATTTATAATCATAAACCGCATTTTCATAATCTTTTCTTTTTTCATAGCAAATTCCCCTTAGATTAAAGCCAATAGCTTCCTGAGGACGTGCAGTTATAAACCGGTTTAAAAGGTCAATAGCTTCACCATATCTACCATACTGCATCTGCTGAAGACTCTGAGTTTTTAATGCATCAACGTTTGACTGTGCTTTTATTACAGTTACTAATGATATTGTTAGAAAAAGAGCTATTGAAAAGATTAATCTATTTTTCATAGTTCTTATTTTATTGAATTTCTAGTTTGTTTTTATCCTGAGGTTCTTCGGATAATATTTTTTCAAAAATATCATCAGCATTTTTAACTGTTTCATCAACTTTTACTGCGCATACAGACATATATTTTACAACTTCAACAAGATATTCTTTATTATGGCTTGGAAGATTTGATTTTATTCTGGCGATCAAACTTGCAATTCCTTTCCTATCTTCTTTAATTAACAACACAATAACTTTATTATTAAGGACACAAATTTTATCTTTTTTATCAGTTGAAAGTCGTATAGCATTCTGTAGCTGTATTATAGTTAGAAGGCCTTTTTTTTCAGCTAGCGTGTCAAGGTGAAATGACAATATTGTAAAAACCTGCCCTGTACTATTAAACATTGCAATCTGATTATTCAAAATCAATTTAAAATCATTTAGGCTGTAATAACTGTTGAACGCAGTTGTATCTATTGGAATATCCATATCTGCAAGCGATTTATATTTGGAAGGAATATTTTCGGGCTGTTCCATCTTATTTTCAGCTGTTTTAGTCCTAAGTATTGTATCAGTAGCTACAAAATCAACTGTAATTCCTTTATAAGGTTCTATCTGGTAATTAGATGTAAATTGACCTTCAGTGTGACCTATATTAGGATTAATGGTAATCTCCCCTGTTTTACTCATGCCGCTGGAATCTTCATATTTTTTTAGATATATCATTCCTGTAGATAAAGACGCAATTGAATCTACAATGGACTGAGTTGTTGGGGTAGCTGGATCACCTAAAAGGAACAAACTTGTTATTCCTGCTTCCTCTATTTCTTCACAGGTCCTTGAAAATGACTGCTGAAGAAGTCCCAGATCAAGAAAACCGACAAATGGTGTTAATTCATCAAAAACAATTTTATTAGGCTGATATTGTTTAACTACAGTAATGATATCGTTCATGTATTCAACTAAAAAATCATCCGGATTATTTACTTCATATAAATCTGATGGAGGTGCAACCCTTACAACTATAATTTGATTCTGGTTCATATAATTCTGGAGATCAAAATCTATTGATGCAGCTTGTATCATTAGATCTTTTGGCCGCATGCTTGTAAAGTAAAGGCAAATTTCTTTCTGTCTTGCACATTCCATAGCATATTGCAGGCTGAGTAATGTTTTTCCCGATTTGTGCGCGCCTAACAACAAATAAGTACCACCCCTGTAAAAACCGCCCCAAGCTCTATCAACAAGAGGAATCCCAGATTGCAAAAGTTGTATTTTTTTGTCCATAACTCAATCTTAATTTTCTTTTGGTGCAGCGAATTTTATGCCGAAGTTAATTCTTAAGGAAATGATGAAAAATGGAATAATTTGAGCAGTTTTTGGATTAAACAGAGACAAAGGGCGTTTTATATGTCTTATTTTGCAACAAATCTTTAGCAAAGTTTCCTTCATATCTATTTAGAAACAAAGCATTTCCAATAGATATTATAAAAGACAACATCAAAAAATCCTTCAACTACCTAGTCGCCTTCCTGTTTGAATAAAAACCAAATACAAAAATTGCAGTAGCATTACAGCCAATAGTTGGTTCGTTGGTTATATAATCATTCATATCGTCATAATATTTTATATCGGGTGTATTAAAATAATTATACTGATAATTAGTTCTTTTTATATCATAATCTTTTAATACATTTTCTGGTGCTGGCCCTGCAGTCAAAGCGCCGGGTAGATATCCATTATTAAAATAAGCTATCTGGGAATGAAGATGTTTTGGAAAGACGGAACCTATGTTATAAATAAAGGAAATTCCCCAGGGATTTCTTCCAAGGACGTAATCTCTTTCATAAACTGCGAGAGAATCAAAATCATTTTTGCGGGTTAATCTTTTATGTAGAATTTCCTGCAATGCAACACCCAGGAAAGAATTTGTTGTCCCCCACGTAAAAGCCATTCCTTCCTTAAAAACTGACTTATTCTTATATGCATTAAATGCCAATAAATTATTTAGGATATATTTACCAAAGCGTGGAATATATTTAGCGATATTATAATCGGCCAAAGAATTTATATTACCCCAACTCCACCAATAATCTGAGCCTGCACTATCTCCATATATTGTTGCATCATCAAGATAACTTTTATTGCGGGTAGTTTTATAAAGCTCAATAGCTCCAAGTGCTAATTTGCCCAGGAATCTGGAATCCTGATAAAATCCGGATTGGCTACTGTCAATGTCGGGTACCTTATTCCGAATTGAATATAAATTTTCAGCAGCATCAAGACATTTTTGGGAAAAATGATCTGCCTTAAATTCCTTTTTCCAAATTCTAGAAGCAAGTGACATAGCAGCAGAAAATATTCCAATTTGGTTTTTCCCAATTCCAACATAACCTGGTCTGTCATATCTGAGAGCATCATTTTTCGGAAGCCTCCAACCAACTTCGTGATCGCGAAGGTCCTGTACCTGGGTTACTAATTTGTATTTGGCATAATTAGCACGGAGCATCCAGTCCAATCCAACTTTTGCTTCTTCAAGAATATCCGGGACACCATTATTGTTATCATCAAAACCAAACTTTTTATTATCGAACTCGTACGCAAACATCATCATATACGTTGTATAAGCCGTAGTGGAAAGAAATTTGATATAATCACCAGCATCATGCCATCCACCTGTCAGGTCAACCATCCCGCTGATAGTTGAATCACCTACAACCCTTGATACATCAGATAAGTGGCATGGTGCGTGCAGGATAGGATTTGTGGGGCCGCATCTTTGCACTTTGTAGAATAGCATCAATGAATCTACAACATTGTTGTAAATATCATTCCCTATTTTAAATGGAGTTGATCTCCTTCCCCCCAACTCAACAACGTAACTTCCTTCTTCCTTAACTTTTGAAAAATCAAATGAATAGCAGTATTTGAATTTATCGTATTCATAAACAGAATCAATAAATTTTCCCTGGTAAATGTCCTTGCCACTCTTTATGTTTTTGATAACAAAATTAATATTTTCTATTGGACCTTCGGAAAAAGCCACTCCGGTTTTAAGATCCCCGGGCAAAAAGCCAAGCTGGTTAACTCTTATAAATACAGGATCATATTTTGTAGCTTCGCAATTAAAACTAGTGGAGGCTAGTAATATAACAACAAGTAATTGTACTAAGGAAATCATTTAGTATTTATTTAATTTAGAACTATGATAGTCTATTATACAAAAAGAATAAATTAAAAAAAATTTTTTGTGACAATATTCAGGTAAGATTTAGTTTCGGGAAGAAATAATTTGGGTTACTTTATTCATAAAGTCTTCTTTATTTATCGGCTTAGGTAAATAATCATCCGCACCTTGAGATAAAAATTTCCTCTTATCAGTCTTCATAGCATAGGCAGTTACCACCAGTACAGGGATTTTTTTATCCTGGAAATTATTTCTAATCTCATCAAGAATTATGCTGCCGTTTATTTTACCCGGTAAATTTATATCAAGGATCAACAGATCGTATTCGTTTTCAGTTAAACGTTTTAATCCACTGTCTCCAGTACTGCAAATATCTATTTCATATAATTCTCTTAAATAGACTTTATAAATAAGTTGTGTGTCCATATTATCTTCTATTAAAAGAATTCTTTTTTTTGTTTCAACGGATACTGCATCATTCATAGAAGCGCACATAAAATTATTGTTTCAAAAAAGAGAGCTTTAAGATCTATAATTTACTCAGGATTTTTTAGGAAAATTTGTTCCCATAATTTCATCCCAAAGAGGCGAACTTACACCATACCCTTTTTCAGGGTTTTCAAAATGATGCCTGATATGGTGTTTTTTAATGGCAAGCCAGAACTTGCTGTGCATATTAAAATGATGTACGGCATAATGGCTCATATCATAGACAAGATATCCGGCAATAAAGCCCACAAAGAATGGGGCCACAAGTATATTTCCAAAGATTGACTCAAATAGGAAGTAGAATAATAATGCCAGAGGTATGCTTACCGATGGAGGCATAACAAGTCTTTTGGAATCGCTCGGATAATCGTGATGAACACCGTGAAATATAAAGTGAATTTTTTTGCCAAATTTTGATTTTGCGGAAAAATGGAAAATAAAGCGATGTAACGTATATTCAGTTATAGTCCAAACAAATAATCCAACAAATATCAGAGAAATAATGGTATCAGCACCAAGGACATAGTCAACTATTGCTTTGTAAAGAAAATATGCAATTACCGGTATATAAATAAATAGGGGTACTGAAAAATGTACCTTGGATAAAGATTCCAGAAAATCATTTTCAAACATTCTAACTGTTTCATCTTTGTTAGATACAAAATTCTTGGCCATACGTCTCAATCTCCCACTTTATCTTTAATTTGGGGGTAAATTTAACAATTATAGGTTAAATGCAAAAGTCTGATTTAACAAATATTAACTCAATTAAAAATACACAAATATAACTAGATTATTGCTATTCCAGGTAACTCTTGTTAAAAATTCTTACAATTTCGGCATTATTTAGCTTCTTCTAATAATTCTATAATAACTTTTTCTTTTGTAAGAAGAAATGCTATTAACCGATTATCAAAAGCAATTGCCGGAACCGGTCGGACAAATAACATACCACCATTTCGCTTTAGATAATCAATCCCTTTAATAATATCTTCAACCTCATAACAAAAATGTTGTAATGAATTCCCCTTCTCCAGCCATTGAGCAGATGGAGAATTTTCGTCCAAAGGCTGTATTAATTCATAAACCAATCCATCAATTTTCTGATCCTCAACAAATAATAAATGAACTCTTTGCTTCGGGTCATAAATAACTTCAGTAATTTTTTCCATTTTCAATACGTTCACATAGAATTCCGCACTCTTTTCAATATCCTCTACGACAAGTCCTATATGATTAAATCTCATTTCCATTTTACCAAGTCCAACAAATTTTACTAACAGTTCAATTTAGTCAAATTGAGTCTATTTTCAATAATAATTTTTTGATGTAAATTTTCTACTAAGAACAATTTTGTAATATTTAGAAAAAACTAAAAATGGAATTCTATCAGTAATATGAAGCCAATTAATATTTTCAGATTTGTTTGCTTTTTATCTATAGGCAAATAATCCAATTATGCTGGGAATGTTTGATTCTTTCTATTTTATCCAATAAAAAGTATATTACATGGAAACGATTAGCGTAAATTAACATTCTTTTCTAATCTATTAACAGCTATAATTTAGATAGCATAATCATTGCAACAATTGGAGTCCCACCTATGGATCAATTCAAAAAATTGATTGCAGAAGCTTTGGAAATAAAAGAAAGTGAAATTTCAATGGATGCAACTTTGGATAGTTTTCCAACATTTGATTCACTAGCGATGGTAATTATTTTGGCAAAAATCGATGAAGATTTCGGTAAGCAATTCAAAGCTGAAGAATTCAGGGAAGCCAAAACAGTAAATGATCTATATAAATTAGTGGAGAAAGCATAATGAAGGTCAAACTTTCCGGACTTTCTATTTCCGCTATTGCATCAACAATACCCAAAAACTCAGTTGATTTTTCCGATCTCATTGAAAAATTTGGCGAAACTGAAATAAAAAGAATCACAGTCAGTACTGGAATATCCAAACTCAGAGTAGCTGAGAAAGGTGTTTGCACATCAGATTTGTGTGTAGCGGCAGCAAGATTTCTTTTTGAAAAACTGAATGTTGCCCCGCAATCATTTGATGGTATTGTTCTGGTTTCACAAACATTTGATCACATTATTCCCGCCACTTCGGCTATTCTCCAAAATAAACTCGGACTCCCTAAAACAGCGGTTGCATTTGATATCCGTTACGGATGCTCAGCGTATATCTATGCAATTTACCAGGCTTCACTTCTAATTGCTTCCGGAAGTTGTAATAAAATTTTAGTTTTGGCAGGAGATGTTATTTCTCCTACTATAAACAGATATGATAAGGCATTAAAAATGGTAATGGGTGATGCAGGCAGTGCTACAATTGTTGAAAAAGGAAATGATACTTTATCGTTTAATATAATGACGGACGGCGCAGGATATGACAGACTAATAATTCCGGCCGGAGGATCAAGATATCCACGCGATGAAAGTTCAGGTAAAGAATTAGAGAAAGAAAACGGAAACATTCGTTCAGAGGAAAACCTCTATATGGATGGGATGGAAATTATGAACTTCTGTTTGAGAGAGGTTCCTAAAATAGTGGATGAAGTTCTAGAGCTTGCAGATTGGAAGAAAGAAGATATTGGAATTTTTGCAATGCATCAGGCAAATAAATTTATAGTCGATTATATCAGAAAAAAAATGAAAGTTCTGCCTGAAACTTTGCCTGTTGTTATTGGGGAAATTGGAAACACCGGGCCGGGTACAATCCCCCACCTTTTTTCCGCGGAACACAAAAGATTAATCTCAGAGAAAAGACTTTCAAAATCGGTAATGTGTGGATTTGGCGTTGGATTTTCGTGGGGCGCTATAACCGCGGATCTTTCAAAAACTAAATTTTTCGACCCGGTTGAAGTATGAGTATAAAATTTGAATTTAATAATAAACGATTTGTAGTAACGGGTGCATCATCCGGTATTGGAAATCAAATTGCTAATGAACTTGCCAGAGCCGGTGCAAATGTTTTTGCAATCGCTCGAAGGGAAAATAAATTGAAAGAACTCCAGGATAAATATCCTGATAATATTGAAATAGCCGCAATAGATGTAACAAACTTTGCCGATTTGAAAACTTCACTGGAAAGTTACTCAGAGCATGGAAAAATAGACGGAAGTCTCCATGCCGCCGGTATTAATAAATTTACCCCGCTTCGTGTATTTGACTGGAAAGTTGCTGAGCAAATAATCAGAACCAGTTTATACGCCGGGATTGAGCTTGTACGTATTTTATCGCAAAGAAAAATTGCTGCTGAAAAAAGTTCACATATTCTTTTGTCATCTGTAGCAGCAAATGAAGGGCCGATGGGTTTTACTGCTTATTCTGCTGCCAAAAGCGGACTTTTAGGTGCTGTCAGGCCAATGGCAATGGAACTGGCATCAAAAAATATTAGGGTAAATGCAATAAGCCCTGGCTGGATTACTACAGAAATGACAAAAGAAATGGAAAGTTATTACCCGGTGGGAATTGATGAAATTATTAAATCTCATCCGTTAGGTATCGGTTCTCTGGAGGATGTTTCAAACCTTGCCTTATTTTTATTAAGCGATGAATCAAAATGGATTACAGGAGCAAATATTGTAATCGACGGTGGCTATTCTGTAAAATAAAACTATAGAGATAAATGAATCAACAAATTGTAGACCTGATTATCCAGGTATCAAACGATCTGAATGAGCAGTTAAAAAATAAAATTGAAGTCGGGAAAAGAGAAAATGCAGATTTGTTTGGAGAAAATGGTGTACTTGATTCACTTGCACTTGTAAATCTTGTTGTACAGGTAGAAAGTGCAGTGGAAGAGAAATTCGGGAAATCGATTATACTTGTTGATGGTGCAAACGGGAATGAGAAACAAACTCATTTTGCCACTGTTGGTTCTCTTGCTGAATATATTAATAACTTGATTGAATCCTGATTTAATCCCTTTTCTTAAATTAAGGGACAGGAAATATATGCATCCAATATTTTTTAAGCCTAGGTTACGCGATAAATTTACAGACGATCTCGAGAAAATTTTCTTTTTTAACGGAAATCAGAAAAGACACTTAGAACGAATAAACCATGCTGTAGAAAAATATGGTGATATTAAGCTTTATAATGACAAAGGCTTTGTAAAGTTTAATTTTACAAACCTTACAAGCTTTAAAACAATATTCAGCCTTGATGATGAAAATTCTGAGAAAGCAAATTTACTTGGAGTTTTAATTTATCGACAAGCTCCGATTGATAATATTGAATTAATACACATAGCAGTAAATGAGGCCTGTTCATTTGGAGGAGAATTTTCAAATGAAGAAGTTTCTTTCAGGATGATTGAAAAAATCAGGCGTGATGCGTCAAAAAATAAATTGATTAAAACAATTACACTTCCCTATAAAAAGACTGAGCTTTCAATAAATCAGAAACTAACGAAGAGTCCGATTTAATTAATTATTATTTTACCTTCTCTTATTAATTATGGATAAAGATAAAATTAAGTTACTCCTTATTTCAACATTTAACATCCAGAACTTTGCTAATTATCTTAATAATGATGAAAGCACTCCTGAAATTAATGCAAAAGTAACGACTTTTGGCCAGGTGATCCCTACCTTATTGGATAATCAGATAAATAAAGATGATTCTGACGGTGCTGTTGTTTGGACGCAACCGGACTTACTAATAGAATCATTCAATAAACAACTTGGCAATGAGAAAATTCTAATTGATGATGTGCTGAATGAGGTTAATACTTTTGCTGATGCTGTAATTTCGTTTTCTAAAAAAATGAATTACCTCTTTATTCCAACATGGTCTATTCCTCCCTATTATCGCGGATACGGACTGCTTGATTTCAGGAACAACTTAGGGGTATCAAATACTCTCTCGAGAATGAATTTAAGACTGGCGGATAAGTTTGAGGAATCAAATAATATTTATATGATTGATTCAAGCAGAATATTAATAAACGCAGGTGCTAATGCGCAAAACCCGAAGCTCTGGTATATGGGAAAAATTCCTTATAGTAATGAAGTTTTTAAGAATGTAAAGGAAGAAATAAAGTCAGCAATAGATTCAATCGGGGGAAACACTAAAAAATTAATTATTCTGGATCTTGATGACACTCTTTGGGGAGGAATAGTTGGAGATGTTGGCTGGGAGAATCTTCAATTAGGCGGTCACGACCATATAGGCGAAGCATTTTCTGATTTTCAAAAAGCGCTAAAATCCTTGACTAAAAAAGGGATTTTATTAGCAATAGTAAGCAAAAATGAAGAATCTACCGCATTAAATGCAATTAAGAATAATCCTGAAATGGTTTTAAAATTAGATGATTTTGTATCGTATAGAATAAACTGGGATGATAAAGCACAAAACATTTCTGAAATCTTAAATGAATTAAATCTCGGCGCACAATCTGCAGTATTTCTGGATGATAATCCTGTAGAAAGATCACGTGTAAATGATGCACTGCCGGAAATATTTGTCCCTGAACTTCCTGTAAATAAACTTTTCTACAAGAGTTTCCTTTTAGATCTTAAGTGCTTCGATTCTCCTTCTGTTACAAATGAAGATATAAACAGGACAAAATTGTATCTTGCTAAAAAACAAAGAGAAAGTTTAAAATCAAATTTAGGTTCTGTGCTGGACTGGCTGGAATCTCTTAAAACAGAAGTAAAAATTGATGAAGTAAATAAAGGGAATCTGCAAAGAACAGTTCAACTTCTTAACAAAACTAACCAAATGAATTTATCTACCAGAAGAATGAGTGAAGCGGAGTTACTCAACTGGCTGGATGCTGATTACACAAAAATGTGGGTTTTTACTGTATCAGATAAATTTAGTGATTCCGGTCTTACAGGAATGATAAGTCTGGAAATTACCGAAGGTACAGGACAAATAGTTGATTTTATTTTGAGCTGCAGAGTTATGGGAAGAAATATAGAAGAACTAATGGTTTACAAAGTGTATGATTATGCAAAGCAATCAGGTTTGAATCAGCTAAAAGCAAAATTTATAGAAACAGCTAAAAATAAGCCTTGTTTCCATTTTTGGAAAAACCTATCCAATTTTGAATATTTTGAAAAAGGAAATATCTTTTACTTCGATTTAACAAATAAGTATCCCAAGCCTGCGCATATTACTATTATTGAGTAAATCTGGTAATAATTTTTATTTTTAAACAAACTAAAAACAGGATGAACAATGGATGATATCGTAAAGCAATTAAAATTTAAATTTGCTACTCCAGATGATGTCGATTTTGTAATTGATTGTATAATTGAAGCAGAAAAGAGTGGAACACAAACTATAAACACCTGTAGAATATTTAATCTAAGCGAACAGGAATGGAGGGATATTTTAAGAAAAATATTGTTGGAAGATATACCTGATTATGATTTTTGGCTTTCAAATTACTTAATTGCAGAATTAGACGGGAGACCGGTTTGTGCACAGGGGGCCTGGTTTGAAGGGAAAACAGGAACGGCAAGCAGTGTAATAAAAACATCTATGATGATGGAATATATTCCAAAAGAAAAATTCGCACTTGATTTAAAAACAGCAAAATTTGTAAAAGCTCTAAGTATAAAAAGAGAAAGTGGAAAGGTACAGATGGAACATGCTTATACAGTACCTGAATTGAGAAGGCGCGGACTACATACACAAACCGTTCTGGAGATTATGAAGAGAACATTTGACCGGAATCCCGGAGCCACTATGATCCAGGCAATTTTCTTCAAAGATAATTGCAATACATATAATGAGTGTATGAAGCTTGGGTTTAAGCCGGTTCTGGAAAAAGGAGTTGAGGATCCTGAAATACTCAATATATTTGCGCACAAAAGAAGAATTATGATGGACATGAGCCCGGAAAAACTTCAGGAAAATTATAATAAGTACAGGCTTAATCTTTAATTACATCAGACTTATTTTAAAAAATGTGGAGAACTTTCTGAATGCTTGATAAAATACTGAATTCATTTAAGAATTATCCCGATAGGAATGCGTTTTTTATTAAGAATAAATATTATAAGTATTCTGAGTTAGAACAACTTGTATCAAATATTAAAAATAAGATTGATGAATCACCCGAAAGTAAAACAAGACTTATCGGGGTAACTACCTATGATGATATAAATACTTATGCAACAATCCTGGGAATTTTATTTTCAGGGAATGGATTTGTGCCAATAAATCCTGAATACCCAATTGACAGAAATAAAGTAATTTTAGAAAAATCAGAAGTAAATATTATTTTATCCAGCAATGTAAATGATAACGTAAAATTTTTATCAGTTGTTCCTAATGTTACAGTAATTAATACTTCTGAATTAAGCGATTGTAACATCCCTTTAACATTACCTGATGTTCCGGATTCAGAAAATGCTTATCTGCTTTTTACATCGGGCAGCACGGGTGTGCCCAAAGGTGTACCGATAAGCAGAGCAAATTTGAAATCATATGTGGGCGCATTTTATTCCCTTGGCTATAAATTAACACCTGATGATCGTTGCCTTCAGATGTTCGATTTGACATTTGACCTCTCTGTGACTTCCTATATTACACCACTTTGTGAAGGCGCTTCTGTTTATACGGTTCCACCCGGGGGTATAAAATATTCTTATGTTTACAGTTTGCTCGAGGAACAGGAATTAACTTTTGCATTAATGGTACCATCAATCATTACCTACCTAAGACCATTCTTTAAGGAAATTAAACTTGAAAAACTTCGCTGGTCAATGTTTTGTGGTGAAGCTCTTTATGATGATATAATATTGGAGTGGGCAGAATGCATCCCAAACGCCAGGTTACAAAATGTCTATGGCCCAACAGAAGCAACAATCTATTGTCTTACTTATGACTGGACATTACAAAACCATAAAAATTTTAACGGTATTGTCTGCATCGGTAAACCGATGCAAAATATGACTGCCATCATAGTTGACGAAAATTATAAAGAAGTAAAACCCGGCGAAAAAGGAGAACTTTCTCTCACTGGCGGACAATTAACCCCCGGGTACTGGAAAAATGCGGAGAAAAATAAGGAAGCATTTTTTACTAAGGAAATTAATGGACAGAAAATAAAATTTTACCGGACAGGGGACCTTGCATTCATTGATGAAGATGGTGATTTTATGTTTTGCGGAAGAATTGATCACCAGGTTAAGGTACAGGGATTTAGAGTTGAATTAAGTGAAATTGAACATTATACAAGAGAATTTCTGAAAGGTGAAAATATCGCTGCAGTAGCTGCTCAAAACGTCTCTGGCACTACACAAATACACTTGTTTTTAGAAAATTTTTCAGGTGACCTAACTGAAATTGAGAATTACCTTAAGTCTAAATTACCCAAGTATATGGTGCCTTCAACATTTACAAACCTACCCTCTTTCCCTCTTAACGTTAATGGAAAAATTGACCGAAGAGCACTACTTATTTCAATATCAAAACCAGAAAATATTCTTGAAAGGATCAGATACTCTCATAAAAAATCCCCGGACAATAATTCCTTTTTTATTGACGGTGAATATTTTACTTACCAGGATTTTGCAGAACGTGTTTCTACAATCAGATATTATCTTGAAAATAATTGTGAAACGGGTGAAAAACTTATTGGTGTACTTGCTCACGATTTATCGGACATTGACACATATAGTTCCCTTTTTGCCGTTTTATATGCTGGTTACGGTTATGTACCAATAAATCCCAAAAATCCTATTTCACGAAATAAAAAAATAATTGATAGCACAGGCATTAAAACTGTACTCACAAGTAAGATAGATGATAATATTACAAAATTATCATCACTTGATAATTTAAGATTAACTGATACCAGGCAACTCCCCAAAGCTAAAATATACCTTACACCGCCTACAATCAGTGATAACGAAATAGCTTATCTACTGTTCACATCCGGTACAACAGGCGAACCAAAAGGTATTCCAATTACGCGCGGCAACCTTAACGCATTCATAGACTCTTTTATGAATTTCAACCTTGAACTTGATGGGAATGACAGATTCCTTCAAATGTTCGAGCTTACATTCGATTTCTCTGTATTTTGTTATGTTGCGCCTTTGTGTCTCGGTGCCTGCGTTTATACAATACCTATAAGCGGAGTTCGTTACGCAAATGTTTATCTCTCCTTAGAAGAAAATGAAATTACCTTTGCATCTCTCGTTCCCTCTGTTTTAGCTTATTTACGCCCTTATTTTGAAGAAATAAAGCTTGATAAACTAAAATATTCACTATTCTGTGGTGAAGCTCTTTATTCCGATCTTGCAAAGGAATGGTCAGATTGTATGCCGAATGGCAAAATAATAAATACATACGGTCCAACAGAAGCTACAGTTTTTTGTACTTATGTAATTTTTGATAAAGACTTTTCCAACTCCAGGAGTTTCAATGGAAGTGTTTCTCTTGGTGTTCCTATGAAGAATGTGGAAGCAATTGTTGTTGATGATAATCTTCAACTATTAGCAAATGGTGAAAAAGGTGAGCTCTGTCTGTCCGGGGAACAACTGACACCCGGCTACTGGAAGGATCCGGGGAGGAATAAAGAAACTTTTTTTAAGATAAAATACAAAGGAAAAAATAAGACATTTTACAAATCAGGAGATATAGCTTTTTTTGATAATAATAATGATCTTATGTTCTGTGGTAGAAATGACAGCCAGATAAAGATTCAGGGATTTAGAATTGAGCTGGGAGAAATAGAATTCCACGTAAGAGAGTATACAAAATTAAGTAATGTTGCTGCTGTTGCTTTTCAAAATAAAACAGGCACTATGCAGATACATCTTTTCCTCGAGAATTATCAGGAAGATATTACTACACTAATGGAATACCTTAAAAATAAAATTCCTGATTATATGCTCCCCGCTTCAGTATCAAAAATTAGTAATTTCCCTCTGAATATAAACGGAAAGGTAGATAGGAAACAGCTTTTAAAAACGCTGGATTCAAATGCAAAATAATATTAAAATCAGGCAGGCAGATATAAGTGATATTGAATTTGTGCTCACAGCCATTATCGAATCTGAAAAAAGCGGGACCGACAAGTTAAGCTACACGAGGATTTTTCCTCTTTCAGAGGCTGAAGTCAGAACAATAATAGGTAATGCACTAAAGGAAAATATCCCCGGTCAACAATACTCCATTTCAAATTTCCTTATAGCATTAATCGATGGTAATTATGCGGGAGCCTGTTGTTCATGGATCGAAGGAGAAACAGGACTTTCGAGTTCAATAATTATGGCAAATCTTTTGATAGATTTTATCGATCATGATAATTTCACAGATTCACAGCGTTTTTTGAAAATTGCCACAGAGGTGGTATTTACACGTACCATAGGGGCAATACAAATTGAAAATGTTTACGTTGATGATAAATTCAGGGGAAAAGGGATAAGTAGTTTTTTAATTCAAAAGCATATTGAGAATCTAAAAGATAAGGCACCAACACAGGTAGTCCAGATAATATTGGCTAAGACAAACGAAAATGCATTTCGATCTTATATAAAATCCGGCTTTGAAATAGTTGCTGAACGCTCATCAGAGAACAAGGAAATTTTGGATATTCTACCTTCTGATACGAACATTTTGATGGAAAAAAGACTTAATTAATTTTTAAGTCGCAAACTTAGTAATTGAAATACAGGAAGGGCTGAAGTGCGGCAGATTTTACCTGTATAACAACCCATATCACAAAGACTAAAAGAAATGCCTGCCCATAGACAGGAAGATTTGCAATTTTTTCCTGAATTTTCGGTTCCCATGATCTTGGCAGAAAATGTAAGATGTATCCTAATAAAATTAAGCTTACAACTTCAGGGTAACCTTTTACAAATTGAAGAAATACTCCTTCTTTGAAAAAGCTGAATATCTGGCTAACCATATCTGTTGCTTTCTTCAAATTTTCTGCTCTGAAAAGAATCCCGGTAAATGTTAATAAATGGAAAGTAAAAAGAACTTTCAAAAATCTATGAAACTTAGTGTCTTTTATTCTAATCTTTTTAAAGAATAAATCACGTGCTTTTTGAGTGAATATTGAAAAGACAATATATGTACTGTGAAGAAGTCCAAAAACCACGAAAGTCCAGCTTGCACCATGCCAGAGTCCGACTACAAAAAAAGTAATAAAAACTGCTAATGCTGTACCATAAATTCTATAATTCCTAAATTTCATTTGTAGGGGCTTAAATAAATAATCAAGCAGCCAGGTTGAAAGAGAAATGTGCCACCTTCTCCAATAATCAGCAACGCTGGAAGCCTTAAAGGGCTGATTAAAGTTTTCCATTAGATTAAAACCAAGCAGCAGTCCAATTCCCAAAGCCATATCAGTATAGCCGGAGAAGTCGCAATAAATTTGTAACGAGTACCCGTAAACAGCAAGCAAATTTTCTACGCCTGTAAACCTAAGCGGACTTCCATAAACACGATCTACGAAATTCAGACCAATATAATCTGCTATAACCGTCTTTTTAAATAGACCTGACATAATGAGAAATAAGGCTTTACCAATATCTGCTTTAGTAACAATAATTTCTTCATCAAGCTGAGGAAGAAAATTTGAGGCACGGTCAATTGGCCCTTGTAATATATTGGGAAAGAAAAACATATAAAGAGTAAAATCCCTTAGGCTTTTCACAGGTTCATACATTCCCATATAAATTTCAATTACATAACTAAGTGCCTTAAATGTATAAAACGAAATACCTATAGGTAGAAATATATCGAGCGGCTGGATAATTCCTTTACTCAAGTCATTAACAATTTGTATGAAAAAGTTTGTGTACTTAAAATATCCTAATAAGCCAAGGTTTATTATAAGGGAAAGGATAAAAATTAGTTTTCTTTTCCCGTCTAATTTTATTTCGTGAATTAATTTTCCCGAATAAAAATTTAAGAGTGCCATTATTACGAGTAATAAGAAGAAATATCCAGCGGCTTTATAATAAAAGAAAAGTGAGAAAAGAATAAGAGTGAAAATTTTTAATTTTTTATTTTTTGCCAGGTAATTATATATAAACAACAGGCCTGTAAATAAAAATAGAAAAAGGCTGGAACCAAAAAGCAGTGGGTCATGAGGTGTATATTGAAATAAATTGAACAGTTTATTAAAATCTAAACTTGAAAACATTTATTCCAGAACTCCGTATTACTAAATATTTGATTTACGATACACATAAATTTCTTTCTATAATAAAAGAATTTTGAATAAATACATATCTCGGGAAAATTAACTTGCTACAATTTAGAATCTATAAGTTGCTGAAGTTCACCGATGTTTTTAATTTTCAGAATTTCAATGCCTTTAAATTTGAGATTATATCCTTTTTCAATAGCCAGGATAACATTAATGTGGTTTAATGAATCCCAACCGGGTACCTGGTCAGCTGTAGTTTCATCTTTCATGTCAAAATCGTCTAATTCAAGAACATCGAGTATTATTTTTTTAAGTTTGTCTGAGATCATTGATTCTCCTGTTTATCTGAATTTTCTGTAACCGCTTAAAATTGCATTTGCTATCATTTCACCTATTTTACTTGCTCCCTGAGCAGTAACGTGGGTATAATCTCTAAGAGCTAGCGGTGGATTAGCATACACCCACTTTTCCATAGAATTCATACCCCCCATTGCCTCAAATGCATTCCAGAAGGCTATGCCTGTTTTTTCGGCAATTCTCTGCTGTGATTTTATTAACAATGGTATGCCCGGGTCAGTTACAAACCTGGAGCCGCGTTTAATGCTCTTGTCCCCTGCCCCAAGTAACAAAAAACTCGTATTCGGAAAAATGCTCTTCATATGGTTAATATTTCTGATCATTTCCTTCTCATACCAGTCATAATCTTTAGCGATCGGGGAAGCGACGTTTCCGCCGAATCCGAGTATTACAAGTTTGTAATTACACAGCTTGTCAAAATCCTTTAGTGTTGCAGGTGGCAAATCCCTGAATGAAATCCCTGTGTTACCTCTCCATGGAAAATTATCTACATACAGGCCGTTACCATCTTCAAGACTTACTCCGAAAAACTCTGCCTGGTTCGCCATAGTTGTAATGAGTTTAAAAGACCTCGAATTATCTGGCGCATCAAGAGTAAGTTCTTTGACATCACCTCCAGGTGTAAGCATTGCAGTTTGTTCAATGCCGTTATTAAATGAATACTTGATAGCAGAACTTTTTGCATTTGTATAAAATATACGAATTGTACTGAAAGATTTTGAATCAGGGTATGTATCTTTAGTCTCATATTTAACCCAGGCGGAACCATCAGGAACCGAAACAAAACCGTTCATTCCAAGCGGCAGATGTTTTGGATTTCCTACAACTACGTTGTATGTAGACCAGTTATCCGAAAAAGTCTGTCGTGTAGTGGATCTGAACATAATATCCTGTGAGGTAATAGCGAGCATACCAACGCCGTTGCCACCGAATTGTTTCTGGAGGTCCTTCCGGATATCTGCCGTAATCAGGTCTCCTTCAATCCCAGAATCACCGTAATGTGCTATTCTAATCTTGGTGCCGCTAGAATTTTTAACCGAATTATAAAAATAACTCATTTGTGCCACATTGCCCGAGATAGGAATATCTCTAATTTGTGGTCCGTTCTGAAAAGACTTTGCCGGGGCTTCTAATTTTTTATTAAGTAATATGAAAAAATCGTACGGCAGGTTTAATGATAGCGAGGAATACAAAGCTGATTTGTTTATGCCCGGACTTACAGCTGCTTTACTATTTAGATTTACTTTAGAAGGTGCTACATTAGTTTTTTGCTGAATTGAAGAATAATCCAGTAGAGAATCCGGCTTGATGTCCATTAACAAATCCACCGGCCTAATATTATATCCCAGGATATTAAAATCAGACGGCAGGTATGATAAGCCTAATAACATTATAATTGTAAGTACAAATACTAAAACGGGCCTTCTTTTTTCGTGAGTCTCTGACATTACCGGGTACCTCTGTTATTCGCTTTTTATAACAATTTATTTCTGATTCTTGAAAAGCTACTGAATTGTATATTTTGGAAAATTCAAATATTCCAATTAATTTATGATTATTCTTTCAAATTTGGACAATTTTTATACCATCTCAAAACGTGTAAAAAATCAAAATCTGGTATAATGACGTATTTTTTTGATAAAATTACGCTATTAAAATATCATTTTAGTACGTTCGAAACAAAAATATTCGAATGACATGATATTGCCTCGGGAATTAAGTATATCACCTGGCTAAAAGGCTACGCTGTGTCAGCATAGCTTTTTTTAGAAGAATTTTGAAAATTGTTTAAAAGGATCATCTTCTTGGTCTGAATATATTCTCAGGCTACTACCCTGTAAAGACAGGTACCTTTGGATACTTGCTGTCCGAAATGATTGTCACTGTTCCACCTTAGTGAATATGTTCCGGCAGGCTTCTGATCGTTAACGAGAGTCTTAGCTCCCTGGACAATAATATTATATATCTTTATTGTGACTGATTCAGATTTTGGTAATGCGAACCTGATTAGAGTTGATGGATTAAAAGGAATAAGATAATTCTGCAAAAGGATGAATTCCAATTTAATAATTAAATCTAAAAATCCGTATGATTTCTTAACTTTTTAGTTGATATTATAAGGCAAAGTTGCAATATTAAATTTTTGTTTCAAATTTAAAGTAAATATTCTATCATTTTATCAAAGCGGAGGAAGGATGTCGCAAAATGGTGAAAGAGAACAATGGGGAAGTAAAATTGGACTAATTCTGGCTGTTGCCGGCAATGCTGTTGGATTAGGTAATTTTCTCAGATTCCCGGTTCAGGCTGCTCAAAATGGCGGCGGCGCTTTTATGATCCCTTACTTCATTTTCTTTTTGATTCTCGGTATACCATTAATGTGGATTGAATGGGGCATCGGCAGATATGGTGGCAGATATAATCACGGTAGTGCACCGGGTATGTTTGATGTTATATGGAATAATAAACTGGCAAAATACTTTGGTACACTCGGCCTGTTTATGTCGATGTGCATACTCATTTATTATACTTATGTAGAATCCTGGACTCTTGGCTTTAGTTTCTTTTCAATTACAAAACTTTATTTTAATGAAACTACCGCGGAAACAATGCGTAGTTTCCTTTATAGCTATCAGGGACGTGCAATCGGGGACCATTTTGCTACGATGTGGCCGGCATATATTTTAATGCTTATTACTTTCACATTAAATTTCTGGGTGCTTTATAAAGGAATTTCTAAAGGAATTGAAAAACTTGCGAAAATAGCCCTCCCCCTTTTATTAGTTTTCGCAACAGTGCTGGCAATTAGAATTATGTTCTTAGGCACACCCGATCCTTCAGTTCCCCAGAATTCTGTCTGGAATGGATTTGGATTTATATGGAATCCAAATTTCAGTCTATTAAGCGACCCATCTATCTGGCTTGCCGCGGCGGGGCAGATATTTTTTACACTTTCAGTCGGAATGGGTACGATTCATGCCTATGCGAGCTATTTAAAACCCAAAGATGATATTGCACTCTCGGGACTTACTACTGCTTCAACTAACGGATTTGCTGAGGTGGTACTTGGTGCAGCAATTGCAATACCTGTTGGTGTAGCTTATTTCGGACTTCACGCAACACAGGAATTTGCCAGAGCCGGTGCTTATGATCTTGGCTTTGTTTCAATGTCATTGATTTTCCAGAAAATACCGCTTGGTCAATATTTAGGATTTATGTGGTTCCTTCTTTTATTCTTCGCAGGTATAACATCCTCAGTTGCAATGGGACAACCAGTAATAGCATTCCTGGAAGATGAATTTGGAATGAGCCGTAAAAAGGCGGTGCTATCAATTGCATTAGTTGTAATGATTGCTGTACAATTTGTTGTATTCTTCCAGCGATACGGATTTATGAATGAGATGGATTATTGGGCCGGTACATTTGGACTGGTTGTGTTTGCTCTTGTTGAAACAGTATTATTTATGTGGGTTTTCGGTGCTGATAAGGCCTGGGCAGAGATGAACGCTGGTGGCGATTTTCAAATTCCCCGTATATTCTTTTATATAATGAAATTTGTCACTCCTGTAGTACTATTTATACTTATGATTTGGTGGACTGTTCAAACAGCAATACCAACGTTCCTGCTCAACGGAGTTGATCCTGCAAACAGACCTTATTACTGGGGTTCAAGAGGACTTATGGCTGCAATATTTATAGGACTTCTTTTTATGGTAAAGAAAGCATGGTCAAACCATAAGACTGAAGAAGATATGAAAATTGAAAAAGATTAAAATAATTTTAAGAGGAATTTATGGGACTTACAACAGCTGGTTTAATTTTTCTGATTCTCGCCTGGGGAAGCGTTTCAACTTTAACTGTGTACTGCTTTATTAAAGTTATTAAGTCAGAAAAAAAATAGCAAAAAAAAGAGATGAGTCTTTGCGGCTCATCTCTTTTATTCTTTCCAAAATTAATTCTAGAACATTCCATTAACATTATCATCTTTGTAATTTTTATTCCCGCTTAACTGGTGTGCAGTATTTGAATCCGGAGCAGCCAATTTGATTTTTCCATCTTTCAAATTCTGATACAACAAATCATTTTCCAGGAGATAATAAAATTGCTTTTTAAAATCCTCCGGCGAGATTCCACAGGTTACAGCATATTTTGCAAGTTCAGTCGGATCATCAAAATCTGCCTGATTCAGCCTAAGCATATATCTGCGGGCGATATAGAAATATTCAGAACTTGGATCGACCAGTCTCACTTTAGTTTTTTGAGTTTCAGGATCAATAATATCTTTAAAATAAAGTGGTACAAAATGTCCGTTCTGAATTGAAACCATCGCGCCGTTACCGCCATTCAAAATAAACTGGGTTGCAGCAAATCCAAGGTCCCTTGTATATTCCATATCAAATGGAATGGGATCGGCACATCTAAGTTCATAACCTATATTTTTTGCCACAATTGTTATTTTATTTCCTAATTCTTTCAGCCTTTCCTGAACTTTATTTTTTAAGATCTCACCAAAATTTATTTCAGCAATCCTGATGTTATCGTGTGCGTCTCTTTCAATATCCACAAGTGATTCCAAATCTTCAATGTCAAGATGTTCTACCAGTCCCTCTGCAAGAATTGCTACACCATCAGTTCTACCATAACTTAGCCGTTTTACAATTGCACCAACCAGCAGATCAACAATGTGAGAAAGTTTAATTGTATCTCCTGGAAATTCTTCCGGAATTACTGTAAGTGTTGCGCCAGCAGACTTCCCTATTCCAAGTGCAAGATGGCCTGCCTTTCTTCCCATGGATATAACAAAATACCACCGGGAGGTAGTTTGAGCATCAACCATCAGATTTTTTACAATCTCTACTCCAATGTGTCGTGCAGTCTGAAATCCGAAAGTAGGAATACCGTGGGGCAAATCAAGATCATTATCAATTGTTTTGGGAACGTGAACTACTTTTATTCTTCCGTCAGCAACTTCTTCTAGTTTTAATGCACTAAAAGCTGTATCGTCACCGCCAATTGTGATTAGTTTGTCAACATTTAATCTTAACAATGAAGAAACAGTATTTTCAAGATGCTTTTTATCTTTAGTTGGATTATTTCTTGCAATCCCAATATAAGATCCACCTCTGAAATGTATTCTGCTTACATTCTGAATTGTTAACTCTTTAACATGAGTAATGTCCCCTTCCATTATCCATCTGAAGCCATCTTTTATTCCAAGAACTTCAACACCTTCAAGTGAAGCCCTGATTGTGGCCGCACTTATAACACTATTAATTCCCGGTGCGGGTCCACCGCCTACCAATATTCCCAGCTTTTTAGGGGCCAACGACATTTCCAACTCCTATATTCATTATAGTCAAATAACTAAATTAAAGCACTTTAAGTTTTGCAAATTTAAGCATCAACTGTTTTACGTTATTTCCTTCAAAATGCACAGTAGCCTTCTGCATATCTCCAACACCAGAAACATCAGTAACTTTTCCTAATCCAAATTTATCGTGCATTACTCTTGCCCCCGGACGTAATCCTTTATTATCCTGATTAAAATCTTCATACTCCATCTTCTTGAAGTATTCGTAATAAACTTCCTTTTTGGATTTTCTCTGAGAAGATTTTCTGCCTATGCCCCCGTTTACTTCAGTATATGCTTTTTTATTCATTTCTTCTATAAATCTGGATCTGCTCTGATAGGCAACTTCACCAAACCGGTATCTTGATCGGGCGTGGGACATATAAACTTTTTGCTGCGCTCTTGTTACTGCTACATAGAAGAGTCTCCTTTCCTCTTCCAGTGTTGCCTCTGTGCTAAACCTGTTTGATAAAGGAAAAATATCTTCTTCACAGCCTGAAATAAATACAACAGGGAATTCAAGTCCTTTTGAACTATGAATTGTAAGCAATGTTACGCTGTTTTTTTCTTCCTCGTACATGTCAACACCGGAAACAAGAGAAACATCTTCAAGATATTGCTCAAGCTTCGCATCTTTATTAGAACTTGAAAATTCACTTAATGCTGATAAAAGCTCATTAATATTTTCCCATCTTGCCATAGATTCAGGTGTACGTTCTTCCTTGAACATTCGTAATACACCGAGCTCATCTACAAGTGCTCTTGAAAGTTCGCCAACAGAAAGTTTATCTTTCAGATCAATGTATTTATCAAGAAGTAATTTGAACCCTTTAACGTTTTTTTGAATTCTTTCCTTAATATCTATTACTTCAAAAACCCTTGCCATCGTTTCAAATAATGTTAGATCAAGTTTCCTGGCAAAAGCGATCATTCTTTTAATTGTGGTATTCCCTATCCCGCGTTGTGGGAAGTTCATTATTCTTAATAAGCTTTCCTCATCCTGCTGGTTTGAAAGAACTCTCAGGTAGGCTAGAATATCCTTAACTTCTTTTCTTCTATAGAATTCAATACCACCAATTATTTTGTAAGGAATTTTTTCTCTTCTGAAAATATCTTCAAGTGCTCTTGATTGTGCATTAGTTCTGTAAAGGATAGCGAAATCTTTAAGCGATAATTTTTTCTTAGATATTTCCTGCTTAATATGCTTTGCAATCTGAAATGCTTCATCTTTTTCGTCAGCACATTTTATTAATGTTAGCAGATCGCCGTCATTGTTTTCAGTCCACAAAGTCTTTTTAATCTGTCCGCCGTTATTTTTAATAACTGAATCAGCGGCCATTAATATTGTTTTTGTAGATCTGTAATTTTGTTCAAGTTTAAATATTTTATGTTTAGGAAAATCTTTCTTATAATCCAGCATGTTACCAATGTTCGCACCGCGCCAGCTATAAATACTCTGGGCATCATCTCCAACTACACAAATTTTACCATCTTTATTTGTCAGAGTTTTCAATAATTCATATTGTGCCTTATTAGTATCCTGAAACTCATCAACCAGTATGTAGGTAAATTTCTTTTTATATTTTTGTAATACTTTTGAATTCTTATTAAATAATTCAATTGGTTTCAATAAAAGATCTTCAAAATCCATTGCATTGTTTTCTACAAGACGTTTTTGATATTCATCGTAAACATCTGCAATTTTTTCTTCTACAAAAGAATCAGTATGCTTTTTCCTGTACTCAGCTGGCATAACCATTTGATTCTTCATATAACTGATTTTATGTTTTATTGAATTTGCTGTCACTCCTTCAATATCAATATTCAGATTGGAAATAATATTCTGAACAAGCGATAAAGAATCTTCGGCGTCATAAATAGAAAAATTATTTTTATAATTGAGACTCTTTGCTTCAATTCTCAAAATTCTGGCAAAAATCGAGTGGAAAGTACCCATCCAGATTTGATCAGCTTTTGCTCCAACCAACTCTTTAATCCTGCTTTTCATCTCATTTGCGGCTTTGTTTGTAAATGTCAAAGCAAGAATGTTATCTGGTTTATATTTTTTTGACAATAGGTATGCAACTTTATAGGTCAAAACTTTTGTTTTACCGGAACCTGCCCCGGCTACAATCATAGAAGGACCTTTTTCGAATTCTACTGCTTTTTTTTGAGGCTCGTTTAGGGTTTTTAGGTTCATATTACTCTTTTTTTTGATTTTTAGGTTCGCAAATATAAATATTTGCGCTGTGAAATTAAAGGAAAGAAATGAGTATAAAATGAGAATTTCGTAATTATTGTAAAAAGAGTATTAAGAAAAGTAGAGGTTTTAATCGTTTTTATCCAAAATTATCAAATAAACAATGCTTTTTTAACCAATATTGATAAAAATGCCTGTTTTTGGTTATTATAATCCCTGCATATTTATTTTATTCCCTATTTCAGCACCTCGTTCAGTACTTTTAGTTAATAAAATTGGAAATGAAGCTTTTTTAATTGTATTTTATGCTTCCAAAGGTATTACTAACAATACAAATACTCAAAAAACAAAGGACTAATTATGATAAAAGAGAAAATGGAAAAATCTTTAAATTTACAACTAAATCAGGAACTATATGCGTTTTACCTTTACCTTTCAATGTCTGCCTATTTCGATTCACTAAATCTGAATGGATTTTCAAGTTGGATGAGGTTCCAGGCTGAAGAAGAAAAAACACACGCGCTTAAATTTTACGACTACATTCTACAGGCAAACGCAAAAGTTGATTTACAAAATATTGAAGCTCCTAAAAAGACATGGAAATCTTCACTTGACGTCTTTCAGGATACCTATAAACACGAAAAGAAGGTAACTGAATCAATTTATGAAATTGTAGATCTTGCAATTTCAGAAAAAGATCACGCTACCCATAATTTTCTTCAATGGTTTGTTAGCGAACAGGTTGAGGAAGAAGCTACGGCACTTAAAATTCTAGAAAAGATAAAATTTATTGGTGATAACCAGGGAGCGTTATTTATGCTTGACAGGGAACTTGGATCAAGACCAACTGAATAAGTTTATTTTCGTCTTAAAATTAAAAATCCTCTTCTTTCGAAGAGGATTTTTTTATCCTTTAATATCAGCTATGGGATTTACTGTGTGCCTCATAGAATGAACCTTGTTGGCAACTGGCAGCACTACTTCTTTACTAACCCTTTTTTCAAAATAATCTCTAAATCTCGTTACCATAAACCTTACCGGCCAGGCAGCTGCTTCTCCAAGAGCACAGATTGTATTGCCTTCAATATTATTTGCAATAGAAATTAAAAGATCCAGATCTTTGGTTGATCCTTCACCTTTTAAAATTCTGTTCAAAACTTTTTCAAGCCAGCCAGTTCCTTCACGACAAGGGGTACATTGTCCACAACTTTCGTGATGGTAGAATTTAGAAATCCTTGCCAGCACCTTCACAAGATCAGTATCCTCATCCATCACCATAATACCGCCTGTACCAATGGATGAGCCAACTTCTTTGAGAGATTCAGCATCCATCTTTACGCCTTCAAGCTGGTCGCCTCTAAGTGGAGGCATTGATGATCCACCGGGAATAACACACAGAATTTTTTTATCTCCCGGAACGCCACCGGCATAATTATAAATTATATCTGTTAACAGTGTACCTGAGGGTAATTCATATACGCCGGGTTTATTTACGTGTCCGCTTACTCCAAAAAGAATTGTTCCCGGGTGTTTGGGTTCACCAATTTTAGAATACCATTCCCAGCCCTTGTTTACAATTGCCGGTACGTTTGCCAGTGTTTCAACATTATTGATTGTTGTAGGACATCCCCATAAACCAAACTGAGCCGGGAAAGGAGGTTTAACTCTAGGGTATCCTCTCTTCCCTTCCAGGGAGTTCATCAATGAAGACTCTTCTCCGCATATATATGCGCCGGCGCCTTTGTGAATATAAATATCACAGAAGAAATCTGTTCCGAAAGTTTCTTTCATTCTTTCACCGATAAATCCTTTTGCATAGGCATCATCAATTGCCTTCTGTAAAAGTTTTATCCATTTGTGATATTCGCCGCGTATATAAACGTATGCTGTCTTAACACCAATGGCATAACTTGTAATCAGAATTCCTTCTATCAGCTGGTGAGGATTATATTCAAAGACCTGTCTGTCTTTAAAAGATCCGGGTTCACTTTCATCTCCATTTACACAAAGATATTTAGGTTTATCCGTGCTTTTAGGCATAAAGCTCCATTTCAACCCCGCTGAAAAAGCTGCTCCGCCTCTGCCCCTTAATCCGGATTTTTTAACCTGATCGATTATATCATCAGGTGACATACCTAATGCTTTTTTAATAGCAGTGAAACCACCATTTTTTTCGTAAACATCAATTAAATGCAGATCTTTTATATCTGGTAATACAATTTTTTCCATTTAGTTCTTCTTTAAGGATTCTAAAATTTCTTCAACTTTTTCTTTGGAAAGATTTTCGTAATAATCTTCGTTCACAGCTATCATTGGAGCTGTTCCACAAGATCCCATACATTCTACTTCTTCAACTGAAAATAATTCATCTTCGGAAACTTCCATATGCCCAAGTCCAAGTTTGGATTTTACCTGATCATAAATTTCATAACCGCCGCGTAACATACAGGAAACATTTGTACAAACCTGGATGTGATATTTTCCCATCGGCTTCTGGTAGTACATTGTGTAAAATGTAACAACGCCAAGAACTTCTTCCGGATGCATATCGAGCACTCGTGCTACTTCCTGCATAACTTCCCCGCTTATCCATCCATTCTGTTCCTGTGCGAGATAAAGTGTAGGCATTACAGCCGGTTTTTTAACAGGGTATTTTTTAACAATCTCTTCTATTTTTTTCAGATTTCCTTCAGAAAATTTAAATTCCATTTCCTTTTCCAGTAAATTTTTAGATCAGAAATATTGTCTTGATCTCACTCTTTGTCTTAATCTTTGTCTTAATCTTATTCTCTATTTATCAGCCTCACCCATAATCGGATCAATGCTACCAATTATGGCTACCACGTCAGAAATCATATGACCTTTTATAAGGTGCGGGATTGACTGAATGTTGATGAACGAAGGAGAGCGAATTTTACATTTCCAGGGTTTTCCTTCGCCCTTGCTGACAAAATAAAATCCAAGTTCGCCTTTTGAACCTTCGATCGCATGATAGATATCTCCTTCAGGTGGATTAATTCCAAAATTAACAATCATAAAATCCTGAATAAGTTCTTCCATTCTGGAATAAACCTCTGTTTTTTTTGGAAGAACTTTTTTAGGCTGGTTTAACAGAACATCACCCTTAGGCATTCCATCCAGTATCTGCCTGATAATTTTAATACTTTCCCTTGTTTCATCTGCACGCACAAAATAACGCGCAAGGCAATCACCTTCTGAAAAGGTAACTACTTTAAAATCCATATCATTATAAAACATGTAGGGCTGCATTCTGCGAATGTCATACTCAACACCGCTACCTCTTAAACTAGGCCCCGTCATTCCAAGGTCTAACGCATCATCTTTAGAAATTACACCAACACCATCAAGCCTCTCAACAAAAATCCTGTTGCTGTTTATTAATCTTTCACATTCGTCAAGGTTTGGAAGATATTGATCAATAAACTCTCTTATCTGTTTTAAGACTTCCGGCTGAGCATCATTTGCAACGCCGCCTATCCTGGTATAGCTGTTGGTAAATCTTGCTCCACAAAGTACATCCCAGATATCCATTATTTTTTCTCTTTCTCTGAGTGTCCAGAGAAAAACAGTAAGCGCGCCGACATCCATAGCCAGCGAACCAATAGCAACAAGGTGTGAGGCTATTCGCGCCAATTCCGCAACCATCATCCTTATATACTGTGCTCTCGGAGGTGCTTCAATTCCTGCTAGTTTTTCTACTGCCAGCACCCAGCCAACATTGTTTGCCATCGGTGAAAGATAATCAAGCCTGTCAGTATGAGGAATGAATTCATAGTAAGACATGTTTTCGGCCATTTTTTCATAGCCGCGATGTAGATAGCCCAGTTCCGGAACAGAGGCAACAACAGTCTCTCCATCAAGTCTTAAAAGAACCCTCAACACACCATGAGTTGCGGGGTGCTGTGGTCCCATATTCAGAATCATTTCATTTTCAAGTGCATCTTCAACAGTTATATCACTATCGGCACCAAGGAGAGTATCTAAAATTTTAGGATGAACGTCTTCTTTTTTTAATTTTTCCATAATTTTTTATTTCTTTGGAAGTGGCAGAGAACCCGGGATTCCCATTAGTGGAAAATCTTTTCTTAATGGATGATATTCAAATTCTTCCGGCATATACATTCTTCTCGGATCCGGATGGTTATTGAATTTTATCCCGTACATATCATATGTTTCTCTTTCCTGCCAGTTAGATGTTTTCCATATTGATGTGACAGAATCTATGTTCCAGTCTGATTCATCGCTCCCGGTAAGCGGGGTTTTTAATCTTAATCTGAATTTATTTTTTAGACTGAAGACATGATAAACTACAGTAAACCTGTCTTTTCTTGTAGCCCAGTCAATTGCTGTTATATCTTCACAAAGAAGAAATTCAAGCTCGGAATCTTCTTTTAAGAATCTACATACGTCTACAATATTTTTTTTATCAAAAGAAACACAGAGTTGATCTCTGAAATCCGAAACATCAAAATTAATTTCGGGAAATTTTTCTTTTAATTTAGTAAGAACTAATTCTTTTGTTTCCATAAATTTTAATTGTTTTGGAGAATCGGTAATTCAGGAAGCGGACTATCCTGAAATTCTCTTGCCTTTGTTCTTCCGATTTTTTCCTGAATTTGTATTAATGCATTTAATAAATTATCCGGTCTTGGCGGACAACCGGCAAGATATACATCAACCGGCAAAAACTGATCAATTCCCTGAACTACAGGGTAAGATCTGTACATTCCACCAGAAGATGTACACGCTCCCATTGCAATTACCCATTTGGGGTCGGGCATCTGGTCGTAAATTTTTCTAACAACGTGTGACATTTTATAAGTAACGGTTCCTGCAACAATCATAAGATCGCACTGGCGAGGAGTAAAACGCATAACTTCAGAACCAAACCTGGCCATATCATACTTGGGATCTGCAGTAGCCATCATCTCAATAGCACAACACGAAATTCCCATAGGCATTGGCCATACGGAATTTTTTCTTGACCATTCAATTACCGCATCTATGGTTGTAGTTAAAAATCCATCACCTTTTAATTTAGCTTCTAATCCCATTTAAAACCACCTTTCTTATAAGCGTACAAATATCCCAGCTCTAATACAATCAAAAAAACTACCATCGAAATAAAGATTGGCATTCCAAATTCACTGAACAGACTCTTAAATTCAACGGCCCAGGGATAAACGAAAATCACTTCCAGATCAAAAATTATAAAAAACATACCAACGAGGTAATATTTAACCGAGATTCTTTCGTTGGTGGAACCTACAGGCTTCATACCACTTTCATATGTCGAAAGTTTCTCAGAATTTGGCCTTTTAGGTCCAAAAATTCTTGATGAAGCGACAGTTACCGATGCAAAAATTGCCGCAAATCCGATTACTAAAAAGACGGGAATATACTGTTCAATCATGGCTGTAAATATTTAATTTTATTATTTAAAGTTATCCAAATTTAGAGATATTGTCAATTTAAAGGGACTAACTACATTATGGCTTGTTTAAGGGGAAAAAAATTTATTTGCCAGATTTTCTCACTCTGTACAGAACTGCCGGGGGTTCCTTAAAACTGACCATCTTTTCCAGACCCGGGACTTCGGGTCCTGAATCAAGCAAATACCCTAGTTTTGGACGCGTTCCGGCCTCAACCCAGCTGAAAAACAAATAATCATCGTTGTTTTTCTTTAAATAATCCAGCAGCTGAACCAGATTATCTGCCATTGGAATTACATTAAATTTCATATCAAGATAATATGCCACCTGTGGTTTTCTTGCAGCTATTTTATTTCCTCTTTCAGATTCCGGGATATTTTTCAAATACCAGTCTCTTAGTCGCAGTATTTCCTTTGGACCTGAATTTATAAGGACAGAATTATATTGAATCGTATTATAAGCTGATGATGACAGGAGCAGAATAATTACCAGATTCATCGCAGATTTTAAGACAGGAATTTTAATTATTTGATGTTGTTCAAAATATCTCTTTAATATTTTAAAGGATCTTTCAAAGAATTCATAAAAAACAATTACAAAATAGAATGGCAATAAAAACAGGGAGAATCTTTCACTATAAAAGATTAATGAAAGTAAAAAGAAAAAGAAAAAGCTCATCATATAAAATGATAACTTTTTCTTATCCTCACTGTTTTTTCTTATTACAAAACCATCGCTAACAATGTAAAAGACTATACCAATGATTACCAAAACTCCAATATACCATCCTAATAATTTCCCCATATCCCCCACAAAATTAGCATAATATTTCCAAGAATAGTTTTAAGCATTAATGTAGGATCTTTGGAAATTACATCACTCAGCGAATTAAATTCTTTGTTCGGCGAATACCAGAATGTTTCCCAGGAAATTCTACCTCTTCCGTAAAGTTCATAGGCTATGTTTTTATAATTTTCATTGAAGAAAAAACTTCCTTTTCTAATTAAACAATAAATTCCCCAGGGGACTATTGTCAGGAAAAAGGTTCCAAGAAAAATTGAAGAAGATTTTATTCTTTCCCGCCTGTTAATATTCCAGTAATTCACAAAAAGAATAATCAGGACAAAACCTAATATGAAGACTCCGTTATATCTTGTAAGATATGCTATGCCTCCGATAAATGAAGCAGCTACAAGGTTTTTATAATTCAGATTATCGCTTTTAAATAGGTAATAAAATGAAATCATAACAAGCGCAGCAAAAAGCATGTCAGTTCCTGCACTGTACGTGTATTGTATAAAGGTTGGATTAAAGGCAATAAAAAGAATCGCTAGCAAGGCTATTTTTTCAGAGTACAAATTCCTTAACAATTCAAATGTGAAATAAATAAAAACAGCAGCCGAAAATACCCCGATGAAAATTCCAGCCTTGAAAAAATCGGAGAAAATGAATCCTACAACACTAAGCAGAATCTGGTAAACCGGGCCTTTAAAACTATCAATAGTCAAAACCCCATTCAGTAAGTCCCGGGCCAAAGGCACATATGATTGATAAAAATCAGTTTCTACCCCATAATCCCCTATTTTGTGATTGGAGTAGCTTATAATTATCATTACTACAAAAAAGAGAAATGAAAATGACAGAGCAAAATATTTATGATGAATTACCCGGGAAAATTTATTCCCTAAAGTATTGGCTGGTTTATTTGCCTTTTGGGTTTTTGATGTTTCAGATTTCTTTCTTTTGCTCATCAAATTTTCGGATAGAAATTACACTATGAAGTATATTTATAAATAGAAGTTAAATAATATTTCCACAACACAAAAAGCACCAATATTTATTTCTGTATAATTTACAGACAACTTGATTAAATAAATTTTGTTATTTTAATCACACACAAAGATAATAATAGGTAACAATATGCGTTTACAATTTATTGGCGCTGCAAGAACTGTAACCGGCTCAATGCACAGACTTACAATTAATAATAAAGATTATTTGCTTGATTGCGGGCTTTATCAGGGTAAAAGAAAAATAGCATTTGAAATGAACAGGAATTTTGAATTCTTTGACCCTGCGAAAATTGAATGCCTTATTTTATCACACGCTCACATTGATCATTGTGGAAACATTCCCAATCTTGTAAAACAGGGATTTAAGGGTAAAATTTACTGCACGCCGGCAACAAAGGATCTTGTAGAATTAATGCTGAAAGATAGTGCGCATATCCAGGAAAAAGATATCGAGTTTGTAAATAAGAGAAGGAAAAAACAGGGTAAAAATCTTTTTGAACCTCTTTATATACAGGAAGATGTTGACAATGCTTTGGAATTATTTCACCCCGTAAAATATAGAACTGATTTCCAGATTGATGATAATATAAAAATAAGATTTGTGGATGCAGGACATATTATAGGTTCAGCAGTTACACACTTAACAATAAAAGATGGTTCAAAGGTAATAAAACTTGGATTCTCAGGAGATTTGGGGCGACCTAATTTACCAATATTAAAAGATCCGGAACCAATTTCGGAAGTTGACTACTGGATTTCAGAAAGTACATATGGAGGAAGAAATCACGATAAGATAGAAGGAATAAAAAATAGTCTTGCCGAAGTGATAAATAAAGCAGTTGCAAGAAATGCAAAAGTTATAATTCCGGCTTTCAGTGTTGGTAGAACACAGGAACTTGTTTATGAATTTCACCAGATCTGCGAGAGCGGTGTTGCAAAAAGAATCCCTATTTATGTTGATAGCCCGCTTTCAAAAAATGTTACAGGAATTTTCAGAGAACATCCTGAGTGTTTCGATAAAGAGACAGTTGATTTCATGAATAAATATGATGATCCCTTCGGATTTAACCAGCTTACATATATTAATGATGTGGAAGATTCAAAAGCACTGAACGATAAACCCGGACCGATGATGATAATCTCCGCTTCCGGAATGGCGGAAGCAGGGAGAATTCTTCATCATTTGAGAAATAATGTTGAAAATCCCAATAACATAATTCTGATGGTCGGGTATTGTGCGGAAAATACTCTTGGAAGAAAAATAATTGATAAGGAACCGTTAATTAAGATTTTTGGAGAACAATTTCACTTAAAAGCAGAAGTTGTAACGCTTCATTCAATGAGTGCACACGCTGATTCTGATGAGTTGGCTAATTACAGTAAAAGCCTAAATTCAGCTAATCTTAAAAAGACATTTTTGGTTCATGGCGAATATGAACAGCAACAGCAATTAGCAGAAAGATTAAAGGAAATTGGATTAAGAGATATAGAGATACCAAAACGCGGAGAAGTTTTTGAGATATAATTGGTTAAATATTTTTTTAATTGTGATTATTTTTAACGGATGTGAAAGGAAAGTAAACCCGGTTCAGCCAAACGACGGCGTACCTCCTGCTGTTCCTACACAATTAACTGTATATTATTCACAGGATGGTGCTGTTGGTATTGAATGGAAGCCGAACTCAGAGCCGGATTTAAACGGCTATAATATTTATCGAAAGACAAATAGCAGCAGTTTTAGTTTCCTGGCATTTACTAAAAATTTTTACTACGCGAATGACTCACTTTCTTACAACGACACTTATTACTATAAAATTTCTGCTATTGATGACGGGGGACTCGAAAGCCAGCTTTCAACTGAAGTTTCTGCGACACCTGTAAATAAAAATCCTCCTAAAAAGCCAACTGGACTTTTAATAAATGCCAGGAACTGGGAAGGGAAAATTTCAGTTCACCTGGAATGGAATAAAAATCAGGAAAGTGATGTTGCCGAATACAAAGTTTACAGAGACACTGTGCAAAACTTCACACTGGATTCAACTAAAATTGTTGGTCATTCAAGCAACATTGAATATTCGGATACAACTAATGTAAAGCTTTACAAAGATTATTATTACAGAATTAAAGCAATTGATAAAGGCGGATTGCAAAGCCCTCAGAGTGATGAAGTTTCAGACCAGGTTTATGGAATGCCGGAGTTAATTTTTCCAGCGAATGATTCATATCACAAATATTTTTCTGATTTTAAGATAAAGACAATTGGCAAACCGGCTAGTTATCAGGTGATTGTTCAGGACAATAAATTTTTCGGAGATTTTTGGTCTAAGAAATTTACTTCTTCTGTTATTAGCGATACGATAAGTGTAAGTTTCGATCCCGTCTACCTCAGTAATGCTACATATTACTGGAGAGTTGTAACATATTCCGGCAATAATGATTCTCCGAACAGCATTTCAGAACAATATCATTTTACCATAAATTAACGGTCGGAATTCTGCTGGAAAAAATTTATTATTGTATATAAATATCAGCGCGGGATTTTTTGAAAAAGTTATCTTTAGCTGCAATCATAATATTATTTTTATCTATCAACATATATTCACAAAATGTTGTTGACAGCCTTCAGTTTATAAAAGTTTATCCTGATAAAAATGTCCTGACCTCAAACTTTAATAAACAGCTAAATACCTATCTCCTTTTATCAGCATTAAAATATGATAATGAATTTGGGAAATTCAGACTTTCTCTGAATGAAAATTACAAATCAAGTTACACACGTGCAGGAATAAGCAGCACCCGTGAAGAACATTTTCTCAGACTTTCCACTTCGTACAGATTATCTCCAAAATTTAGCCTGGGAATTTTAACCAACAATAACATTTTATCAGACAGCAGGCAGATTGACTTTAATAAGGCATCCCAGACTAATGCAGCTTTTTTCACTGTGTATAATCCTATTAATAGAATATACATCTCACCTTTTTTCGGATATAGCTATAATGAGCAAACCAAAGAAAATGATTATGGATATCTCTATGGCACAGAAACTCTGATTGATAATATCTTGTTGTCAGACAACACGTTATATTCGGAATTAAAGTTCAGACATGAAGATATAGCACCGCGTAAAAATTCAATGCAATATTATAATTTTATTTTAACGAATCAGCTAAGTGGTAATACCGGGAATATAATTAATGCAAATTATTCACGTAACCGCAAAGACTTTTATTTTGCGGCGGATACCATAGTTGCAAATGAATTTAATATTAGAAATAACATTCAGAGCAGAATTGAGACGGACTATTTTCTTCAGGACAGACTCGTAACAAAGAGTTTTTTCGATTTAATCGATCTTGATCTGACCGGAAGATTTTTATGGAGAACTATTGACAGAGATACGCGCTATAGAAGCCTGGCTGAGAATACAACATCAATTTTCGATACAAAGATTAATGAGCTGCGCGTGGAATTAGAATCAATTGCCACCTACAATTCCGATTTCTTTAACGGAAATCTCCGACTTTCCTATTCTGAACGAGATGAGAAACACATAACAAAAAATTTTGAAGGCGTTAATCAGCTTCTTTTTGAGGAAAGGTCTGATCTTGAAGGACGAAAAAACAATAAGGCTATGAGAGCAACAGCTTCATTTACAGGAAGTTTTAATTTCTCCAGATCTGATATTCTTACTTTAAGCCTTTACCAGAATAAGCTTAGATATGACACTCCCAGTGCCCAAAATTTTGATGACAGGGACGAAATGCTCTCAATAGCAAGAATTCAGTATCTAAAAAAATTAACACCTTTTTTCGATATTTTTGTAAATACTGATGCAACTATTAGCCAAACTGTTTATATTTTTTCTGAGAAAAGTTCAAATAATAATATTAATAGGATTTTACGCCTGAAAACCGGTGGATATTATCACGGCAAAAAATTCTCTTCGCTAAATTCATTTGAAGTTTCTGCAAACTATACTGTTTACAGCTTTGAGGATATAAATCCAAATTTTCAAAGTTTTTCATTCAGACAGTTTACTGCAAGAGATTCATCGAGTATTCAGTTTAACAGAAGGCTTTCTTTTTCAACTTTCGGATATATTAAATTATCAGAACAGGGTAGCTTGAAATGGGCATCTTTTTCTACAAATCCGACAAGATATTTGCAGGAGATTTATTCTGAATCAAAATTTACCGTAAATTATGAAACGCTTTGGTTTTCATTGGGAGCCAGAGTATTTTCCCTTAACACATATAACTACAAAGTAGCCGAAAAAGTTATTGATTCTAAATTCTTAAGTATAGCCCCTTTAACCGAAATAACCGTAGTGGTGCGGGATTCCCTTTATTTAGGGGTTTATGGCTGGTATGAATTTATTTCACTGTCAGAGGGTCAGAATAAACAGGAGGCAAATCTTTCAATTCAGATGAATTGGAACTTTTGATATTGGTAAAAAATAATTATTATAGACTCAAAATTTAGGTAAATCTTGGCAGAAACCACTTTCTCTATAGAAATAGAAAGCAATCCGAACAATCTCATCACGGTAGAAGAATTCGTTAATTATTTTTCAGTTGAACTGAAGATTGACGAATCTAAAACACCCGGGCTTTTGCTTGCTGTAACTGAAGCCGTTACAAATGCAATTATCCACGCAAATAAGTGTGATATAAATAAACTGGTAAAGATTGATGTTACCGTGGAAAATAAACAGCTTGTTATAAGGATAAAGGATGAAGGAACTGGATTTGACCCAGCCAATGTACCTGACCCTACTGCTCCTGAAAATTTATTAAAAGATTCAGGCCGCGGGCTTTACCTGATGAAAGTATATATGGATGACCTTCAATACAATGTTACCCCGACAGGTACCGAGACTATTCTAAAATTAGATTTATAATTTTAATTTTTTAATATTTGCAGCAACTTCATCTGCAGATTTTTTCAATTCAGCAAATTCCTGCTCTGTTAATTTCAGTTCTATAATTTGTTCAATTCCTGATGACCCAAGTTTTACCGGCACTCCGCAGAATACACCTTCAATATTATATTCCCCTTCCAACCAGGCCGCACATGGCAAAACTCTTTTACTGTTCTTTGCAATGGCTTCTGCCATTTCCACTGCGCCAGATGAAGGTGCATAATATGCACTTCCCGTTTTCAAATAATTCACTATTTCAATTCCACCTTTTCGGGCACGATTTACGAGTTCGTTTATCTTTTTTCCCGGTAGTAATTCTGATATCGGAATTCCGCTTACGGTAGAATATCTGACTAACGGAACCATTGAATCCCCATGTCCACCCAATACCATTGCAGAAACGTCATTTACGGAAACATTTAACGCTTCAGCGATAAACAACCTGAACCTGGCCGTATCCAGAATTCCTGCCATCCCTATTACCCTGTTTTTTTCGAAGCCGCTTACTTTTAAAGCAACGTATGACATTACATCTAGTGGATTTGAGACAACAATTATTTTTGATTGTGGAGAATTTTGCGCAGCTTTTTCAGTTACCTCTTTTACAATTTTAGCATTGGCTGCAAGAAGGTCATCACGACTCATTCCCGGCTTGCGAGCCAATCCGGCAGTAATAATTATTAAATCTGATCCGGCCGTATCCTTATAATCATTAGTGCCATAAATTTTTGTATCAAATCCCTCAACAGGACTGCTTTCCCACATATCCAGAGCCTTCCCTTGCGGGACACCTTCAAGAATATCTATCAGAATTACTTCCTCAGAAAGCTGTTTTTCTGCAAGCCTTTGTGCAGTTGTTGCTCCCACATTTCCGGCACCTATAACTGTAATTTTCTTCATTTGTTTACCGTTTGTTATTCAGATTTAGTTTAAGTATTCATTAAAGTACTACAGTTTAATTTCTTTTCTTTGGAAATAGCTTTAGACATCTTTATTTTTATAACTGTATAAAAATTTAAATCCAATAATTGGAATAAAATACTTCTCAAGATAAAAAAATTCAGGAGAATATTATGGCCAGAAAAAAAATAGCACTTATCGGCGGCGGTCAGATTGGCGGCGTTCTCGCACAATTGATTGCGATGAAACAACTCGGCGATGTTGTTATGTACGACATAGTCGAAGACCTACCTCAGGGTAAAACACTTGATATTGCTGAAGCTTCTAGAGTAGACGGTTTTGATGCTCACGTAAAAGGAACTAATGATTACAAAGACATTAATGGATCTGATCTTGTAATTATAACTGCCGGGCTCCCGAGAAAACCCGGAATGAGCAGAGACGATCTTTTAACAACCAACGCAAAAATAATGAAAATTGTTGCAGAAGCTGTTAAAGAACACGCTCCAAAAGCAACTGTAATTATTATCTCAAATCCTTTGGATGCAATGGTTACTTTATTCCAGAAAGTTACAGGTTTCCCTCACAACCGTGTGCTTGGACAGGCAGGAGTTCTTGATTCTTCAAGATTCTCAACATTTATTTCATGGGAACTTGGTGTATCTGTAAAAGACGTTAATGCTATGGTTCTAGGCGGACACGGCGACACAATGGTTCCATTGGTACGATATGCAAATGTTAACGGCGTACCGGTTATGGAAATGCTTGAAAGAAAATATAATGACGCTGCAAAAGCCAAAGAGGTAATGGAAGAAATGATTAAGAGAACAAAAATGGCGGGCGGTGAGGTTGTAAAATTACTAAAGACCGGTTCTGCTTTCTATTCACCAGCATCATCTGCAATTTCAATGGCTCAGTCGATTTTACTTGATGAAAAACGCTTAATGCCCGTTTGTGCCTACCTGGATGGTGAGTTTGGTGTAAAAGGCTACTATGTGGGAGTTCCGGCCGTACTTGGTGAAAAAGGAGTTGAAAGAGTTGTTGAACTTACACTGGATGCAGAAGAACAGGCTGCTCTGGATAAATCAGTCAGCGCGGTTAAAGGTCTCGTTGAAGATATGGGACGTCTTGGTTTCTGATTATATCAAACCTTCAAGGTTTTTTCGTTTAAAACAAAAAATCCGGCTTATAGCCGGATTTTTTTTATACCCTAATTAAATTTTAGTTGACTTTAACTTCAACGTTAACAACCTTTCTGTCTCCTCTTCTCGTCTCAAACTTTACATAACCTTCGGCAACTGCGAATAAGGTATCATCTTTTCCTTTTTGTACGTTAACACCGGGATGAAATTTTGTTCCTCTCTGTCTTACAAGAATGTTTCCTGCAAGTACGTGTTCGCCACCAAATTTTTTAACACCAAGACGCTGAGCATTACTGTCTCTTCCGTTTCTTGATGAGCCCTGTCCTTTTTTATGAGCCATTATAAATCTCCTTTTTAGCCTATCTTTGTAACTTCAATTCTTGTTAACTGCTGCCTGTGACCGTTCGATTTCTGGTAGCCGGTTCTTCTCTTTTTCTTAAATACAATCACTTTATCATCTTTTACGTGCTCAAGTACTTTTGCAGTAACTTTTGCTCCTTCAACATACGGTGTTCCAACTTTTGTTGATTTATCATCACCCAAAAGTAATATGCTATCAAACGAAATTTCAGTGTTTATTTCTTCTTTTAATTTCGGAACGTAATATTTCGTGTTTTCTGCAACTTTTAACTGCTGTCCTGATATATCGACAACCGCGAACATTTTTTACCTCTGCTTTTCTAAATTAGTTAACAAAATTAAGCATTTGGACGTTACTTGTCAATTGCTTTTTATTAAATTATTACAAAGAAATAAGCTATTTATTGATCATTAGATGCAATTTCTAAAGGATTTTTATTTCTTCAACCTGAATGAAAATTCCGAGCCTTGATTCAGTTTGCTTTTTACTTCAATTTTAGAATCGTGAGCATCGATTATGTGTTTCACAATAGCCAGTCCCAGCCCTGTTCCCCCAACAGCTCTCGACCTGGCCTTGTCGACACGGTAAAATCTTTCAAATATCCTGTTAATGTCCTCCTCCGGAATTCCAATTCCAGTATCGCGTATAATAATCCGGCAGTACTTCGCGTCGTCCTCGGCAATTATTGACACGGTGCCGGCTTCAGTATATTTAATGGCGTTCTGAATGAGGTTCACAAACACCTGCCTCAGTTTATCCTTATCACCGAAAACCGTAATTTTATTTTTACCGGGCTTAAACAGCAGAGTAATGTTTTTCTTTTCAGCAGCAGGTTTCATTTCTTCCACCTGTTTGCTAATAAATTCAATAATATCAAAATACCGGAAGCTCATTCTCATCTCGCCCGATTCAATCATCGAAATGTCAATGAGATCATTAAGCAATGTACTAAGGCTAATTGTATGATAGTTTGCTTTTTCAAGAAACGTCTTATTTACTTTCGGGTCATTGATTGCACCGTCAAGAAGCGTTTCAATATAGCCCTGGATAGTAAAGATAGGAGTTCGCAGTTCGTGCGAAACATTTGCCAGGAACTCCCGTCTGACCCGCTCAAGTTTTTTCAGGTACTCTATATCGCTTTTCATTTTGCCGAACATTTTTTGAATTTCTTCCTGCAACCCGCTTAAATTATTCTCAAGGATAATTTCATCAGGCACAGTAAATTGATTTTTCCTTATACCGGCTACAGTAGATTTTATTTTTTCAATTTCCCTGCACCTTTTAGCACCGATGATATAAAGGAGAAGGAAGAAAAGTATTGTAAAAGCAGTTATTAAAAAATAAGCAGAAGCTGAATCGCTGTCTTTTATATAGGTAAGGGTTATAATTACTAAATAGACAAGAAATATTTCTTTAAAATAAATCGAAGAGGATTTCAGGTTTGTTTTAATTTTGCTAAACACTTTTAAACTTATACCCGACGCCTTTAATAGTTTCGATTAAGTCAGCATTATCACCAAGTTTCTCTCGAATTTTCCTTATGTGCACATCCACGGTGCGGTCCACAACGTAAATATCAGGGCCCCAGACTGCCTTTAATAAAGCATCCCGGCTGTAAACTCTGCCCGGGTTACTTGCCAGGAAATACAATATTTCAAATTCTTTACGTGGAAGGAATTTTTCTTCTTTATTTATATGAACTGTATAATTCTCCCTGTCAATTTCCAGCGGTCCGATATTAATTTTTGCCGGCTCGGATGTATCTCCGGCCGAATTTTTTCTCAGATTTGATTTTACGCGGGCAATTAATTTTTTAGGAGAAATCGGTTTCTGAATATAATCACTGGCTCCCAGTTCAAGCCCCTTTATTTCATCAATTTCACCAGATTTTGCAGTAAGAAAAATTATAGGTGTATTTTGAAATTCTTCTTTCTCCCTTATTTTCTTGAAAACTTCAAATCCATCCAGCCTTGGCATCATTATATCAAGAATTATCAGGTCAGGTTTTTCAATTAATTTTTCGAGTGCCTCGCTTCCGTCATAAGCAGGAACAACGTTAAACCCTTCCTGCTCAAGATTATATTGAAGAAATTCAACAATATCATGTTCATTATCAACTAAAAGTATTTTTTCTTTCATTTTGATGTAATTTTAACTTCAGAATTTTGTTTAGCTGACTTATACATCGATTCCACAATTTTCATTCTTACAAGCACTTCTTCACCAGAAGACATTACAGGATTTACTCCTCTTACAGCACCAAAAAAACTTTTAAGTTCATTAGAGTATGATTTTTGGAAAAGTGTTTGTGCACTTTCGGCTTTCGGCGGACTTAATTCAATAAATTTGTCATCAATATTTTTAACAACCTTAAACGGACTTAGAGCTGCACTTCCTTTGCTTCCAAAAACAGTTACGTTGAAGGTATCTTTGTCAAGAGGTAAAGACCAGCTGGACTCAAGACTGATAATTGAAGAGTTTTTACATCTTAAAAAACTTACGGAAGTATCTTCTACACTTTTGGTACTTGTGTTATAGTTTTGAGTTGAGACTGTACTTACAGAAGGATAATTTAAAAGCCATAATGAAAGGTCAAGAAGAAGAATACCAAGATCAATTATTACTCCTCCACCAGACTCTGTCTTTTTAGTAAACCACTTTTCCTTACTGCTTTGTCTTCTTACCCAGTTCGCTTTTACATAAATCGGGTCGCCAATTTCACCTGAATTGATCAAAGTTTTCAGCAACATTGCATCAGGACGAAAACGAAGATTGAAGCCTACCATTATTTTACATTTATTTTTTCTTGCTGCTTCCACAACGGGTTTTGCTTCCGCCAGAGTTCGGGTGAATGGTTTTTCTACAAGTATATCTTTTTGGGCTTTAACGCATGCAAGTGCTATCTCTTTGTGTGTGTTGGTCGGTGTGGCAATAATTACTGCTTCAACATCGCTCTTTGCAAGTAATTCATTATAATCTGTGTATCTCTCTGAGACTTTAAATTTTTCCGCAATAGCATTCAATCGGCTTTTATTAATATCTGCAACAGAAACCAGCTCTACGTTGTTCAGCTTTTTAAGGTTTGGGAGATGAACAAGCTGCGCAATTCCTCCAAGGCCAATTATTGCTACCTTAGTTTTCTCCATTAAAGCGTTACCTCTTGATTAACATTCGGGAATTCACAGAAAACTTTTACTTTCCCGGCTATTCCCTCAGGATCAATTCCAAGAAGTTTATGTAATTCCGCCTGTGTACCATGATCAACAAAATGATCCGGCAAACCGATTCTCAGAACATCATTTTTATAATTTTTTTCACTGAAGTATTCTAGAACACCGCTACCAAATCCACCAACAATTGTACTTTCTTCAAGTGTAACTATTTTTGTAAATTTCTTAGAAACTTCATCCAGTCTTTCAGTATCAAGAGGTTTTGCGAATCTCATATTTACAACTTCACAATTTATTCCCTGTCCTGCTAAAAGCTCTGCTCCTTTTATTGAATAATCCACCATTGAACCAATTGCAAGAAGAGCAACGTCTTCACCTTCTTTAATTATTTCACTTTTACCGATTTCAATCAAATCAAATTTTTCTTTTAACGGAACGCCCAGCGCAGATCCTCTTGGATAACGAATTGCTACCGGCCCGGATTTATGTTCAACCGCGGTAAATAACATATCACGTAATTCCGATTCATCCTTCGGAGCCATAATTACAATACCGGGAATTAATCTCAAGTAAGTCAAATCAAACGCGCCGTGATGTGTTGGTCCGTCTGCGCCAACAAGGCCAGCCCTGTCAAGCACAAATACTACGTGTAAATGTTGCAATGCAACGTCATGAATAATGTGATCAAAAGCCCTTTGAAGGAATGTGGAATAAATTGCAACAACAGGAATCACTTTTTGTGTAGCTAGTCCCGCTGCAAAAGTAACGGCGTGTTCTTCGGCTATGCCAACATCAAAATAATTTTCCGGAACCTCCTTCTGGAGTATATCCATACCTGTACCGCCTGGCATTGCACCGGTTATTCCAACGACATTTTTATTTTGTTTTACAATTTCAACTAAAGCATTACCGAAAATTTTAGTGAACGCCGGAGCGGCGCCAGCTTTTTTGTAAGCTTTTCCGGTAACTTTATCGAATGGAGTGGAGGCGTGTAATTTCTGTATATGCCCTTCTGCGGGTTTGTATCCTTTTCCTTTTTGAGTAATTGCGTGAACAAGAATAGGCCCTTTAAGATTTTTTACCTGCTCAAATATTTTCACCATCTGATGAACATTGTGTCCGTTGATAGGACCAAAATACCTGAACCCAAGTGCTTCAAAAAGCATTCCCGGAGTGATTACAGCTTTTACTCCGCTTTCCAGCCGTGATGCAATCTTTCTTAATCTATCTCCAAATTGATCAAGTTTTCCCGTGAGATCCCAGATTTGTCCTTTAAATTTGTTGTAATCCGGGTGAGCAATCATTTCAGTAAAATAATTTGATATCTGCCATACATTCGGCGCAATTGACATATTATTATCATTCAGGACAACGATAAGATTCGATTTAATAATCCCTGAATTGTTCATAGCTTCGTATGCCATACCGCCGGTCATAGCCCCATCACCAATAACCGCAACTACCTTTCTATCTTCTTTATTAATATCTCGTGCAACAGCCATTCCAAGTGCAGCAGAAACTGAGGTTGAAGCATGTCCTGCTCCAAAGGTGTCATATTCACTTTCACTTCTTTTCAGGAATCCACTTATTCCATTAAGTCTTCTTATTTGTTTAAGCGCTTCCTTTCTTCCTGTTAATATTTTATGCGGATAAGCCTGGTGGCCTGTATCCCAAACAACAAGGTCATATGGAGTGTTAAAAACTTTATGGATTGCTACTGTTAGCTCAACTGTGCCGAGCCCGCCACCGAAGTGTCCGCCAATTTCCGAAATGGTATCAATCATATACTCCCTGATATCACTGCACAACTGCTTTAGATCCTGCAGTTCCAGAGTTTTAACATCATCGGGTGTATTGACCTTAGATAATACTTTATATTTACTCATCTCTATCATTATTAGATAACTCCGGTTTATTCTTCTGTTAAATCTTCCTGTTCATCAGTAATTTCTGTTAACTTTGATTTTAATTCGGTTATTTTTAACTCAGCATTTTTCAAAGTTGATGTGCAATCTTTTGAAAGTTTAATGCCTTCTTCGTAAAGCGTAATAGATTTTTCTATCCCGATTTCTTCACTATCGAGCAAATTAGATATTTCTTCCAATCTGTGCAATTTATCTTCAAAAGTTTCTTTACTGGATTTCTTTGCCATAAAATTATTTCTTTATTTCAACATTTATATCATTATCATAAAACTTAAGAGAAGCTGATTTTTTTTTATCAAGATTTTTGGAGCGGCTAATAAATTTATCCCCCTGTTTAACAAGTACAAAACCTTTTTTAAGAGTTTTGCTAACATTGTGGGATTCAATTGATCCTGATAATAAATCAAGTTTCCCTTTTTTTAATAAAAATTTTCTATCAATATTCCCGAGAAGTTTAAAAGTCAGGCTATCGATTAGCTGGTTATTTCTTCTAACTAAATCAAGCGGCATTCTGAAGCCGTATGAATTCAGAATATTATTAACTTTTTGATATGATTCACTGCAAAGATCAACCACATTTTGTGTTGAAGTATAGGAAAATTCGCTAATAAAGGCAAAGAAGTCATTTTTGTCAGGAGTAGCCAGTTCCATTGCGGCAGAAGGCGTTGGAGCCCTCAGATCAGCAACAAAATCGGCAATTGTAAAATCAACTTCGTGCCCCACCCCCGAAATAACCGGAATTTTAGAAGCAAAAATGGCTCGTGCTACAATTTCTTCATTAAATGCCCATAAATCCTCAATCGACCCACCGCCGCGTCCGACAATTATCAGATCGATATTTTTCTCTTTTTCAAGTCCCCTGATTCCATTTACAATCGATTTAGCTGCTCCGCTTCCCTGAACTCTTGCCGGAGCAATTACAAGTTCAACCAGTGGAAATCTTCTCTCCGCTACACTTATCATATCACGAAAAGCTGCACCATCAATAGCTGTAACAACTCCTATTCTTCTGGGAAAAGACGGGATAGTTTTTTTTAATTCCTCATCAAACAATCCCTCACCAGCAAGCTTTTGTTTTAACTCTTCAAATGCCGCCTGCAGTTCACCAACCCCTGCCGGTTTCATTGAACGAACATCAACCTGGTAATTGCCTCTTGGAGGGTAAACAGAAATTTTTCCGTTCACTGTAACTTTCATTCCATCCTGCGGAGTGAAAAAAACATAATTATTAAACCCTTTCCACATTGTGCAGGAAATTGATGCATTTGCGTCCTTCAAACTAAAATACCAGTGCCCGGAAACGTGTGCTTTAAAGTTTGATATTTCACCCTGAACGGAAACCTGGCCGAATTTCCCTTCAAGAGTTTGTTTAATATCTTTTGTTAATTCTGAAACTGTTAGAATAGTGTTCATAATCTTTATGTTTTCTTGATCTTAATCTTTGATAATGTCTTCCTTAATTAAGGAATATACAAAAGCATCATGTACCTTTTTGCCAACAACCAGTCTTCTTCTTGCAAGACATTCTTTTTTTGCACCAACTTTTTCCGCAACCTTCTGGCTCGGGATATTTTCTTCTGCCGTAACAATTTCAATTCTATTTAGATTTAGTTCCAAGAAACCAAATTCTGCACAAAGTTTTGTCGCCTCGGAAGCAAATCCTTTACCCGTATGTTTTGTGCCAACCCAGTATCCGAGATTGCCCATGTTATGCATCCAGTTCATCTGGTTCAGTCCACAGCCACCGACTAATTTATTACTTGAATTATCAAATATCGCGAAAGAATATCCAAGTTTATCGTTCCATGCATGCTGCTGAAACCCGACCCAATCTATAGTTTCTTCGATATTGTAATCAGGGTGACACCACGGCATCCATACAGCAAGTTCCTTTCTGGATTCATATATTGTTGAAAATAGAGCAGAAATGTGTTCAGGGATTATCTTTTTGATTGTAATTTTACTGTTACTAAATTCTTCACGCACATTGTCCCCGCACAAAAAAAGATTAGAAATGGAATGAGAAGAAATTCGAATAAATTCCTAAAGATATTTCGTGAAAATTCCTTTCTGGTTTAGCAGGTTGAGTATTAAACCTGTAACGGGCATAAAGTGTAAACGTATTTAAGACATCAGCCAATCCAATTGAAGTTTCAAAACCTATTCCGCTAAACCCATCAAAATTAGTAAAACCACTAACGCCGGGTGAAATATATTTAAAGACCGGCAATTCAATTATCTGCTTATAACCTATTCTGAAAAAGTTGCTGGCATCTGCATTGAATATGTGAGTGTACTCAATTGAGAGATACCCGGATGGAAAATTTATGTTGTCAGATCTGAATGAAAGTAATGGAATCTCTTTTGTCAGAGCAAAAAAGTCTGTGTTGTTAGTTCTCACATATTCCGGTGCTGGCAAAAGGAACTGAGTTCCAAAAAATACTCCGAGCAATAAGAAGTTGGATTCCTTTTCTATTTTAATTTCTTTTGGAAAATCAAGGGTATAGCTGTCTGTTCTTGTAATATTTCCTGCTGAATCTTCGACAGTTATATAAAAAGGGACAACCTTCCCTGAAAATTCCTTTCCTCCAAGATCTATTTTTGCCTGGTGCGAATCTATTAATGAATCGGAAATAACAATTTTATATTTGTTATTCAGCAATATCCAGGACTTTACAGGTACACTGGATATAAAAGAAAGATTAAATATTGTAGGTTTTTCCGGTGCAATGTATGAATCAAGTAAATATACCTCTACTGAGTCCCCCTGCACATAATTAGAGAATGCAAAATTTCCTTGTGCACCAACAAGCAGAACTAAAATAACCAGGAGTAATTTCTTCATATAATAAGTTTTATTTTAATGCATTTTCAATATCTGCAATTAAATCTTCTATGTCTTCTATACCAACTGAAAATCTAATAAGACCGTCGGTTAAGCCGAATTTTTCCCTTTCTTCTTTAGGAACAGTTGCGTGGGTCATGCTTGCAGGATGTGAGATTAAACTTTCAACTCCACCAAGGCTTTCGCCAAGTGTAAATATTTTTACATTCTTTAAAATCTTTTTCGCTTTTTCGGTATCACCAACATCAACTGAGATCATTCCACCGAATCCGCGCATTTGTTTTTTCGCCAGTTCATGCTGCGGGTGCGATGATAATCCAGGATAGTAAATCTTTTTACCGATTCCTGATTCACTTAAATATTTTGCCAGCGCAATAGCGTTCTTTTCGTGTCTCTCCATCCTTACAGCAAGGGTTTTCGTTGAACGCATAACAAGCCAGCAATCAAATGGTGAAGGAACACCGCCGGTTGCGTTTTGAATATATCTCAACCTTTCGTGGATCTTTTCATCACTCGTCAATAAAATACCCCCTATAACATCACTGTGACCATTTAAATATTTTGTAGAACTGTGAAGCACTACATCACAGCCGAGAGTAAGAGGGTTCTGAAAATAGGGACTCATAAAAGTATTATCGCAGATACAAAGCAAATTATTTTTCTTGCAAATATCCGAAGCACCCTGTAAATCCGTTAAATTTAACATCGGATTTGTTGGAGTTTCAAGGTAAACCATTTTTGTGTTTGGTTTAATTGCTTTTTCAATATTTGAAAGCTCGCTGGTATTCACCCAGGAAAATTCAAGCCCGTAATCTTTCATAATTTGCTCAAACAATCTGTAAGTACCACCGTAAACATTATTGGAACAAATTACGTGATCACCAGCTTTCACAAGGCTTAAAAGTGCGTGAGTCGCTGCAAGGCCGGAAGCAAATGCGATTCCGTATTTCCCTTTTTCAAGTGCGGCTATGTTAGCTTCCATAGATGCGCGCGTAAGGTTGTGAGTTCTTCCGTATTCGTATCCTTTATGTTTTCCCAGCTCTTCCTGCGCATATGTTGAAGTCTGATAAATTGGTGTTATTACCGCCCCTGTAACCGGATCAGGTTGCTGACCTGCATGAATTGCATCTGTTGAGAATCCCATATATTCCTTTTAATTGTTTAACTATTAAAATGTCTAATTGCTTTTTATCCTGGCCCTAGCTCAAATCTGAATTTTCAATAATATCGTAACGCGTGATTATATCTTTTATTCTTCCGTATTCAGTTACGAGTACGGCCGGCGAATCACTTAAATAATTCTTTACAGTGGTTAGTTCCGTTCTTTCATCAAGAGTCGGCAGTCCCGGCCCCATAATTTTTGCAACCGGTTTATCCAGCAATGCAGGATCCTTCACAAGGCTTGCCATTAATTTAGCTTCTTTTACGCTGCCGACTGACTCACCTTCATCAATAACCGGCAATTGGGAAAAACCACGGAAGTTTAAAAGCTCAACCGCTGTTTTGATTTTATCAGTTGATTTAACCGAGATCAATTCTTTCGGTTTACCATTTCTCTTTGCCAGCGAAATATCGTGCAGTGATCTGAATTTCTGTACAAGCATTCCGTTATCTCTCAACCATTCTTCACTATGCATTTTTGTGAGATATCTTTCACCTGTATCAGCTACTACAAAAACGACAATGGCTGATTCATCAAGTTCTTTTGCCAGTTCAAGAGTTGCCCATAGATTTGTTCCTGTGCTGCCTCCGCAAAAGATGCCCTCTTCTTTTGAAAGTTTGCGGGCAAAACTAAATGAATCCTGATCTGTTACATTTATAATTCTATCGATATAGTTAAAATCTACGTTGTTCGGCAGGCAGTCCTGACCAATTCCTTCAACAAGATATGGAAGACCTTCAATCAGCTTTCCAGTTTTTTTGTACTCTTGAAAAATAGAACCAAATGGATCAGCTCCAACGACCTGTATGTTTTTATTTTTTTCTTTTAAAAATTTTCCGGTTCCACTTATTGTTCCACCTGTTCCTATACCTGATACAAAATGCGTCATCTTTCCTTCGGTGTCACGCCATATTTCAGGTCCGGTTGTTCTGTAATGAACCGCAGGATTTGCCGGGTTTGAATACTGATACATAAAAAGAGAATTATCAGTTTCTTTTTCTATCTTTTTTGCAACAGTTATATAATAATCCGGATGATCGTGACCGACCGCATTTGAAACAACAATTACATCTCCGCCGAGAGCTTTAAGGTAATTTATTTTTTCCGAACTAACTTTATCTGTAACTACAAAAATAGATTTGTAACCTTTTACAGCGGCAGCAAGTGCAAGACCAATTCCTGTATTTCCGCTGGTTGCTTCAATAATTGTCCCGCCGGGTTTTATCTGTCCATCTTTTTCAGCCGATTCGAGCATTGAAAGTCCAATCCTGTCCTTTACACTACCACCCGGATTTGATGATTCAAGTTTCGCAAATATTTGTGGCTTTAGTCCTTTGTTAAGCTTATTTAGTTTTATGAGAGGGGTGTTACCTATCGCGTCCAAAATGCTTTCTTTATAAATCATAAGAATATCCTGAGTGTTTTATCCTGTAAATATTTGCCTCCCCCGTGAATTAAAATTTGATCTAAATTAAGCTACAATAATAACCAAATGGATTGAATGATTAAAGCTAAATTTAGTGGGATATTTTTAATTTACGTTGATTCTGATATTATTTATTTTGATACTGATTCATAAAAAAAGTCTTACTTATATGGAAAAAAGGATCACTACAGCTTTTTTAATTCTTGTTATAGTCCACACATTTCTCTTAATCGCACTTCCATGTTTAAGAGAAGTTCTGACAATCAGATGGAATTGTTTTAATATTGGTTATCATTGAATCTAAAATTATAAACAGCAATATTGTGTTGAAATTAATACAACAAATCAATTAAAGAATTATAAATATGACTGATAATTTACTACTATTTGCCTTAACCGTTTTCACGGGGTTCTTTGCTATTATGAATCCTATAGCAAACACACCTGTATTTTTAGGTCTCGCTGGCGACCGGGATAAATCGGATAGGAAAAAAATAGCGAAAACATCCTGTGTTACGGCGTTTATAATTGTGGTGTTTTTTGTTATTCTTGGTAAATACATTTTTGAATTATTCGGGATAACAATACCTGCCTTTAAAATTACTGGCGGATTGCTTTTGTTCTATGTCGGCTTTGAGATGCTGCAGTCCAAAAAATCAAAAATACACCACCAGGAAAATGTTGAACCCGATGACGGGGTTGCCGTTTCACCACTCGCAATTCCAATACTTGCGGGACCCGGCACAATAGTAACAGCAATGAACAATGTTACACACGGTAGTTTCATTCACATAGCTATCGATATTATAATTTTCGCAATTATGATCCTGCTTACATACCTGGCTTTCACCCTAAGTGATCTCATAGTAAAAAAAATAGGTGAAAACTTAATAACAGTAATCGGAAAAATAATGGGACTTATTCTCGCCATAATGGGAACACAGATGGCAATAGAAGGAGTAAAAATTGCGTTTGGAATTAAATAGATATTCCTTGCTCCCGTAATCATTTATAAATAAGCGGTTGCGGAGCTGTATTAGCCCATTTCACGGATTTTTCCTCATTAACCCTAATCCTGTTTTCTGAAAGATTTCTCTGGCATTTTAAAGATAATTTCCGCAATATATACACGAAAATATCTGGGGAGTTATAGCGATGGAAAAACTAACCACAGCCCGTAAGGAAAAGTGGATCACAGTCATTTTTTCAGTCCTTCTTGCTCTTCCGTTCGGCCTAGTAGGGTCAATTGTTCTGACACCATTTTTCTGGTGGATTGAAAAATTTATTCCGTTTAAACTTACCGGGCACACCGGTCCCGAAACCTGGGTAACCTTAACGGTTACATTTATTACCGCGAACCTACTCTATATTATCTGCAATAAATTATTACACAGAATTCCTGATGAACAAAATACCATACCAGCAGATAGACTGGTCAAAAATTCCAAAGTCTGAGCACAAAGGCACAACCGGAACATCTTTCTGGCAAACTATAAAACTCGACGGACTCAGGATCAGGATTGTAGAATACTCTAAAGGATACCTCGCCGATCACTGGTGTAAGAAAGGACATATTGTACACTGCCTCGATGGAGAGTTTATAACAGAAATGGAAAATGGGAAAAAGTTTTCTATGAAACCGGGCATGTCCTACGTTGTATCCGATGAAGTGAGTTCCCACCGGTCAGTTTCCAAAATTGGGGCTAAGTTGTTGATTATTGACGGGGAGTTTTTGAAATAAATATAGCCTATATTTGTAAAGTAATTTAAATTAAATAGGCACACTCAGATACTAAATACAGGGAAAGTTACCCCGCTTCTCCAAACCTTAAATTTCAAAAACTACAATGATATTACTCGACAAACCTTACGTCTCAGATTTTCTTAAACAAACTATAAAAGAAAACAATATTGAAATTATTTCCACTCCGGAAGCCAGAGGGCTATTTCCCGATGATTCACTCAACTGGATAAGCGAAGAAAAGGCCAGGAGTGTATTTGAAAAGAATCCCGATACCAGGGTTTATACAAACTCAGAAAATTCGATAAGCTGGATCGAAAGAAATTTCAACTCATTCAATCTGCCGGAACAAATAGATGTTTTCAAAGATAAAATTACATTCAGAGAATTGATCAAAGATTCCTATCCCGATTATTTTTTTAAGGGAGTGAAGTTCGGGGAATTAGCCGGACTAAATTTAGCTGAGATAAAATTTCCAATTATTGTTAAACCCGCGGTGGGGTTTTTCAGCATAGGCGTTCATAAGATTAATAGTCACGAAGAATGGAACGGGGTCTTAGCCAAAATTGAAGAAGAGATAAAAAAAATAAGTGGCCTGTATCCAAAAGAAGTTATAGATATTTCCGATTTTATTTTAGAGGAATGTATTGAAGGTGAAGAATACGCAGTTGACTGTTACTTCAATAAAAACGGCGACCCGGTTATACTTAATATTTTTCACCACATATTTTCATCAGACAGTGATGTGAGCGACAGGGTCTATTCAACTTCGGAAGAGATAATTAACAGGCACAAAAACGCAATAAGAGAATTTCTTTCCGAAATCGGCCTTAAGACAAATCTCAAAAACTTTCCCGCGCACATCGAGGTTCGTATCAACAAAAAAGGACGGTTAAATCCTATAGAAGTAAACCCGCTTCGTTTTGGCGGCTGGTGCACCACGGGAGATTTTTCATGGTACGCATACGGTTTCAATTCATACAAATATTTCCTGGAAAATAAGAAGCCCGATTGGGATGAAATTTTCAAATCAAGAAAGGATAAAAAATACAGCTTAATCGTACTTGATAATATTTCAGGAATTAAAGAAAACGAAATAGATTTTTTCGATTATGATCTGCTGCTGAAGGACTTTAAAAATCCACTTAATATCAGGAAGGTAGACATAAAGAAATATCACATCTTCGGATTCCTTTTCCTCGAGACAACAATTGGGAAAGAGGAAGAACTCGATTATATCCTTACATCTGATTTGAAAAAATACATAAAGCCTAAAAACCAGATTGTCAGGTCGGCATAAATTAAATCTACTTTTCAGTTGCTGTACAGTACATCTCGGCGGACATAAAATTGCCTGTTAAATTTCTGGTTGTAGTTTCTTGGTAAAACAATAATATTACTATATTCATTAGAAAAAATATTTATTTTTAATAAAATTTTACCGGATATAAAATGAAAGGAATTGGAAATACACCGTTAATAAAACTCGAAAGAATGACTGAGCCAGCCTGGGCGGATATTTACGTGAAATATGAAGGTGCAAATCCCACAGGAAGTATGAAAGACAGGATGGCTCTTTCAATGGTGGAAGGTGCCGAACGAAGAGGTGATATTAAAAAAGGCGGAACTATAGTTGATTACACCGGCGGTAGTACTGGCAGCTCACTCGCAATGGTTTGCGCCACAAAAAGATATAATGCTCATTTCTTTTCATCGGACGCTTTTGCCGAAGAAAAGATTCAAACAATGAGAGCATTCGGTGCAAAAGTTGAAATTCTAAAAAGTGAAAACGGATTAATAACCGCTAAATTGATCGACACGCTTGTAGAAAGGGCTAAAGAGGCCAGCAAAAAACCAAATACTTTCTGGACCGACCAATTTAACAACGTTGATAACAGGAATGCATATCATAAAATGGCTGAAGAAATTATTGATGCTCTTGGAAATGATATTGACGAATTTGTTATGGGAGTTGGAACCGGTGGATGTTTTTCAGGAAATTCTGAAATATTTAAAGAAAAAAGTCCCGGAATTAAATGCACTGTAATTGAACCTTTTTACGTCCGTTCTCTTTCCGGCGGAGATACTTCCGGTACTCACAAACTGGAAGGAATAGGTGCTGGATTCGTCCCATCTATCTGCAGACTGGATCTTGCTGATGAAATAGTTGCAGTATCTGATGAAGATGCTTATGAAACTGCAAGAAGACTTGCAAGAGAAGAAGGAATTTTAGGCGGTACAACTTCCGGAGCAAATGTGTGGGCTTCTATACAGAAAGCAAAAAAACTCGGCAAAGGCAAAAAGATTGTTACTATTATTTGTGATTCTGGTTTGAAATATCTAGACGGGGATTTATACAGGAAAATAAATTTTCCGGGAAATATTACTTAAAACTAAATCCTCTTAAAAACTCTTCTGTGGTCATTCTCTTCTTCCCTTCCTGCTGGAGTTCGAGAATTTCAAGAGTTCCGTCCCCCGTTCCGATGTAAAGTTCTTTCTTTGTCTGTTTTATTTCTGAGGGCTTTAGATTTTCGGAGTCAGAAAATTTTGTTTTGTAAATTTTTATCTGCCTATCATTGTGGTAAAAATAAGCTCCTGGAAAAGGAGACAATCCTCTTACAAGATTATGGATTTCTTCAGCGCGTTTAGTCCAGTCTATCTTTCCGGTTTCTTTTGTGATTTTTGGGGCCGGGCTTGCGAGACCATCGTCCTGTTTCTTCAGCTCAATATTACCGGAATCAATTAAATCTACAGTCTTTAGTACAACCTCAGCACCGACCAAGCTCATTTTATAGTGAATGGTTCCGAGATCATCCTCATCTTCAATTTTTAGTTTTTCTTGCAGGTAAATATTCCCGGTATCAACTTTTTCTTCCAGTTTGAAAGTGGTCACACCAGTTTCTTTTTCTCCACTAATAATTGCCCACTGAATTGGAGCAGCACCTCTGTACTTAGGTAAAAGTGAACCATGAAGATTAAACGAACCTCTTGAGGGAATATTGAAAACTGCAGCAGGCAAAATTCGAAAAGCGACTACAACAAAAAGGTCAGCATTAAAATTTTTGAGTTGCTCAACAAATTCGGGATTTTTTAATTTGTCAGGCTGCAGAACGGGAAGATTATGTTGAAGTGCAAATTCTTTTACCGGTGTAAAACTTACCTTCCTTCCTCTTCCTCTTTCCTTATCCGGCGCGGTTACTACAGCGGCGATTTCGTGTTTACTTTCAAGTAATATTTTTAAGGAAGGAACCGCGAAATCCGGTGTACCCATAAAAACTATTTTCATAGCAACTGATAATCCACATGATCAGTAACAGGATATTCGAAATCGATTTTTCTGTTCTTAATTTTTAACAAATCTCTTTTAAACTTTTTCTTCATAATTTCAGAAATCTTGTCAGTGAACAAAATGCCCTGAAGATGATCATACTCATGCTGAATTACTCGTGCCAGAAATTCGTCTGCTTCTAGTTTCTTTTCCTTCATATCAGTATCCTGATAAACAATAGTCACTTTTTTGGGTCTTTCAACATCTGCACGAATATCTGGAATGCTGAGGCATCCTTCTTCCATCAGGACCTTTTCATCACTCATTTCTTCAAATCTCGGATTAATAAATACCATTGGTTTTACACTTTCATAACCTTCAATTTCAGAAATATCAACGATGAAGATTTGCTTATCGGCACCAACCTGGTTTGCTGCAAGGCCCACTCCTGAAGCATTTCTCATCGTATCAAACATATCAGTAATCAGCTTAACGATTTCCATATCAACGTCGGAGACCTGCCCGGTTTTCTTCCTTAAAATTTTATCGCCATATAATGTTATGGGCAAAAGTGACATTTTACACCGTATTTGATTTTTAGATTATGATTAAAAATAATTAAAATAGCAGGAATAAAAAAGGCAAAGTATCCAGACAACCTTGGAGGCCGCTTTCTGTGACCTTCAAGGTTACTAAAATTTTCATTTAACCAACAGTTTCCCATCTTTCATCAAAAGCTTTCCGTCAAGATAAACTGTAGGCTTTTTCATCACTCCATCCAGATGAATCGGAACGTTTACACTCCCTCCCATTGAAATATTATTCCCGAGTGCTATGTGTACCGTTCCCATCACTTTCTCATCTTCAAGCAAAATTCCGCTGAGCTTTGCGCTGTCGTTTGTCCCAATTCCGAATTCTGCAATACTCCTGGCATCCTTGCCAACAGCATCGAGCATTTTTGTAAGCTTTTTTGCCATTGGTCCGCCTGTAATTTTTATGGCGTAACCATTTTTCACTTCAATTTTAATGTTTGCGTTTTTCACCAATCCCAGACCGGCCATCGATCCGTCAACTATAAAAACGCCGTTTGATGTTCCCTCCACCGGAGCGAGAAATGTTTCCCCTGTTGGCAGGTTACCGCTTTCACCTTTCTTATGGAAAAGCCCTTTACTGGCAATTGATTTCCTTCCTTTAATTGAAAAAGAAATATCTGTACCTAGCGGAGTTGTGACTCTTACACTCTTCCCCTTTTCCAGTATTTTTTTCAATTTAATTGAAAGCGCAGCGATTTTTTTATAATCGGCGTTCATACCGCGTACCATAATTTCCTTTGTAATGCCCGGAAATGTTGCTACACGTACGCCTTTTTTAGAAGCTGCTCTTCTGGCATCTGTGTGAGTAAGCGATTTTGCCGTTGGACAAAATACAACATCAAACCTGCTCATCAGATCAGTAATTTCAGGTGATGGTTCTTCCCCGTTTACTTTCCCCGATTTCATTTCCACATACAATGCTTTATGTCCGAGACCCTTAGCGTTTTCAAAAAGTGATATTCCTATTTCTCTTTTCAATTCATCGGAAATAACAAGAATTGATTCCTTTTTCTTCGCTCCCATGCAATCTTTAATTGCGGTGATGGAGGCTTTGTCTAATTTTGTTTGTTTCATAATTTTAATTGCAGAGACACGCTATCGCGAGTCCTATCACAATAATTAATTTTAGGTTGATTTTTTATTCATTATACCAAGTTCCAGTCCGTGCCCATTCGGCCCCCTTTCAGATTTTCTCAGCAGGTAAGCAAAGATTAAACCAAGTATGCCGAGAATTGAAAATATCCACATCCCCAGGTGGTACCCAGCAGGATTCTGAGCGCTGGCCCCGGTATAATCATTGGCCCAACCAATGATTAATGGGAATAATGCCATTCCAATTTGCTGCACAACAGTCATTAAAGCGTATCCGGAACCGAGTCGTTTTTCTTCAACTATATATGCAACTGCCGGCCACATAACCGCGGGGATTAATGAAAAAGCAACTCCCATCATTATTACAGGGATATAGAGAGAGAGTTGTGTGTAACCCATTATTAAATAAACCGGCAATAAGAGTATTGATCCGAAGGTCATTAACAAAGCACGTTTACCGTAATAATCCACAAGAAGCCCGATTATAGGAGTTGCAATCATCGCAGCTAATGGTAAATTAGACATCAGGCTGCCAGCCATTTCTCTTGTAACATTATGTGTTTCCATAAAAAATTTAATCGCAAAAGCTCTGAACGGAAAAATTGCAGAATAAAATGTTACACATAATAATGTTATATACCAGAAGGATTTATTAAACTTAAAGAAATCTTTAATATTAAGTTTCTCAGTTTTTTCAGCCTTTCCAAGAACAAAAAGTTTTTCACCTCTATGTTCCAGCATAGCATAAATCATAATTCCTACAAATGCCAACACCCCGATTAATGCTGCGATGAAAAGCGGACCCTGATAACCGGAACTATATGCACCCGGAAAAAGAGAAGGTGAATTATCTACTGTATAGGTTCCAGCCCTGGCAATAAATAAATTAATGCCTAACGCAAAGCTGAGCTGTTTTCCCTTAAACCATTTAGCGATAGCGACAGTAACTGCCACGATCAGCGGTTCAGAGCCTACACCGAGAAAAAATCTTCCCACAAGCATTACATATAAATTGCTACCGAACGCCGTCATAAATCCTGAAATCGTACAGATAATTGCAAATACAATCGCCGATTTTTTCGTTCCCCATTTATCAACAAGGATTCCTCCAAATATCAGTACAATAAGCGCAGCAACACTGTAATAAGTATACATTTGCCCGATATCAAAATCGGTAAAATTTAGCTGGGTTTTTAACTGGTCGGCAACAAGCGATATTGAATCGTAAACATAATAGTTCCCGTACATCGCAATGCTGAGAAAGAAAAGAACCACCCACCGGTAAAAGGTGGATGGTTCTTTTTTAACAATAGTCGAATTATTTTCGATATTCATTTTTTATTTTTCTATAGTTTCGTCAATAGTTGGCTGTGGTTTGCGTGAAACTTTGTACATAATAAGTCCCATTAACGCAAAGAAAATAACCCCCAGAATTTCATATCCGCCGCGTCCTATAATTCCTTCAAGCCCGGCCTCTGCACTAATACTTTTCAGAAATTCGAATACCCCGGTGTTAACCGAGAGCAGGGCAACAATCACTCCTGCAAGGGCGCCGCCTGCTACAAGACCGGTTGCAAAAAGACTTCCGTTTCCAAGTTCACTGTCATCAACGTTTTCGCCTTTTTTCTTAGCAACTTTATCGGAGACGCCTTTAATAGCTCCGCCGACAAATATCGGTAAGGTTGTTGATAAAGGAAGGTAAGCACCAACCGCAAATGAAAGCGCGTTAACTCCGCAAAGTTCAACTGTAACAGCAAGACAGACACCCACTAAAACATACTGCCAGTCAAGATTGAAAGACAACAACCCCTTAATAAGAGTTGCCATCAAGGTACCCTGCGGTGCAGGGAAAGCGTTACTGCCTATAGCATGCTGAATTCCCTGGGCTGCCATATCCACCGTGGGTTGATCCAGTATCTTAATTGTAGCACCAATTACAATCGATGAAACAATTGCCCCGACGAACAGCGCAATCTGCTGATACTTTGGAGTAGCACCGACTATGTATCCTGTTTTCAAATCCTGTGAAGTCGCCCCCGCATTAGCAGCAGCGATACAAATCACACCGCCGACTACAAGTGCCATTGGTTCAAAAACTTTTCCCGTCCAGCCAACCGCGATAAATACAAGAGCTGTGCCCATCAAAGTAGCAATTGTCATTCCCGATATCGGGTTTGAACTGGAACCGATTATACCAACGATACGGCTTGAAACAGTCACGAAGAAAAATCCGAATACTATAACAAGCAAACCGATTAGAATTTTATTAACAATCGTATCACCAGGTATCATCGGAAGAATAGCCATCAAGGCTACAAGAACAATACTTCCGATAATTACAGTCATAAATGAAAGGTCATTTTCAGTTCTTGCTACTTTAACTGCTTCGCCTTTATTTTTCAATGAGGCAAGACTTCCTTTGAAGGAAGAAACAATTGTCGGGAAAGTTTTTAACAACGTAATAAAACCACCTGCCGCTACAGCTCCGGCACCAATCTGCCTGACGTATGCGCTGTAGATTGCATTTGGAAAACTTGCAAAAGTATGGAGACTTGGATCCCAGCCACCGGGTCCGCCGGCAGTAACTAAATCTTTTAAATATCCAAGTTTTACCAATTGAGTTGCAATTACATCGGGCGGAACAAGACTTGCCAATAATGGAATAATTCCTAACCAGGCAAGTACACCACCTGCAACCAAAATTCCTGCAATCCTGGGCCCGATTATGTAGCCCACACCGAGATATTCAGGTGTGATATCCGCGTTAACCGTTGCTGACGGGAAAAATCTATTTGTCTGGGAAGTAACAAACGCTGGTGTTTCGGCAATTACGTGAAAAACTCTTTGAAGCAAGGCATAACCAAGAGCTACTGAAAGCCCATGGTAGGCGGTTTTTGCAAAATCGCCGCCTTTATCCCCAGCGATAAGAACCTGCGCACAGGCAGTACCCTCAGGGTAAGGAAGAGTTTCGTGTTCATTAACAATTAAGGAGCGGCGCAGTGGAATCATCATTAATGTTCCTAGAATACCTCCAAACATTGCCAGGACTAAAATTGTCCAGTAATTAAAAAAACTTGCTCCAACACTTATGCCAGCATCGTTTACAGACATAAACAAAAAAGCCGGTAATGTAAAAACAACACCGGCAGCAATCGATTCACCAGCGGAACCGGTTGTCTGGATAATATTATTTTCTAGAATTGTTGTTTTGAAATATTTTCGACCGATGGAAATAGCAAGAACTGCTATAGGAATAGAGGCAGAAACCGTTAGTCCTGCTTTTAATGCAAGGAATACAGATGCTGCACCAAAAAGGATTCCGAAAAATGCGCCCATAATTACCGATTTTATAGTAAATTCGGCCACATTTGCGGAGTCAGCTATATAAGGTTTAAAACCCGGATTTGGAGAATTGCTTTCTGCCATATTAAGAGCTCCTTGGTTTTGTTAAGAACTTTTAAAAATCGCTTATGAATATTGAAATAAATGCTAAGATATGCAACTTCGAATTTTGGATTTGCAAAATCAGAACTCTATTTTCCTCATACCAATATGGCATATAGCAAAATCGTATTTTACCGGATCTAAAGGATCAAATTTTTTAAGATTATTTGTGATTTCCTCCGCCATTTTCCAGCTTACATTTTTATAGCTCGTAAGTTTCAGCCTCTTACAAATACGGGCAATATGTGTATCCACAGGAATAACCAGTTTATTAGGCGGAATATTTTTCCATAAACCAAAATCCAGATCGTCTTTTCTTATCATCCATCGAAGAAACAAATTCATCCTTTTGCAGGCACTGCCGAGTTCCGGTAAAGGAAACATAAAACGAACACCGGGTGAAATATATTTGCTGTTCGTATTTTTTTTGATTTCTTCTGTAAAAATCTTTGAAAAGCCGGAAAGCGCTTCTTTAATATTTTTTTGTGAGTTATTATAATTTTTCAGGAAATAATACTCGAGAGAATTTTTATTCTTATAAAGAGTATGTAAAGAATAGAAAAGGTGCTGAATATCTTTTTCATTGTAAAATCTATGCTTTAGTCCTTTTAACTTAGCCAGATTTCCATCCTTGTTTAGGCTTAAAATAAAATCATAAGGTTTGGAATTTGTAATAAGTAATATTTTATCCAGAATATTTATTATTTGCCTGACATTTCCATATGCAAAAACAGACGAGATAAAGCCAATTACCTCAATATCCTTTTCATTTTCAAAAAGATGCAGAAACTGAAGAGGATCGGGAGATATCTGCGATTTATCGAATGACTTTATAATGATAATCTAATTTTTGTTTTAAATTCATTTTGTTGATAGCGAAAATTCAATTCGAGAAACTGAAATTACTACTTATTTTTATCAAATGTATTTCCTAATTTATCCTTTAAATATAGAACGGATTTAGAATGAAAAAAATATTTCTTTTATTACTATTTTCTTCAACTTTAGTTTTACCGCAAAATCAAAAAATAGATAAATCGAAATTAGCTTATGAAGTAAAACAGGAATTTCTGCACGCCTGGAATGGATATAAAAAATATGCATGGGGACACGATGAACTCCTCCCTCTTTCAAAAAGTGATAAAGATTGGTACGGTGAATCATTACTGTTAACTCCAATTGATGCATTTGGCACTATGAAAATTATGGGGCTTCACAAGGAAGCTAATGAAGCAAAGAATCTGATCCTCACAAAATTATCATTTGATAAAGACATTTCCGTTCAGGTGTTTGAAGTAAACATCAGACTGCTGGGTGGACTTGCTTTCCGCTTACCAGTTCGATGGCGACAAAAGATTTTTAGAACTGGCAACTGACCTTGCAAACAGGCTCCTCCCCGCATTCAATTCCCCGACAGGCATGCCATACAGGTTTGTAAATCTTGAAACGGGTGAAACTAAAGATCCCGTAAGTAATCCCGCCGAAATAGGAACTCTTATATTAGAATGGGGAACGCTTTCAAAAATCACGGGAAAAAGTATTTATTATGAGAAGGCTAAGAAAGCCCTGGAAGAAGTTTTTCAAAGAAGATCGAAAATTAATCTGGTAGGAACTTTCATTGACGTAAATTCCGGTAAATGGACAAACACCGATTCTCATATAAGCGGAGCGATCGATTCATACTATGAATATTTGTACAAAGGCTGGCTGATGTTTCACGATCCCGATCTAAAAAAAATGTGGGATGTGAGTATTACGGCAATCAATAAATATCTGGCTGACAGCACAAGTACAGGATTCTGGTACGGCCACGCCGATATGACCACGGGTAAAAGAACAGCAACGGTTTTTGGTTCGCTGGATGCCTTCTTCCCCGCCGTGCTGGTTTTAAGCAGCGATACAGCGCGCGCAGAAAAATTACAGGAAAGTTGCTACAAAATGTGGACGCTTGAGGGAATTGAGCCCGAGGAACTGGACTACTCAAATATGAAAATCACTTACCCGAATTATTCCCTGCGACCTGAGAACATTGAATCGACATATTATTTATATCACTTTACCCGCAATACTAAATATCTGGAAATGGGGAAGGATTATTTCGAATCACTGGTAAAATATTGCAGGAATGACGCAGGCTACTCAACATTAAAAAGTGTAATTACAAAAGAACAGGCCGACCAGATGCATAGTTTCTTCCTGGCTGAAACATTAAAATACTGCTACCTTTTATTCGCCCCTCAAAACACAATTGATTTCAATAAAACCATTTTTAATACAGAAGCTCATCCTCTAAAAGTTTGGAAAGCCGGAGAATAATATGTCTGAAAGTTTTAAGGAAGTTGAAATTCCTGCAACTCGCAAAGCTATCGTAGATTTGCTTGATCAGGGACTTAAGTGCCATTTCACCCCTGCATTTATTGAAATAGATATTACAAAGGCCCGGCAGTTATTAAAAGAAAGGAAAAAAACTAATTCTGAAAGAGTTTCTTTCTTGAGCTGGATTATAAAATGCATAGCAACGTCTGTTGAAAATAACAAGCAGATGCATGCACTCCGCAACAAAAGAAATAAGCTAATTTTATTTGATGATGTTGATATATCAGTTGCCATTGAGCGCAAAAATCCTGGCAAAGAGAAAGAAACGCTCGCAATGCCATATATAGTGAGAAGTGCAAACCAAAAATCTATGGTTGAAATATTTAAAGAAATACAAGCTGCACAAAATGAAGAAATTTCCCCAGATGATGTAAAACTTGGTCCCGATAAAAGGACTGAAGAATCAAAATTATTTTTATCATTACCGAAGTTTTTAAGGAATTTAATTTTCTGGAATAAACTGGGAACTGATGCATTTCTTGTAAAGAAAAAAATAGGGACAGTGCTTGTTTCATCCGTAGGGATGCATTTAAGAACTAACGATTATTTCTGGGGAATCACAAGAAATATTTACCCACTCTCATTTCTTTTAACGGGACTAGTTAAAAAGCCAGCAGTAGTGGATGACAAAATTGTTATTAGGGAATTTCTCTGCGTAACAATAGGATTTCAACACGATGTAATAGATGGAGCGCCATTTACAAGATATATTACTCAAGTAAAAAAAATCATAGAAAATGCTGAAGGGCTGTAACGCAGCAAAATTTTTATTCTGAATTTAAATAATTTCCAACCTTAACAAAATATTATTTTTTGCCTTAATAATTATACCCGGTACAATTTCAGGTTTCTTTTTTGTAACTAAATGAAATTTAAACTTTTGAGCAAGCATTCCAATAATAATCTGTGCCTGAAGCACAGCAAGTTTTTTGCCAATACAAATATGCGGACCATCTCCGAAAGGAATATATCCCATCATTGGCAAATCAGATATTTTAATACCATCAAATCTATCCGGATTAAATAATTCAGGTTCATCCCAAACAGCAGATTTTCTGTGCTGTGTATATGGACTAATCATAAGATACGACCGGGCAGGTATTTTTAGATCCTCATATTCATCATCCTCAGTAGTAATTCTGAAAATCGCCCATGCTGCAGGATAAAGTCTTAAAGTTTCATCCAGTATTTTTTTTGTATAAGTAAGAGAGTTTACATTTGTAAAATCAGGCTTATCACCATTTAGTTTATCTTTAAGTTCACTGACCAGTTTTTCTCCCACTTCAGGATTTTCAGCAATTGAATAAAAAGCCCAGGTAAGAGTTTCCGCAACTGTATCAAAACCAGCAAAAAGAAAAGTCATTATCTCATCGCGTATTTTAATTTTGTCTGTTCTTCCCCCTTTAAATTCTTCAATGAGTGTTCCCAGAACTCCACATATACTAATTTTACCTTTGATGCCCTCTTCGATCATCTGATAAACAAATTCATCAAGTTTCCTGATCTCATTCAGAAATTTTTGATTATTCTGTTTTGGCAACCCAATCGATTCAAATAAATGCTTGCGGATAATTGTTATAGTATGATTTTTTATACTTGCATGTTGAAGTATAATATCCAGTGAATTAATTATTGAGGTTGCACTATATTTAATATTTTCTGAAAACATAGATTTTACAAGTATATGAAACATCAGGATTTTCATTTCATATTGAATGTCAACGGGATTACCGCTATCAGATTGTTTCTCCCAGGAAATGATAAGATCATTAACCTGTTTGTGAACTTCGGGAACATAATTTTCCATCATTTTGGAATGAAATGCTGTATTTAGAATCTTTCTTTGCCCTACCCAATACTCATGGTTGCTTGCAAAAATTCCATTTCCGAGCAATGGTAAAATATCCAGAAGTGTGTTCCGCCTCTGATAATTGATATAATTTGTTTTAAGAATATGTTGAATTAAGCCGGGGTCATTTATAAAATAAAGTTCTTCATTCGGCAAATATGAATGGAATAATTTCGCCAAAACTATTTGAAATTTTCGTCAACGTTTCGAGAGGTTTTCTAAATAATCCCGGTACATATCTTAAGAAACCAAATCCTTTAGGCCCGGGTAAATTTTTAGGGTGAATCAATAAATTTGCTTTTGGTTCAGTCATTATAAGTATATAATTATGTAAAATATCCAGGTTAATTCTTGTTCATTCAATTATCTAAAGTTCTAAACAGTCAGGGGATTCATATAAACAAACGGGCAATGTTACCAAGCAAGATATTGATTAAATCTTAGATTACAAAAACGATTTCTAACCAATGTACCCCCTGTTAATCTTGTAGAAGAACATCCCGCTAATGTCAGGGAACTTAATAAGAAATTCAATAGTACCTATCAAAGAGTTGATAAATTTTATATTTTTTATTGTTACAGTGATTAAAAAAAGCACCCCATAAATATTGAGGATAAGTAATTATGAAAAGACTTTTTTCTTTAGCATTTGTTATGATTTTATGTGTTACAGGTACTTCTCTTTCACAAAAGAAATTTGAAACCGATTCATTCTCCACAAGCGAAGGAGATTTAGAAATTACTTTTATTGGGCACGGTTCTTTAATGTTTAATTTTAACGGATTAATTATTCAGGTTGATCCCTGGAGCAAACTGGCGGATTATTCTAAATTGCCAAAAGCGGATATAATCCTGATTACTCACCAACACCAGGATCATCTTGACCCAAAAGCTATAAATGAATTAAAAAAAGAATATACAAAAATTGTTTGCCCGCAAACGGTTGCAGAGTCCTTAAAAGAAAAAGCAACTGTAATGAAAAACGGTGATTTTATCACACTTGAAGGAATAGAAATAGTTGCTGTTCCCGCATATAACCTGGTTCATAAACGAAAAAATGGTGAGTTTTATCACCCGAAAGGAGCTGGTAACGGCTATATTTTGCGGTTTGGGGATAAGAAAGTTTATGTCGCCGGCGATACTGAAAACATTCCGGAGATGAAAAATCTTAAAAACATTGACATCGCATTTTTACCAATGAATTTGCCTTACACAATGACACCACAAATGGTTGTAGATGCTGTCAGAATGATAAGACCGAAAATTTTATACCCGTACCATTATGGAAATACTGATGTAAATAAACTATTGGAACTATTGAAAGGAGAAGATTACTGCGAAGTACGGGTTAGAGATATGAAATAATTAAATAGTAATTTTGGTTTATTGACTATATGTCTTAAAAATATTAGCTTAGTTTGCACAGGTAATATCATACAACCTTTTGAAAAAAAGGATAAAAATAAACATTACTAAATCATGAAGAGGGCAATATTATGCAGAAAAATGGGTTAAGGAAAATTTTTTTAGTAGTTAGTTTGATGTTTATTACATCAATTCTTGCAAATGCTCAAACCATTTCCGGTAAAAAATATGTTGTTGGTGGCAGATTAGGATTGTCTTTTCTAGATGGTACAGCTGGTCTGCAAATTGGACCTACAGGCACTTATTATTTTGACAAAAATATGGGAATCAGTTCTGATTTCAATATTAATACTCAAGGCGGTACACCAATTGAATGGAATGGCTCTTTTGTTTACAATCTTAAAACACAAAAACAGGATATGCAACCATACTTGGACGGTGGAATGAGTCTCTGGTTTTATACAGGTGGTCCATATTTTGGATTTAGGTTTGGCGGTGGTGTAAATTTCAAGATTGCCCCAAATATATACATTCCGGCAGATGCACAATTTGGACCTGTTTTCGGGGGGGGAACCACAGTTTTTTATTTCGCTATAACAAGCGGTATCCGTTACGCACTTCCATAAAAAATTTTATTAAATGAAATATATAAAGCCGGGACTACCCGGCTTTTTTATTATGCTTTCAAAATTTCTTAAAAAAATTAAGTATATTAATTGAAAACATACTAAAAATGAAATTCAAAGTAACCGGCAATGGGAAAAAATAGGGACAAAAAAATAGGTTTTCTTGAAGCGGCTGCTATTGGCATTGGAGGAATGGTTGGCGGCGGAATTTTTGCCGTACTTGGTTTAGCAGTCCAACTTTCAAAAGGAGGCGCACCTATAGCCTTTTTAATTGCAGGAATAGTTGCTCTTGTCACAGCCTATTCCTATTCGAAACTTTCAGTTTCACTCCCCAGTCAGGGAGGAACAGTTTCCTTTCTGGATAAGGCTTTTGGCTCCGGCCTGCTTACCGGATCCATGAATATACTTTTGTGGATCAGCTACATAATAATGCTTTCCCTTTATTCTTACGCATTTGGCAGCTATGGCTCTGAGTTATTCTTTGGTAGTTCCCACGAATTCATAAAACATATTTTCATAAGTGGAATTATCGTCGCGATTACTGTTTTAAATATTTTTAGTGCAAAACTTATTGGAGAAGCAGAAGATTTTATTGTTGCGATCAAGCTATTAATACTCTTGTTTTTCTGCGCAGTTGGATTCTGGGGAATCCAATTTGATAAACTTGAGATAACTCAATGGTCGCCCGCCGCAAATCTGGTAGCCGGCGGATTCATAATTTTCCTGGCGTACGAAGGATTTGAATTAATAGCCAACACAGCTAATGATGTACGCAACCCCGAAAAAACTTTGCCACGAGCATTCTACGCATCGGTAATTTTTGTAATTGTTCTTTACATAATTGTTGCCGCTGTTACAGTAGGCAATCTTCCAGTTGACCAAATAGTGGCCGCAAAAGATTATGCGCTTGCTATAGCTGCGAAACCCTTCCTTGGACAATTCGGAATAATATTGATTTCTGTAGCCGCTTTGCTCTCAACAACATCAGCCATTAACGCAACTCTTTATGGATCTGCGAGGCTAAGTTACATAATTGCAAAAGACGGTGAACTTCCCAAATTTCTGGAAGACAATATCTGGAATAAACCTCTCGAAGGATTATTGATAACTTCGGCGGCAACATTGATTGTCGCAAATCTTTTTGATCTTTCAAGCTTGTCCACAATGGGTAGTGCAGGGTTTTTATTGATTTTTACCGGCGTAAATCTTGCAAATGCTAAATTAGCCGTTCAGACAAAAAGCAAAAAAATAATTTCATACCTTGGTGCCGGACTTTGCCTAGGTGCACTGGCCAGTTTAATCTGGCAAACTTTCAAAACCGATCCGGCTCATATACTTATCTTGTTAGGGATGGCCTTATTATCATTAGGCATAGAGGGTGGTTTCAGGTTATTTTCAAAGAGAGAAATAAAAATTAATAAATAGAATTGAATTCATTAATTATGAAAATCTTTAAACTGTTTTTTGTTGTTATTCTTTTTCATTCCGCAAATTTTGCAACTATAAGAAATGCTAGACCTGATTCAACAATATCCTTTATTACAACAGAAAAGCACCTGTCAAATGGTCAGAAAACAGGGACAATTAAAGAAAATTTCTGGAATGTTGAATTAAAAACCATAGACGGCAAAATCTTGGAAATGAAATCTTTCAAAGGGAAATATGTTTACCTGAATTTCTGGGGAGAATGGTGCCCCGGTTGCCGTGAAGAGATGCCATCAATAGTCCAGGCTTATAAAAAGTTTAAGGATAAAGCTGAATTTATTGGATTATTAAAGCCGCACAATTTAGAAAAAGCAAAAATATTTATAGCTGAACAAAAAATAAAATTTCCCATTGTGTTATTGGAAAAGCAATTTAAGAAAAAATTCAACTTTGATGGATTTCCGCTGAGCATTTTAATTTTTCCTGATGGAAAAACTTATCTTCGTGCGGATGAAGTAAATAAAAACTTTTTTGAAGAAAATATAAAATAATAGCTGGGAATAATGATACACCAGAGTATAAATAATTTTGTTTCTGCTATAAACAGTCATTCCGTTAGTGATATCATAAGTTTAATGACTGATGACCATAAGTTTATAGACTCATTCGGAATAGAATTAACCGGGAAGGATAAACTTAAAAGAGCCTGGACTCAATATTTTAATATGTTCCCGGACTATAAAATGGTTATTGAAGAAATTCTGGTAAACAAAAGCAATGCAGCACTTATAGGCTATTCTTACGGAACTTATTCAAAGGATGGTAAATTAAAGCCGGAGAATAAATGGGAAGTTGAAGCAGCCTGGTTCACTACAGTAAAAGATAAAAAAATTATGACATGGCGTATTTATGCGGATTTAACTCCAATAATTAAAATCCTGCAATTGAACGATTAAAATGTTTTACAAAAATACGTCTGCGCCTTTGAATTTAGAGCAAGAATAATTTCCCCCAATTATGGATTTTGAATTTTTAGAAATAGTATCGTACGTATCAGTTATAAGTGGATTTGTATGTGCGATAATTATATTAATCGACATTTTAAACGGCAACAGACAAAAAATGAAAGTTATGAATATCGTTTGGCCGATTACCGGAATTTACTTCGGTCCGGTTGGATTATGGGGTTACCTGAAAATGGGAAGGACAGATAATGAGCAACCATTCTGGCAGAAGGTTTTTGTATCTACAAGTCACTGCGGAGCGGGCTGTACATTCGGAGATCTGATTGGCGAATGGGGAATTTTTTTGATAGGGTTCACCTTCTTTGCCTCTGAATTATTGACTATATATATAGTGGACTTCAGCGTGGCTTACATTACTGGAATTATTTTTCAATATGCAGCAATTGCACAGATGAATAAAATGAAACCTTTACAAATAATTAAAGCTGCGGTGAAAGCCGACACCTTTTCATTAGTGGCTTTTGAAATAGGAATGTTCGGCTGGATGGCAATAACTCACCTTGTATTATTTACTTCCCCGATCAAACCGGATAACATCACTTACTGGTTTATGATGCAGATTGCGATGGTAATCGGATTTTTAACGAGTTACCCTGCAAACTGGTTGCTTGTTAAAAAAGGTATTAAAGAAGGAATGTGAAGAATGACGAAAATCCTTTGCTTTTTTATTTAAGTTTTGAAAAACTACCGCTCATAGAATTTTCCGATGAAATATTTTCGTTGCTTTCAAATAAAAGAATATATATTTTTTAATTGATATGGTTACTTCATTTTTTAATAAGGGAGTTTGAAATGAAGAAAACATGCTTTTTTATTTGCCTTCTTTCAATCTTATTTTTGTCTCAGAATAATCAGGCGCAAAATAAATTTCACGCAGAAGTTAATGGCGGTATTGTAGGCAATAATGTCCTGGGACAGAATGAACTATCCTACTGGCCTGACGGATGGACATCAGGCATCGGTTTGAAATATTCATTAATTCCCGAAGTGGAAATTGGTGTAAATGCTTCATATAGTAATCTCAGGTTTGACAATAATAGAGTGGGTATTATTGCTCCTGCGGTTTGCTGCTACAGATACGAAGTAACCGGCAACAATGCGAAAGTTTACGAAACAGCGCTAAGTGTTCAGCTAAACAGCATGCCTGATTTTTTTATCCGGCCTTATTTTACTTTCAGAACTGGGATATATTTTATTAAAAAAGGTGAGGTTTATATAAATAGTTACGAGTTTAACAGCCTTGCAAAAACAAATGGTAATGTGGGGACTTTCGGAGACTCGGGCAGGAACTTTACAAAAATTTTCGCAGGAGCCGGAGTTGGCCTGACTGTCCGTTTCACAAATAGATTTGAATTAAGGACACAGGTTATGATAACCGGGGCACTCGGCGGCGGACAGACATTCCTCCCTATTACGACCGGGATTAATTGCGGATTTTAGTAACCATTATCAGGCATTCAGCAACGCCATCATCTCTTTAACAGCTCTATCAATTCCAACGAACATTGCGTGAGCAATTACGGAATGGCCGATGCTTACTTCATCTATATCAGGAATCTCCCGGAATATTTTTATGTTTTGGTAATCAAGCCCGTGTCCGGCATTAACTCCCATCCCCAGTTTCTTTGCGTGTTTTACTGCAGCACGTATTCTTTCCAGTTCGTCAAACTGTTCTTCTTCCGAAAGTGCATTGGCAAAAACTCCTGTATGAATTTCAATAAAATCTGAATTAATTTCCGCAGAGGCATCTATCTGTTCAATTTCAGGTTCAATAAAAAGGGATACTTCAATTTCTGCTTCGTGCAGTTCTTCAATTGTATCTTTTATGCGTGAAATATTATCAAGCACATTAAGGCCGCCTTCTGTGGTAAGTTCCTGTCTTTTTTCAGGTACAAGAGTAGCGAGTTCAGGACCTATATCACACGCAATTTTTACAATCTCATCAGTTGCTGCCATTTCGAGATCAAGCCTGGTTTTAATTAATTCTCTCAGCAAACGAACATCTCTTTCGTTAATATGTCTCCTGTCTTCGCGTAAGTGACAAACGATTCCATCCACCCCGGCCTGTTCTGCAATCAATGCTGCTGTAACTGGATCAGGTTGTTGCCCGCCTCTTGAATTTCTGACAGTTGCAAAGTGGTCAATATTTAATGAAAATTTCATTTCCCTTTTCCTAAAAAATTTCTTTTATAATATTAATAAACGATCCGATTCCAATACCAAAATCCGCAGCCCTGTAGCGTAAAACAGAAAATAAATCTATTGTAAACATAACACCTATATGTACAATTACGCAATACAGAAATGATCTGGTTCTGAAAGCAAGAATTCCAAGTGCAATTCCGCCGAGTATAGCACTAAAAGTTTCAATAGAAGGTTTGCCGTTATGAAGAATCACAAATGGAATCATCTGTATGAGCACAGCATAAAAGCCAAATTTTTCCTCGAGGCCGAAAAGCATAAATCCGCGCCAGATAAATTCCCAGGCAAAAATATAGATTAGTAATCCGGCTTCAAAAACCAGGAACAATCCCCAGGACTCCCTAGTTCTTTGCAGCAATGGATAAGTTGATTGGAAAGATGGCGAAGAAGAAGCAAACCAAATTATTACCACCATTATGATAATAAAATAAAAAGATATTTTTAGTCCAACTTTGTAATCACCGAATTGCAAACCATAGTTTTTGGGTTTCTCCTTAAGAATAAATAAAATGATTAATGCTGGTAAAATAAAAAGAGAAAAGAAGTCACCAAAGAACCAATAAAGATAAGAATAAAGATCAACATTCTGGCTTGAACTGAAATAATCAAAAAGATTTTGCCGAAAGAAAGTTCTGGATGTAAAATACCAGGAAATCGTCTGCAAAACTGCAACTGACAGAAAAACGATTATTACTTTCCTATCCATTCCCCGAATAATTTCGGATAATTTTTTAAGTTCTTCTTTTAGATTGAAATTCATAAAAGAAAAATAAGAAAATCCCGGCAATAAATAGTTTCATAATTTTTATTGCTAAAATCTTATTTTAATTAAAAAAATTTAATGGTGGATAGAATAAATTGTCCTTCTCTCTAACAATCTAAACTTAATACTAATATCATACTTATTGGAATTCTGCTGTAATGAGACCCATTAAAATAACAATTAATCTTTCTATTCCTTCTAAATTCTTACATTGTCAAAAAACCTCAAAAACTTAAAAATTTCTTAACATTTCCAGCCTTCAGGAATCTTGACAAATCAGTCCATTAAGCTTATATTAGCACTCTCAATTAGTGAGTGCTAACAAATCCGCCAATTGGCGGACAGGATTTCACACAAAAAAAATATCTAAAACAGGAGCAAATTATGAGCAAAATTAACTTGAAGCCATTGGCTGACAGAGTTATTGTAAAGCCAAAAGAGGCAGACGAAGTAACAAAAGGCGGAATTATTCTTCCTGACACAGCAAAAGAAAAACCTGTTGAAGGTACAATAGTAGCAGCTGGCCCGGGAAAGACAAGTGATGACGGTAAAGTTGTAAAGATGGAAGTAAAAGTTGGTGATGTTGTTCTTTACGGAAAATACAGCGGATCCGAAATTTCAATTGAAGGCGAAGAATATTTGATCATGCGTGAAAGTGATGTTTTTGCAATCGTTGGATAATAATCTTTTTGATTCAAAAATTTAATTAGAAAACAAAAATCGGAGAAATAAATTATGTCAAAATTAATAGAATTTGATAGCGAAGCCCGTGCTAAGCTGAAAAAAGGCGTGGACAAATTAGCAAACGCCGTTAAGGTTACACTCGGACCTAAAGGCCGTAACGTAATTCTTGAAAAGAAATTTGGTGCACCAACTGTTACGAAAGATGGTGTTTCAGTTGCTAAAGAAATTGAACTTGAAGATGCAGTTGAAAACATGGGCGCACAGATGGTTCGCGAAGTTGCTTCAAAGACAAGTGATGTTGCAGGTGACGGAACTACTACAGCAACTGTACTTGCCCAGGCAATTTACAGAGAAGGATTAAAAAACGTAACTGCCGGTGCTAACCCAATGGACCTTAAAAGAGGTATAGACATTGCAGTTGAAAAAGTAATCGCCTATATAAAATCAATCAGCCGCGAAGTTGAAGGCAGAAATGAAATTGCACAGGTTGGTGCTATTTCCGCTAACAATGATAAAGCAATTGGTGATTTAATTGCAGACGCAATGGATAAAGTTGGTAAAGATGGCGTTATCACTGTTGAAGAAGCAAAAGGTACTGAGACAGGATTGGATGTTGTTGAAGGTATGCAGTTTGATCGTGGTTACCTCTCACCTTACTTCGTAACCAACACAGAATCAATGGAAGCTGAATTAGAAAATCCATTAATCCTGATTCACGATAAAAAAATCTCTGCAATGAAAGACCTTCTTCCAATTCTTGAAAAAGTTGCTCAGCAGGGAAAATCACTTTTAATCATTGCTGAAGACCTTGAAGGCGAAGCATTAGCAACATTGGTTGTTAATAAAATTCGTGGAACTCTGAAAATTGCTGCAGTTAAAGCTCCTGGCTTTGGCGACAGAAGAAAAGCAATGCTTGAAGATATTGCTGTACTAACCGGTGGTACTGTAGTTTCAGAAGAGAGAGGATTCAAATTAGAAAACGCTGATGTTTCTTATCTCGGAACTGCTAAAAAAGTTAACATCGACAAAGACAATACTACTATTGTTGAAGGTGCTGGAAAATCAGAAGACATCAAGAAAAGAATAAACGAAATAAAAGCTCAGATTGAAAAAACTACTTCTGATTACGATAAAGAAAAATTACAGGAAAGACTTGCTAAACTTTCAGGCGGAGTTGCAGTACTGAAAATCGGTGCTTCAACAGAAGTTGAAATGAAAGAAAAGAAAGCAAGGGTTGAAGATGCTCTCCACGCTACACGCGCAGCAGTTGAAGAAGGTATAGTTGCTGGCGGCGGTGTCGCATTCGTAAGAGCAATCAGTCAGCTTGAAAAATTAAAAGGTGCAAATCTTGACCAGACAACCGGTATCAAGATTATTGCCAAAGCGCTTGAGGAACCTTTGAGACAGATTGTAAACAACGCCGGTATTGAGGGTTCAGTTGTTCTCCAGAAAGTAAGAGAAGGAAAAGATGACTTCGGTTTCAATGCTTTCAGCGAAACCTATGAAAACCTGATAAAAGCAGGTGTTATCGATCCTACTAAAGTTACAAGAACAGCCCTTGAAAACGCTGCTTCTGTTTCTGCACTACTTATTACAACAGAAGCTGTTGTATTTGAGAAGAAAGAAAAAGAAAGCAGTATGCCTCAGATGCCAGGTGGCGGAATGGGCGATATGGGTGGAATGGGCGGAATGTACTAATAGTCCCCTTCCCTATAAAAAACTTAAAAAGGCGTTCGAATTTCGGACGCCTTTTTATTTTTAAACAAAAAGTATGTATACAGCCTTATTTCTCTATTCACCATTTACAAAATTAATTGTATATTAAAAATCAGCTTAGTCAAAAAATCTTATAAAATAAATTCAAGGTAGATAAAATGATCCGAGACATTTTCTCAGCTAAATTATCTTTTTTAAAACTATTTTCTTTAACAATAATTTTAATCTTCACTTCTGACCTTATGTTTTCACAAACTTTGCCACAAAATTCTTTTTCGGGAATGAAGTGGAGATTAGTCGGGCCTTACCGTGCAGGCTGGGGAACAATGGCTGAAGGAATTCCGGATCAACCCAATGTATTTTATTTTGGCGGTGCCGGTGGCGGTGTATGGAAATCTACTGATGCAGGAAGAACGTGGGAAGGACAGATGCAGAATGAATCCGCAGCGGCTATTGGTGCACTGGCCATCGCTCCTTCAAATCCCAAAACAATTTATGTTGGCACCGGACAGGTTGCACTCCGTTACGATATTCTGGATGGAGACGGTGTATTTAAAACAACAGACGGTGGTGAAACCTGGAATAACGTTGGATTAAAAAACACAAAATATATCGGCAGAATACTTGTTGATCCAAAAGATGAAAACCGTGTAGTAGTTGCTGCACTCGGACACGTTTTCGGTAACAGCAAAGACCGCGGAATTTATTTAACAAAAAACGGAGGAAAAACCTGGAATCAAACACTTTTTATTAATGATACAACAGGTGGAGTTGATCTTGCGTATGATATGTCAAAGCCAAATGTAATTTATGCAGCTATGTGGCAAATAAGATCTTATCCGTGGATGGATTATTATTTATCACAAAGAGCTGCCGGTTCTGGGATTTATAAAAGTGAAGACGGTGGCGAACACTGGACGAAACTTTCAGGAAATGGTTTACCAGATGTTCCAATGGGAAGAATTGGTTTAGCTGTAGGACAAAGCACAAACGCACAAACAGTTTACGCTACAATTGATGCTGGAAATGGAGAAGGCGGATTTTACCGTTCAAAAGACGGAGGAAAAACGTGGAAACTTGCAAATACTAACGGCGAACTTGTCAGTTCGTATTTTGCAAGAATTACTGTCGATCCAACAAATCCATCTACGGTTTATGTAATGGGCCGTTCTATTAATAAATCTACAGATTGCGGAAATACCTTTACAATTTTTAAAGGTTCTCCCGGAGGCGATGATTATCATTTTATGTGGATTAATCCAAAATACCCGGACCATATGGTCAGCGGTGCAGATCAGGGTACAGCAGTCACAGTAAATAACGGTAAAAGTTGGTCCAGCTGGTATAATCAACCAACAGGACAATTTTATCACCTTGGCGCAGATGACAGATTTCCTTACCACATTTACAGTGCACAGCAGGATAATGGAACAGTTGAAATTTTAAGTCAGGGACCTTACGGTGCAATTGAATTAAGAGACTGGCATCCGGTAGGTGCGGATGAAAGAGATTATGATATTCCAAAACCTGAGGATCCTGATATGGTTTTCGGAAGTGGATTGGGAGGCTCATTACACCGCTTCGATAATATCACCCGCCAGTCAATAGATGTTTCACCCTGGCCGCAATCGAGTTATGCTGCAAAACCAAATACAGTTAAATATCGTTACTCATGGATAACACCGATAGAATTTTCTCCGATCGGAGATCACGCATTGTATTTTGGCGCGCAGTATTTATTTAAAACAACTGATGATGGAAATCATTGGGATATTATAAGCCCTGACCTTAGCCGCAAAAAGAAAAACGCAAATGGTGATTATAAAGGACTCGATTTTCAGGGCGCCGCTGATGCAGGCTACGGTGTTATATGGAATATTGCTCCCTCCCCTGTTAAAGAAGATGTAATCTGGATTGGCACTGATGATGGTCTGATACAGCTTACAACCGATGGCGGCAAACACTGGAATAATGTAACTCCGCCTGCAGTTCCTTTATGGTCACGCGTTGATAAAATATCTCCGTCTAACTTTGATGTTCATTCGGCTTATGCTGCAATTGATTTGCACAGACTGGACAGGTTTGAGCCATTGCTGCTTAAAACTACGGATGATGGAAAAACCTGGAAGGTTATAAACAACGGTATTCCAAAAGACGAATACACATCAGTAATCAGATCGGACACCAAGAAAAAAGGATTGCTTTTTGCTGGAACTAACAGGAGTGTGTATGTGTCGTTTAATGACGGTGAAAACTGGCAGCCATTAACTTTAAATATACCGACTACATTATTTACTGATCTTCTTGTACACCATGACGATCTCATAGCCTCAACACAGGGTCGGGCAATGTGGATACTTGATGATCTTTCACCATTAAGACAACTTTCGAATGAAACCACTGAAAAACAAGTTGACTTATTTACACCCGGGCAGGCTTGTAGAATGCGAGGAAATACAAACCACGATACTCCCTGGCCTCCTTCCACCCCGCTGGGTCAAAATCCTCCCGACGGCGCTCTGATAGATTACTGGTTGAAAAATAATGTTCAGGGACCGGTAAAATTATCTGTATATGATATGAAAGGAAATTTAATAAGGAGTTTTTCCAGTGATGATAAACCTGTTGACCTTCCGGCAAACCGTTACTTCGATAAAAGATGGCTCGGCAGCAACCCCGGTCTGTCTAAATCTGCAGGAATGCACAGGTTTCTCTGGGATTTAAGATACCCGAGACCAAAAGCACTACATTATAGTTACTCAATTGCAGCAGTATGGACTGTTGGAACACCGGTTTTACCGCTGGGACCACTGGTTATGCCGGGTAAATATAAAATAGTACTGAATGTAAACGGAAATGATTATACTAAGATGCTCGAAGTTAAAATGGATCCAAGAGTTAAAATAAGTAATGATGTACTACAGCAGCAGCTTGATTTTGCTCAGGAAGTAAATTCAACTTTAGATAAAACTGTTTCACTTTTTAATGAGATAGATAAAAAATTAGACAAAGTGAGTAAACTTTCTGATGGAACAAAAGAAAAAATAAAAACCTTAAAATCAAAAGCAGCAAATCTATGTGGTTCACTTTCCGGCTTTGTATCTTCAGTACAAACTGCAGATGCCGCGCCTACCCAGGGACAAAAAGAGCTTTTTAAAGACCTCAATAACCAATATGAAAATTTGCTGAAATCATATTCTGATTATATAAAAAATTGATTTTTTGAGCAATTTTTAAACATTTTTACACCTTCCAGGGGCGGATTATTTTTTCCGCCCTTTTTGATTAAAAATTCAACATTTTTTACAAAAAATTGTTTCGCATTTCAATAATATTGTCATATATTATCATAACATTGATAATTCAATGTACCAAAAGCCTAAGATTTCAAAAGATAAAAAAAATACTACAGTAGCTTAAAACTCTGAATTACTCAAGCATTTTTAAAATTACCCCATGCTTCTCTAATTCTGCGAAATTTTTTTTGTTGTTAAATAAAATTGGATTCTTAATTTTAATCCGAAACAGAGGGGCATAATGGATACAGATCAGATTACTTCTCAGATCACTCGTCTGCAAGATGAAAATCACAAACTCCGAATTGCGGTTGAAGAGCTTTCAGTTCTAAATGAAATAGCAACTGCAATTACATCAACACAAACAATTGAAAAAATTGTCGACCTTATTGTTCGCAAATGTGTAAAACATATCAAGGTAGAACAAGGCGTTGTTATGTTGCTCGATGAAAAGGATACCCAGAATCCGTTTCATACTATGATAAGAAAACAGGACAGTACTACAAACCTCCTGCCCTTTCGGCTTGATACTCAGCTTACAGGCTGGATGTTAATGAATAAAGCTCCATTATTAATAAATGATTTTCAATCCGATAAGAGATTTAGCTCAGTAAAAGATGTAGACTTTCCGATAAAATCTTTACTTAGCGTACCGATGTTATTGAAAGGAAAAATGATCGGACTTGTAACTGTTTTTAACAAAAAAAGTGAATCCGGTTTTACCATAAATGATCAAAGATTGCTTGGAATAATTGCGGCCCAATCTTCCCACGTTGTTGAAAATGCCAGACTTTACCAGAATGAGCAGGCATTAATAAAACTGCAGGAAGAAATGCGCCTTGCATATGACATTCAAGTTGATCTTCTTCCAAAAGAACAACCAAAAGTTGAAGGCTACCAGATAGCCGGCAGAAGTATACCAGCGAAGGATGTCGGTGGTGATTATTTTGATTTTATTCAAATGGATGAAAATAAATTATCATTTTGCCTGGCAGACATAACTGGGAAAGGTATGCCAGCAGCCTTATTAATGGCAAATCTGCAGGCAACTTTACGGGGACAGATACTGGTTGGGAAATCCTGCAAAGATTGTGTGGCTTTTTCAAATGATTTGCTCTATTACAATACCGCACCTAATAAATTTGCCACTCTTTTTTCGGGCATACTTGATAACAAAAATCACGAATTTACTTATTGTAACGCCGGCCACAATAACCCGGTACTTATATCCGAAGATAACGGAATCATCAGGCCAGATGTTGGTGGTTTGATTGTGGGAATTGCGCCATCTGTACCTTACGAAGAAGCAACAATAAAATTGAAAACTAATGATATTCTGGTTGTCTTCTCAGATGGCATTACAGAAGCAATGAATAAAGAAGAAGAGGAATTTGACGAACCAAGATTACTCGAATTGCTTAAAGCTAACAAAGACAAAACTTCCGAAGAATTAATAGAGCTCATTTTCAGCGAAGTCAACTCTTTTACTAAAGGACAGCCGCAAAGTGATGACATGACTATAGTGATTATTAAAAGAGCATAGAGATTATAATTATTTTTAGCTCACTTCCCCAAATAAGAAAGGAGGGAAAAAGTTATGTTTATGAGAATACTTCAGTTGAATTTGAATCCGGATTACATATCGGATTTCAAAAAATTCTATGAAGACACAGTCGAACCCCGCCTGCAAAATGTTGACGGCTGTCTTTTCGCAAGCCTGATAAAAACTAAACCAGATCAGGATGAGTATATTTCTCTCACCTTCTGGAAGACACAGCAGCAAGCTGAAAATTATGAACACGGTGAAGTTTTTGAAAATCTTACCGAACTTGCCCAGCCTTATTTATATCAGTCCGGTGATGAATGGAAAATCCAGCTTTCAGAAAATATGGAGATACAATATACCCAGGATGAAGAAGAACCTACGATTAAAAAATATAATGTTGAGGTTCAAAATGGCAAAGATGACAATATTGTAAAAGATAGTGATAAAATGTTCCTGCGGATAGTTTCCCTTAAAATACAGGAACACCATCTCGATGAATTTAAAAAACTTTATGCAGATGTCGTAATTCCGTCATTCAGGAAAGCAAAAGGATGCCGGAATGCATTTCTTACTCAAAGTGTAAATGAAGAAAATGATTTTATTTCAGTATCTGTGTGGGAAAATAAAGATCTCGCTGTTGCTCATGAATCCGGTAATGAATACAAAGAAATGATTGATAAAGTAAAGCATACATTTTCACATTTCTATTTATGGAGAATGTCTCTTGAACATGGACATAATAGGACAGTTAAAAGCACAGATGAAATGAAGGTTGAGCACTACGATGTAGTGACTGGAAAAAGTTTTATTTAGCTTACGAAATAAGACAAATAGAATAACATCCCTCCATTTGGTAGCGTTTTTTATAAAATAAGTTCTTTTACTAAGCATAATTAATCTGATTTAATAAAAATAGGGGTATGATTTTTTGATAAATAAAACAATACTTCATTACCATATTCTTGAGAAACTGGGCGAAGGCGGTATGGGTGTTGTCTATCTTGCCGAAGATACGAAGCTCAAACGCAAAGTAGCTATAAAATTCCTCCCACGGCATATTGCTTCGGATGCGGAAGAGCGTCAGCGTTTTGAAATTGAGGCGCAGGCCGCCGCTTCATTGAATCACCCGAACATTACAACAATACACGCTATTGAAGAATCCGAAGAGCAGATTTTTATAGTTATGGAATTCATAGATGGAGTAGAATTAAAAGATAAAATTAAATCAGGAGTTCTTCCAGCAGAAGAGACTCTCGATTTTGCAATAAAAATTGCAGATGGCCTCTCCGCCGCCCACAAAAAGGGGGTAGTTCACAGGGATATAAAATCCTCAAACATAATGATTACAAAGGACGGCAATGTAAAAATTATGGATTTCGGGCTGGCAAAGATTGGTGGCGGAAGCCAGGTAACTAAACTTGGTTCTACCATCGGAACAATTGCCTATATGTCACCGGAACAAGCACACGGTGAAACCCTTGACCAGAGAACAGATATCTGGTCCTTTGGAATTGTCCTTTACGAAATGTTAACAGGCACTCAGCCATTTAAGGGTGCTTACGACCAGGCAATTATCTATTCAATACTAAATGAAGAACCCAGGATCGAAAATATCCCGGAGCAATTTTCATTTATCTTAAAAAAAGGATTGTCCAAATCGCCCTCTGACAGATACCAGAATACGAATGAAATGCTTAAGGATTTAAAAACTTTAAGAAATGATTCTCAATCAGGATCGTCTTCAAAAGAAATCCCGGTAGCCAAACAACCAAAGAAATTTAGTCCGAAAATATTGATAAGTATTGCATCAATATTAATTATTGCTGCAGTTTCAATATTTTATTTTACAACTAATAGAAATACTGATTCAACCGGAGTAACGCCCGGCAAAGAAATGATAGTGGTCATGCCTTTCGAAAATCTTGGTGCGCAGGATGAAAAATATTTTGCAGATGGTGTGACAGATGAAATTAGAAGCAAACTTGCTTCGATTGGAGACATTGGTGTAATTGCAACGAGCAGTGCTGAAAAACTTGCTAAGGAAAATAAAAGTTTTAAGGAAATTGGTAAAGAACTCGGAGTTGATTATATACTTAACGGTTCAATAAGATGGGAAAAGATTGGAAAGAATGAGAGCCGTGTAAGAATAACACCTCAATTAATCCGTATATCCGATAACACTATTACCTGGTCTAATTCATACGATAAGGTATTGACAGATATTTTTGCGGTACAGAATGAAATTGCACAGAAAGTTGTCAATCAATTAGGCGGAACTTTTGCAAATAACCAGAGCCAAAAAGAAACACCACCGACTGGCAATCTCAAGGCATATGATTTTTATTTGAAAGGAATATCCTATGAAGCAAGGGGCACATATTTAAAATCGGATTTCCAGAACAGCATAAGTTTGTTTAAGAAGGCAATTGACCTGGATCCTAATTTTGGCCAGGCTTATGCTCATCTTTCAGGTTGTCAGTCTTCAATGTACTGGTTTTATTACGATCGTTCCGAAAAAAATGTAAAAGAAGCATATGATAATGCACAAAAGTCTTTGCAATTAAATCCAGATCTTGCAGAAGCACACCTGGCACTTGGGTATTACTATTACCAATGCAAACTGGAATATGAAAGCGCCATAAAGGAATTTTCCAAAGCGCTGAAAATTCAACCTAATAATGCAGAAGCTTATTTCGGCCTAGGGGTTGTTTATCGAAGGATGGGAAAATTTGATCTTGCTGTAAATAATATATCAAAAGGTTATAACCTTAATCCACTGTCTAATCAAAATGCCAGTAACCTTGCCGAAACATACGGGCTGATAAGAGATTACAAAAAGGCTATTACAATATATAATAAAACCATCGAATTAAATCCTGATATGAATTTACCGAAGGCCGCTCTTGCATATGTGTACGTTTTAAAAGGTAACCTGAAAATTGCCTCAGACTTAGTAGATAAGGTTAGTGTCAATAGTTATATCGATTTAAACTCAAATGAAAAAGCCTACATCTATATCCTTGAACGCAAATTTGATGCGGCAATAAATAATTTAAAATCAATTAATAAGCCTTATGAGAACAGCCAATTTGCTTTTACTCCAGAGGATGAAATGCTGGGATTAATTTATAGATATAAAAACGAACCTGCTTTATCAAAAAAATATTTTGAATCAGCTAAAGATGAACTTGAGAATAAGCTAAAAGTCACTCCTCAGGATGAGAGATTACATAGTTCACTTGGAATTGTTTATGCATGCCTTGGAATGAGAGATAAGGCAGTAGCTGAAGGCAAAAAAGGAATTGCTCTTCTCCCGTTGGAGAAAGAAGCATATAGAGGATATTACCGCCAGCTGGATATGGCAATTATTTATACACTCATTGGCGATAATAATAACGCTTTAAAGCAGATTGATTTTATATTATCAATTCCAGGTCAATTTTCAGTCAACTTATTAAAACTTGATCCTATATATGATTCTTTAAGAAATCTTCCGGGCTATAAGGCGATAGTGGATAAATACTCTAAATGAAGGTTAGTAATTTTTGTAAATAAATTGCCACGACCTTCAGGTCGTGGGTTAATATTCTAAATCAATTTCAGCTTTAGCCGCATTGTTTTTATTCTAATGGGACTGAAGCCCCGATCTTTTTTCTGTTATCATTCCCCGACCTGAAGCTCGGGGCTATAAATGGAGTGTAAAATGATAGGCACAACAATACTACACTATAAAATTTTAGAAAAACTCGGCGAAGGTGGAATGGGTGAAGTTTTCAAAGCCGAGGACACAAAACTAGACCGCTTTGTTGCCTTGAAGTTCCTACCCACTCAGCTTACTTCAAGTGGAGATGAGAAAGAAAGATTTATACAGGAAGCAAAAGCTGCTTCATCAATGAATCATCCCAATGTCTGCACTATACACGACATTCAGGAACATGACGGTCAGTTATTTATAGTAATGGAATATATTGACGGTGTTACACTAAGGGATACAAAACAAAACCTGTCTGAAAAAAGGATACTTGATATAGCTATCCAGGTTGCCGATGGACTTGGCGCCGCACACGAAAAAGGAATTGTACACAGAGATATAAAACCTGAAAACATAATGATCAGGAAAGACGGGATCGCGCAAATAATGGATTTCGGACTTGCAAAACTTTACACATCAAGTAATGTTTCCCGCCTTACAAAAGCCGGCACAACGATGGGAACGATGGGATATATGTCCCCGGAACAAATTCAGGGTTTAGACATTGACCACAGGAGCGATATTTTTTCTCTTGGTGTTGTGCTTTATGAATTGTTTGCAGGTGAATCACCTTTTAAAGGAATGCACGAGACCGCAATAATGTATGAAATTGTAAATGTTGATGCACCGCCTATTGCTACATTAAAATCTGATATTGATCCGCAGTTAGACGGACTTATTCTCGAATGCATGGAAAAAGAGAAAGATGAGAGATGTCAGAGTGCAAAAGAACTGGCAAAAAATTTAAGAAAGATTAAAAGAGTTTCCACCGGCAACAGAACAAGCCGAATGTATAATGTGAACAGTTCGGCAATTAATGTGCGTACAACACAAAATACTCAGACGCATTCAGTAAAATCTATCGGCGAGATGCAGGTAAAGGATTTCGCGAAAAATATTTTTTACAATCCGAAACTTTTCTGGTCCGCGGCTGGCGTTCTTTTTATTGCTGTAATTTTTCTGCTTGTCTTTTCAGTTTTTAACAGGACTGAAACTGAAGTTCAGGAAATAAAAGCAACAATTCTTCCACCTCACGGCGTTAATTATAATAATAGTATGGGTAGCAATTTAACAATTTCGCCAGACGGGAAATATGTCTCTTTTATTGGGGCTGATTCATCCGGGACAACCAAATTATGGGTTAGGCCAATAAATTCTCTAACCGCCAGAGCCTTAACAACCGCCTCTCAGGAGGCATACCCTTTCTGGTCACCGGACAGCAAAACTATTGCGTATTTTGATAGAAATAAATTGATGAAAGTATCCCTCGATGCGGGGACCTCCCTCCCCATTTGTGATGTTACTTCAGGAAGAGGAGGAAGCTGGAGCCCCAATGGAACAATCGTGCTTTCACCCGCCCCCCAGGGTGGACTTTCTAAAGTACCGGCATCCGGCGGGAAACCTGAAGAAATAATTTCAGCTGACTCCAGCAATAAAGTATTAAGCCTGAGATGGGCTCACTTCCTGCCTGACGGCGATCATTTTATTTATTCCACGCAGGGCGGCGCAAGCGGTTCAACGCCGAATGATGGCATTTATCTTTCCTCTTTAAGTGATACAGCATCTGAAAAACTAATAAGCGCATCATCCAACTGCCAGTATGCTGATGGATATTTATTCTTTGTCAGGCAGTCAATTCTCCTCGCCCAAAAATTTGACCCGGACAAATTAAAAATTGTAGGCGAGGCAATACCCATTTCTGAAAACATTCAATTCTATGATGTTCGTATAAGCGGATCATTTGCGGTTTCAGGAAATGGAAAACTCGTGTATCTTGAACAAAACCAAAGCAGCGAAAAAATTGTAATCCTTGATAAAAATGGAAATGAAATGAAAAAAGTAGCTGATCAAAAACCACAGTATTGGGTAATGTTTTCGCCCGATGGCAATAAGCTTGCATACGATATGTACGATGCCAGCCAGAAAAACATTGATATCTGGACTTTTGATCTGATTAGAAATGTTACCACCAGACTTACATTTAAACAGGTTGCTGATATACTACCATACTGGACACCGGACGGTAAGAAAATTATGTTTAGCTCAAATGTCAGTGGTGCAAATTTCGATGCATTTATTAAAAATGCAGATGGCTCCGGTGATGCTTCTCTTATTTATAAATCTGACTTTAATAAATTTGTAACCGATTTCTCTCCTGACGGAAATATTGCACTTTATAGTGCAGTAAACTATGCAAATGCTTCAAGTGCCTGGGATATTGTTGCACTGCCACTCGGTGAAAACAAAAAGCCTATAAATATATTATCGACAAGCTTTAGCGAAAGGGACGGTAAATTTTCATCAAATATGAAATGGATAGCTTATCAATCGGATGAATCAGGGAAACCCCAGGTTTATATTATTCCATTCAACGAGAATAACACTTCACAAAAAACAAGCGGCAAATGGCAGATATCTGTGGACGGCGGATCAATTCCCAAATGGATGGATAACGGTAAGAAAATATATTTTATTACACCGGGCAATAAAATTATGGCAGTAGATGTAAATGAAAAAGGCAACTCCCTTTCACCGGGAACGCCATATGTTATTTTTAATCCTGGTAATAAAAATATTTCAAGGATTTTTGATATAGACAAAACCGGGACGAAAATAGTAGCAACAGTTCCAAACGGGCAGTCATTTCAACCGCCGATAACACTGGTTGCAAACTGGAAGAAGGAAGTTGAGGGGAAGAAATAAATTTTATAGCCCCGACCTTCAGGTCGGGGAAAAGATATTGTAGTTACCAACAGGCTTTAGCCACATTATAAAATACTTGTTGGATAAAGCCCAAATATTCTTTTGGTTTTAACACCCCGACCTGAAGGTCGTGGCTATAATTAGAGAATGAAAAATGATAAAACTGATTTCCAAATACGCTTTGTTAATAATAATTGTTATCATACTTTTCCTAATAATCTCAGGCAACTTCTTTACATCTTCCCCATTCGTAATAGCAGGGCAGTTATTGGCTGTCGCTTTGAATATATGGGCTCGAATTAGTTTTCAAAAAGGACAGTTTAGTATCAATGCAGAACCAAAAAATGCGACTTTGCTGGCTACAGGACCATACCGTTTCATTCGACATCCTATGTACTCTGCTGCCTTGCTGCTTATATGGTCAAGTATTCTGGGGCATTTGTCGATTATCAATTTTGTAATTGGCCTTATTTCTACTGGTGTATCCGCCATTCGCATAGTGACTGAAGAAAGGTTTTTGAAAGCTCAATATCCTGACTATGCAGAATATTCACAAAAAACCAGGCGGGTCATTCCATTCATAATTTAATAGGGTTAGAAACTATGATCGGTGAAACAATACTACATTATAAAATTCTCGAGAAGCTAGGCGAAGGCGGAATGGGAATCGTATATAAAGCCGATGATACAAAGCTAAAACGTAAAGTTGCAATTAAATTTTTACCTCATCATATCTCCGCAAATGATGGAGATAGAAAAAGGTTTGAAATTGAAGCACAGGCCGCGGCTTCATTAAACCATCCCAATATAGCACAGGTTTATGCAATTGAAGAGGCCGATGATAAGCACGGAGGCAAGGAAGTTTTCATAGTAATGGAATTGGTTGATGGGAAAGATTTAAAAGATAAAATCCGTCCCCCCTCTTCCCTCACTGATAAGGATGAAACTAAAACAGGGCTTCCGACAGATGAAGCGGTCAGGATAGCGACTCAAATAGCTAAAGGACTTGAAGCAGCTCATAAGAAAGGCATTGTGCATAGAGATATAAAATCTCAGAACATAATGATTACCAACGATGACAATGTTAAGGTAATGGATTTTGGTTTAGCTAAAGTCAGTGGTGCTTCTCAATTAACAAATGCAGGATCAACAGTCGGTACAATCGCTTATATGTCTCCCGAACAGGCAAACGACGAAGAAGCTGATAACCGTACTGACATCTGGGCATTTGGAGTTGTATTTTTCGAATTACTAACCGGTCATCAACCATTTGGTTCAACCTATGAACAGGCAATTATTTATTCAATTCTGAATGAAGAACCGGCTCCTATAACTAAGTACGTAAAGGATTGTGCTCCTGCCCTAGAGCAAATTGTTAATAAATGCCTGGAGAAAAATCGTGAAGATAGATATCAAGATATATCAGAAGTATTAGATGATCTTGAACTCTTTGAGGTGGATCCTGATTATGGATTCAGGACAAAAACTCTAAAAATAAAAAAACATGTCTCTAGTAAATCCAGATCAAAAAAAACATTTAGTATCATTGTTTCTATTGTTGCAATAATCGCTCTATCATTTTTACTACCGGAGGCCTGGCAAAAAATCAGGGATATAGCCGGATGGAATACCCCGCCAGACGAACAGCATTTAGTAATTTTGCCTTTAATGAATATCGGAGGAAACCCCGGTAAGGAAGCCTTTTGCGAAGGTCTGCTGGAAACTCTTACAAGCAACCTCACACAAATGGAACAATTTCGCAGCTCACTCTGGGTGGTGCCTGCAAGTGAGGTAATTCAGAATAAAATTAAAAGTGCAGGCGAAGCGTATAAAAGATATGGAGTAAATCTTGTTGTTACGGGGAGCGTACAATTTTCAGCTAATTTGATAAAATTAAATTTAAACCTTATTGACGCAAAAAATCTCAGGCAGCTTAATTCTTCTTCAATAGATGTTCCCATTAAAGAAATCTCTTCCATAGATAACAAGGCGATTATAAAACTGCTCGAAATGTTGCACGTTGAAATGCAGCCACAACTTAAGGACCTGCTGGATGCTGGAAAAACAAATGTTCCGGAAGCTTACGAATATTACGTACAAGGTATTGGGAATCTTCAAAGATACGAAAGCGCAGAAAATGTGGAAGAAGCAATAAGGCTTCTTACTCTTGCAACAAAAATTGATACAAGTTACGCCCTGGCTTATGCAGGATTGGGTGAAGCTTACTGGCGTTATTACCAGATTACAAAAAAATCAGAATTGACTGATCGCTCAATTGCAGCTGCAAAAAAAGGATTTATACTTGACAGCACGCTGACTGCAATAAATATCACACTTGGAATGATTTATAACGGAACGGGCAAATATAATCTTGCAATTGTTCATTTTAGAAGAGCACTTGCAAATGAGCCATCGGATGCAGCAGCTTTCAGAGGACTTGCAAAAGCATACCAGGCCCTAAATAAACTTTCGGAAGCAGAACAAACTTACAAACAGGCAATTAAATTGAAACCTGATTACTGGGCAGGCTATAATGACCTGGGTAAATTTTATTATGGCCAAAGCAGGTACAATGATGCTATCAAACAGTTTAAGGAGGTTATTAAATACACTCCCGATAACTACAGGGGATATAGCAATGTAGGAGCCATGTACTATATGCTTGAACAATGGCCGGACGCGTTGAAAATGTTTGAACATTCATTGAAAATTCAATCTTCTTATGGCACTTATTTAAACCTTGGGACTTTATATTATATCGAAGGTGATTTTGAAAACGCGGCCAAAGCGGATGAACAGGCTTTAAAAATAAATGATAACGATTATCTTACCTGGGGAAATCTTGCAGCAGCATATCACTGGATTCCGGGCAGAAGCAGGGATGCCCTGAACACTTATAAAAAAGCAATTTCACTTGCTGAAAAAAACCTAAAAATAAACCCCAAAGATATTGATATAATTTCAAATTTAGCTTCTTATTATTCCGATGTGGAAGATACGTCAAAATCAATGCTACTCTTGAATAAAGCGCTGGAATTAGCTCCTGACTATTCATCTGTATTATTTCGGGCAGCATCGATTAATGAACATTTCGGAAACAGAGATAAAGCATTGTATTGGATTAAGAAAGCTCTTAAAAATGGATATTCAAGGTCAGAGATTGAACATCAGCCTGAACTAAAAGGGCTGATTTCAGATACGAGGTATAAAAAGATAGTAGCTGAGATAACTGAAGTAAATGGTAAGTAAATATCATTTACTTTGTTACAAATTTGGACTAATTAATTTTCTATTTCAATAATAAGGAGGTAATAATGAACCTAAGATTAAAATTGACAGCAATTGGTATAACACTGGTTTTAATGTTAAGCGGCTTTTGGGTGACCCAGTCACCCCCAACACAAGAGATACATACACTCGAAGTTATAAAAATCAACAACATATGGAAAGTAGTAAATGCTGCTGATTCCAGTTATGTGGTTAAAGTAAAATTGAATGATAAAATTGAATGGACCGCGGTCGGAACCAATGCACTATTTGAATTTCACAATGATTTATTTGACTCTACTGCTGTTAATTACAGCAAGTATATAAAAGATGGTAAAAAATTAAACCTTAAAATAAAAAGCAATGCAAAGAAAGGGACTTATATATATTCGGTGTTCTGTACTCCAGATAGCGTCTATGCAATTGGTGGTTCACCGCCAAAGATTATTGTAGAATAAGTGATAATTTTATAGGAGATTAACTCTTAAATTTAATTATTAATATAGTCTAAATATATAATCAAATGGTTGGAAATTGTTCTATTGATTTAATATTTATTCAAATAAGTTGTTAGCCTAAATTGACATAGGTCCAGCGAGAATTAAAACAGTTCCAAAGATAAAATAATTGCCCTTGAGTATAGCTTTGATAACTAATTATCATGCGGAACCAGCCAATATACAAGCTTTTCCGGAATGTGAATGTTTTGAAAATAAAATTTTATATTCAGTTGTCTGACGGAAACAGATTCGAAATGACAGAATGGAAAAATATTTAATTGGAGATCCATTATGATCGGTGAAACAATCCGCCTGCGGCGGATGCACTTTAAAATAATAGAGAAACTTGGCGAACCTGCCTGCTCGCCTCGTCTTCGACCAGTCGAAGCGGGCCGAATAGGAATGGGCGGGCTTGTCCGCCGAAGCCTCCATATTAAACTGGAGATATCAAATGACAGGTGAAACTATACTCCACTATAAAATAATAGAAAAACTCGGCGAAGGAGGAATGGGCGAAGTATTCAAAGCCCAGGATACAAAGCTTGACCGCTTTGTTGCACTTAAGTTTCTTCCATCAAGTCTTACTACAGATGAAGAACAAAAAGCAAGATTTATTCAGGAAGCAAAAACTGCTTCTGCAATGAACCATCCTAATATTTGCACAATATATTCTATTGAAGAATATGAAAATAAAGATGGCAGCAAGCAGTTGTTTATAGCTATGGAATTTGTTGACGGAGAAACATTAAAAGATAAAAAAGACAGTATTTCCGAAAAACAAAAACTCGAAATAAGTGTACAGGTTGCCGAGGGTCTTGCAGCTGCACATGAAAAAGGAATTGTACACAGAGATATAAAACCTGAAAATATAATGATCCGGAAGGACGGTATAGCACAGGTTATGGATTTCGGTCTCGCAAAATTATACGCTGATAAAAATGTTTCAAGACTGACAAAAGTAGGCACGACCGTTGGTACTCTAGGATATATGTCACCCGAACAGGTACAGGGATTAGATGTCGATCACCGCTCTGATATATTTTCATTTGGAGTTATTCTGTATGAATTATTCGCGGGTGAATCCCCTTTCAAAGGAATGCACGAAACAGCAATTATGTATGAAATTGTTAATGTTGATGCCCCTCCCCTTTCAACAATTAATCATAATTTCGATCCGGAATTAGATAGAGTAATACTTGAGTGTCTTGAAAAAGACAAAGACGAAAGATGCCAGTCTGCAAAAGAGCTTGCAAAAGATTTAAAAGAAGATTAAAAAATCTACCTCTCAAAGGAAAAGCAGGGTATATAGTGTTAACACCCAGGCGTTTAGTACCACTAGCCAAACGGTACCGATTAATAAATCGGGTACAACAACTTTAAAGGATATCCCGATAAAAAACTTTTTGAATAGTATTTTTTATAATCCTGTACTGGCCTGGACCGCGGCAGCTCTTTTTCTGATTGGTTTGGTTTTATCGCTTGTATTTTTTGTGTTTAACAAAACAGATATTGAAATACAGGAATTAAAAGCATCTATCAATCCTCCACATGGAATAAATTACGATAATAGTTTCGGAAGTAATTTGACTATATCTCCCGACGGAAAATACATTTCATTTATCGGATCTGATTCAAACGGAACATCAAAATTATGGGTAAGGCCAGTTAATTCTTTGACAGCCCGGCCGTTAACAAATGCTTCTGCACAGGCTTATCCATTCTGGTCTCCCGACAGCAAGAACATTGCCTACTTTGATAATAGTAAGTTAATGAAAATTTCACTTGATGCCGGGACATCACTTCCTGTTTGTGATATTTCCACAGGGAGAGGCGGTTCCTGGAGCAAGAACGGGACAATTATTTTTTCTCCGGATGCTACCGGGGGAATTTTTAAAGTCCCATCATCCGGCGGACAGCCCGAAGAAATTATTAAGCCGGATACCTCCAATAAAAATCAAAGTTTGAGATGGGAATACTTTCTGCCTGACGGAGATCATTTCCTTTATTCAATAGAAAACAGCTCCACCGGGTCTTCTGCCCCGGATGCAGTTTATCTCTCATCGTTAAGTGATACAAAGTTCAAAAAAACTAATTAAGCGCTTCATCAAATTGCCAGTATGCAAACGGCTATCTGTTGTTTGTCCGGCAGGGAATTCTGCTTGCGCAAAAATTTGATCCGGATAAACTGGAGATCGAAGGAGAAGCAATGCCGCTTGCAGAGAATATACAATATTATGATCTTGAGAATTATCGGAACATTTGCTGCTTCACAAAACGGAAAACTTGTTTACCTTAATGAAAGTCAGACTAATGTAAGCACAGTTATTCTGGATAAAAATGGGAAAGAAATTAAAAAACTTCTTGATCAAAAGCCTATGTACAACATTGATTTTTCACAAGATGGTAATAAAGTAGCCTATGATGTTTATGACCAGAATGAGAAAAATATTGATGTGTGGACCTACGATCTAATTAGAAACGTTAAAACGAGACTTACTTTCAGTAAAGATCCTGACATAGTTCCTATTTTTACAATAGATGGTAAAAATGTAATATATACTACAAGTACAAGCGGCGGGATTAATAATTCATATATAAAAAATTCCGACGGTTCAGGAGAAGCAATACTTTTGCATAAATTTAAATCTTCAAGTGCAGCTCTTGATGTTTCAACTGATGGTAAATATATCGTTTATATGTCACTGAATTCAACAGGCAATTCAAGCGCATGGGATATTGTATTTCTAAATCGAAAAGATGGAGGGAAAATTGTCCCCTTGCTTACCAAAAATTATAATGAACAATTCCCGCAATTCTCCCCGGATATGAAATGGATGGCTTATCAATCGGATGAATCAGGGAAATACCAGGTATATATTGTTCCTTTCAACTCTAATGACTCGGCAGACAAATCGGGCGGCAAATGGCAAATATCAGTTGATGGCGGCCAGCGCCCTAAATGGATGAATTACGGCAAAAGTGTTTATTACGTTACACCGGACAACAAAATATTAGGAGTTGACGTAAACGAAAAAGGTGCAACTATTTCACCGGGAAAACCATTTACAGTTTTCGACCCTGGTAATATAAATATTACCCGCATTTATGATATAAATAATAAGGGTACAGAAATAATTGCAACTGTTCCAAACGAACAGAAAATTAATTCTGTAATTACACTCGTAGCCAACTGGCAGAAAAGCCTGGAAAGGAATAAATAAAAGATATATGATCTCATTTTGAAAGAAGAAGGCAGACGCCTGACTGCTGAGAAATCATTTAATATTTCTCCCTTCGCCTGGCTGCCAGCAGGCAGGGTCGAAATGACAAATCAGAAATAAATAGTGGATAAAATTATGGTTGGTGAAACAATTCTACATTATAAAATTCTAGAGAAGCTTGGCGAAGGCGGAATGGGCGAAGTCTTCAAAGCTCAGGATACCAAACTTGACCGCTTTGTTGCATTAAAGTTTCTCCCTTCTCAGCTTACTGCTTCAGAAGATGAAAAAGCAAGGTTCATCCAGGAAGCAAAAGCTGCTTCGGCTATGAATCATCCGAATATCTGTACAATTTATTCAATTGAAGAATATAATGAACAACTGTTCATTGTAATGGAATTTGTTGAAGGTAAAACTTTAAAAGATAAAAAGGATTCACTGTCTGAAAAGCAAATTCTTGAAATCGGCATACAGGTAGCCGAAGGACTAGCGGCTGCACACGAAAAAGGAATTGTTCACCGCGACATAAAACCCGAAAACATAATGATTCGCAAAGACGGAATCGCGCAGATTATGGATTTCGGATTGGCTAAATTATATGCATCCGGTAATGTATCGCGCCTGACAAAAGCCGGCACAACAATGGGAACTATCGGGTTATATGTCACCCGAACAGGTTCAGGGATTGGATGTCGATCACAGAACAGATATTTTTTCATTCGGCGTTGTACTCTATGAAATGTTTTCCGGGGAATCACCATTTAAAGGAATGCACGAAACAGCCATAATGTATGAAATTGTAAATGTTGAGGCTTCTCCCCTTTCTACAATTAAAAAAGATATTGATCCGTTTCTTGACGGAATAATTATGGAATGTCTTGAAAAAGATAAAGACGACAGGTATCAGTCGGCAAAGGAACTCGCCAAAAATCTTAGAAAAATAAAAAGGGTTTCCACCGGGGACAGAACAAGCAGAATATATAATGTAAACAGTGGAATTATTAATACAAAGGTGAGCGCAACTCAAAAACCGCAAGCATCAGGTACATTCTCTATAGAAATTTTAAATCGTAGGTTTGATTTTTCTGGTATTCTCGGATCAAGAATAATTCCCTGGGTTCTGGCAATCGCTTCAATTTCCGCAGCAGTTTTTTTATGGATGACTTTAAGTTCACCGGCTCCGGAAAATTCTGTAACAAAATTCAGAGTTTCCCTTGATAAAGAAAATTTTGACTTTGCGGGTTTCGGCGCATTAACAATATCGCACAACGGAAGCAAAATTATTTATAGCGCTAGCGGGAAAATGTATTTAAGGGAAATGGATCAAATTGATCCGGTTGTATTGCCAGGCTGTGAGAAAGGTTCTTCCCCGTTCTTCTCCCCTGATGATAAATGGATCGGGTTTTTTAAAGATAAAAAAATTGTGAAAGTCTCATTAAGCGGCGGTACGCCAACCGTACTCTCAGATGTTAGTCAAAATAGGGGAGGTACATGGGGAAGAAACGGCTCAATAGTTTATGCTCCTTCAACAACAACCGGCTTATTTATGATTTCGGAAAAAGGCGGAAAAGCACTAGAAATTACAAAACCTGATTCATCTAAAAATGAAAGAACTCACAGGTGGCCTTCATTTCTTCCTGATGGCGAACATGTAATTTTCACTGTGGGGTTTTTATCAAGCCCGACATACTATGAAGATGCCGATATAGACGTTGTTGATATTAATACTGGTGAGAGAAAAAATATTTTGCATGGTGCCAGCACAGCCAGGTATATAAGCCCGGGTTACCTGATTTATTCCAGGTCAGGTATATTATACGCTGCTTCCTTCGACATTAATAGTCTGGAAATTAAAGGTCAGCCAATTCCGGTTTTGCGGGATGTATCCGGTGGACTGACTTCAGGTGTTGCAAATTATTCATTTTCTGATAATGGATCACTTGCTTTTATCAAAGGATCTTCTGAATACACCAACAGAAATATTGTAAGAATTGATATGAAAGGAAATATGACAACTATTGATTCAAGTCAGCACGTTTTTATAGAGGCTGCAATTTCCCCGGATAACAAGAAAATAGCACTTGTTTCGACCGATAATAAAACATCCGATATCTGGATTTTTGATATTAACAGAAGAACTTACAGTAAACTTACTTTTGGAGGGGAAAACAGGACACCACAATGGTCACCAGACGGTAATGAGATAGCCTATTCTAAGTTAATCAATGATAAAGAGTCCGGAATATTCATAAAATCATCTGACGGAACTGGAAAAGAACGTGAAATTTACAGGCAATCTAACAGGCTTTATGTAGATGACTATACAAAAGATGGTAAATATTTGATTTTAGAAAATCTGACTACAAATAATCAAACTAATCTTTTAATACTTCCGATTAAAGAAAACAGTAAACCTATAGATTTTCTTACTACTAAAAACGATGATTATAATGCAAGAGTTTCCCCTGATTGTAAATGGGTTGCCTACATTTCTAATGAATCCGGTCCCTACCTGTTATATGTAAGACCTTTTCTTAATAATGATATTTCCGGAAGATGGCAGATTTCAAACGATGTTAGTGAAGAACCAATATGGTCACCGGATGGCAAAACTTTATATTATAGGGTGAACGGATCCAAATTAGCATCAATTTCGTTTTCTACTTCACCAACAGTGACATTCGGCTTGCAAAATATTGTTATTGACGATTTCCCCGGATTGTATTCAAGCAGCTGGCTAAGTTATGGAATTACATCCGACTCTAAATATTTTATTACAACAAGTCCTGTTGGTGGTGAAAAATATAACAAGATGAATGTAATATTAAACTGGACAAATGAAATTGGAGAATTATTTAAGGCAGAATAATAAGTAATCAAAGATTTTAGATTATGAAAGGCGAAAAAATACTTCACTATAAAATTTTAGAAAAATTGTGTGAATCTGCCTGCCGAATAGGCAGGGGCGGAATAGTCAAACTTTTTATTTGAGGATCAATTATGATAGGTGAAACCATACTCCATTACAAAATACTCGAAAAATTAGGCGAAGGCGGAATGGGCGAAGTCTTCAAAGCGAAGGATACAAAACTCGACCGCTTTGTTGCACTGAAATTCCTCCCCTCTCAGCTTACTTCCACTTCTGAGGTAAAAGATAGATTTATCCAGGAAGCAAAAGCAGCCTCTGCGATGAATCATCCTAATGTATGTACTATTCACGACATCCAGGAGCACGACGGCAAGCTGTTTATTGTGATGGAATATATTGAAGGATTTACACTTCGGGATAATAAACAGCCTCTTTCAGAAAAAAGGATTCTTGAAATTGCTGCACAGGTAGCAGACGGTCTTGGAGCAGCTCACGAGAAAGGAATTGTTCACCGCGATATTAAGCCCGAGAATATTATGATCCGCAAGGACGGAATAGCGCAAATAATGGATTTCGGTCTTGCAAAGTTATACACGTCCGGTAATGCAAGCAGACTTACAAAAGCCGGCACTACAATGGGCACGATGGGATATATGTCGCCCGAGCAGGTACAGGGTTTAGATGTTGATCACAGGACAGATATTTTTTCTCTCGGAGTTGTACTTTATGAAATGCTTGCAGGTGAATCACCATTTAAGGGAATGCACGAAACTGCCATAATGTACGAGATTGTAAACGTGGATGCCCAGCCGATAGAAACAATAAAAGAGGATATAAATCCGGAGCTTGATCAGTTAATACTTGAATGCCTGGAAAAAGACAAAGATGAAAGATTTCAATCGGCAAAAGAATTTGCCAGGAGCCTGAGAAAATTAAAACGCAGCTCTACCGGGAACAGATCGAGCAGAATGTACAATGTAAACACACAGGCATTCCAGGCTAAGAACGTTAGTCAGCCGGTGTCAAAGTCCTCGGGTTCAATAACTATAGAGGCATTTAATAAAAGATTTGATCTTGCTAATATTTTTTCATCTAAATATTTATCCTGGAGTTTTGTAGCAATTCTCTTACTCGCAGTAATTTACCTTGGAGTATTTGGAAAAGGACAGGAAGGAAAGCTTCAAACTTCCATTACGTCAATAGTCGGTCCCGAAAATATTAATATAGAAGGACATGTATCCCAAATCTCACACGACGGTAAGTCTATAGTTTATGGAGGAGTTGATACTCTTGGGAATTTTAATCTGTGGTTGAGACAACTGAATTCCAAGGCTGCTAGAGTGTTGAATAGTACAAATGGAGCAGAATATCCTTTCTGGTCTTACGATGATAAATATATTTTCTTTTTTGACTCGGGCAGACTGAAAAAAATAGACATCAGTTCAGGTGCAGAAATCGATATTTGTAACGCAGTAGCAGGACGCGGCGGTACAGCAAATCAAAACGGACAGATTGTTTTTGCACCAAACTCGACCGGTGGACTTTATATAGTATCTGCCAATGGCGGTACACCAAGAGAAATAATAAAAGCTGATTCTTCTAAAACCGAAGAAAGTCTAAGATTTCCATTTTTTCTTCCTGATGGCGAACACTTTCTTTACACAATTCAGACTAAATTTTCCGGCTCAACAACAGGCGACATCCTGAAAATAGGTTCAATAAATTCAGATATCGATAAAACTATAATGCAGGTTTCATCTAATACTGAATATGCAAACGGCTATTTATTTTTTGTAAAACAGTCTACATTAATGTGCCAGGCATTTGATCCTGATAATTACGAACTATCCGGTGATATTCATACAATTTCCGGAAATTTATCATATTATGACCCAAGAATATGTGGCTCTTTTTCACTATCAACAAATGGCAATCTTATATTCCAAAATAGAAGTGAAGAAGATACGAGGCTTATATTAGCAGACAGCAAAGGGAATATTCAAAAAAGCTTGTTTACAAAAAGAATTGAGAATAATGCATTGTTCTCTCCTGATGGTACTAAGATTCTTTACGACGCACTTGGTTCAGATAATAAAAATGCAGATATATGGATTTACGATATTAACAGAAAAATTTCTTCGAGAATTACATTTAATCCAAATTACGACTCTTACCCTATTTGGTCACGGGGTGGGAAATATATAGCATTTGCTTCCGATAGAGGACATACTCTGGATATATTTATTAAAAAGGCAAATGGTACAGGCAGCGATAGTTTGATATATCGTTCCGGGTTTGCTAAAATACCATCAGACTGGTCAAGCGACGGCAGATATTTATTATTTGGTACATTAAATCCCAAGACTAAAGGAGATTTAGGAATAATTGATTTAAAGAATAATAAACCAACTATATTATTGAATACAGAATTCAATGAAGGCTATGGAATTTTTTCAGATAATATGAAATGGATAATTTACACTTCCGATGAATCAGGGAAAAGTCAAGTTTATGTAAGACCTTTTAAGGATAATGAAGGCAGGTGGCAAATTTCAAATAATGGTGGTTTTGGAGCAAAGTGGGTAGATAATGATAAAGCAATAATCTATGGATGGCAAAATGATGTTTATAAAGTAAGCGTTGACGGCTCCGGACAAAATTTTATTGTCGGTAAGTCTGAAAAACTTTTCAATTCAACTGATAAAAACATTTCACGGCTTTACGATGTGACTAAAGATGGAAAAACTTTTCTGGGAGATATTTCTGCCGGTAATAACGAAGCACTACCTCTTACATACGTACAAAACTGGAAAGGATTGGTCTCTAATAATAAGAATAATTAATAATTACGAGGTTAAAATGAACTCAAAAGTATGAGAGCAGTATAACGCTGCAGTAGTAAACCTGCAAGGCAGAATCGAAGGCGGACCCTTTGCAGAAGAGTTTAAAAGCACTCTCAATAACCTGCTCCAGCAAAACAAGAAAAATATTGTAGTGGATATGTCAGACATAAAATTCATAAACAGTAACGGGATCGGCATACTCGTTAGCGGGTTTACAACAGTAAAAAACGGCGGTGGTGAATTAAAACTTGTTAATTCTAGCAACAAAGTAACCGGTGTTCTGGCTGTTACAAAATTGAACCAGATTTTTCAAAATTTTGAATCTCTCGACGACGCTCTTAAAAGTTTTGGTTAATCCTGTACTTTAAATAAACTATAGCCTGTATCCGGAATAATTATATTATCATTAATTTATTCACAGGCTTACATTCCTAAATAAAGGAAATGCTATGACCGGAGAGACTATTCTACATTATAAGATCCTCGAGAAGTTAGGTGAAGGAGGGATGGGTGAAGTCTTCAAAGCGCAGGATACAAAACTCGACCGCTTTGTTGCATTAAAGTTTCTTCCTTCCAATCTCACGACAAACGAAGAACAAAAAGCAAGATTCATCCAGGAAGCAAAAACTGCTTCAGCAATGAATCATCCTAATGTCTGTACTATTTATGACATACAGGAAAACAACGATCAATTGTTTATCGTAATGGAGTTTGTTGAAGGCGAAACGTTAAAGGATAAAAAGGATAGTCTTTCCGAAAAACAAAAGCTTGAAATCAGCGTGCAGGTTGCAGAAGGTCTGGCAGCCGCACACGAGAAAGGGATTGTTCACCGCGACATCAAACCCGAAAATATAATGATCCGCAAGGACGGAATCGCACAAATAATGGATTTCGGACTTGCAAAATTATATTCAGATAGTAATGTATCCCGTTTAACAAAAGCCGGAACAACAATGGGAACTATGGGTTATATGTCGCCCGAGCAGGTACAGGGCCTTGATGTAGACCATAGAACGGATATTTTTTCATTTGGAATTGTTCTTTATGAAATGTTTGCTGGTGAATCACCATTTAAAGGAATGCATGAAACTGCTATAATGTACGAGATAGTAAATGTTGAAGCCCCTCCCCTTTCAACTATAAGACCTGATATTGCTCCTGAACTTGA
>CAWAPE010000006.1:0-6719 GCA_963783855.1 uncultured Bacteroidota bacterium
ATCAGCATAAATATTAAAAGTTGCAGCATGAGCATTTGTATATTCACGGTGTACAAGCATGTTAGCGATAACTTCCCTGAAAATCCTTGTTCTTAAACTTATGCGCTTATCATTCTCCAGGAAAAATTTATCCGGAAGGTGCTTTTCAACAAATTCCATTAACAAGTCATATGCATCAATAAGGTTTGTCTCAATGATTAATCTGTCGTCATATCGATTCACATCAATTTTTCTTAGGAGTGCATCAATTTTAAATGGTGGTAGAATACTTTTAATCACATCATCTTTACCAAGCAATAAAACTGCAGAAAGAGTAAAACCTTCGTGCCCTGTCTGAAAATCTCTTTTATACAAGCCGGAAGTTCTGAAAAAATCCTGATCACTTAACTGCAACCAGGGATGATAGGAATTATTTGAAGCTATCATAGTTCGGGATTTTGATAATAGTCCAGGCTTAAAATCTGCTGTGCTAACCTGAGAATAAATTGTCCCTTCGGTAAAGTGAGTTCTTTTCCTGTTATAAATTTCTGCTATTCGCTCAGGGGAAGTAACCCTGAAGTCTCCATCTGAGCTCCTGTCAAATACAACATCGTTGCATTTATGAACCTGAGAACTTGCCGGTACCTGAATATGAATTACTTTTTTATTTTGGATTTCCACCTCAGATGGTAAAAGCAAATAAGTAGGATCTAACTTAGAAGGATTATTCGAGAGTGAAGAAATATCAGCACACATTTGGAACACGGCCGATGGTTCAACACCGGTAACATTACCGTTATCATCCACACCAAGCAGAATTGAACCACCTTCCCTGTTTAAGAAAGCACATACTGTTTCAAATAAATTACGCGGAAGAGCGAATTTGGCTTCTTTAAATTCGGTTCTTATTTTTTCTTTATGCTTAAGTGCGCTTTTTACTAGTTCTAATGACATTATATATCAATTTATAATTCAAAATTAATAATTCATAATTTCAGATCAGTTTCCCCTCAAACGCCCGCTTAAGAATTGATTGCCTCAAACTCTCGGCTTTTGCAAGCCCTTCATCCACTGCTTTTTCCAGGTTGTCTGCTTCAGAAAATCGCTTTTCTATTTCTTCTACGATTAGGGTTTGTTGAATTAAAGATGGCAGGGGTATAATTAAATTTTGAAGAATATTTACATTAATATTTTTCTGTGCAGTAGCAGGTGCAAGGTTTGATATCTTTTCTTTTTCTAAAATGAAATAGTAGTTTATAAATTTATTACTTAATTCTTTGTTCGGGATTATACCCACAATACTATCAGGGAAACAAGTCATCAAATCCAAGGAAAGCTGATTCCCCAATATTAGCAGCGATACTAATACAAAGTGTCCCTTTGGGCCATAGTTTACTTTGTGCCAAACCTATATCATTGTAAGATTGAGTAAATGAATTAATGGTTCCTCCATTTGCTCCTCTAATTTCACCAGTTTGTATGAAAGGATAATTTCCATTATATAATTTAGGATCATTACGAGGCCTGTGTTTTGATTTTCCTCTTCTAACTTCTGCAATTTCTATAAGTTTTACTAATCTCCACCCTTCCGGCAAATTCCCATTTCTATATTCAACCGCCGGTTCTGCTGCTTTGCTTACCTCTTGAATGCCATTCAAGCGCTCACTTCCTGTATCTGGCTGCGTAAGCTTACCGCCAAACGCAGCCGCCAGCACCGACTGCCTGTAAACTTTTATTTGCTCTTTAACTTTTTTAAGCTCCGCAATTCCGCTATCCAGCCCGCTGAAGAGTTCTTCTATTTTTTCCACTATTTTTTTCTGCTCGGGGAGTGGAGGGAGTGGGATTTGTGACTCTTCAATAAATTTTTTAGGAACTCTAAGTTGTCCAGCAGTTCCAGTCATATTTCTTTGAGCGAGTTTACGAAAGTAATGTTGTGTTAAAAAATGGAAAAGATACTCATTTAACAAATTATTTTTAGGCCTTAATACATGAAATTCAGTAGAACCAAAACCAATCCCATTTTTTAAATTTGTCGTTATTGCGATTTTGCCATTTTCCATACAGGGTGTAATCTTTGCAAATATTACATCACCTTCACCAAAGAAAGTATATCTTTTTTTAACTTTATTAAATTTTCTTTCGTCTGACAAATCTATTCTACCTGAAAGTTCTTCAACGGCTTTCATAGGAAGAAATGATACAGTAAGTTCATCATCGAATTTACTAGCTTGAGGTTTTGGATTTATATCACAAACATCGCCAAGTTTTACTAAAGACCAATTGGGTGGGAGGGTAGCCGACATTAAAAAGTTACCTCAACTTCTGGCATTTCATCATAGGTTCTACCATTGAGTAGTCTCCCGGTCTTCTTTTTATTTGTACCTCCCCATTGTTTAAAAAAGAACTTTGCATCTGAATTTTCACATTTCTCATAAATTTCATAAACCCATTCTTCCTTCATCGGACGAGGAGTTCTACCACTTTCACCACCGACAATAACCCAATTAATTTTATTTAATTTTAATTTTGTTAATGGACCTAATAAAGGTTCACAAGATAAAAATTTTGTCTTTGCTCTTGTCTTTCCTAATAAATCTACCCGCCATAGTTCCTTCTCATTTTCTATTGAAACACCCATCCAGATATTATGTGTCCATTTCAGTTCTTTGTTATATTTTAGCAAAATATCCGCTCTTTTAGTTAATACCTGGAATACGTGTTGAGGATTATCATTCATTACTTTAAATACCCTTTTTATAAAATCCAATGGAATATCTTTATGAAATAAATCACTCATTGAATTAACAAAAACAATTTTGGGGCTTTTCCAGGTATAAGGAATCTTTAGAGTATCTTCATGCATGGTTAGCTTAAATCCATTTCTGTATTTTTCCTGGCCCATTGCCTTCAAGCGTCTTGCCATTACTTCAGCATAGCAAAATTTACAACCCGGAGAGACTTTATTACATCCTGTTGTCGGATTCCAGGTTAATTCAGTCCATTCGATTTTTGATTCTGACATGATTTCTACCGTCCTTTTATAATAATTTTTCTATCTTTATTCCCGATATAAAAACTAATTACTTTCTTATCATCCAAACTAGCTCGTGTAATTATATTATCTTCGTAAAGATTCTTTAAAATATCACTCGAATGATTGGGAAGAAAACCATTAAGATATCCAAAGTCTGTTATTTCATTATTTGTTCTACCTTCTGATTTTACAATAAAGTCTTTTAATTTAATATCATATCCTGATAAAGCTATTTCATCAAATAGACCTAATGATGCACCTTCATCAAATCCTTTACCGCGTACTTTATCAATTGTCCATTTAGCATGAATCATTTTTTCAAAACCTTTTTTATTTTGAGTAAAAAAGAACAAGCAGAATAAATTCGATTTATCTGGCCGTAATGTAAATGTATCGATATAACTCATATTTAGATATTCTTTGAATCTTTCTTTAATACTTATAATAAATTTAATAATATTTGTAATGTCTGGTAAATTTCCCCCAAATAATTCAGTTAAAAATTTTTCTAAAGCTTTAGCTCCACCAAGGTAATCATTAATAGCCTTCCCAGCGAATCTATACATAAATGAAATAGGCAGAAATAAGATTAGTTCTGTTTTTCCATTTGCAAGTAATTCTTTTATTTCATTCGGCCTTATATCTTTATAGCCCCAAGGATCGATGAATAATAATGCTCTCTTTGATTCATCAAAAGAATTTAATTTATGTAATAATTTTGGTAGAAGATTATTATAATCTTTTTCTTCATAATATATATGAACATTTTGTGGCTTGAATATTTTAGATACAAATTCCTCTACCCTTTCAATTTTTTTCTTATTTGGTTCAATATCTGAATTACCAACATCATTAAATACTATATCAATATCTTTGCAAGATTTCTTATTAAAAAAATAATGGTTTTTCACAGTTTCAACTGTTTGTATTGGGCTACCTTTTTCCCCATCCTCATAGATCCCTTCCCCAGCAAATAAATCAAATAAAAATATTTTTTTTACGAAACTAACTCGATGTAAAACATTTAAATAAACCGCCAAATATTTTACGTAAAGGCCTACCTTTGCTTTTGAATGAGGCCGTAAAATATGTTTTGTACTCTTTTTTTTCATATAATTCCCCTATGCTGCCAATTCTTCATTTATTTCTTCAATTAATTTCATCAGTTTTCTCCCCAAACAATTTCCACATTTTACCCAGTCCGCCTTCATTTACAAACGGAGTAAGTTCAAAGTCGTCTTTGTCAATTCTTACGGAGGAAATGATATAATCCTTTATCATCCTCAGCCATTTCATCTGTTCATCTGTAAACTGCACGGGACCGGCGTTTTTCTTAAATACCCAGTCGCGGAAAATTTTATCAACAAATTCCTGTCGCGGTTCAAGAGTGTTGTAAATTTTTAGTTCAAATCTTATCAGGGAAATAATATCAGTCAGTGTTCTTTGCGGAGTCCGGTTTTTAACAATTGCGGGTTTAACTCTCTGGTAAGCGTTCCACACCTGGTCAACGGATAAATTATACGGCGCGCTGCTTAAAGCTTCGTTCAGTTCTTTTATCATTTTGTAGGTAAGTTCTTTTCTGCGCTGCGGCTGAGAGTAGAGAATTTTAAGAGCGATTATCTCGTCTTTATTGTCATCTATAAACTTGCGGAAACTGTTAATTATTTCCTCTGCGTTTTCTTTTGCCCGCGTATCAAAATCGGAGTGAACTACTTTATCAATATTTACCGCATCAATAACCTGGTAAATTTTCTGGCGTACGGTTTCAACAAAGTCTCTCAGTTTCGTGATCATCAAAGGGTTTAACCGCATTTAATGATAGTTCATCTGTAATCTCTTTACGTAGAGACGAGGCATGCCTCGTCTCTACAGATATATCAATATCCGGATATTTTTGTTTAATGTTTTCCTCAACAACATCCGGGTCGTAAGCATCGGAAAGTTCCTTCGCCACCTCTGTAAAACTTTTCCCGCCCGTAAATTCTTTAAACCTCTCACGGTCGGCATCGTTTATTTGTTTATCGAGCCTTGTAAGTCTCGAAGAGAGCGAAGAAAGATTCTCCTCATCCGGCTGAAACAACACCATTTTCATTAAATCTTTAAGGGGCACGGTTGGTTTTTTATCGACAACCGGGTAATCAACCTTAACGGATTTGAAAACACCTACTGCGTCAATTATATAGAATTTTTCTTTATTTAATTTCACTCCCGGAGTTACTTTAATGAGCTCATCTTTGGAGAGTGACCTCGTTCCCCTGCCTATCATCTGCTGGAAATAATTTCGCGAACGGACATCGCGCATAAAAAGAATTACCTCAATCGGTTTTACATCAGTGCCGGTGGCAATCATATCGACCGTTACTGCAATTCTGGGGTTGTATTCCGTCCGGAACCGCTGAAGAATTGTTTCGGGATTTTCCTTTCCGGTATTATAGGTTATCTTTTTGCAGAAATCATTCCCTTCCCCGAATTCCTCCCTTACCATGTGCACAATATCCTCAGCGTGACTGTCGGTTTTAGCGAAGATGAGAGTTTTCGGGACGGCAAAGTTTTCTTTTTTATCCCTTTCAGGAAAAAACTCTTCCTGAAGAACTCTTTTATATTCACGGATTATATTGCGAATCTGGCTCGGGTTAACAAAATCCCTGTCGAGTTGTCTTCCTTCATAATGTACTTCATCATCGAGCTGCTTCCATTCTTTTTTCCGCGTCATTTTATTTCGCAGGTCAACATATTGTTTGGCTTTTAACTTTGCGCCCTGCTGTGTTATTTCAGTTTCAATAGTGTAAACATCGTAGCCGACATTTACTTTGTCGGTAATAGACTGCTTAAGCGTGTACTCACTTACAATGTTTTCGTGGAAGAAGGCAAAAGTACGTTTATCGGGTGTTGCCGTCAGCCCGATCATAAAGGCATCGAAATAATCAAGTACCTGTTTCCACAAATTATAAATGGAGCGGTGGCATTCATCGATTATTATAAAGTCAAAAGTTTCAAGAGGTATTTTTTCATTGTAAACCACGTCAACGGGTTTATCAACAGGTTTCGATTCAAACAGGGATTCATCTTCAAGCGAAGGATCGAGTTCCTTTCCTTTAAGTATGGAATACATTCTCTGGATAGTGCTGATGCAAACCTGCGCCGCGGGATCAATAAAATTGGACTGGAGTCTCTGAACGGTGTAAAGCTCTGTAAATAATCTTTTATCATCGTTTGGTTTGAATGCCTGGAATTCCTGTTCTGCCTGCTTGCCGAGATTCCGGGTATCGACTAAAAACAGAACCCTCTTTGCCCTGGCATATTTTAACAGACGATAAACGGAAGTAATTGCCGTGAAAGTTTTTCCCGCACCTGTTGCCATTTGTACGAGAGCACGAGGTTTATTTTCGGCAAAAGATTTCTCAAGGTTGTTTATCGCTTCGAACTGACATAAACGAAGTCCGTCAGAAATTACCGGCGGGAATTTTCTCAATCTTCCTCTCAGCGTGTTATCATCCTTCAGCAGTTTCACCAAAGTTTCAGGTCTGTGAAAACTAAAAATTTCTCTCTGTCTTGGCGCAGGATCGCGGGCATCTGTAAAATATGTTTCAGTTCCCGTGGATTCGTACTGGAAAGGAAGTTCAGTAATATTTTTAATGAATTTTAGTTCATCGGAAGCATAACGGACTGTCTGGTCGTGGACATTACTTAGAGTCTGCCCTTCTTT
>CAWAPE010000007.1:0-195827 GCA_963783855.1 uncultured Bacteroidota bacterium
AAACAAAAATCCCAGTCATTTGGCTGGGATTTTTTTTTTTAAATAGTGACCAGGAAAGGAGTTGCATCCTGCCTGCCCCGCAGAATGAAATGAAGCGGGGTCCCCGCTACTAAAAAAAAACCCGGTCATTAGGCCGGGTTTTTTTGTTTTAAATATTAATTTATAATAATGAGTTAAAAGTCTTCCAGTAATTTTTCTATTATTATTCTTTTGGTAATTACCCCTGCTGAAACCTCAAATTTATTGCAGATTTTAGGAGAAATCCTTTCTGCAATTTTTATATCTTCAATACCCGGCAGAGTTTTTTTAATTTCTTTGACGTCAGGAATATATTGCTGAAAAGAAATTTGCAAATCTTTTAATGGCACTAATAATCTACCGGCAAATTCGTATGCTTGTTGCTCTATCCAATTGTATTCATTTTCTGGTATATTCTGTATCAGTTCAATCCATTCCTCTTCGTTATTAATTCCAAAATTTTGATAAACATTTTTGTGTAAGATAAAATGCCCGATTTCATGTGCAACTGAGTATCTTATTCTGTTCAGATACCTGTCGTCCATATATTCTTCTTCATCTACTACTATACCAGAAAAATCACCTAATAAAAATGAATCTATATCACCCGTCCTTTTCAAATCTAAAAGTGGACGAATTTCAAGATTTAAATCAAATTCTATAATATGGAAAATATCTATAGGTATTTTGTTATCTGAATGGATATCTCTGAAATCATCAGCTATTTTTCTAATTTCATCAAACTGTATGAATGGCGCTTTAAATGAAGCAGGAACGAAATCTGTCATTATCCTTTAGTTTTGTTTTAGTAATTTTGCAAGGTTTTTCATTTCTTCGGTGGTTGGTTTTTGCCCACGTAATGTTCTGTAAAAAAGCGGCAATTTCGCTACAATATTTTCATCTGTCAGTATATCTGCAGGAATTTCTCCTCTGCTTGCTGATGCAAGATCAAAAAAAGTAAACCAATCAGTGCTGTTTTTTTCTATTTTCAATTCTTTAGCCCATTTAATGAGCGTCTTTTCGTCTGATGGCGGAAGCAGAATACTTCTTTCTATTTTACTCCAATTACTGGCATCATGTCCGTATTTTTTGCAAAATTCTCTTAATCCCAGTCCGGATTTAAGCCTTAATTCTTTTATAAAATCCCCAAATTTCATTTTACCCTCTAATTTTTATTGTGGTTAAATATATACCACACTAACTGAATTGTCAAGTTATTAATGAGTGACGGTTAATTTCACCCCACACTCTCTTCAACAATCTTAATTTCTTCTTCTGTTAATCCGTAAAGCTCGAAACCATTTTTGCTTGTCTGACACGGCTTTACCGTGGTTATGATATCGTAAAAGCAATAAATAATTTATTGAACTCCTACGGAGTTCTTTTTTCCGGGTATTTCCTATTCTACAAATATTAAACCCCTACGGGGTTTCTTTATTCAATTATGACAATTGCATTCAACTGCTTAGGAGTTGAATGTTTGTAGAAACAATAAGCAAAAAAAATAAAAGGAACTCCTTAGGAGTTCAACAGTGAGATTTTAAGAGAGGTTAATTTATTGCGGTTTCGTTGCTGGATTGTTTTTATTCACCCCACACTCTCTTCAACAATCTTAATTTCTTCTTCTGTTAAGCCGTAAAGTTCGTAAACCATTTTGTCTATTTCTTTGTCTGTTTGGGAAATTGTTTCCTGGAGAGAGTTTATTTCTTTTTTGTATTCATTAAAGTATTCTTCCCACTCTTCCTGCTGTTTTAATGAAAGCTTTACTTTTTTCTTTTTTAATTCTGAAAGAAATGTTCTGAAATCGTGATTGTAAAATTCTTTCAGTTTGTTTGAAAGTTTGTCCACAGGGAAGTTTGTGGTAATGCGGGAGAGGAATACGAGTTTTTTTTCTTTTATAATTCCATTTAAATTATTCATAGACTCAACATGTTTTTCAAAAGATTTTTGGGTTATTTCATCCGGAATTTTAATGTAAGTAGAACTTAAATTAGGAGATGAATATAACAAATAACCACCAGCCATTCTCAATCCATCAAAAAAGCACTCAAACATATATTGATATAATTTAGAGTTTAACCAAGCTATTAAGAATTTAGGATTTACGTTTTCACAAAATGAATGTAAACAATTTGTGTTAATAGAGCTGTATTGTCCAGCTTCATCATAAACTGCCTCTAAACGTAAAGCGATTTTAGCAACGATTATTTTAGGTGAACCATAAAGAATTTTCCTGTTCTTACTTATGATTTCTGAATCTTTTGGCAAATAAGGTGTTAAATAATGTTCTCCCTTATCAGTTAATTCCTCAAGTCCCCAAAGGAAAGAATATCTATCAATGGTTCCCGTGTTTATTAAGTTAAATCCATTGGTTTCATTAATCATTTTATGATAATTATCTGCTTCTTTTGCTGTTGACGTTGCATTAATTTTTGCAGCTTTGGTTAACGGGACGCTTTGTAAAATAATCTTTTCAGTTATTATTAATTTAGAGTTTAATAAAAACCCCCAAATATTTTCGTTTAATAAAGAGAGTTTTTCCGAATTGAAATTGAATTTGTCAACAATAGAATTCTGATCATCCTTAGTTAAACAACCACCAACAAAAATATTATATGCTTTTTCAGGTTTTCCCTTTTTAATTATACTAATAACTGGATATGTACTAACATCTTTAAAAACAGAAGTATCAGAATAATCAATAATGGTGATTAACTGTGAGTTATTTAAAAAGAATTCTCGGAGCGCAATACCATAAGAAGCAGATAAAAACCTATTTGGTGTAATAAATGATAAATATTTGGATTGTTTTAAAAATTTAAATGCTCTTTCAAAGAAATAAATATATAAATCTACAGTACCCTTCGCGGTTATATAATTATTTTTCAACCAAGTGTATTCTTTTTCTGAAAGAGATTTTTTTAATTCGATAGCATTCACATACGGCGGATTTCCAATAACAACATCGAATCCGCCTTCGTTCTCCGAACTTCGGCGGACAGGTCCTCCGGCTTGCATTATATCCGGGAATTCTTTTTCCCAATTAAAGGCTTTTTCGCCGGCGACTTCCGGGTCGTCAATAAGCGAGTTTCCACATTTTATATTGTTGTTCAGGTCCGAGAGTTTTCTTCCTTTTTCGGCGGTGCGCAGCCATAGAGAAAGTTTTGCAATTTCTACGGATTCCTCGTTTATGTCCACGCCGTAAAGGTTATTTTCAAGTATAGATTTTGAAACATCGGGAATTATAAAACTTTCCTGCAAAATTTCGTTACGGTATCCGTCCAGCATTTCGTGTTCGCTAATTAAAAATTCCAGTGCCTGGTTCAAAAACGCTCCGCTTCCACAGGCTGGATCGAGAATTTTAAGCGACAAAAGATACTCACGGTATTCGTCCACCCTCCCCAAAAGTTCTTTTGCTTTTGCGGTAAGTTTTCCTTTTGCGGTTCTGCTGTTTTCAATTATTTCATTTTCTATAAAATCAATTTCAAGCTCTTTCTTCTTTTCACCGCAAAGCGCGCCGACAGTGTTTTCAACAATATATTTTGTAATGTATTTGGGAGTGTAAAAAATCCCTTCTTTTTTCCTTCGTGATCTTTCTTTGTCTGTATCTGTACCTTCAATTTCTGCAGCAACCTGTTCAATTTCAGAAATGCTGTGTTCAAAAATGTGTCCGAGAATATTTACATCCACTTCTGTGTTAAAATCGTAATTGGATAATTTAAGAGATTGTTTTTCTAAAATTTCATCTTCAATAATTAAATTATCCAGCAAATCATCTTTTCTGAAAAGTCCACCATTGTAAGCTGGAATTTCCCAGTTTTCATATTTATGCCCTACATCTAAGTGCCCGAATAATTTTACAAACCTGCTGTAAAGTGTAACCGGTTCATCAAGCTTTTCTAAATCTTTCCATTGCTTAATTATGCGTGAAATTGCGTTAGGCGGAAGGAGTCCTCTGTCTTCTGCAAAAAGCACAAAAAGAATTCTGTCTAAAAGTTTTTGGGATTTGTGGAAAAGCAGAAGTTTATTTTCATCCGGATTATTTTTAACAAGATTATCAAAAATATCTTTTTTGAATTTTGAATAATCCTTGTAAAGGTTGTCTGTCACATTTTCTTCGTGAAGCAGAGATTCTTTTTTAAGTTTTGCTGTAGTTCCGTTAAAAATGTTTGTGCTGCAAAGGAAGAGGTAAAATATTTTAAATCTTTCAAAATCCAGCTCGAATAAGATTAAACTCTTCGAATTCCGTTGCATTATCAATATAAAAACGAAGTCTTTCAAAATTAGAGGTAATTACATATCTGCAATTAGATTGATTATTCTTGTAGCTGAATGCCTGTTCTTTTATGGATTCAAGATTGGGTGTTTTTGTAGATTTTAATTCAATTACACCAATTGCTTTTCCGTTTTCCAGGATTGCGCCGTCAGCCTTTTTAGAATCTGTTTCGTTTTTGAATTCTGTAGTAAGGTTGTAATTTTTGTCCGGATTTATAGTGTAACCAAGAACTTCCACAAATATTTCGCGTAGAAAACCTTCCTGGTAATTTTCTTCTTTTAACAGTCGAATATTTTCAATTCGTTCTTTATCGCCATAAAATTCCAGAAATTTATCATAAGCGTTTTTTAATTCAGCCTGATCAAGCTGTTGAAGATATTTGTTAATAACTGATTTTTGAAAAAGCGGCATAATTCCCGGTAGTTTATTTAAGTAAGTGTAATAAAATAGGCTATTTAGGGGAAAGATTGTAGCAAAAAATCAGAAGAAATTATAAGTCCGGGGAAACGGGCAATACTTACCCTAATATTTTATATATTACTTAACTCTACTATAAAAAATATTTTATTTTGCTTCTTTTGGTATTTAATAAATGAAAAAAATCGGGATAGCTTTCGGCGGCGGCGGTGCAAGAGGCCTGGCTCATATTTCAATGATAGAAGCCTTTGAAGAGCTTGGTTTAAAACCTTCTATTATATCTGGCACAAGCATAGGCGCAATTACAGGCGCGTTTTATGCAGCGGGATTTTCATCCAAAGAAATGAAGGCGATGTTAAAACGACTGCTTTTTCCAAGAAACGACAAACCTTTCGACTTTCTCTGGAAATCTGATTTTGTAAAAATGTTTTCGATGTTTGATCCACAGTTTTTTAACAGCGGACTGATGAAGGGTGATAGATTTTATAAATTTTTAGAGACAGAACTTGGAGCCACAACTTTTGAAGAACTGAAAACACCTTTAAAAATAGTTGCAACAGATTACTGGAATAAAGAAGAAGTGATTTTTGATGAAGGGGACTTATTACCGGCAATAAGAGCAAGTTATTCATTGCCGGGATTGTTAACTCCGGTTAAAATTAAAAAAAGGATTTTAATTGATGGCGGTGTAGTAAATCCAATTCCTTTTGATATTTTGTTAAATGAATGCGACATTACGGTTGCAATAGATATTACAGCATATAGAACAAGCAACGGAAAAGAATATCCCCCTACTTTTGAATCAGTTTTTACAACCTATCAGACAATGCAGAATTCAATAAATCAGCAAAAAATGAAGTTTATAAAACCCGATATTTACATCAGGCCGGAAATTTACGATGTACGGGTTTTCGATTTTTCCAAACACGAATCTATATTTAAGCAATCTGAAACCGCAAAAGATAATTTAAAGAGAAAGCTGGAAAAATTATTAACGATTGAACCGGAAGCTGAAATGTTAAAGTAATTCAGGTAATGCAAGCCCGCATTGTCATTTCGAACCCGGCAGAGCCGGGAGAGAAATCTTTTTCCACATTTATTATGACCATTAGTATTTTCGCAAAACCCTCACCATTTAGGTAGGGATTTTTTAAAATATATGAATGTGTATTTTGTTTATATCTTGGTCAGCCGTGCTGAAAATATTTTTTAACTTTTCACATCTCTAATAATTACCTTTTTCCCAATTTCATTGACACTGTATTTTATTCTAAACTTCTGATATGCGAGGATAAATTCATCGCTTTTATTTTCAATCTTTGAAATTCTTTTTCTTGTAGTGTCGGCGGGATTAAATTCTAAGCTGCACACGCGCATAGCCTAAAAGGTTAACATCCTTTTCTTTTTTAAGTTTTTCTGAAATATTTTTTGCTCTTTCTTCAATTACAATTTCATAAATATTTTCCGAATCATTTTTAACCCAGCCTGTAGCAGAGCCGGGGAATGAATCTGAATAAGGCAAATATGGTTTTATATCCAGGATTGGCGAACCATCCAGTATATCTGATTCAGAAATAAAAATTTTCAGTCCTTCAATTTTTTCAAGTTTAACGCAGCTTAGTCCAATCGGGTTTGGCCTGTAAGGTGCGCGCGTGGCAAATACACCAACTTTTTTTCTTGTGTGCCGCGGTGGAGTGACGAGTGGTTTCCAGTTTTCATTTAAATGAAATTGATAAATTATCCATAGTCGATCAAAGCCTTCTAACTCTTTTAGTGCCTGGTTAAAATTATGTTTTGGATAAAGATTAATTATCGCATCAGTACCTTTTGCAAGTACGCCCTGTCTTGGTGTTTCATATCTTTGTTTCAGCTCTGATTGCAGGGAGCCAATGGGTTTTAGAATTATTTCATTTTCCATAATTAAACTTAAACAATTAATTGTCTTTTGCACTCTTATACAGCGTAACGGATTATTTGTCGAATAATAGTTCCTTGAAAGGTAATTTATTCCGAATTAACAGGACAACATTAAAACCGCCTTTGCAAAATGTGGCGATTTCTGGAAGGAACTTAATATGGGTATGGTTGAATTAAAACGGAAAAAATGCGGTAAGAATAATTTACCCCGCTGAAAAAGATGGGGCCATTATCAAAAAAAGCTTTGCCGTTTATTTTTTTAAATAGAAATTTTTCACTGAGGGCAATAATGTAAATACGAGAATTAATATGGAAATAATTCCGTAGATAAGCTGCAGCGGTGGATCAGCCAGGAACCCGATCATAATTATTTCAACAAAAATCCAGATAATCAGACTCAATCCCGAAAGTAATGACCCGTACCATGCAATTCGAAGCTTTTTTAACAGGCCGAAAAATACTATCAATGGCAATATTCCCAGGAATACAAAGAGCACAAAACCGGGAATTAAATAGCTACTGAACGGAGATTGGTTGAGTAAACTTATCTTCAAATTTATTAATTCGCCGGTGGGATCAATTATTAAGCAAAATCCTCCCGTAAGGCCACTCAATCCCTGAAAGAATAATACTAGCAAAAGCAACGATGTAGCAAGTGGTTTTGTTTCGTTACGTTCCATATTCAACTTTTTTTAAGGTTTTTATAGCAATCAGTCATCAAATCAGGATACGTGAATGCTGTTATTATATAGTAAAATTACAAATAAAATTTTTTTTTGTCTAATCATAAAAATTGAGTTATACGTTTTATTATTTGATTTTATTAATTAGCCAGACGGACTCATGCCCACTTTAAAAGTATAGGCACTTAATCATTATATTTGTACATCGATTAATAAACAATTATTAAAAAAATGAAAATTAAAGCAATACAGGACTACTACCCGGATGAACTTAATTATTGTTACGGGTGCGGAAAACTAAACGAACATGGGCACCAGATTAAAAGCTATTGGGAAGGTGACGAAACGGTTGCCCGTTTTAGCCCAAAGGAGTATCACACAGCAATTCCCGGCTTTGTTTACGGTGGATTGATTGCATCATTAATTGATTGCCACGGGACCGGGACGGCAGCCCTTGCGTCATACAAAAATGAAAACCGGGACTTTGATTCAGAACCGGCATTCCGTTTTGTAACGGCTTCTCTACAGGTTGATTATCTTCGCCCCACTCCGCTCGGTGTTGAACTGGAACTGAGGGGAAAGGTGGTTGAGCTAAAGGGAAGAAAGGTGATCTCCGAGATTACACTTTCTGCAAACGGGGAAGTAACAGCTAAAGGAAAAGTTGTTGCAGTTCAAATGCCAGAAAAAATGATGAAAGATATTTCTTCCGTAAAATGATAAACAAAGAAGAGGCATTAAGTATAGCTTTGCAGGTAATCCCCGATTTATTTAACCGGGGTTACAAAATATCTGATAAAATCTCAGGGGGAGAATCAGGCAGGAATTTCCCATCCAACTGCTGGTATGTTAAATACTCATCTGTACCTCTGAATTATTCCGCCTGCGGAAATGGTAAAAATCTGTATTTGTGTATTGATTTGGAAACCGGGGAGATTAAAAAATAACCATTGTTTGAATCCTTTCGTCCTTTTCCGAATCAAATGTGTACATCAAAATGCGGATTACTATGAAAAAAAATATCGGAAAAATTGATCGGATTCTGAGAGGTACAGCGGCTTTAGTTATTATTATTCTCTTTTTAACGAAAGTTATTGAAGGACAGGCTGCAATATTTCTCGGGATAGTTGCTATTTCGTTACTATTCACCAGCCTTACAAGTTTCTGCCCGTGCTATATAAGACTTAACGTAAACACATCGGGCAAGAAAAATAATTCTGAAAATCAATAAGAAAAATTATGATAACTATTATTTATATAATTCTTGGTATAATCCTTCTGATCTTTTCACTTCAGTTTATGATGATAATAGCTGCCAGAAAATCTAAAGGCAAAAAAATAACCGGACTTCAGGGAAAGTTAAAGGATCTCGAAAAGAAAGGTTCAAAAGGATTGGTTTATTTCTTCAGTCCATCCTGCCATGCGTGCAAGGCACAAACCCCGATAATTAAAGAATTACAATCTTCGAATAAAAATGTTTATGATGTTGATATTTCCAAAGATATGGATACTGCTAAAATATTTGGAGTGAAGGCAACTCCATCCACAATTATTGTAGAAGACGGTATAATTAGCCAGGTATTACTTGGAGTTAAACAAAAAGATGTTTTGAAGAACTATTTGTGAAAATAATTCCTCAAAAATTTAAGCCGTAACCAGATTCTTCTTCTGATTATTAACAAACTCAGCAGCACCAAGTGCTGCAATGGTTCCGTCGGCTACAGCGGTTGTTACCTGCCTGTATTTTTTCTGTATTGAATCACCGGCAGCAAACACACCGGGTATGTTTGTCATCAAATTTTTGTCTACATTTATTTCTTTAAACTTGTTCAGCCCAATAATTCCTTCAAGGCTTTCTGTATTTGGGACGTACCCGATAAAAATAAAAACACCGTCAATGTTCATTTGGGATATTTCATCCGTACTTTTGTTTTTAATTTTTACAGCTCTGAGTTTTTCTTCGCCAATAAATTCTATTATTTCGGATTCCATAATAAAATTAATTTTTTCGTTATTTCTGGCAACTTCAATGTAATGTTCAAGTGCCTGGAAATGATCAAACTGGTGAACAACAGTAACTTTTGAAGCATATTTGGTAAGAGAAACCGCTTCTTCCAAAGCTGAATTGCCGCCGCCGACAACTATTATTTCTTTATCCTGGAAAAAATCACCGTCACAGGTTGCACAGTATGAAATTCCTGTTCCTTTAAAGTTATCTTCTCCCGGCGCGCCTATTGTTCTGGACTTTCCCCCGGTCGCAATTATTACAGCGCTAGATGTATATGTGCCCTTGCTATTTATTGTTACTTTTTTAATTTCATCTCCCAGATCGAGTGATGTTATTTTTACATTTGATCTGATTTTACAACCAAATTTTAATGCCTGTGATTTCATATTTCTTGCAAGCTCATATCCGCTTATATTTTCTACTCCGGGGTAATTTGCAATCTCATGGGTAAGCACCATTTGTCCACCCACTGCACCCTCATTTAATATCAGGGTGTTTACTTTTGCGCGGGAAAGATAAATGCCTGCGGTTAAACCAGCGGCACCACCACCAATTACTATTACATCAAAATGATTTTCCATCGTATTCTCTGCCCTAATTAAAAGGGAGAGTCTGTCTCTCCCTTTTATATTATAATTATTTTGAAAAATTTGCGTCAAGTATTTCTGTGATCTGATCTCTTGACTGAATACTGCTTGTTGCTTTTACCACTTTCCCATCTTTATAATAAACCACGAAAGGAAGTCCGGCAAAACTGCTGCACTCAGGAAGATTTCTTATTACTTTTGCATCAGGAGAATCAAATTCCATATCAGCAAACTTGACGTTTTTGTATTCGCCTTCAATTTCTTCCATTGATTCATAAACAGGTATGCACATTGGCCCCATTCTTCCGCAGCATATCATTACGTTTTCATTGCTGTTTAGTAATTCAGAGTGTTCCTTTTCAGAAAGTACGTGTGTCAGATTTGTTTTTAGCATTTTATATTCCGTTTTTAATTGATTTGTATTTTTGCCTGAAACAGGCCCGTTTAGCGTTATAAATTTCTGTGCTATGTGCTATATGATTCATAATAGATGAAAAGGATTCCGGGGGGATTTCGCTGGTCATTTTGACGGTTTTCAGAGCGGATTAATTTAGATATGACATGTAAGAGTATCAGTCTCCGCTATTCTTCAAAAAATTCGGCCCCGGTTTTATCGATATATCCGATCCTGTTATTTAACCTAATTTTAACCAGCTGACCGGTAGAGTCTATTATCTCATCATATTTAATGGGAGTTACACCTTTACCGTCTTTGTTTATCAGCCCCCACCAGCCATTCATTTCAACCGCCGCGACACCGTCGTTAAATTCACCGACTGAGTTATAATTATTATGAATGATGAGTTTTCCGTCCTTTGATATAAAACCCCATTTATTGTTTGCTTTAACGGCAATAAGTCCCTCGCTTAGCTTACCGATACTTTCATAGATTACCGGGGTAATTTGCTTGCCCGTATTATTTACGAATCCCCATTTATTGCTTAACATAACGGAAAATATTCCGTCGAAATATTTGCCGATTTTATTATACTGCACAGGAATTATTTCTTTTCCTTTAGAATTAATTATTCCCCATTTCCCACCAAATACTTCCTTATCATTTTTCTTTTTTATTCCGAAATTAACTTTCGCAAAACCATCGCTGAAATCATCCGCATCATCATACTTTATATCTGTAACCGGGTCTCCTTTCTCATTAATAAATCCCCACTTGTTGTTTAGCTTTACCCTCACCATGTCTTCGTTAAAGGCTCCGACAAATTCGTATTGAATGGGGATAATTATATTTCCCCGGCTGTCGCAAAATCCCCATTTATCTTTTTTCCTGAATGGGATTAATTTTGGTAGTTGTTCCTTTGTCAATAGTCACTCCGCCTAATAGTCGTTTTAATAATTAAATTGCCATAATAACAACTACGAAAATCAGGATTTTGATTAAAATTATCAACGACAAAAGTGCTAGAAAGTACGGTGAATTTGTAGCATAACCTGCCACGCCAACATGCCCCCGGTTGTAAAACAACAGCTTGTACCGGGCAATGGAAAGAAAAATGGGGATATCGATGAAGCCGTTTCTGCTGGAAGAGAAAAGTTCGTTTTTATGAAAGTATTGAATACGTCAATTTAAATACCCCGGGATTTAATGCGCCCGGGGTATTTAAAAATGAAAAAGAAATGTCTACCAGATTTGAGGCCTTTTATCCGCTGGTCGCCACATCGGTTGTCCGGGTTTTATTCCAAATGTTTCATAGAAAACCGGAATATCGCTGAAAGGTCCATTAATCCTTAAAAAATTTGGAGAATGGACGTCAGTCAATACCTGTTGTGCCAGAGCTTCCGGCCTTGTGTGTCCTAACCACGAATAAGCATAACCAATCCAGAACCTCTGTGCGGGAGTAAGACCTGCAATTTTTTTTCCTTCTTTGTATTGTTTTGTTTTTTTGAATGCGTCCCAACCAATAAGATCTCCGCCAAGATCAGCAAGATTTTCCCCTAGTGTTGCTTTACCGTTAATATGCATACTGTCCAGTATTACATAATTATTAAATTGTTCAACCAGAAGTTTTGTCTTTTCGTTAAATTTCTTCTCATCTTCTTTCGTCCACCAGTTTTTAAGATTTCCCCTGGCGTCATATAATCTGCCCTGGTCGTCAAAACCGTGGGTTAACTCGTGACCGATAGTTGATGCGCCTGCATAGGCGTATGCCACAGCGTCATCTACCAGTGAATCAGGAACTCCGGGTACAATAAAAGCGGCAGCCGGGAGTACAATTTCATTGTTAGATGGATTGTAATATGCGTTCCATGTCTGTGGAGTCATTCCCCATTCAGTTCTGTCTACCGGCTTTCCCAGCTTGTTCATTTCCCTTTCAAACCAGAAAACATTTGCATTGATTACATTTCTTACGTAGGATTTTTTGTTAACTGATAATTTTGAAAAATCTTTCCACTTATCCGGGTAACCTACTTTTTTAGTTATAGCGTACAATTTTGTTAATGCTTTTTTCTTTGTAGTGGCGCTCATCCAGTCCAGTTTTTTTATTCTGTTAGCAAAAGCATCTACTACATTATCAACAATTTTTTCATATCTCTTTTTAGTTTTGGGAGAATAAAATTTCTCAACATATATTTGTCCGAGCAATTCACCCATTGCTCTTTCAGTTGCATCCTGTATTCTTTTCCATCTTGGTTTCTGTTCTGTTGTACCGGACATCACAGTTCCCCTGAAATGAAATACTTCGTTATCAAAAGCGCTGCTTAACCTGCTTGCAAATGAACTTACGAGATGTTCTCTGAAATATGCTTTCCATTGATCCAGTGAATATTTATCCACCGCAGCACTCAATGCTCTTAAAAATTCAGGCTGGCCTACTATAATATCGCCTGGGGTTTTTTCTGTGAAATCAGCGAACATAGCTTTCCATTTGATATTTGGTGCTGTTTTTTCCAGTTCAGCCATTGACATCTTATTATAATTGGCATAAGGGTCTCTTAAATCTTCAAGGTTTCTGCAAGAGTCAGCCAGAAATAATTCAATACTATAGACTGATTCACTGTTATTTTCAGCTTCTGATTTATTATCCCCTATCAATTCGAACATATTTGCCAGGTGTTTTTTGTATTCCATTCGAATATTTTCTGTTCGCGCATCCTGTCTGAAATAATATTCCCTGTTTGGAAGTCCAAGTCCACTTTGCCACAGGTACAAAGCCATTTCATCACTGTTTTTCTGATCCTGGTCAACGAACAAACCAAACATCAGGCTAACCCCTTCTTTTTTCAAAAGAGCAGCGGTTCCAAACAGATCATTTTTGTTTTTCATTAAATTGATTTTATTCAGTTCAGACTGAAGTGGTGTAATGCCCTGCATCTCAATATTTACTGTATCCATGCCTGAATAATAAAAGTCCCCGATTTTTTGCTTACTGGTACCTTTGGGAGATTCCGTAGACGATGCTTCCCTTAAAATACTTTTTAGCCTGTTGTAAGTTTCTTCATTAACCAGGTTGGCTAGCCCCCATCTTCTCTCAGAAGCAGGTATGGGATTTTCTTTCATCCATTTGCCAGTTGCGTATTTGAAGAAATCCACTCCCGGGTTAACTGTTGTGTCTATTGCCTCTGTAAGGAAATCACCTTTTTGTTTTTCCTGAGATAAAATTTGTCCCTGAAAAACAAGTGAAAAAATGAATAACGCGAAAAGGAATTTAAAAGTTTTCATGTGAACTCAATGAAAGTTTATAAAAGATATTTACAAAAATTATTCAAGTGTGATAAAATAAATAAAATTAATGAGCATAAAATACCGTCCATAAAATTCTTTTGTACAGGGAAGTGAAAATGCAAATATTGAAAATTAAACCCACAATTATGAAGAAAGGCTTGTACGAAGTGGTAAATTAAAGTTACAATCTAAATAAAAATCCGGGGTTGTAGCTTTTCAAGAAGCATATCTTTAGTGAATGGCTTTATAACAACATCATCAAAGCCTTTCTTTTTTAAGAAATTAACGTCTGAGGGAGTGAATAATGCAGTTATTGCAATTATGGGCGCAGACTTGTACCAACTAATATTTCTTATTTCAGTCATTAATTCAAGACCGTTCATTCCAGTTCCAAGTTTAATATCGATTAAAAAACCATAATAATTGTTCTCTTCTATAAGCGTGAGCGCCTGTTTTGCATTAGAGGCGGCATGAAGTATAAAATAATCCTCCAGGTATTTTTTCATAAACGCAAGGCTCGAAAAATCATCGTCTACTAAAAGCAAATGCTGCATTTTGGCTGGATTTTCTAAAGAATCGTTCATTTTACCCCCTAAACAGATAAAATTTCACCTTATTCAATTAGGTTATAACTTAATTCAATTAATTGGTAATATCCAAACCGCTTACTCAATAAAACCTACCTTTAAATAAATAATATTGCACAAATTATGTCTTGTGCGTAATTTAGAGCCTATAAGAGAGTTTTACTAATCGAAGAGGATAAACATTGCAAAATGTGAAAAATTCGCAGTTTCCTGAAATTAAAACAGAAAATCTGGTTCTTCGCAAACTAAAAATAAGTGACAACTCTGACATTTTTGCAATTCGTTCCGATAAAGGAATAGCTGAATATCTGGACAGGCCACATTGCAAATCAATTGAGGAAGCAGGACAATTTATAAATAGAATTAATGAGGGCATCGAAAAAAATGAATGCTTTTATTGGGGTGTAACCGATAAAATAAATTCAGCGTTTATGGGAACAATTTGTTTATGGAATTTTACGGCAGATCGTTCAGTAGCGGAGATTGGTTTTGAAATTTTACCTTACTACCAGGGTAAAGGAATTATGTCAGAGGCACTTAGTGCAATCATTGAATTTGGATTTAATCAGATAGGACTAGAATTTATTGAAGGGACGGTCCACAGGAATAACACAAGGTCCATTAAACTATTACAAAAGAATAATTTTAAATTAAAACCGGGGACACCCTCTGAGGAAGATTCTGAAATGATTACTTACCGTCTGGCTAAAACATAATCACTTGCAGCAGTCTCCTTTTTCTGCCTTCTTAAATTTTTTGTAGCCGAAAAATCCGACCAGCCCTATAAATACTATTATTACTAATGTTTCAATCATATGGGAAAATATAAATCTTATTTATTAATTAAAAGGTAATCATACTGCCCGAAACAGATATTTACACGAAAAGTACCAATTTATTTACTTTGCATTTAGTAAGAGGATTTCCAATATTAAAACACTTTCCAGCAAGTATACAAAATTTTAGTTTTATAAAATATAAAAGGAGACAATCATGCCTGATAGAAAAACTATAGCAGTAGTTGGTGCAACCGGTGCACAGGGAGGGGGATTGGTTAGAGCGATACTTGAAGATCCGGAAAAAGAGTTTGCTGTTCGTGCTATTACAAGAAATGTAAATTCTGATAAGGCAAATGAACTTAAGAAGCTTGGTGCAGAAGTGGTTGAGGGTGATGTTGATAATTTAGAAAGTCTGAAGAATGCTTTCAAAGGATGTTATGGCGCTTATTGTGTAACTTTTTACTGGGAACATATGTCACCGGAAAAAGAATTAACACATGCGAAAGCTTTAGCCGAAACAGCAAAAGCGGAGAATTTAAAGCATGTTATATGGTCAACGCTGGAAGATACACGTAAATGGGTTCCGCTGAATGATGACCGAATGCCTACGCTTATGGAAAAGTATAAGGTTCCACACTTTGATGCGAAAGGAGAAGCAAATAAACTCTTCGAACAGTCGGGTGTTCCCACTACATATTTGCACACATCTTTTTACTGGGATAATTTCATTTTCTTCGGGATGGGGCCTAAAAAAGGAGAAGATGGGAATTACTCTCTGGTATTTCCAATGGGAGAAAAAAAATTACCAGGCATTGCAGCTGAAGATATCGGTAAATGCGCTTACGGTATTTTTAAAAAAGGCCAGGAGTTTATTGGGAAAAGTGTGGGAATTACCGGTGAAAAATTAACCGGCACACAAATGGCAGAGGGGTTTTCGAAAGCGCTCGGGAAAAATGTTGTTTATAATGATGTACCTCCCGAAGTTTACCGGAGTTTTGGTTTCCCTGGGGCCGATGATCTCGGAAATATGTTCCAGTTTAAAAGAGACTTCGAATCAGATTTCTGTGGCGCGCGAAGTGTGGATTTTTCTAAATCATTAAATCCTGAATTACAGTCATTTAATGATTGGCTCGCAAAAAATAAAAGCAAAATACCGCTTGAATAGAGTGTAAACAGGAGAGGGTCGTGACCCTCTCCTGTATTTTAAATTAGCTATTCTTCTTCAGTTTTTATCGCATCATATCCCGCAGGTGACATTTCATTTAGATTCTTTACCGCTGCAACGATAGCCCATATTTTGTCATCTGAATGTGTTTTCCCCCACGCGGGCATTCCCGTCATTTTTATTCCGTTTTTTGTAACCCAGAACATTTTTGCGGGATTCATTTTAAAACCCCATTTAACCAGATCAGGGGCACCGGGATTTAATCCTTTTGCCAACTCAGTCTCTTCCTTGCCCGGTCCGCCGTGGCAGGACTCACACATTTCTTTGTAGTGAGCTATTCCTTCCTTTATCATTTCGGGTTTATTAAGTTCCGGGACAATAATGTCTGCGGAATGTGCATCTACTGAATTATCGCTTGTAGTTTCCAGTACCCAGTGCACAAGTCCGGAATCCGGTTCCATTGCGCTTACATTATATGAGCCGCTGAGTATAAATACATATCCTATTAATGCTAAACCAATTAAAGTAAAAACCACCGGGAGAATTATCTTTTTCATATCAGGCTACCTATGATGTTGTGTACAATCGTTTTTTAGTAAATGGTACTTATAAGTACCCGCATATATTCAACTTATAAATAATAATAACTAAAACAAATTCATTAATAGGGGGCAAAGGTTAATAGAATAAAAGACCTCTAAGTCATACTAGTCAACTTTTAATAGCTTTGCGTTTATAGCAACTATTACTGTACTTAGTGACATTAATAATGCTCCTGCTGCCGGACTTAGTAAAATTCCATAACTATAAAGAACCCCTGCTGCCAGTGGAATGGCAACTATATTATATCCAGCCGCCCATATTAAATTTTGTACCATTTTATTATAAGTCGCTTTTGCGAGCTTTATAATTGAAACAACATCAAGTGGATTGCTGTTTACAAGAACGATGTCTGCAGATTCTATTGCCACATCTGTACCGGCACCAATTGCAATTCCAACATCAGCGGTGGCCAGTGCAGGAGCATCGTTAACTCCGTCTCCTGTCATCGCAACTTTTAATCCCTGCTTTTTAATCTCATTTACTTTGTCCGCTTTTTCTGAGGGAAGAACTTCCGCATAATAATCATCAAGGTTTAATTCGTCAGCTACTTTTTTTGCAACCTGTTTATTGTCGCCGGTAATCATAATACACTTTATTCCCATTCCCTTTAAAACCCGAACAGCTTCTTTTGATTCGCCTTTTATGTTGTCTCCTAATTCAATTGCGCCGACAATTTTATTATCTATCAGTATAAAGACTACTGTGTTTGAATCATTAAGCATTTCATCGAATTTTTCAGAGTCGGCTGATAAATTATTTTCCTTTAAATAGCCCGGACTCACAATCATGACTTCTTTTTTATCAATTACTCCTTTTGCTCCTTTACCGGCAATTGCCTCGAAGGAATCAACATTTAGTAACTTCCCTTTAAATGAATCCGTAATACCTTTTGCAATTGGATGTTCAGAATATGTTTCAATTGATGCAGCGTATGTAAGCAGCTGATCATCAGAAATAGAATCATCGACACTTACAATTTTGCTTATTCCGAATTTACCTTCTGTTAAAGTCCCTGTTTTATCAAATATAACCGCGTTAAGGTTCCTGGCTGCTTCAAAGGCTGCACGATTACGTATTAGCAAACCCTTTTTAGCAGAAATTGCTGTTGAAACCGCAACAACGAGCGGTACTGCCAAACCAAGTGCGTGCGGACATGTAATTACCATAACTGTTACTGTTCTTTCCAGCGCGAAGACAAAATCCTTGCCTGTAAACACTAACCAGGCAAACATTGTAAATGCACCTGCTGAAATGGCAATTATTGTTAACCAGAAAGCTGCGCGGTTTGCCGTATCCTGAGTTTTTGATTTTGATTCTTGTGCATTTTTTACGAGCTCAATTACTTTTGATATAAATGAATCTTTACCTGTTTTCTTTACTTCTATTGTTATTGATCCTTCGCTATTAATTGAGCCGCCAATAACTTCGTCACCCTTATTTTTAGAAACAGGTTTCGATTCGCCTGTCAGCATAGATTCATTAACGGAGGTGTCACCTTTTACAATTTCACCATCTGCCGGAATTTTTTCTCCCGGTTTAATTACAAGCTTATCTCCATTTACAATGTCTGCCGTTTTCACTTCTGTAATTGAGCCGTCTTCATTCAGCTTATTTGCGGTTGAAGGCATAAGTTTTGCTAATTCTTCAAGAGCTTTCGATGCACCCATTACCGATTTCATTTCGATCCAATGACCGAGCAGCATAATATCAACTAAGGTTGCCAGTTCCCAAAAGAATACTTTTCCGCTTACCCCGAAAACAACCGCTGAGCTGTAAAAGTATGCCGTTGAAATGGCTACCGCTATCAAGGTCATCATACCGGGGTTTTTTGATTTTATCTCTGTAAAAAATCCCTTTAAAAATGGCCAGCCGCCGTAAAAGAAAATAAACGACGAAATTATAAACAGGATGTACGCACTTCCGTTGAATTTTAATTCGGATGAAATACCAAAAATTTCCCGAAGCATTGGTGAAAGGAATAAGATAGGGATTGTCGCAATTATTGAGATCCAGAATCGCTTTTTAAAATCGGCAACCATATGTGCATGATGGTTACCGTGAGAATGTTTATGTTCTTCAGACATCTTATGGCTTTCGTTATTAGTATTACGCGTATGTTCAGAATGATTATGGTTTTGCATAAATTCTCCTATAACTGTTTACTTCTATTCATAATATGCACTATGCCTGTTTAATTCAAAAAATTATTTCAGCAATACCAATTTCCTTGTTTGATTAAATCCATTAGCTGACAAAGTATATATATACACTCCGCTGGGAAGATCGGAAGCATTGAAATTAATTTTGTGAACACCGGCATTTTGTTCTGAGCTTACAAGCGTTCTTACTTCTTTTCCCAAAAGGTCATAAACCTTTAATGATACAAAACTTTCCGAAGGCAAAGAGTATTTTATTATTGTAGTTGGATTAAACGGATTCGGATAATTTTGCTCAAGAGTATAGCTCGCCGGTAGGGAAGTATTTCTATTCTCTACCGCGGTAGTACTGGCAGGGACTATACGATAATATGAATATAAATCTGATTGCGATACTATTAGCGTATTATCCTGTGTATTAACCGTGACTGTTGCCGTATTCCAGTTACCACTATTATCCATATACTGGCAGGAAATCTCAGACATTGTTTTTCCAGACTTATTTAATGAATCCTGTGGGATATGAAAAGTAAGATTAACAGATTTCTTCATCGTCATTTTACCGTTATTCATAGAACCCATTTGCATCATCGTATTTCCTAAAGAATCATACATAGCCAAATGATATCCCATTATCGAATTACTATTTGAATTGTTTGGCATACTGTCCGGTATCATTTCTTCAAACTGACAGAAAATAGAATCTGGCCATTGCATGCCCCCCATTCCTCCCATCATACCGGAGCCCATTGAATTTGGCCCCATGTGCATAAAAGACAGGCTGTCCGTTGGACAGAAAAATTTGGAAGAATCCGAATCGGAATGGTGTACCCAGCCGCCTGACCACGGCTCGGCACCAGTTGTATCCCGCCACAAATTTCCATCAATAATATAAACGCTTAACATAGGCGGTGTTATGGATGTCATTTTAATTCCCGTCAGGGTGACACTGTCTCCATCAACCGGTTTTATTGTACCGTTTGTTGGCTTGTACCAGTAAGGGCCGAAGAAAAGCTGATAATTTTTACTTCCGTTTCCTACTGTATCAAGATAGTAAAACGCGGGACGCAAATTTCCCATATAGTTTGTAGTGATAAAAGATGAATCCACAATTATTTTTCCGCTGACAGTGTATAATTGGGCTGATCCCCGCCAGTCCATCGTATCTCTTCCGTTATGATACATTCCGTCATCCCATGATTGTGCCTTTGTTAAAGAGATAGCTAAAACCATGAACAAAAGAACGCGCAACAACGTACCAACACCTGTTTTCATATAAATACCTTTTTTATAATCATTATTTATTTAGATCTAATTTTTTTTCTTCAAATTCCTTCTTGTCTATTTCTCCATTTGCGTATCTTCTTTTTAAAATATCCATCGGAGATTCCTTTTCTGATCCGGGGCCGGAATTCTTTTGAGATTTGTTGAACATATTAATAATCAGCCAGGCAATAACGGCAATAAAAATTATCCAGAATAACCAGCTAAACCACATTCCACCGGAAAACATATTGTGATACATATTTTCTCCTGTTTTATAAAATATTGCATTGTCTAATACAATGATTTAGTTTTCAAATTGTTAAATTAAAATTCAGCCCGGATGATAAAACCCGGGCTTATTCTTTTAAAGATGATTACTTACTTTTTGTCAGGTTTAAGATTGTTCTTGTTTTGAAGATATTTCATCATACCCTGGTAATTATTCATCATCGAATTAAAGTTCTTCATCATAGAGTTCATATGCCCGTTTAACTTTTTATCGCCCATTGTTTTATTGTTGTTCATCATCTGGTTCATCAGGCCGAGCATAGAGTTCATATTTTTTCCCATAGCTCCCATATTATTCATATAAGACATCATTTCTTTTGAATGGTGCATTTGTCCCATATTTTGATTCATTTGTGCCATCATAGCAACCATTTGTCCGTACATCTGATTCATATTGGTCATCATGCTCTGCATGTTCATCATATGGCCACCCATCATACCCTGGTGGTCCATCATTCCCTTATTCATCATATTACCGCTACTGTCCTGTGCATTAGACGAAAGTGTAATTGTAAAGGCAAAAAGAACAGCGATGAAAATTTTACTGAAGATGTTTTTTGCAAATTGTTGTAACATCGTCTCAACTCCTTTTTTAATCATTTTTAGCATTACTTTATCGGCTAGTATCAATCTTTGTAATGTTATTATTTAGTTATTTGGAAGCCCCTAATAGGGGCTTCTTTTTGCTATAAATAACTTAAATATTACTGCTTCTGAAAGCGTTACATAATTTTGTGTTAATCTTATATAATATTTTGATCTTTTATATTCTCAAATAACATTTATGTATTCTTTAATATTTTTTCTTCGCGTTTTCTTCTAATGGTTGATATAATCATTCCGAAAGTAATTATTATTACACCAAGCCAGACAAGATTTATGTTTGGTTTAATGCTTGCTTCAATTGTTAAGGTCTCTTTTTGATTTGTATTATTACCTTCTGAATATTCCACCGGTGAAATATAAAAATCCTTGCTAAGTCCCATTAATATATCAGGCTCTCTCATTATACTATTATTGTATTCTGAGTTAAACATAACCGGCGCGGCCTGCCAGGATGAATTATTATCTTTTATTAAAACATTAAATGCGTACTTCTTCCCGTTATCAAAAGGCGTATAGCCCGTAAATTTGAAATCGTGATCTAATGCCCTAACTACCCGGTCTCTTGGTAATTGAATTTCCTGTGCTCTGGAAAAATTACCTGAAATTAATACTCCAAGCAGAAACACAGCGAAACCGACGTGTGTTATTTGTCCTCCTGTAATTAATTTACTCACCTTCAGATTTCTTAAAAGGTAGGTCGTGTTTGTAACTACAGTAAATGAAATTGAAAGTGCGAATATCATGTTAACAATACTCGAAATGCCAACCAGGTATGCTATTATGGCAGTAATTACTCCTGCGATTAAAAGATGCGTTGCCATTTCTTTGAACATAACCTGGGTTTCAGTTGTGCGCCATCTAAGCATAAGCGTGGCACTAATAAGGAATGTCATTAATATTACTAAAGGAAGATTCATTGTATCATAAAAGCTGGTCTCAACCGATCTTCCAAAAATCGGGGCAGACGTTCCAACAATAATTATCAATGCTGAACCGAGTAATAATGCCGATCCGTAAATTAAACCGTTTTCTCTGCTAAAAAATGCTTCCTTAATTGTACTGCCGGGTTCATTTCTTAAATCTTTCCATCGCAGGATAATTCCTCCAACTCCAACAATCGTAAATGTTAAAATGAATGCCAGCAAAAAGAGATACGTAATTTGTCCGGGAGCTGAAAATGAGTGCACTGAAGCTTCCGATAAAATTCCGCTTCTGGTGAGGAAGGTACTGTAAATAACAAAAACAAAAGTTAAAATTGAAAGAACAAGGTTTGTTCTTATGTACTTGCCTTTTGTATCCGGAGTTTGAGTATTACGCTGAATAACCAGAGTATGGATTAATGCGATTCCAATTATCCACGGGACAAGACTTGAATTTTCAACAGGATCCCATCCCCAGAATCCGCCCCATCCAAGTACCCCGTAAGCCCAGTAACCGCCTATCATCAGTGCCAGGCCAAGTACTGTCATTGAAGCAACTAACCAGGGCAGTGATTTGCTTATCCAGCTTTTGTATTCTTTCATCATTAATGCTGACATTGCAAATGAATAAGGTATTGCCGACATTGCAAAACCTACAAATAAAAGTGGCGGGTGAATCTGCATCCAGAAATTCTGCAGCAGCGGATTTAACCCTTTGCCCGAAACTATAAAACTGCTCATCGGAATATTAAGTCCTGCCAGAATAGATTTAAGATGCGGCGTAAATTTTATATACTGCTCACCGTTATTATTTGCAAAAATAAATTGCTGAATTTCGGGTAATGATAAATATTGTTGTCCGAAATATTTTGCCGGAAAGTATCCGGATTCCGACCACATATAGGCAAAAGGATTTTTCAAAAGCGGGCTGACCAGTATTGCAAGGAACAATGCTACCAGCGTAAAGAATATCATGAACGTAGCTTCCTGTTTTGAATTTCCTGATAGGTATTTGATCATAAACAGCCCGATGATCACGGTAAATAAAAGCCATAATAAAAAGCTTCCTTCCTGTCCTGCAAAGAAAGTAGAGAGAAGTAATCCAAAGGATAAATCTCCGCCGCTGTAATCGAATACATAACTGTACTGATACTGGTGTGATAAAATAATGTAATACAGAAAAGCACTCGCGGCGGTAACCAATCCGGTCATAACATAAAAACCAATCCTGGCATAACTAAGTGTGTTTGAATACCCCTTATAACTATAGTAGTACATCAGGATTGTAAAAACTCCCGCCAGCATTGCTAATAGAATTAAAATATTACCAATCATTTAAAGCCCCATTTATATTAAATTTTTTCCCATTAATGTAATTTTTTTTAAAAATCATTTTAATTTTAACCTTAATAATAGCCAAATTCTATCAGAAGTTTAACTATTACCAATAACAAAAAGGTTGTTATTAAAGTCTGTTATTTTACTTTATGTCCACTTTTAAGCAGGCATTTTTTGCTTTTTTCAAAGAAACTTCTTTGAGTTTCATTCCGCAAAGAGGGCATTTACCTGCCTTATCCGATATAACATTATAGTCCATCATATCCTGGAAAACTTTGCCGTCATTATTCTTATCAATTCCTTTCAAATCAATTACACCTTCGCGGACGATAGAATCTTTTTTATCTGACATCTTATGAGTTGAATCCATCATTATTAATGATCTATATCTTCATATTCATCATTTTTGAGTGATCCATATTTGCTTTCATATTTTCACAATTTGCAGTATCAGTGCAATTCATTTTATGATCTTTCATATTCATCATTTTTGAGTGATTCATATCTGCTTTTATATTTGCACAATTTGCAGTATCAGTACAATTCATTTCATTGTGCATCTTATGATGAGTAGAGTCATTCATCATATCCATTTTATGATTTTTCATCATTTCCATCTTGTGCATTTTCATATTCTGATTCATCTTTGAAGAATCCTGTTTCTCTTGTGCAAATGAACTTGCCGCGAGAAAAACTGTAAATACAAAAAAGATTGTTAATGTATTTTTGATATTATTTATCATTTCTGTGCTTCCTTATATTAAGTGTTTATAAATTATTATAATCGTTTACTTCACCCGTTTTGATTCGAACAGCTTTTTCTACAGGGGTGACAAATATCCAGCCATCGCCGCTTTTACCTGTATGAGCGTTTTTTGAAATAGCATCAACTAATTTGTCGCTGTCTTCATCATTACAGATTAATTCTATCTTAACTACCTTTGAATATTTCTGAACATATTCGATAGAGAAACTAAATGCTTCTTTATCTGCCCATTCTGCTAGAGCATTAGCATCCAGCAGAGTCATTCCTTTTACACCGGCTTCTTCTAATTTTTCTATAACAAGGTCAGCTTTGTCGTGTCTTATGTATGCCATTATTTTTTTCATTTTAAATCTCCTGAATGTTTTCTGTTAGCATATCATTCTTTCTCATTTCTCTTCTTTTAAGAGCATAAAAAATTGCCGGAAAGATTGTCAGTTCCATAATTAAACTCGTAAATATACCGCCAACCATAGGGGCGGCAATTCTTTTCATTACATCAGCGCCTGCTCCATGCCCGATAAGAATAGGGAGGAGGCCGAAGAATAGAACTAAAACAGTCATCATTTTCGGCCGTATTCTTTTCACGGCTCCTTCAAATATAGATTCCCTGAGATCGGCAAAGGATTTTAACGAACCCCGGGCTCTCCAATTTTCGTAGGCAATATCCAGGTAAAGCAGCATCACTACTCCGGTTTCAGCACTGACGCCCAGCAACGCAATAATTCCAACCCACACAGCTACACTCATATGGAAATTTGCGAGGTAGAGAAACCAGACTGCACCGACCATTGAGAACGGGAGAGCGAGAAGTATTATTCCCGTTTTTGTAAATGATTTTGTATTGAAGTAAAGGAGCATTATTACAAGCAATAAAGTAAGCGGCAGTACCATTGCTAATTTTTTTGCAGCTCTTTCCATGTATTCGTATTGCCCGCTCCAGATTATTGAATATCCTGCCGGAAGCTTAACTTTTTGGGCAATGATTTTTTGTGCATTATCTACATAAGTACCAACATCAATATTTTCGATGTCAATATAAACCCAGGAATTTGGCCTGGCGTTTTCTGTTTTTATCATTGGCGGACCTTTGCGGATGATTACATCACCTAGTTCATCCAGAGGAATGTTGCCGCCACCAGGTATTGGAACGAGCACCCGCTTCAGGGCGTCAATATTGTCCCGGTAGTCTCTCTGGTACCTAAGATTTACAGGATAACGCTCCAGGCCTTCAACCGTTTGCGTAACATTCATACCGCCGACTGCCGACATAAATACATTTTGAACATCAGCTATAGTCAGTCCGTATCTAGCAATTGCATTTCTGTCAATATTAAAATCGACATAATTACCGCCGGCAGATCTTTCAGCGTAAACTGATCGGGTGCCCGGAATCTTCCTGGTTACTTCTTCAATTTTTTCCCCAATATTCTGGAGTACATTTAAGTCAGGTCCGGCAATTTTTATTCCAACAGGAGTTTTAATTCCGGTCGAAAGCATATCGATTCTTGTTTTAATAGGCATCGTCCACGCGTTGGTGAGCCCCGGTATTTTAATGGCTTTATCAAGGTCATCGACGAGTTTTTGCCTGGTCATTCCTTCAGGCCATTCGTCTTCGGGTTTTAATTGAATAGTTGTTTCAATCATTGATAAAGGAGCCGGGTCAGTTGCGGTTTCTGCCCGGCCTACTTTACCGAAAACAGATTTAACTTCCGGAAATGATTTTATGATTCTATCGGTCTGCTGTAATAATTCTTTAGCTTTTGTAATTGATATTCCCGGCAGTGTAGTAGGCATATAAAGCAGATCGCCTTCATACAACGGCGGCATAAATTCAGAACCTAATTTTGAGAAAGGTATCACAGTAGCTACCACAATTAAAAATGAAACACCAATTACCCACCATCTTTTTTTCATCACAAAATCCACAATAGGATGATAGATCTTCATCAGGAATTTTGTTATCGGGTTTTCATCTTCTTTTTTCATTTTACCGCGGATAAAGTATCCCATCAGCACCGGAATAATTGTAATCGCAAGTATAGCCCCGGCAGCCATCGAGTAAGTTTTTGTAAATGCCAGCGGTTTGAACATTCTGCCTTCCTGAGCTTCGAGCGTGAATACGGGAATAAAAGAAACCGTTATAACCAGCAACGAATAAAATATAGACGGTCCGACTTCTTTTGATGACTGAAGAATTACTGCCCAGTGAGGCCTCTGCTTTTCTACCGGCAATTGCTGATTGTGCAGAATATGGGAGTGCGAGTTTTCCACCATTATTATCGCGGCGTCCACCATCGCACCGATCGCAATCGCAATGCCTCCGAGTGACATAATGTTCGCATTTAGTCCCTGTAATTTCATAATTAATAAAGCAGCAAGTACGGCAGTCGGCAATGTAAAGATTGCAACAAGCGAACTTCTGAAATGCATGAGGAACAGAATAATTACCAGTGCAACGATGAGTCCTTCTTCAAGAAGTTTATCTCCAAGGTTGTCAACCGCTTTGTGGATAAGTTCGCTTCTGTCATACACCGGAACTATTTGAACATCCGGGGGAAGCGAGGCCTTCAATTCCTTCAATCTTTTCTTTACTTTATTAATTACTGCAAGCCCGTTTTCGCCGTAGCGTTGAATTATAATTCCACCGACAGTTTCACCCTCGCCATTTAAATCCGCGAGGCCTCTTCTTAATTCAGGTCCGATATCAATATTGGCTACATCTTTAAGGTAAACAGGTGTTCCGGTGCTTTGGTTTTTTCCGATGGCAATGTTTTTCAGATCATCCACGCTCTTTATGTATCCGAGTCCTCTTACCATAAATTCCGTTTCACCCATCTCCATTAAGCGACCGCCGACATCATTATTGCTCTGCTTTATTGCCATTTTAATTTTGCTGAGTGGAATTCCGTACGAAGCGAGTTTTGTTGGGTCGACATTTACCTGGTATTGTTTTACAAAACCTCCGACGCTCGCTACCTCCGAGACTCCGGGTATCGCGGATAATTCATATTTTAAGAACCAATCCTGCAGTGTTCGTAATTCCTGCAGGCTTCTTGTTTTAGATTTTAACGCGTACTGGTAAACCCAGCCCAGGCCGGTGGCATCAGGGCCGAGTTCGGGCGAGATGCCTTCGGGTAGTGAACTTCGCATTGAACTTAAATATTCAAGCACCCTGCTGCGTGCCCAGTACAGGTCGGTTCCGTCTTCAAAAATTATATACACCATTGAATAACCAAAGAATGAATAACCCCTTACATCTTTAGCATAAGGGACGGAAAGCATTTTTGATGTAAGCGGATACGTTACCTGGTCTTCAACTATCTGCGGGCCCTGACCAGGGTATTTTGTAAATATAATTACCTGCACGTCACTTAAATCGGGAATTGCGTCAACCGGCGTGTTTTTTATTGCCCAGAGGCCCCCCATAATCAAAGCGGCTGTTAATATCAGCACCAATATTTTATTGTTAATTGACCATTCAATTATTTTGGCAATAATTCCTTCTTTTTCAGGACTATTTGTTGTCATCATTTACTCCAAAAAACTTCTTATATAGTAGAGTCATTCTGAATGAGCGCCCTGCCTGCTATAGGTAGGAGCGAAATGAAGAATCTATTAGATTCTTCGCTACGCTCAGAATGACAAGATTATTTTTTAAATTCAAAACCGTGTTCGGTTAAATTCTTTTTTACTTCTTTTATGCTGAATTCTCTCAGCGTCATTCCGCATAACGGGCATTCTCCCGGTTCATCAGAAATAACATTCCAATCCATTATATCCTGGTAAAGTTTGCCGTCTGCATTTTTATCTATGGCAGAAAGATCAATTGTACCTTTTCTTATTCTTGGATCAGCTTTTTCAGTATCTTCTTTTTTATCCATGCTTTTCATCGTTTCTGTTTTATCTTTTTTCTTAACTTCCATTTTCATAGTATCTTTTGGGGTTGCGCCGCCGAATTGTGATAGCGCTGCTTTTAAATTGCTTTCAGAGTCGATAAGAAATTGTGCAGAAGTAACAATTGTATTTCCTGCTGCCAGTCCTTCCAGTACCTGGTATTCACCCTGCGAATAATCACCGAGTTTTACTTCAACCGGTTTGAATTTTCCATCTCCCAGTGCGAGGATTACAACATCCTTTTGACCTGTACGAAGAACGGCCTGCTCGGGGATTACGGGATAGCTACCGAGGTTTTTACCATTTATTACAATGTTTGCAAACATAGATGGTTTTAGCTGATCGTTATAATTAGGAATGTCAAATCTTACTTTTACCGTTCTTGTTTTTTCATCCAGTGTCGGGTAGATAAAAGAAATTTTACTTTTGAATGTTTTGCCCGGAAGAAATGAAAAAGTGATATCAGCCGGTGAACCGAGTTTTATTTTCGGTAATTCATATTCGTAAATATCTGCAATCAGCCATAGATTATTGAGGTTTGCAATTTTCAGCAGTTCCGTGCCGGCACCTATTTTTTGTCCTTCGGTTATGTTTTTATGAATCACCGTCCCATTGAAAGGGGCGTAAAGTGTAACGTATTTTTTAATCTCTTTAGTATTTTCAATTCTCTTAATTTCAGAATCCGGGACATCGAGCAGTTCAAGTTTTCTCACGCTGTTTGCAATTAAATCTTTCCCGCTGCCGGAAATATTTTTATCCGTGCTCTTCATTACAGATGCGCCGTATGATAATGCTGTGATCAGTTCCTGCTGCGCCGCGACAAGTTCCGGTGAATAAATATCAACCAGCTTCTGTCCCTTTTTTATTTTTTGCCCGGTGTAATTCACGTAAAGTTTTTCTATCCAGCCGCTAACCTTTGTTGTAACTATGTATTCTTTTTGTTCATCTGCCTGAAGTATCCCGTTTGTTACAACCTGAGAACTGAGATTTTTTTCTTCAACAACGGCCGTTTTAACGTTCATGTTCTGCTGGATCGCTCCGCTGATTGAAACAACTCCGCTACCTGAGGCTTCATCTTCATAAACAGGAACGAGATCCATCCCCATTCTTGATTTTCCGGGTTTGTCATAAACCTCGTTCGGATTCATCGGTGCGCGCCAGTATGAAACTTTTTTATCTTTTTGAGTTGTCTTTGTCGTATTTCCGGTCATGTTATCAGCATTGCTGCTGTTGTTGGAACCACCGAGCCAGAGATATGTAATCACTGCTATTATTACTATTAGTATTCCGATAATTATGTTTTGAGTTTTCACTTTATTATTCTCCAAAATTATTTTCTTAAATTACCTGCCGGCAGACAAGTTTGAACCGGTTAAAAATTCCAGCTCAGCTATTTTTTTCAGATAGTCTGTTTTTAATTTGTATAGTTTCGTCTCTATCATATAAAGCTGATTTTGTGCGTCAATTACGTTTATGAAATCAACTGCGTTAACCTGGTAGCTTGATAAAGCTGAGTTTAGGTTTTGTCTGGCCTGGGTTAGCAAGCCGGATTCAAAAAGGGTGATTCTGTTTTTTAAGGAATTAAGTTCGGTAACTTTTGTACCGAACACACCGTCGAGGTATTGAAAGGCCTGGTAATACTGCTGATTATATAATTCCTGTATTGAGGTCGCTTCCTGTACTTTTGATGATATTTTACCGCCGTAGTTTATTGGCAGAGATACACCAAGCGAAAAAGAAAGAAAATCAGCCTGTTCCATACCGGTTTTATCAAGAGTTCCTCTTTGACCATATTGAACGCCAACCGTAAAATTCGGCAGGTAATCTTTTTCGGCTGCACTTTGCTTCAGCTTACCTTTTTCCTGTGAGAGTTGTATACCCTGCAGGTAAGGCCTGTTCGCGCGAGCAAGTGAATCGAGTTGTTTTACTGTAATATCAATTGTGTCTATTGAATCAAATGTTTCCGTTGCAATCGGTGTGTTTGAATCCTGCAGAAGAAATGCATTCAAAGACGAAAGCGCCGAACCTTCCTTGCTTTTCAAATCCTCGATCTTATCAGAGATATTAGTTATCTCTAATTGTACTTTTATTAAATTCTGCTGGCTTGCTGTAGATACTGAATACTTTGTACTTACTACATCAGAAATTTTTTCGAGCAGGTTTTTATTCTCTTTAGCATACATTAAACTTTTTCTGAAAAAGCTTAAAGAATAATATTTTTCACTTACATCCTTTCTTATTTCATTTTTCGCGTCTTTTATTTCTTTATCTATTATCAGAGTATCTATCGAAGCAGCGTCTTCCATCGCGGATAATTTTCCCGGGAATGGAATTGTCTGCTGCAGTCCGATTACTTTCTGTGTCATCGGTTCCTGGTTAAATGAAAATGAATTAGTGGGAAGATTCATAAGTCCCAGCATCAGCATCGGATTTGGTAGGTTAGAAACCTGGGGAATCTTGTTTTCCGCGACGTTTCTTTTTGCGCGCAGCATAGAAAGCTTCGGGCTGACCCTTATTGCTTTATTAATCAGCGAATCCAATTTTGCTGTCTGTGCATTTACAGAGACTAAGCTCAGCAGCAAAAGTGTAGTTAAACATATAAAAAATATTTTTTTCATCTGAAATCCTCAATAATTGTATACGGTCGTTATCAATTTGAAATAAATCAAAAGATTGATTGAGCTACAAGGATTCCTTAAGGGATATAGTTACCTGCCTGACGGCAGTCAGGTCCGCGGAATCCTGCGTAATTATTGTGGGATTCTAAATCAGTAGGACGGTAGTGAAGTTATAAAGATGGTTACTCGCAAGTGGGGGCGGCGAAGTATCGGTAAATATTAAATATGAAACTGCATGTACCCGTTTAACCGGGAGAATATCTGTGATTAATGTTTTCTGTACAGATACTTCTTTCTGAATTTCAGTTTTGTTGCTTAAGTAGGAATCTTTAACATATTTTATAAATGAAACTTCGGTATCGCAACAGTTTTTAGATTTTACTGAAACTTCTTTTGTGTCATTCTTAAATAGAGAGCAGTCTTTGTGCATCCTGTTCGTGTTTTTCACGTGGCATGAGCAGGAGGACATATCCATTTTTTCCATACTTTCTGCCATATTACAGTAATGGATTGTAAGCGGCAATCCCGTTGTAGAAACGAAAAAGAGCAGCAAAAGTGTTGATATGGATATTTTCTTAAACATTAAGCGACAAATATAACTTTTTTATTTTCCTAAACAATATCAAGATAAATGCCATATATTAAAAGCCGCAATTGTGAGCCATAAATAGCATTTTTAAAACAGTGTTTGGTAATTCTCTCAAATATGAGATTACCTTTATTCATTATTTCAATAGCAAAAATAACAATTAGTTTTCTTTCAATCTTATATAATAGACCAAAAGATTTATATAATTTTAAAGAGATAAAACTGGTTATTTAACGGAGGTTTTAGCATTTGTTTTGAGATAGTTTAATAAGGTATAATATATAAACAGTTTCCTGGGAACGAAAAAAAGCCGGATTTAAACAATCCGGCTTTTTTGTGTCGATTTTGAGAAAAATTATGCCAAATAATCTTCTTGATATTATAAGAATAATTTTTCATATTCATACCTGTATATATGATGCTTGGTAGCATAAATCCTGCAAATAATTTATAAAGTTCTTTTCTTTTCCATTCAATTCAGACAACAATTTATATCTTATAAATATTCGGGGTTTTCTATTTTTATCCACAATAAAGAAGGGCAATATTATGAAGAGAATTCTCTACTCTTTTCTTTTTCTATCATTCATTTCATTTGTTTTAATCTCATTTAATTGTCAAAAAGATGTGACTAAAGACAATGAAAAACCTGAACTCCAAAAACCGGATACCATTCCTCCAGGGCAGGCAAGTATATCCGGAGAAATAGTTGAAATTGAACCAGTCTCAAAAATGGCCGGTGATAATAGCCCGTGCTCAAAAGCTCCATGTATGGCAAAAGTTAAAATTGATGGAGTTACCTATGGAGCAGGATTCCCGGTACTGAATAAAAAGGATAATATTACAATTAAATTTAATTTTACTCTTAGTCCCACAACAAAAGATTTATTCCCTAATATGGATGAATCATATCCTGGTCTAAAAGTGGGCGATAAATTTACAGCTCTTGCTGGATTTGTAAATGCAATTGGAAAAGACGAACCTGAATTTTACGTCTACGGATATTCAAAAAAATAATTAATATTTAATAAATTGACCAGGAGATAGAATGAAGAATAAAACCTTACTAATTTTCTTCGTAAGTATTTTGTTTACGGGGGCTGTTACTTTTTTATTTAATTCTGTTAACCATACAGAAAATAATAAAAAAGAAATGTATAAAGAAGGATCGGTAGGTATTCCGGATGATCCCGGGGCCAGGATGGAATATGAGCGGAAAATGCTTGCTGATCCGCGTACAGGTATGATCCCGGCAAACATACGGCAAAAAGAATTAGCTTTTTCCAAGAGTTTGCCAACAACCAAACTAAACAAAGCTAATACTCTTACCTGGAGTGCAAGAGGACCAATTAACAGAGGCGGTAGAACCCGTGCTCTTGGTATAGATGTAAGAACACAAACTGCGCCAAACATTACAATTATAGCAGCAGGTGCATCAGGTGGTATTTATAAATCTACTGATAATGGAGCTACCTGGGTAAATAAACTTCCGGCGGATAAACTTCATAGTGCAACAAGCATTGTACAGGATACAAGGTCTGGACATCAGGATACCTGGTATATTGGTACAGGAGAAAGAGGAAGTAACCTGTTAGGAGGTTATTCAACATTATACCTTGGTGACGGTATCTATAAATCCATAGATAATGGAGAAACCTGGACACTGATTCCAAGCACAACTAACGGAAGTCCGCAGCAATTTTCACAGGCCTTTGATTTTATATTTAATGTAGCCATTAATCCGACTACTGGAAGCCTCTTTGCTGCTGCCTCTAATACTATAGTCAGACTTACCGACGGTGGATCAATATGGAGTACAGTAAGAGGCTCTCTTGCCAATAATGCCTATACTGATGTGCAGATTACAAGCACGGGTGTAATTTATGCTACTGTACAGTACAATGTTACCAATCCTGGAATCTGGCGTTCCACGGATGATGGAGATTCCTGGACAGATATTACCCCATCTACCTGGCCAGGTGCTTATACAAGGACAGTAATGGGTATTGCTCCTTCAAATGAAAATATAGTCTATTTCTGGACATATACAGGAGCCGGAACCACAAAGACACAATTTTGGAATTATACTTATCCTGGCAGCGGAAACGGGGCAGGAGATGCTAACTGGACAAATTTGACAGTAAACTTGCCGGGTCCTACAGGAAGCGTTGCAGGTACTAATGTACAAGGCGCTTATGATATGATTATAAAAGTTAAACCGGACGACGCAAATTTTGTAGTGCTTGGTGGTACGAATCTTTATAGATCTACTGATGGCTTTTCCTCAGCAGTATCAGCTACCGGCTCCACCGGATGGATGGGGGGATACGCTGTTACTAATAATGTTTCACAATATCTAAACTCTCATCCGGACCAACATTCAATGGTATTCCTTAATTCTGATCCAAAAGTTCTTTACTCAGGTCATGATGGGGGAATCAGTAAAACTTCAGATGTTACAGCATCTTCAGTTGCCTGGTCTAATTTAAATCTTGGTTATGTAACTTCACAGTTTTATTCAATTGCAATTGATAAAGTTACTGCAAATAGTAACATTATTGCAGGCGGTATGCAGGATAATGGAAATTATGTTACATTCTCCAATGACTATAATACGGGATGGCAAGATTGGGGGCACGGTGGTGATGGTGGATATGCAGCCGTGGCAGATGGTAATGCTGCAATTTATCTGGAAGCACAAAATGGCTGGTTATGGAGACAAACATACAATAGCTCAGGTGTACTACAGACTGATGATTTAATTCAGCCGTCATATTCAGGAAGCTTTGCTTTTGTAAACCCTTTTGTACTGGATCCGAATAGTAATAGCATTATGTATTTTGCACAGGGTGATAGTGTTCTAAGAAGCACTAATGTCGATGCAAGCACACCAACCTGGAGTGTTATGGGAAATGCAACAACAGGAGGTAGTGTATCTGCACTTGGCATTTCAAAATCAACTCCAAACAGATTATTTGTTGGTGGTTCAAATGGAACAGTACTAAGAATTGATGGTTCAGCCAAAAACGATCCAGCAGCCACTGATCTTACAGCTGCACTAATAACAGCAGGGGCAACCTCCGGTGCTTATGTGAATTGTATTGCGGTTGATCCCACAAATGCAGACAGGATAATGGTTGTCTATTCCAATTATAAAGTTAAAAGTTTATTTGCAAGCACTGACGGAGGAACTAGCTGGGATAATGTTAGTGGTACTCTTGAACAAAATGCCGATGGCAGCGGAAACGGACCTTCATGCAGGTGGGTGGATATCATTAATGATGGCGGAACTACAACTTTCTATGTTGCAACATCAACGGGCTTGTATTCAACCTCCACTCTAAATGGTACCTCAACTACCTGGACACAGGAAGGACCCAATGTGATTGGAAATTCTGTTTGTCCAATGGTAATGACAAGATCATCAGATGGTTTGGTTGCAGTGGCTACTCACGGATCAGGGGTATTCAGTGCAAATCAAACTCTTACCGGCATTGAATCAGAAACTTCAAGCATACCAACAGATTATGCTTTAAATCAAAATTATCCTAACCCGTTTAATCCTTCAACAAAGATTAAATTCAATCTGCCTTCATCCAGTAATGTTAAATTAACTATTTATGATATTACGGGAAGAACTGTAAAAGAATTAGTTAATCAGGATCTGGCTGCAGGTGTTCATACTGTAGGTTTTAACGCTTCAGATCTTGCAAGCGGTACTTATATTTACAGAATACAGGCAGGTAGTTTTGTACAATCAAAGAAAATGATATTGTTGAAGTAATATTAAAAAACCTTCGAGGTTGCTTCTAAACCCCGAAGGTTACTGTTAGAAATATTTAATAACTTTTTTTTGTAAGACAAGCAACCTCGAAGGTCTTCCGCCCAGGGCGGACAAGTTAAAGTGACCTTCGAGGTTTTTTAATTAATTTTTCTGATAAAGTCCTATAATGTTTCCATCAGGATCTTTTATTAATGCGTAATATCCCATTGCAGGAATAATAGTTTTTTCCCTGAAAACGTCTCCACCAATCTCTTTGGCTTTTTCAAGAGTTTTATCAATTTCTTTTACATTAATATGGAATGTAGTTGTATCCCCGCTTTTAACCTCATCTACCTTTCTTAAACCAATAGTTAAACCTTTATGAGTGTTAAAAAGTAGATATCCTTTCCCGAAAGGTTTAAAATCCCAATCGAATAAACGCATAAAAAATTCAGTTGTTCTGTTAAGATTTGTAGAAGGTATTTCTACGTGAGCAATAAGATCAGCAGCCATTGGAGCCCCCGGTATTATGTTGAAAAGAAAGCTATATATTATCACTAAATTAAGGTTTATTTACAATTTGAACAAGATTTGAGGATTAAATTTTACCGTATTAAAAGATTCTTATTGACTTTAGGCCCAGTGGTCCATAGCTTTTTATTGAGTCCCAATAAATAATTTGTTAAACAAACTCAAAGGAATGTTATGAACAAAAAAGTGTGGACAGGTTTTATTGTGGTATTCATTGTTTACTTTTTGCTTGATTGGCTTGTAAATGGTGTTTTGCTGCAATCTTCTTATATGGCAGAAGAAGTCGCAAAACTGATGCGCCCGGAAGCTGATATACAAATGTGGATAATTATAGTCTGCGATCTTTTTTACACTTTCTTTTTCACGCTTATATTCTCAAAAGGATATGAGAATAAAGGTGCAATGGAGGGAGTACGTTACGGGTTTTATGTGGGCATGATGGTCAGTCTGCCTATGGCTTATGGTACCTACGCGGTTATGCCTGTTCCTTATATACTTGCGTTACAATGGTTCCTTTATGGCCTGGCCGTAAATATAATTTGTGGGGTTGTGCTTACATTTGTTATGAAGCCGAAAGCTGAGCAAATAGCTGCAGCGTGAAGTTTGTTAAAAGTTATTGAAACTTCAAAAGAAAGTCCCGGATTACCGGGACTTTTTACTAAGGACTAAATTATTATTTAAATTCCTTTTGTATCACCTTTTAGCATTTGCCACAATGTTAATAGAATAATCTGTACGTCTAACCACAAAGACCAGTTTTCGATGTACCATAAATCATATTCAATTCTTTTAATTGTTCTCTTTTTGTTTTCTTCGTAATCAAGAACATCTCCCCGGTATCCGTGGACCTGCGCCCAGCCAGTAATTCCGGGTTTTACCCACGATCTTATTTTAATTTCTTCCACCATTTTTTTGTAAACTTCGTGAAAAGACAAAGGATGAGGACGCGGGCCAACTATTGACATTTCTCCCTTCAAAACATTTAAGAATTGCGGAAGCTCATCGATATTGGATTTTCTTAAAAATACGCCAATTTTTGTTACCCTCGGGTCATTCTCAACTGTTGGCTGATAATTTTCCTTATTCTTTTTGCTTGTATGCATTGTTCTGAATTTATAACATCTGAATATTTTATCGGCGGCACCAACACGATCCTGAATAAATAACAATTTACCCGGCGAAGTAATTTTGTTGATGATAAACAGAATTGGGAAAAGCCAGGAAAAAATGAGAACAATTACCAGCAAGGATAAAATTATATCGCCAGATCTTTTAATAAATCTCCAGTGTGCTTCTGCAAGCGGTTCATCTCTTACAGTAATAATCGGGAAGTCCCCGATCATATTAATCTGGTATTTCTTCGATAGGAATCTGAAATAATCCGGAATTATATGAACCCGGAGAGCCTGCTTGTTACATATTTTTATTATTTCATCCAGTTGCGTTGAAGCGTAATAAGAAAGCGCTATTACAACAACATTAATGCTTTTTTCATTTATTATTTCTTCGAGTTGTGAGATTCTTCCAAGATATCCCTTTTCATTGGTTTTTTTATCATCAAGGAAGCCACAAAATTTGTATCCGAAATCCTCCCGATTGTTTATAAGATTCTTAAAATTCTGCCCGATTTCTCCAGCACCAATAATAAGAACATTGCGCAGGTTTTTTTCTTTCCCGCGTATGCTTCTTACAAGTTGCTTAATTATTTGAATTCTGATGCTTACAAGGGCAAGAAAAATTACCATGTAAAAAAGAATAAAATTTCTTGTGAATAGATCTTCTTTTGCTAGCAAAGATGAAAATAATTGAAAAAATTACCTGGGCAAAAATATTTTTAATTATATCACGAAAATGATAGGAAAATGATTTGGTTGTTATGTCTTCGTAAAAGCCCGTTACATTTGAAAAAAAATACCACGTGAAATTCAAAATTGCCATAAGTACAAACATGTAGGGACGGGACAATAATATCTGAAGTGACTGTGCCAGGATGGCCGACACAATAAAAGAAATATTTAACAACACCAGGTCGGTAAATAACCTTAAATAGTAAATGCTTTTTTGATTTGTAATCATAAACGGAGAAATACTAAATAATAATTTCTAAATTCCGAATTTTTCTGCGGCCTTTTCATCTATAAATTTTCTGATCTTTTCTTCAAATATTTTTCGATCATATTGTTTTGCATTTTCGGCAATTTTAATAGAATCAAAATCAGATCTTGTTTTTTCAAAATGTTCAACGGCTTCTTTTATCCGCTCTGCTGATTGTTCGCTAAAATGAACACCATTTATTCCATTTTGAACCGTTTCAGCCGTACCACCTTTATCCAGAGCAATAACAGGTGTGCCGCTTGCCAGTGCTTCGATCACAACAATACCAAAATCTTCTTCAGCAGCAAAAACAAATCCTTTTGCCCGCTTCATGTAATCCTTATATTTTTCTCCGCTCAGGTATCCTGCAAATTCAATATTACTTCCGGATTTTTCTTTTATTTTCTGTCCATCAGGCCCGCTTCCAACTATAATAAGCTTTTTATCCGGCATTTGGGAAAAAGCTTCTGCAATTACATCCATTCTTTTATAAGGCACAAATCTCGACGCAGTCAAATAAAAATCATCTTTACTGGCACTGCATTCAAAATTATTTAAATCAACGGGCGGATTAATTACAAAGGATTCCCGGTTATAAATTTTTTTAATTCTTTTTGCAATGTATCCGGAATTTGCTATGAAAAAATCGGGACGGTTTGCGGTTGAAATATCCCACATACGAATATAATGGAGTACCCATTTTGCAAAGGCGCCTTTTATTCCACTCGTTAATTTCGACTCTTTGAGATATTGGTGAGTAAGATCCCAGCCATAACGAATAGGCGTATGACAATAGCAAATATGAAGTTGATTTTGATTTGTAAGTACACCTTTGGCGACTGCATGCGAGCTCGAGATAATTAAATCATAATCAGAAAGATCAAACTGCTCTATAGCATAAGGAAACAAAGGCAGATACTTTCTGTGGTTGCTCCTGGCAAATGGAAGATTCTGAATAAATGATGTCTGTGGCTTTTTATTTTTAACTACTATTTTTTGTTCTTCATCAGTTAAAAAATTAAAAAGTACAAAAACATCAGCTTCCGGGTAAAGATTAGTAAATGATTCAACGCATCTTTCAGAACCGGCATAACCTGCGAACCAATCGTGAACTATTGCTGTTTTTAGCTTTTTCAAAAGATTTTCCTGTAGTGTGAGCGAAAATCAGAAATCCTGCTACCTAAATATATTCAAATATCAAAATAAAGAAATAAGCTGAATTTAGTTTGATTAGACCGCATATTTTTTCAAATTTAACAACGATCTTATGAATTTTAATTTTCTGTTAATTTGGGCCTCAATTGATGGTTTCAGTAATTACAATAACTTATAATAATTTTATGGAATTGAAAAGCACTCTCGATTCAATTCCAGATAAGGATTATATAGAATCGGTTGTAATAAATGGAGGGAATGATCCAAAGACAATAGAATTTCTTAAAAATTATGAAGGGAAAGTAATTAGTGAAAAAGACAACGGGATAGCTGATGCTTTTAATAAAGGGATTGCTAATGCTTCCGGCGATTACATAATGTTTTTGAACAGTGGAGATATTCTAATCGATTCCGGATATATCGGAAAAGCTGCTGAAATTCTATTAGAGAACTCAGAAATATCATTTGTGCATTCTAATATTATTTTTCACGATAGAATTGGCGGAGAAATTTTTATGCGCCCCCAGATGAAATCTGTCGGAAGGGGACAGCCATTTTTTCATCCAACAATGATTGTACGGAAAAAATGTTTTGATGAGATTGGAGGATTTAACACAACTTATAAGATAGGGATGGATTTTGATTTTATTGTGAGGATGATAAAGAAAGGTTATAGAGGTAATTATGTCGATGGAAAAGCTGCTGTCAGGATGGAGGGTACAGGGAAATCAGCTTCACAGGAAAAAGAAGCTATTGAGGAATGTTATAGATCCTTAAAAGAAAATATTTTTTTAACCTTGACTAACCGTACGGGATATTTTATTAGAAAGTCATTTTATGCTGGAAGAAAATTAATGGAGGCTTTGGGATTAAAAAGTTTTCTGGGGAAATTAAAAAGAGAAAAACATTCTGAATAATTATTTCCCTGCAAAAGGAGCTTTCAAAAGGCCAAATATTCTGCCGCTTAGCGAACCAAGATGTGTAATAATTAATTGCCCCCGCAGTGTAAAAATCCCTCTTAAAAAGTGAATAAATGGAACGACAATCATTTCAAGCAATTCGTAAATGACAATAATTTTTCTCTTTCTAAATAACCACTTCCATACCAGCGCACCTTTGCCCACACCGTAGTTAAATGATTTTTTAAATCCCCTTTTAATGGATTCGTGGAAAGGCGGTACGTGATAAACTATAAGTTCAGGGAAAAATTCCATTTCCTTTTTTGCAAAAAACGCCTTCCAGCAAAAATCTGTTTCTTCTCCACTTCCCCAATATGATCCCGCACCGAAATTTTCATCAAATCGATTTAGTTCTTCAAAAAGACTTGTCTTAACTACAAAATTTGATCCCATTAACTTTTTTGTGTTTCTGAAATATTTAAGGCTTCCAAAATTCTTTTGCCGGAGAGTGTAGTTAGTGTTTGTGTCATCCCTGATTATATTTCCTGCCAGGATTTCAATTTCAGGATTGCTTTGGATAATCTTTTGAAGAATTTCTGAATATTCGCTGTGGGGATAGCCATCGTCATCGCAGAAAAATATCCAGTCTGCTTTTGGGGGAATCTTAAGTGAATTGCGGGCTTCAGAAACAGAATTAAATTTTGCTTTTTGTCTTTCAAATAATGGATTATTTAATATATCCTCAGATAATTTTAATTCGGGATCATTCTGGTCAAGAAGTATAACCTTCAGGGGTTTGTGCTTCTGTGCTAAAGATGCCCTGAGTGACTTTTCGACCAAATCTGTGGGTCTTTTGATCGTGTTTGTTACAATTATATAATTAAGTAAATTATCCAAAATTATCGTGTTAAAGTTTGTTTAATTTTTCGTTTTAACTTGTAGAAAAAATCCGGGCTAAAATGTTTATTCTGGGTATAATCGTCAGCATTTTTATTCCTGATGATTTTCGGGGGATGCTTAAGAGGAAATTCCAATTCGTTTATTGGAATGCCGGCCCACTCACTTTTCTTTTCGTGGGTATGAACTCCACCTGTGTTAAACCCTATATTTGAAACGAGATTTTTATTTGGTATTACTGACATTCCGTTATTCATTAAACAAGCAAAATTCCACTGGTAATCCCAGGTGTCTATTTTACCCTCATAAGTTAACTGAAATTTCTCAGTCCAGTACCGTTTTGCACGATCATTTACACAAAAATCATCAAAAAATGTGGTTTCTTTTACTTCCGGCCATTTTGTCATTTGAACATCATAAAATTTCCAGGCTCTTTTCCATGAGGCCCAACCCCAGACATGAACAAAGTGAGAGAAATAGTAACTGTATTCAGTTGTATTTTTACCAAATTGAAAATTAATGCCTGCGATGTGCATAATCTTTTCATTATCCTGATAATATTCCAATAAATTTTCGCAATAAGTAAAGAATGATTGTGAAGGAAGGCAATCATCTTCCAAAAATATTGCCTGCTCAGTCTGCTCAAAAACACGGGTGATACCGGTGGAAAGTCTTTTTTTACATCCGAGATTTACTTCGGAATAATCTTTTATAATTTCACATTTCCAATCGACCTGATCAATAATTTTTCTGGATTGTTCACACAAACTATCTTCACCGGGTTTATTCTTTCTCGGACCATCTGCTATTACAAATAGTTTTTCCGGCTGTGCCTGTTTGATAGCATCAAATACTTTTTGAGTAGTTCCAGGCCTGTTAAATATTATAAAGACCACTGGTGTTTTAAGTGCCATTTTCTTTTCTTATAAATAATCCGTAAAGCAGTAATGATTGAGTCTGCATTTTAAATATTTTTCTTGTTTCCCTGTTAAATAGGTTACTGAAATATCCTACATAACTGTATGCCACTATTGTTGCAATTGCAGCTCCCAGACCCGACATGGAAGGAATTAGTATAATATTTAGCACTACATTTATGATCAGCCCAATAATTGTCCTTTTCATTTGAAGATAAATACCGGGCTTACCTCCCTTGATATACCAGCTCCCCTGTGCAACACCAAGAAAAACGAATAATGTTGCCCATGTATGCACTGCCAATATTGGCCCTGATGTAGAGTACTGTGATCCAAATACCAAAATTATGGTATTTGATAAAAAGAAAACTGGAATAATTATAGTGTATGCAAGAGCAGTTGTTACATTAAGTAATTTTTTTAATCGTTCAAAATAAAGTTCTTCATTGCCAATTATTACCGGGAATACAGAGCCAGCTATAATCATTGAAATAAAATAAAATGCTTCCGAAATTTTTGTAGCGGCGGAATAATAACCAACCGCTATTTCGCCTTTCATCTGGCCAAGTAATAAAATATCAACTTTCATATATAAAAGAATAGCTGCACTTGAAACCAGGAGCGGGATACTTTCTTTTAGCAATTCTTTAATTCTTGATATCCTTACATTCCAATATTTAATCTTATTATTTTCCTTTAAATAGAAAAATAAAAGTCCAATTGCGCCGAGTAATATTTCTACAAAACTTATCCACGCAAAATCTATTAACGGAGCCTGTGTTTTTATCAGGATTACTTTTACAATTGCAGAAATTGTAAAAGCAGAGTTTTTTGCCATCACAGTAAATTTTGATTTTACTTCCGATTGAAACCAAAAATCAATGACATCAAATGACTGAAAAATAGTTCCGGCAGCAATAATTCCAACCAGCCAGAGGGTTAAGATTTCTCCCGGCCGTATTATTGCAATTAATCCAATAGCTAAAAGGACGGTTAATATTCCACCGGCAAAACGCATTGCAAAAGCAGATCCAAGTATTTCATATCGGGCATTTTTGTTTTTAACAATTTCGCGTATAACCAGGTTATCAAGACCAAGGGTAGCTATTGGAGTGAGCAATGCAACAAATGCTATTGCATAATTGAAGAGGCCGAATTTATCCGGGCCCAGATAACGTGCGATCCATACCCAAACAAAAATGCCAACACCCATTCTGAAAACTTTATCGAAAAATAGCCAGCCGGTATTTCCGATAATTTTCTTCAGAGTAGGTGAAAGCTTATTTATCAGATGAGTAATTTTGCCCATATTTTAGAATTTAATTCTGTAGTGTTGCCGGGAAAAGTTTATGCAATATACTAACTCAGCTTTCTATATTCTAACAAAATACGCCTGAAGGGGCTTTTTTTAGTAATTAATTGATTTATTTCGCATATTTCTTTTTGTTAAAGTTTGATTATTTATACTGGTGAAGCCGGTCATTTCATTTTTAAAATAATACCAATTATGAATTGTAAAATATGTGGATCACCCGCAAAAGAATTATTTAAGGAAAAGATACTAAATAAATATGACGTGATGTTTTTTCATTGTACTGATTGTCATTTTGTTTTTTCTAAAGAACCATACTGGCTGGAAGAAGCGTACAGTAGTGCCATTAATTTAACAGACACCGGACTGCTTGAACGGAATGTTTACTTTAACCGGGTAATCTCGGTTTTGCTATATTTCTTTTTTGACAGAAATGGTAAATTTCTCGATTATGCAGGAGGATATGGAGTTTTCGCGCGGCTTATGAGGGATATCGGATTTGATTTTTATTGGGACGATAAACATTGCGATAATCTATTTGCCCGTGGATTTGAATATAATTTTGATCAACCGGGAAAGACAGAAGCTGTTACAGCACTGGAAGTTTTTGAACATTTACCGGATCCCGTTACTGAGATTGAAAAAATATTGAAATTGAGCGATACCATAATATTTTCAACTCAATTATTCCCGGCAAATCACACCCGGGCCAAATGATTGGTGGTTTTATGCTTTTGAACATGGGCAGCACGTTTCTTTTTATTCCGCCCAAACTCTGCAAAAACTATCCTCCAAATTTAATCTCAATGTTTTCAGTTTTGGTTCGCTTCATATTCTAACAAGGAAAGTTTTGAATCAAAAAATGGCCACACTTTTTATGAAGATAAGTAGAGCCGGCCTATTTTACTTTGTAAAGAAAATGATGAAAAGCAGGACCTGGGAAGATCACAATCTTTTGATGAAAAAAGGTAATTAGCCAGATGTTTATTCAAGTTAGAAATATTCTCAATTTCCTGATTTTTTTAGTTCTCGATTTTTTTATCGGATTAAAAAAGCAAGCTGTAAATCCAGATTCTCTTTTGCTTTTAAGGTTCGACTCAATTGGTGATTACCTGCTTTTCAGAAAATTCCTGAAAATAATAAAGGAAGACGAGAGGTACAAAAACTGTAAAATTACTTTATGCGGAAATATTATCTGGAGAGAACTGGCAGAAACGCTTGATTCGGATGTAATTGATGAATTCATCTGGATGAACAGGAAAAAATTTCTAAAAAGCATAAGCTATAAATTTTCCTTTTTAAAAATGGTTCACGCGAAAGGCTTTGAAACAGTTATAAATTCAACTTATACAAGAGAATTACTTTTTGGTGACCAGATTGTAAAAACCAGCAGAGCAATTAATCAGATTGGTAACTCCGGTTCTCCTGACAAAAAGAACAGGATGAAAATTTTCTCTAATGGCTTTTACACAAAATTGATACCAGCTGCCGGTGAAAACATGTTCGAATTTTATCGCAACAAGGAGTTTTTTGAAAATTTACTCGGGAAAAAATTGGAGATTGAAAATCCCGGAATAGACCTAGCTAAATTGAAAATATATGAGGGATTGCCGGAAAGATATTGCGTTGTTTTCCCCGGAGCGAATGATCCTAAAAGACGCTGGAATGTGGGCAATTTTGCTGAAATTTGTGAATATTTAATAAGCGAATATAATCTCGCTGTGATTATTCCGCTTTCAGCCGGGGAAAAGCAAATTGTCGAAGAGATTAGCGGGATTGTAAACAATGATAGAGTTATAGACCTTTCCGGTAAAGCAACTCTGTCAGAATTAGCTAAGATAATTGCGGGATGTAAAATTGTAATTTCAAATGATACTGCGGCAGTTCATTTTGCCGCTGCTGTTAAGAAAAAATTTCTTTGCATTACAAGCGGGCTTTATTACGGGAGGTTTCTGCCTTACCCTGAAAGTATTTTTTCTGAAGGGAAATATGTTTTTCCAAAGGAAATTACAGAGAATTTAGAAGATGAAAAAAAACTAATTAATAATTATAGATTTAGCTCGAGATCTTGATATAAATAGTATTTCGGTAAAACAGGTAAAAGAAAAAATCAGGGATTTGCTTGGATAAGAATTTTAACATAACATCAATTGTAATTGCCAAAGATGAAGAATCGAACATCAGGAGATGTATCGAAAGTCAACTTGGCTGCATTGATGAAATTATAGTGCTTATAGATGATAAAACCACCGACAACACATTTGAAATTGTGAAAGAATTTAAAGAAGTAACGGCTGAAATGGTTAAGTGGCAAGGCTATTCTGAAACAAAAAAATACGCTGTTTCATTAGCAAACAATAACTGGATATTCTGGATTGATGCTGATGAAGCGATAACTGAAGGACTCAAACAAGAAATTATTAAATTTAAAAACTCAGAGCCGGAATATTCGGCTTACTCTGTTTCCCGGAAAGCATATTTCCTGGGTCGCTGGATCAAACACAGCGGTTGGTATCCCGGCAGGGTAAACAGGTTGTTCGACAGGACCAAAGTGAAATTTAGTGACAATGATGTCCACGAACATCTTATAATTAACGGCACGATCGGAAAATTTAAAAGCGATCTTGATCATTTTACCGATCCTACTATTGAACATTATTTCGAAAAATTTAACAACTATACTACACTCGCTGCCGAAGAAATGATGAGAAAGGGGAAAAGTGCCAACATTATTGATATAATACTGCGGCCTCCTTTATTATTTGTTAAAATGTATTTCCTGAAACTTGGCTTTCTTGACGGAATAGAGGGCTTTGTTTTGGCAGTTTTTTCTTCTTTATATGTTTTTACAAAATATTGTAAGTTTTGGTGGCGGATAAAACACGGATAATCTTCTGCGGAGATATAATTTATGGCAAAAAAGAAAAAAGTAAAAATAAATCAAAACGAACTTAAGATTGGTATTATTGCTAACACAACCAAAGAAAAGGTTTTCCCGGTTATATCAGATTTTGTAAACAGGCTTCGCGAAAATGAGCTTGATTTTTTAATTAGTAAAGATGTAGCTGTTTTTAAAGAAAGAATTAACGGGAAAATAAATAAATCCAGGTTTGTCAATGATGACACACTTTATAAAAAGAGTGATATAATTATTTCTGTTGGGGGCGATGGAACAATGCTTGCAACAGCCTATAATGCACAGTTTTATAATAAACCTGTTCTTGGAGTAAACATTGGTAAACTAGGGTTTCTTGTTGAGACAAGTGTCAATCAGATTGATTCTCTTGTAAAGGAAATTAAAGCCGGCCGATATTCGATAGACGAAAGAATGGTTTTAACCGGCGAATGTTTAAGACATAATTTGCCGAACCTGTATGCAATAAATGACGTTGTTATTGACAAAGGCGGCTGGCCGAAGATGATAGAGATTGAAATATTCGTGGATGGCGAATATGTAACAACATTTGGGGCAGACGGCGTAATAGTGGCTACACCCACTGGTTCAACCGGGTACGCCATTTCTACAGGGGGACCGATTGTAAGTCCACAGGCAGATGTAATTACTATTTGTCCAATTTGCCCGCACAGCTTAACAGTTCGCCCATTAGTTTTGCCGAGTTACCATGATATTGTTATAAGAACTAACTCCTTGCACAAAGAAGTTCACGTTAATTGTGATGGCCAGAGAGTGTTTGCGTTTAAGCCGCCACTCGAGTTAAAATTATACAAGAGTAAAAGGCCGGTTAAACTGGTTCATACGTCATTGACTAATTATTTTGAAACTTTAAGAAACAAACTGCTCTGGGGAATTGATTTAAGAAGTAATCCTGCTAACGGAGGTGAATAGAATGAAAAAACTGGTTCTGGTTATTCTTTTGTTATTTGGAGTAAATGGAATTGCCCAGCAAAAGAATTGTTTGATTAAAGATGCTGCAAACGGTAAACCTATGTTGATAGGCTATTGCACAAGAGAAGCTTTTAGCGACTCTTCTTTTTCCTGGTGGTTCAATTCAGAATATAATATGTATGAAGTTGATTCTACTGCATTAAAAAATGCATCTGAAAAATTAAAAAACGACAAAATTACAATTGTAATGGGAACGTGGTGTAGTGATAGCAGAAGGGAAGTTCCAAGATTTTATAAGATTCTGGATTATATTGGATATCCTTCGGACAAAGTCACGCTAATTATGGTTAATAGAAACAAAAAAACCAATGGAAACGAAGCTGCTAATTTAAATATTGAAAGAGTTCCTACAATAATCTTTTATGATAATGAAAAAGAATTAGGAAGGATTGTTGAATATCCTCAGCAAAGTCTGGATAAGGATATGATGAAAATATTGGATGGGCAGCAATAGAATTAAAAAGCTTTAAAACGGTAAAGGCTCATCTGTCTTTTGACAGATGAGCCTTTTTAGTTTATTTTGCTATTAATTTTCTACTTCTTCTAAAATCGGGATTTCGATTTTTAAGACATCAACCTTTTTGCCTTTTGATTTCCCGTTCTTACCGGATGCAGATTTTCCATAGGTACCTTCTTTTTCTGTCTCCGGATTATTTTTGTCTTTGTAATTTTGATAAACAAAGACTTTGTTTTTATAGTTACGAAGTATAATCTTATCCTGATCTTTATGAAGAGTGTATTCCGGTAGTATTGGTATTTTACCGCCGCCGCCCGGTGCATCAATTACGAAGTGTGGTATTGCAAGTCCGCTTGTGTGGCCTCTTAAATTTTCGATAATTTCCAGCCCGGTTTCTATAGATGTGCGGAAATGATTTGCACCCTTTGTTTCATCGGCCATATACATATAGTATGGCCTTACTCTTATTTTTAACAATTTCTGCATTAGCTCTTTAACCACTGCAGGATCGTCATTTACACCTTTCATCAACACCATTTGGTTGCCTACGGGAACTCCCGAATTCGCAAGCATTTCGCAGGCTTTTGTACTTTCAGGCGTAATTTCCCATGGGTGGTTGAAATGGGTATTAAGATATATCGGGTGATATTTTTTTAACATATCACATAACTTGGGCGTAATCCTGTGAGGAAGAACGCATGGCATTTTTGAACCAAGCCTGATTATTTCAATATGGGGAATAGCCCTTAATCTTTGCAGTATCTTTTCCAGCATGGCATCAGTCAACATTAGCGGATCGCCACCGGAAAGAATAACATCACGGATTTCAGTGTGTTCTTCAAGATACTGAAATGCACTCTCGAGCCCTTTCATTGAGATTTTTTCATAATCGCCAACTTTTCTTTTTCTTGTACAGAATCTGCAGTACAAACCGCATTGACTTGTTACAAGAAACAGAGCGCGATCGGGATATCGGTGAGTAATATTTGGAACAGGGCTCATAGAATCTTCCATTAGAGGATCTTCCTCTGAATCGAAATCATCGAGCTCTGCTTTATCCGGTACACACTGCCGCCAGATTGGGTCCCCTGGTTTTCTGATCAAGCTGAAGTAGTATGGATTAATTCTCGCCTGGAAAAATTCATCCAGATCTTCCGCAACCTTGCGGTCAATATTAAATTTTTCAACAAGCTGATCGACAGTATGAATGCTGTCGCGAATCATTTGTTGCCATAGTTCCATGACTGACCCTCTGTCTGTTATTGTTTAATTATAAAAATATTTTCCGAAAACCATCAGACTATCGTCCATAGAATAAAAATCTTTAATCTCTGCTACGATAGAAAAGTTATTCCTCAGGTAGAAATTCCTTGTTCTGGTATAACTTTCTTTGGAAGATGTTTCTGCAAGCAGCCATCTTCCTTTCTGTTTCTTTACAAACTTTTCTGCATGGTCCAGTAAACTTTTGCCAATGCCTTTTTGCCCTGAATCCGGGTCAGTGACGATCCAGTATAAATCAAAAACAGCATCAGTAAGTGGACGTCTACCTGTACAATGATAACCTAAAATTTTACCGTCTTTTTCATAGACAAAAATGTTATAATCCGTCTGAGTCGGAACCGTAAATGAAATATTCACCAGTTCCATAGCAATATCAATTTCTTCATTATTAAAAATCGATATCCTCTTCAGAATATTTTCAATATGCGTCTTATCAGCTTGCTTTATTTTTCGTATCATTTCTTTTTCTAGATAGCGCAAAATTAGCAATTGAGACCAGCAAGTCCGGAAAGCTAATGCCGGCTTTTGCTGCTGCTCTAACAAAACCTGAATCAGTAGATATATCCGGATTCGGGTTTACCTCAATTACATAAGGCGTACCTTTCTTATCCAGTCTTATATCCACTCTTGCATAATCTCTGCAATTAAGAGCCTTATATGCAGAGGCTGCAACGGTTTCAACATTATTTAGAATTCTCTTACCCAGCTTTGCAGGACAGCTTGGCTGAGTATGCTGATAGTAAACACTTTCTTCTATCCATTTACTATCATAGGTAATAATTTTAGGTAATCCTTCAGGGAGTCCCTTAAAAAGAATTTCGGAAATGGGAAGAATTTTATCGCCAAGTATTGCAACATTAAGTTCGCGACCCTTAATGAATTCTTCGGCAATAACATCCTGTTTATAAGTTCCAAATAAAAACTCTAATTGTTTTTTCAGGTCCTTCAAACTATTTACAACAGACAGCTCAGATATTCCAATACTGGCATCTTCGTTTAATAATTTAAGAATTACCGGAAATTTTAGATTAAAACTTTTATTTGATACTTTTTCTCCTCTTTTTATAATTTGTGAGTTTGGTGTGGGCACATTAAAAGAGCGCAAAATGTTTTTTGCTCTTTCTTTATTTAAACAATTACCGAGAGTCATAGGTGCATTGCCGGTAAATTGATATCCAAGAAGTTCGAAAATTCCAGCTATACAATATTCATAAGAAGCAATTCCTTCAATTGATTCAACAAAATTGTAAATCACATCGGGATTGCTTTTATTTAGAAATTTGATCGTTCTTTCAACTTTTCCATTTACAGCAAAAGTCTCAACCTGAGAAAAATGGCCGCCAAGAGCCGTTTTGATCGCTTCCAGATCCCTGGCAAATGCGCCTTCAGAAAGGTCATCCATAGGACTTATTTCCTCTTCAGGTTTACCGTTGTAAATCGGGAAGATGCTCACAGGCGAATTGTAGCAGATTAATATTTTTGCATTTTTTTTCATAATAGCTTGTGCCTTTTTGCCGCAACATAAAGGACTTTATTTACCGTATCATTGTAGCTTAATCCAATTGTTCTTGCCGCTTTAGGGAAACAGGAATTATCTTCGATGTTTGGTAATATCCCGGGGATTGGGTTTATTTCTATAATGTTCGGAACATCATTAGCATCCAGTCTAACATCAATTCTGCTCCAGTCTTTGCAGCGCAAAGTTTTATAAGCTTTAAGAACAGTGTCCTTAATTTGTGTCTCAAGTTCCTTGCTGGTGTTTGCAGGGCAGGTAAAAACGTCCAGCGGATTTTCCCTGGTGTCCAGAATCCATTTAGCCTCATAAGAATAAATCGGGATAAAATTTTCCGGAAAATCCTTATAGTTGATTTCTATTACGGGTAAGACTTCCGCCTCGTCATCATTCCCGAGTACAGCCACAGTAAATTCTCTGCCTGGCAAAAATTCTTCAACTAATGCCGGCTGATCATATTCTGAAAGAACTCTTTCAATTTCTTTTTTAAGTTCTGCTTCATTTTGCACGAATGATGTTGAAAATATTCCCTTACCGGATCCTTCTGAATATGGTTTTACTATCAGTGGAAATTTTAATCCATGGTTATTAATTTTTTCAACAGAATCGATTAGCAAAAATTTTGCGTTTGGTATTCCGTGATATGTTAGGACTTCTTTAGTTCTTGCTTTATCAAGACAGGTGGCAAGGGTTAAAGGATCTGAACCAGTGTATGGAATACCAAGCATATCAAGCATTGCAGGAATCTGAGCTTCTCTGCTAATACCTTTAAGGCCTTCAGCAAAGTTAAAAACTATATCAGGAGAGGTCTCTTTTAGTTTTTCGAATGCAAGTTCATTAGCTTCAACTAAAACTACATCGTGATAAATTTCCAATGCAGCTTTAATTGAGTTGATCGTTTCCCATGTGTCCCATTCAGCATAAGTGTCTATACTTTTTTCCGGTTGAACTTGAGTGTTTTTTGAATTAGGGGGTAGTTCTTGGAGGAAAGTTTCACTTTCTGGTTTCACATTGAAGGCTAACGCAACTTTCAATCGATCATTAAAGAGAGAAGATAAAATAATTTCTCCTTGATGTATTTTTTTTAACAAATATAACTAATAATATCTTTAAGTCAACAATTTTATTAATCATTCAAAATATTTTTTCTTGATCGATTTTAAATTTTTTTCTTTAAAAGTTCATGAAAAACATGAATTGATCAGAAATTTAAGAACAAAGTTATAACTAAAATAATAATTAACAAATAGAATGCAATTATTTTTTTTCAAAAGTGGAAGTTGCCAGAAAATGGATTGATCAAATTTTTAAAACATTATCATGCAATCTTTGCGTACTCAAGATTATTTGAGTAATATTTTAAAAGATTTTCTCTTAGTAGAGAATATTTTTCTGACTGAAGGTGAGGATCATCGTTTATTATTTTGAATGCAGAAGCTTTGGCAGATTTAATGATGTCGGAGTCGTTTATTATATCTATAAATTTTAAATCAGGGAATCCACTCTGTCTTGTTCCGAAAATATCACCCGGTCCTCTTAATTTTAGATCAATTTCTGCAACTTTAAACCCATCAGTAAACTTTTCCATGGTTTGTAAGCGCAAAGCGGCCTTATTTTTTTCAATTTGCGATGATGATAAGTACTCAATCTCAAAATTCATATGATTATTTGCGGCGGCATACTCATCTTTGGTTACCAATATGCAATATGCCTGTTGTTTTCCTCTTCCGACACGTCCGCGTAGCTGGTGTAATTGTGAAAGACCGAATCTGTGAGCATCATTAATAAGTATAATGTTGGCGTCAGGTATGTCAATTCCAACTTCAATAACTGTTGTACTGATTAAAACATCGTACTTTTTTGCCAAAAACAGCATCATAACTTCTTCTTTTTCCTGCCACCTCATTCTACCGTGAATCAGCCCGAGTTTCAGATCTCTTAAATATGTGTTTTGTAATTCTTTATAGTAGGTCTCTGCAGCCTTCAGCTCAATTTTTTCAGATTCTTCAACAAGAGGATAAACTATAAATGATTGATAACCTTCCCGGGTTTTGTCGGATATATACTTATATATAGCAGGGAGCTTATTTTCTCCACGCAGCAATGTTTTGATAGGTTTACGGTTTTTAGGCATTTCATCAATAATTGAAAGATCAAGGTCCGCGTAAATTGTCATAGAAAGAGTTCTGGGAATTGGGGTAGCGCTCATAACCAGCACATCAGGAACTTTACCTTTTGTCCGAAGTTTTGCTCTTTGTGCTACTCCGAACCTGTGTTGTTCATCAACAATTACAAGACCGACGTTTTTGAAGTTGACATCTTCTTCAAACAATGCGTGTGTTCCAATTATAATATTGGCATTTTGAAGTTCATCGTTCTGCATTTTTTTCTTTTTTGCTGAATTCCTTTGTCCCCCCAGAAGAAGGCTTACTCTTATTTCTCTTTCTTTAGATATGTCTGTAAATATTTTCATCATTTTCGATATGTTTTTAGCATGCTGGTCGGCTAAAATTTCCGTTGGAGCCATTAGAACAGCCTGGTAATCATTATCGATAGCAATAAGCATTGAAATTAATGCTACAATAGTTTTTCCCGATCCAACATCTCCCTGTAGAAGTCTGTTCATTGGTGATGATGAAAGCATGTCCTTTTTTATTTCACTCAGCACTTTTATCTGGGCTTTTGTTAAATCAAAAGGAAGGGTTTTCAAAAAATCAGGGACCAGGTTTGTTTTTATCTCCATGGATGGTCCGCTTAGTTTCGTTTTATAATTATATTTCCTGAGGGCTACAAGCAGTTCCAGGTAAAATATTTCTTCAAATTTAAAACGTTTTCTCGCGTCGTTCAGTTTCTCTTTATTTTCCGGATAATGGAAATTTTTAACTGCGTCAATGATTGAAATCAGATTATGTTCTTTTATTATCTTTTCTGGAAGATTTTCTTCAAGATAGTCAGCAAAGTTTTCAACTGCGTTGCTTATAATTCTTCTTAAGGAAAAATCACCAATGTTTTTATTTCGTAGTTCTTTAGGAATCCTGTAAAATGGAATTATTTTTCCGGTATTCAGAAAATTCCTGGATTCGTCTTCCGACATTCGGTCAAAATCCGGGTGAGTAAACTGAAGATTGCCATATTTTGATTTTACCGGCTTGCCCGAAATAGCGAAAGTATCATCTTCGTGAAAAACACTAGCGAAATATTTTACTCCCTGGAACCATGTACATTCAAAAAATCCGGTCTGATCTCTGAACTGAACTTTCAGAATCTCTCTTTTACCGAACCTGCGTTTTTCCACATCCTCAACCTTTGCAATAATTGTCAGTTCTCCGTCGTAGCCATTTAAAATATGGCCATATGCTTTTGCAGCTGTAAGTGTGGTGGTTCTGTCCAGGTGCCGGGAGGGAAAATAAAACAGAATGTCCCGGATTGTTTCGATGCCAATTTTCCTGAAAGATTCAGCACGTTTTGGCCCGACGGATTTAATATACTGTATAGACTGGCTTAATATTTTTTCATTCCTGTTTTTCATCAGAGTGAAAAATACTGTAAGGTTTGGGCAATTACAATAATTTGCGGTATTTCAATATTTCTTTGTTAAATTTGCAAAGAAATAAAGGTAATTGAATATATGTTTGAATTAAAAACGGAAAGACTCAGAATTCTTCCTTTGAATATAGACCAGGTAAAGTTACTGAAAGATAATCCAGCCCAGCTCGAAGAAAACCTCTTCCTTAATGAAAGTCACAAAGAAAAATATGATGATATAATGGAAAAAGAAATAGGAGAGGTCTTTGAGACGGTAATAAAGAAAATGGGACAGAATCCTTTTAATTATACGTGGTTCACAATGTGGCAAATAATATCCAAAGAAGAAAATAAAATAATAGGTCTGTGTGGATTCAATGGGATGCCTGATATGAATGGGGAAGTAGAAATCGGCTATGCGTTAAAACCAAATTATCAGAAAAGAGGATATATGCCTGAGGTGATGAAGGAATTTATGCGGTATGCATTTATGCACGCAAAGGTAAAAGCATTAAGGGCCCAGACTCCGACGGATTATATTTCCTCGCAAAAAATATTAATTGAATTTGGATTTAAAAAAGCTTCTGAAGTAGAGGGTATTATTACCTGGAAACTCGGGAATCCCAATTTGAAAACTTAAACGGAGATTTTGACTTGGAATGGAAAAGACTCTTATCTAAAAAATTACTTGGTCATAAAGTTGAAACATCTACGGATGGCAGAAGCCAGTTTCAACGGGATTTTGACAGAATTGTTTTTAGTTCTGCTTTCCGCAGGTTGCAGGATAAGACACAAGTCTTTCCGATGCCTGAATCTGATTATGTACATACCAGACTGACGCACAGTCTGGAAGTCTCTTGTGTGGGAAGATCACTTGGTAATTTGGTTGGCAAAAAGATATTGGACAGAAACAAAAAACTGGAAAAAGAATTTACACAGTTTCATTTCGGTGAGATTGTTGCCTCCGCCTGTCTTGCTCACGATATAGGGAATCCTCCGTTTGGACACTCGGGTGAGGATGCAATAGCTGAATATTTCAGAAATGGAAACGGGAAAGCTTTCCGGAAAAAATTAACAGCAAAACAATGGACAGATCTCACAAAGTTTGAAGGCAATGCGCAGGGTTTCAGAATAATTACCCGGCTTCAGAACCCAACGATTATTGGAGGCTTGAAACTATCGTGTGCTACTCTTGCGGCATTTACCAAGTATCCGAAAGAATCTCTTACAGAAAAAGAAAATAAAGTAAAAGTTCACAAAGAAAAACTGTATAAGAAATACGGATTTTTCCAGTCGGAGAAGGAACTCTTTAAGGAAGTCGCTAAGGAAACCGGTCTGCTCCCTAAAGCAGGTTATAAAAATTCATTATTCTGGAACAGGCATCCCCTTGCATTTCTTGTTGAGGCTGCGGATGATATTTGTTACAGGGTAATGGATCTTGAGGATGGTTTCAGGCTAAGTCTTTTATCCTTCGTAGAAACAGAAGAACTTTTAATGTCCCTGAAAGGAAAGTCAGAATTGCATTTGTATAATGAAAGAAATGAAAACGATAAGATTGGATACCTGCGGGCAAAAGCGATCAGCGAACTGGTTAAAAGTCTCTCGGATGCTTTTGCGGATGAGGAAAAATCAATTTTATTCGGTAGGCTCAATAAAGATCTGATATCATTAATTCCTATGTCCGGTCCGCTGGAAGAAATTAAAAAAGTTTCCATTGAAAAAATTTACTCTATGAGAGGTGTAGTGGAAAGGGAAGCCGCCGGTTTTGAAGTTCTTGACGGATTGCTGGATACATTTATTTCTGCGGTAAATGAATTTGCCGAAGACAAAATTTCTCCCAAGAATAAAACAATTATTAAACTTCTTCCTAAACAATTTCTTGGCGATTATGGAAAACCGGATGAAGATATTTATACGAGGTTGTTGAAGATTACAGATTTTGTTTCGGGAATGACTGATTCCTACGCGGTTTCATTATTCAGGAAGATTAAAGGCATTTCTTTGCCTAACAGATAGGAGAATCGGCACAAGGATCTATCTAAAAGCTATAACCGAGGCTAAAGCCGCCAAAGAACACAAATTTTTTGTTATAATAAAATGGTGTAAAGGCGGTTCTGAAATTCATTCCGCGCTCGTTTTGTATTCCAAGTGCAATTACTCCGGTAGGTATAGCCGAGTTATCAGTAAAATTACCAAGATTCCCAAAATTTAAAGGAGCTGAAAAAAAAGTCTCCCCGAGACCAATTTCTACAAAATTATTATTAATATTTATCCTGTAATTGAATAACACAGGAAAGGCCTTTATTGTGCCTGATGCTGAAGGGAGCAACATTATTCCTGCCCTTGCACCAAAATTATTAATCAGAGTACGGTCATAGTTTATAGAATAAGCACCACCATTTCCCCCGAATTCAAAAAATATCAAATTTTTATTGTCCCGGATTTGGGCGCGTATTCCATGAGATAAGCAGAGAGTCATTAGAATAATCAAACAAATATACTTCACCGAAGTCCCCTAAAATTCTTTTAAATAATAAAGAGAATTATTCCATTTTCATATCGCGTGTCATTAGATCTGTTGTGGCCTTTACAGGATCTTTATCTTCGAATAAAATTTTATAAACTTCTGAAGTAATGGGAACTTCAACTTTATGCTTTATAGCAAGTTGAGAAGCCGATCTGCTTGTCTCCACACCTTCGGCAACCATTTGCATGGATTTTAACACGGCCTTTAATTTCTTACCGCCACCTATTTGCTCGCCGACGTAGCGGTTACGGCTGTGTTTGCTCATACAGGTTACAATCAGGTCGCCCATTCCGGATAATCCTGCAAAGGTTTCCGGCTGCGAACCAAGTGCAATTCCGAGCCGGGAAATTTCGGCAATACCTCTTGTCATAATTGCTGCTTTAGTGTTATCTCCGAATTTCGCTCCGTCAATAATTCCGGCACCAATTGCTATCACATTTTTAAATGCGCCGCCAAGTTCAACTCCTAGAATATCAGTTGAACCATAGACTCTGAAATACGAAGTAATAAATGCTGCTTGTATCGATTTAGTTGTTTCTTCATTTGTTGAGGCTGCAACTACAGCAGTTGGAATTCTTTTGCTTACTTCTTCTGCATGGCTGGGGCCCGAAAGAACACCAATTTGTTCAGGGGAGATGGATGGAATTTCATCGTGAAGCATTTGCGACATCGTAAGCAGTGAATTGATTTCAATTCCTTTTGAGACACTTACAAGTATAGAATTCTTAAGTTCCGAAGGCTGAACCTTTTTAATTACGCTTCTTAAGTATTGTGCTGGTACTGCGAGCACAATCATATTCTTATCCGATACGGATTCATCCAGATCGTGGGTAATATTTATTTCTTTGGGAATTTTAAAACCGGGAAGATAGCGGTCATTTATTCTGCTTTTCTGCAATATCTTGGAATAATTTTTTTTGTATTCCCAGAGAGTAACATTGTGTCCGTTATAATGAAGCAGAACAGCCAGGGTAGTGCCCCAGCCACCTGCACCTAAAACTGAAATTTTCATTTTTTAGTTTTGAGCAGAATTTTTCTTTTTTGAAAAACTAATTTTGTTTTCGCTGCCGTTAATCAAACGCACAACGTTTTTGCGATGTGTAAATATTACAAGTAAAGAAAGTGCAATTATAAATGGAAGTATAGTATGATATCCCTGGATATCAACGTTAAATATATTTTCACGAACTACCAGCGCCAAAGGAACAACTATAGCTGCAACAATAGAGCCGAGAGAAATATATTTTGAAAATGTCACTACTAATAGGAATGCACCGACAGCAATGAGCATATCAACGGTTGCTATGACAAGCAGCATTCCAAGTGCAGTAGCAATACCTTTTCCGCCTTTGAAGCCAGCAAAGACAGTCCATATGTGTCCAATAACTGCAGCAATACCGGCTATGATTTGAACCAATGTGAAATCATCAAATGGAGTAGCGTTGTTGAAAGGTATAGTTCCCTGGAACAAACGTGCAACAACAATTACAGCTATGACACCTTTCATAGCGTCTAAAAGCATTACAAAAACTCCATGCTTCCATCCGAGAACACGCATTACATTTGTGCCGCCCGCGTTACCGCTGCCGTAATCACGAATATCAATTCCTCTTGCCATCTTACTTACAATTATGCTTGTAGGAATTGAACCAACCAGGTATGATAAAACTATTATTGCTAATAAAACGAGCATATTTAATCCATTGTAATCTATAAGCTACTAACCTAAATACATTATCGGTTAAATTCAATATATTATTTAGGCTATAATTTGATTTTTGCCCATAATGGCCATTTTTACATTAGATGCGGGCTATATTAAATTAGTTTCTTTAATAATTCAATATCAGATTTAGTCGTTACCTTAAAATTAAGCAAAGAGCCATCCGAAATGTAAATCTTCTTTTTCAGTCTTTTTACAAGCATTGACTCGTCCGTTCCATAAAAATGCTCTTTTTGTGCTTTTTCCATAGCATTTTGTAAAACCCCAAATGTGAAAATTTGTGGGGTCTGAACATAATAAATCTGGTTTCTATCTATATATGAGTGAACTGTATCATTGCCTTTGATAATTGTATCACCGGCTTTAACACAAACAAGGGCATTTCCTTTCTTTTCGGCTGTTTTAATGGCATTTGTCAGGACTTGTTGCGGAAGCAGGGGACGTGCAGCATCGTGTACAATTACCAGATCTTTCTTCTCTGCCTTAATTGACTGTAAACCATTATAAACAGAATCCTGCCTTTTTTTACCCCCGGTAACAATTTTTTTTAACTTTGTAAGCTTGTATTTTTTTTTGAGCGTTTCAAGAACAGGAAAATAGGAAGGATGTGCCGCAACAATTATTTCATTAACCAGCTTGTTTTTTTGGAAAGTCTCGAGTGTGTAGACAATTAATTCCTTTCCTTTAAACTTTAAATATTGCTTGGGAGCGGCTGCACCGCTCCTAAGCCCTTTACCACCTGCTGGGATTATTGCAAATGTTTTCATTTGATAAGCATTGCGTCGCCGTAACTTAAGAAACGATAACGCTCTTTCATTGCTTTCTTATAGGCCTTCATTATGAACTCGTGGCCGGCAAATGCACTTGCAAGCATAATCAAAGTAGATTCCGGCTGATGGAAATTCGTAATAAGCCTGTCTGTGATTTTAAAATCGTAGTATGGATAAATAAATTTATCTGTCCAGCCTCTTTGCGGTTTCACAAAACCGTCTGCCGTTATGCTTGTTTCCAATGCCCGGCATGTACTGGTACCAACCACAAAAACTTTATGTTTTCCGTGCTTGGCTTTATTAATTGTTTCCGAAGATTTGGCAGGGATTTCGAAGTATTCAGAATCCATTTTATGTTTTGTCAAATCTTCTACTTCAACTGGGCGAAAAGTACCTAGCCCGATGTGAAGAATGACAGGCACAATGCTGATTCCTTTCTTCTCAATTTTTTGCAAAAGTTTCGGAGTAAAATGAAGTCCCGCGGTTGGAGCTGCAACAGCGCCATCAACTTTTGCATAAACTGTCTGGTAGTTTTCTTTATCATCCGGTTCGGGATCTCTTTTAATATAAGGTGGTAGAGGAGTGAGTCCGATTTTTTCCACAGCTTTATAAACATTTCCCGGCTGATTAAATCTTACTGTTCTACCGCGTGATGTTGTATTGTCGATTACTTCACACCATAACTTATCGTTAAAGTAGATCTTGTTTCCAATCCTTACTTTTCTTGCCGGGTCTACTATTACATCCCAGATGCAATCTTCCGCATTCAGTTCTCTTAAAAGAAAAACTTCTATCTTTGCGTTTGTTTTTTCTTTTTTACCGTAAAGCCTTGCCTGGAAAACACGCGTTTCATTTATTGCCAGTACATCACCTTTTTCCATGTAGTCTGTAATATCGGTGAAAACCTTGTTGTCAATTGATGCAGCTTCCCGGTCAAGCACCATAAGTTTTGCTTTGTCTCTCGGAGAAACCGGGTGTTTGGCAATATGCGTTTTAGGCAAGTTAAATTTGAAATCTGATAATTTCATTCCTCTTAACCTCTTTTATATGAATTATGATTTATCGGAAGGGAAAAATTAATTTCCCTTCCTTTAACGTTTATTAAACTATCTTTTCTTAACCGGCTTTCTTTTGGAAACGGTTTTTTTCTTTGACTTTGTAGCTTTCTTGCCGCTCTTTTTAGATGCGGTTTCGTTAACAACTGCACGGGCCGCTGCAAGTCTTGCAATTGGAACTCTGAATGGAGAACAACTTACATAATTTAACCCTGTTCTATGACAAAATTCTACAGAAGAAGGTTCCCCGCCGTGCTCTCCACAAATACCTACTTTTAAATCCGGGCGTGTTGAGCGGCCTTTGGAAGTTCCCATTTCAACCAGCTGACCCACACCTGATTGATCAATAGCTTCGAATGGATCATTAGGAAGAATATCATTCTGTACGTAGAGTGGCAGGAATTTTCCTGCATCATCCCTGGAAAGTCCGAATGTAGTCTGTGTAAGATCGTTTGTTCCGAAGCTGAAGAATTCGGCTCTTTCAGCGATCTGGTCCGCGGTTAATGCGGCGCGTGGCAGTTCAATCATTGTACCGACGAGGTATTTTATTTTTCTGCCTTTTTCCTGCATTACTTCTTTCGCAACTCTTCTTACTATTTCTTCCTGCAGTTTGAACTCGTTAACGTGTCCAACCAGCGGAATCATTATTTCTGGTTTAACTTTTATGCCTTTTGCCGCTACATCACAGGCTGCTTCAATTATAGCCCTTGCCTGCATTTCTGTAATTTCAGGATAAAGAATTCCAAGGCGGCAGCCTCTAAATCCAAGCATCGGGTTAAACTCATGAAGACTTTCAATTTTTTCTTTCAGTTTGTCTACCGATATATTTAATGCTTGTGCAAGTTCAAGTGTTTCTTTTTCTTCGTGAGGAAGAAATTCGTGCAATGGTGGATCCAGTGTTCTGACTGTTACAGGATATCCTTTCATTGCTTCGAAAATACCTGCAAAATCCTCTCTCTGAAGTGGAAGTAATTCTGCGAGTGCTTTTTTCCTTTCTTCAACTGAATCTGAAACTATCATTTTTCTTACAGACATGATCCTGTCTCCTCCGAAGAACATATGTTCTGTTCTGCAGAGTCCAATTCCTTCCGCGCCGAATGCTATTGCATTAGAAGCCTGATCCGGTTGATCAGCATTTGTTCTGATGTTCATGCTTCTTAATTTATCTGCCCAGTTCATAAGACTTGCATAAGTCTGGTAAACATCTGAATCTTTTGCATCCATTGTTTTTGAAATAAGTACCTGTATAACTTCAGATGGCCTGGTTTCAAGTTTACCCTGAATAACTTCACCGGTAGTTCCATCAATTGAAATATAATCGCCTTCTTTTATCTCGATGTTTTCATTTCCTTCAACTTTGATCTTTCTTTCCCTATAATTAATTTTTAAGGAACCGCAACCGGCAACACAAACTTTACCCATCTGGCGGGCCACAAGTGCGGCGTGTGAAGTCATTCCACCTCTCGCTGTCAAAATACCTTCCGAAGCGTTCATTCCTTTGATATCTTCAGGAGAAGTTTCAATTCTAACCAGGATAACTTTTTCTCCTTTTGCAGCCATTTCCTCTGCATCTTCCGCATTTAAAGCAACTTTACCGGAAGCCGCACCCGGACCCGCATTAAGTCCTTTTGCAACAAGTTTTCCTTCATCAATTGCTCTTTTTTTCTGATCGAGATCAAATATTGGTCTTAACAACTGGTTCAACTGATTTGGCTCAATTCTGAGTATTGCAGTTTCTTTGGAAATAAGTTTTTGCTTTACCATATCAACTGCCATCTTTATAGCAGCGAAACCGGTTCTTTTACCAACACGACACTGAAGCATCCAGAGTTTGCCCTGCTGAATTGTAAACTCGATGTCCATCATATCTTTATAATGTTTTTCGAGATTTTTTCGTATTTCTTCCAATTCCTTGTAAATTTTGGGATCGTCTTCATTCAGTTTTGCAATTGGAAGTGGTGTACGAGTTCCTGCAACAACATCTTCACCTTGAGCATTAAAGAGATATTCTCCGTAGAATTTGTTCTCACCGGAAGCAGGATCTCTTGTAAAGGCAACTCCTGTCCCGGAATCTTCGCCCATGTTTCCGAAGACCATTGACTGTACATTTACAGCGGTACCCCATTCAGCCGGTATATTATTTAGTTTTCTGTAAACAATTGCCCTGTCGTTCATCCAGGAACCAAATACAGCACCTACAGCGCCCCAGAGCTGTTCCATAGGATCATCCGGGAAACTATTACCTGTTTTTTCTTTGATAGCAGCCTTAAATTCAGCTACAAGTTCTTTTAGATGTTCTGCGGTTAGTTCTGTATCAAGTTTGAATCCGTGTTCTTCTTTTTTTCTATCAAGTATTATTTCAAAAGGATCCTCTTCATGTTTATCAACCGGTTTTAAGCCAAGTACAACGTCACCGTACATTTGCACAAATCTTCTGTAGGAATCGAATGCGAATCTCGGGTTATTTGTATTATTAATTACTGCCTGAACTGTGGTATCATTTAATCCTAGGTTAAGAATAGTATCCATCATGCCGGGCATAGATGCTCTGGCACCACTTCTTACAGAAACGAGTAGTGGATTTTTTGAATCACCAAATTTTGCTCCCATACTACTTTCCACTTTTTTAAGAGCAGCAAGCACCTGTGATTTTAATTCTTTCGGATATTTTTTCTTATTATCATAATAGTAAGTGCATACATCTGTTGTTATTGTAAAACCGGAAGGAACCGGCATTCCTATATTAACCATTTCTGCGAGGTTTGCTCCTTTACCACCGAGCAAATTTTTCATTTCTGATTTCCCATCAGCTTTCTTGTCTCCAAAATAGTAGACATATTTTTTAGTCTTAGCCATATCTTCTCCTATCTATATAAGTGCGATTATGTTACTTTGTTTTCTTACCTAAGTAAGTCTTTTTATTATGAAATTTCTAAACTCCTCTTTCTCGTCAATTTCCATGTGAATTTTCAGATAAAAGATATCAATATCGTCAAATTCTTTAGAGAATTTGACCAGCTTTACCGCATCCTTTTGTGTTGTTACCACAGAATGTGAATTTGTTGAATAAAAATCTTTTCTGATATTTTGTACTTCTTTTAAAGTATAATTCTTATGATCTGAAAAAATCATCTGGTTTTGTGTATCGACTTTTGTTTGCTTAAGAGCATTTATAAAAGAAAACGGATTCGCAATCCCCGATACAACCAGACTTTTTTGACCTTCAAATTCTTCAATATTATAGTCTAAATTTCTTTTTATATCAACAAAACCAATTGCTTTGTAATAACCGTTAAACAAACTTTTTGTTTCAGCAAATTTCCGCATTGTCTTATTAGGAGGTTCCTTCTCAGAAAACTTCCTGTTAATAATAATTGCATCTGCACGTTTTACTGAATCGAAATTTTCCCTCATATTACCCGTTGGTAAAAGATTTTGATTTAAGAATTCAGGATCATTCAAGAATCTTTGTTCACAAATCAAAAGATCAATATCACGTGCAATCCACCTGTGCTGAAAGGCGTCGTCCAGAACAATAGTATCAACCTGTGTATCAGCGATTAACCTTTTTGCTCCTTTTACTCTGCTTTCACAAACGGCTGCCGGAACTTTACACTCAGTTATTGTCTGAAAAATTTCATCGCCACATTCTTTCACGTCCGCAAGAATTTTTTCGTTATCGGCAACAAGTATATAGCCTGAAGATTTTCTTCCGTAGCCACGACTAAGTACACCGACTTTTTTCTTTTCTTCTTTAAGAAGACCGGTAATATAAATAACTGTTGGGGTCTTTCCTGAACCTCCAACTGTAATATTACCGACTGAAATGATTTTTGCGTCGACTTTTTTAGCTTTAAAATATCCTTTATCGAACAGCCAGTTCCTCAGATTTACAATAACAGCGTATAGAGGGACGAAAGGATATAATATGATTTTTAAAAAATTCATTTATTTAGAGACTTTCCTCAGCTATTTTCTGAAGATCATTAAGTTTCTGCTCACACTCTTCAATCATCCCGGAAGTATCATCATAACTGAGATCATGTGCAACATAAATGGGATCAGAGTATACAAGCATTGTTCTGGTAAATAGCCTTGGAATTTCAAACTTATCCCAACTACTTAAGGGCCTGTTTTTTTTGATCCCAACACCGACAAGAATTAAAGGTAAACCGCTTTTTTTTGCAGTAATTACCGCGCCGGCTTTCATTTTATGTCTCGGCCCTCTCGGCCCATCGGGTGTAATAGTTATTGAATGATTGTTTTTTGCGTAATCAACCATTATTCCGAGGGCAACGTCGCCACCTGTCGAGCTTGATCCACGTATAACGCGATATTTCCAGTATTTAAGAACCTTTGCCAGTAAATCACCATCCTTGCTTTTGCTTGTAAGTGCAACCATATTTTGCTTGCGGTGCTTATACCACGGCAACAACATTGATCCGTGCCAGAATGCAAGGACATAATTTTTATTTTGATTTTTAAGCTCGTCAATCACCTTTTTATTTTTTTCGGTGATTCTCAAAGTTTTACAAAGAACATCAACCAGGTATGTTAAAACAAAATACCCGAGAAATCTTAAAATATCCTGTCTTACTTTTCTAAACTTCATTCATTACTTCATAAATTGATCTGGCGGCTCTTTCAGAAGCCCCTTCCGTTCCTAATTTTTCTTTTATCCTGCCAAGTTTTTGTTTTATTGATTCATAAACTCTATCATTAGATAAGATATTTTTTGCTTCAGAATAAATCTTTTCAGATGTAGCATCATTCTGAATCAGTTCCGGAACCACATTTTCACCCGAAATTATATTTGCCATACCGATACTGTTAACTTTTACAAGCCTTTTTCCTATCAGGTACGTAAGGGGACTTGTTTTGTAAACAATAACCATTGGTAATTCAAATAATCCGGCCTCAAGCGTGGATGTACCCGATTTTATTATTCCAAATTTTGAATATTTCAGAAGGTTGTATGTGTTGTCCCTTAAAAATTTGAGGTTTTTCAATTTTGTTAAATCTCTGAAAATATTTTCATCAATATTTGAAGAACAAGCGATAACTATTTGCAGATTAAATTCATTGGATATTTTTTCCGCTGCTTTAATCATTTCAGGAAAAATACTTTTAACTTCCTGTTCTCTGCTTCCCGGAAGCAGGAGTAAAATTTCTTTGTTTTTGTCTAATTCAAATTTTTCAAAAAACTTTTCTCTGGGAAGAAAATCAAATTTCTTCAACCTTTCCAGCAGAGGATGCCCGACAAATTCGACGTTAACAGCATTGTCACTATAAAGTTTTTCCTCGAAAGGAAAAACAACCAGCATTTTGTCAACGAGCTTCTTAATCTTTTCTATTCTTCCGCTGCCCCATGCCCAAATTTGCGGAGAGATATAATAAATGATTTTTATTCCGAGCCTGTGCAGTTTTTTTGCAATGCTCAGATTAAATCCCGGGTAATCTATAAGAACAACAGTTTTAATTCCTTTCTTCTTTACCTCTTCAATAAGATTTTTCTGAACAGCTTTGATAAACGGGATATGTTTGACTACTTCAAGAAAACCCAGGAATGCCATTCTGTTAAGATGGTATGAAAGTTCCATCCCGGCTGCCCGCATTTTATCACCACCGATTCCGCTTATATCAATTTGCGGATCGATTTTTTTTATTTCTGTTATCAAAGAAGCGCCGTGAAGATCTCCGGAAATCTCTCCGGCTATTATCATTAAATTTTTATTTGTCATTTATCCTATGCTCATTTTCATTCAAAGAAATAAAGAGCAAAAACTATATCCTTCTCAATATCCAGATCAGGACAATTGTTAATGTAACAATACTAAAGGCCTGTAAACTCCTTCTTTCTGAACGGAGACCAGCCTTCAAACTAAAAGGTGGTTGTTCAACCTTTCCTGATTTGTACCTGGTAATCCGGGGAAAGAATCTCGGGACATTTTTTAAATATTTATCAAATTCTTCACCGAATGTTTTTTTCAGATAATTTTCTTCCTCACCCACGATATACCAGTATTGAATGTAAAAGAAAATTAGTCCTGCTATCTGCAGATAGGGAAAAAGCGCAAAGGACATAATTCCCATTCCGGTATACAATAGAATATTCCCTACGTAGAGAGGATTTCTGACGTGGCCAAAAGGTCCGCTAACAATTAAAAATGTTCCACCAACTCCACCTGTTGTTCGTGTTTCACTTCCTGCCCAGCTAACTCCCCAAAGCCTTATTAGTTCACCTGATACCGCAACTATAAAACCCAGAATCAGGCTCCAGATGTTGGCGTTAAGGTACAGGAATGTTAAAACTAGGAAGGGAATAGGTGTATAACTTCTGTAATTAAAAAATTTTGAAGCAATTTCTGATCGGGTCATTTTTTATCCTCTTAAGTAGACTTCTCTTCTTTTGAGCGAAGCCTGGTGTCTTTTCTTTAATCTTTTCTTTGAGCGAAGGGTCTCTATCCGAGCCTTTACATCGTTAAAATTTTTGTAAGGGAAATATGTAATGCGTTCTTTTTCACAAAATTTTAAAAGTGAATCTTTGGCAAAAATAAAATCACAAAACTGTGCGGTTTCCGTATCTGAAATTCCATCACCTATGTAAATTGTAAATTCTTCATCGCCGCTGTGATTGATAATATGATTGTGCTTGCAATTTGCTGAACTTTTTGATTCCTCATCCAGATAGGGGAAATGAGGTCTCAGCTGGTTATCTTTTAGAATTTCCAGTTTATTGGAATAGACCTTTAAGTCCTGCAGGTTTTCTCTTTCTAAAATTCTGTCTATGTAATAATCAAATCCATCGCTCAGAACATAATGTTCAAAATTATTTTCAGTACAATATTCTATAAATGAAGGAAAAGTCGGATCAACTTCAAAACTATCGATGTAATTATTGAACTCATCCATGTTCAGTTCCTTAATGGAATCACAGAGCATTAACCAGCATTCCTTTGCGGTAACGTTATTCTCTTTATAACGTTCAATTACTTCTGCAACGGCATCAGGATCTCCGAATTTGGTAAACAGGTCTTCACCAACATCCGTAGTCGTAATTGTCCCGTCGAAATCGATAAATATCTTAAATACCTTATCCATTAATTTGTTTTGTAACAACCATTTTTTTTACGTCGATAAATTTGCCTGCCTTAAACCTGTAAAAATAAATTCCTGGTTCAAGCTTATTTGCTGAAAAAGGGACACTGTTTTCTCCGGCCGGAAATGTTTTTTCCAGTTCGTCTATCTTTTCAAGGTGTCCGTCATAAAATTCAATCTTAATTTTTTCCTTTTTCGGTAGAAAAAAACTAATAGATGTAGAGTCACTAAAAGGGTTTGGAGTATTTTGAGTAATTGTAACTTTTGAATCATTCTTTAAATAGATAACCCGTTTTACATCTGAAGTTTGTGTCTCACCACCGGGTTTGTTTCCAACAACTTTATAATAAATTGTGCCTGCAAATCCCGGATGGTCAAATACTTCATAATATTTTGACCCTGTTTTATTTTTTGATCTGACAGTATTAATAATTTCCCAGGAAGCGTTCTCTGAATCGGGTTGAAAAGCGCGCTCAATATTATAGACAGATTCTGATTGTTCGTTTGCAGAATACCACGATATTTTAACACTGTCGCTAATTAATTGAGTATCAAAGCCGATTATTTGTGAAACAAATGTTCCTGTATCAAAAACTCTCTGACTGTAAATATTGTTTTTCCCGTCTCTGCTTTCCTTAAAAATAGCTATAGCGCCACTATTATTATCCGGAAGTAAACTTAAATAACTTTTGGGGGAATTATAATGAGTTGCTGTTGCTACACCGAGTGAATCCCATATTTTTTCCCCGCTGCTGCCTATTTTCTGCGAATAAATATTTGCCCTGCTTGAATCCTGTCTTCTGTCTATCCAGCTTAAAATTATGCCTGATTTATTAGCCGGTATAATCCTCTGACCAAATTGAGCTCCTTTAAGATTAATTACGGGGACTCCTCCTTTTTTCCAGAGAGGGTTTCCCTGCCGGTTAAACTTCTGAACATAAATATTCTGCCCTTTTTTGAAATCATTTGTCCAGCTTATAAAAATTGTAGAATCACCTGCAAAAGCATTCGGGTTTATCTGATTTCCATTTTGATTGGTAACAGGTTTCCCGTCATCGCCCCAGAGAAGTTTTCCTTTGCTGTTAACAAGCTGATGAAAAATATCTTTGTTATTTTTTGCAAATTGCCAAGCGACATAGCTATTTGAGGGAGTAAATACTTTTGCAGTATAATTTATTACGTTATAGCTTTCATCAGAAATCTGGATTGATTTTTGTCCCCAGTCCAAATTACCTTTCTCATTCACATGTTGCAAAAACAATAAAGTTTTATTATTTGCATTTTCGAGCCAGTAAATAAAAGCTCCACCCAAATTATCAGGAATTACGGAAGTTGAGCTCTTTCTATTAGTAGAGGATGAAATAATTTTTACAGAATCGGAATAAAAATTTCCATCCGAAGTGATTTTACGAAACTCAATACGGTAATTACTGTTTATTCCCAAATTTCTTGCTACGTATGAAACGTAAACATTTCCAATTTTATCACTGTTGACGGAATAATCAGAAACAGAAAAACTGGTGTCTGTTAATTTCAGGCCTTCGTTTTTCCAGAGATATGAACCGTTATTAGAAACCCGTTGAGCATATAACGCACCTCTTTTACCCATATTTTTCCACGCCACAAGAGCAGTGTTTGGCAGACTCTCCGTTGCTACGGGTAATTCTTTTTCACCTTTTGAGGCAGAAATATTTTTCCCGTCTGCTCTAAAAGTAACCTTCCCCTGTGCATCTACGTGAATAAAATAAACCTGGCTGCCTGATTTTTCTTTTTTATCCTGCCAGAAAATAAAAGCACCGCCGTTAAAATCTTTTACAGATGAAATGTTAATCGGGTCGTTAGTATCCACAACCAGTTTAGAGTTTATTTTTGGATTACTAACCCACTGAGCAAAAGTTGTAGAATAAAATGTGAATGCTAAAACAAAGCAAAAAGCTAACTGAAAAATAAAATTAATATTACCGTTGTTTTTGAATAAACGTTATTTCTGAAAAATAATTATCATTGATTAACAAAATCTAAATCCTCATTGAATCTTACGCTTACAAGTTTCGATATTCCTTCTTCCTGCATCGTAACTCCATATAATGTCTCGGCCGCTTCCATAGTTCTTTTGTTGTGTGTAACCACAATGAACTGAGTGTCTTTACTGAAATCTTTAATAATTTTTGTAAACCTGTCTATATTAGCATCATCAAGAGGAGCATCAATCTCGTCAAGAATACAGAATGGGCTGGGTTTTACCAGATATATAGCAAATAATAGTGCAATTGCAGTCAGAGTTTTTTCTCCTCCGGAAAGCAGTTCAATAGATGTCGGGCGCTTACCTTTCGGCTTTGCTATTATTTCTATTTTTGCTTCTAGAGGATCTGCATCTTCTTCAATTCTCAGGTCAGCTTCATCACCGGGATTAAACAGGCCGCGGAAAATATTAACAAAATTAGCCCTGATTTTCTCAAAAGTTTCTGAAAATTGAGTCTGTGCAGCAGTATTGATCTCAGTAATTGTATTAACTACATCAGCTTCTGACTCAAGTAAATCGTTTCTTTGCTTGTTAAGAAAATCAAATCGCTCTTTTTCCTCTTCAAATTCTGAATAAGCAAGCAGGTTAATCGGTCCGAGATTTTTCACTTTTTGTTTTAAATCATGAACTTCATCTGTTCTTGTTTTAAAATCGAAGGTATCCAGGTCTTCAAATGTTTTTGTTTCCAGTTTAAGGGAATAATTTTCTTCAATGTGTTCATATAAATTATTTATTTTCATTCCCAGTTCACTCAGTTTAATGTCTGAGCTGTGGATGGAATCTGAAACTGCTTCTCTTTCTTTCCTGTAATTGTTCTGAACAGATTCTTTCTCTGATATTTCTGTCTGTATGGTTTTGTACTGTGTGTCTATCCTTTTTTCTTCTTCGGAAAGAATCTGCTGCTTTTCTACCAGCTCTTCATAATTGATTTTCTGCTCATCAAGGATATTTTCAATTGTAGAAACTTCTTCTGATGCGGTCTGAATATCATGTTCTCTTTTATCAATAGATTTTTCTATTGTTTCGATCGTATTCTGTGCCCTTTTTATAGCATTTTCAGTATTCCTTTTTTCACCGGAAAATCTCTCAAGTTCAAGGTTATTCTTGTTAAGATTCGAAACGGCAACATTATAATCACTTTCAAAATTCCTGAATTCCTCTTCAAGCTGCTTTTGCTTTACGTCGGCCTGTGCTTTTTCTTCCAGTTGTGATTGCAGCATTTCTTCTGCTTGATTTCTTTCAGTATCTATTTTGTTAGATTCATTTACAAAATCTTTTATTTCCAGTCGCGCTTTTTCAATTTCATCATTAGCCTTTTGCTTTTCATATTCAAACTGAGCAATTTGTTTATCAACATTTGCGAGATCATTCAGAAGCATTCTTTCACTTTCTGACAATACCTTTAGATCAATTTCTTCCAGTTTGTTTTCTACAGTAGCAATTTTTGATTTTAATCCTACAAGGTCTGCTTCTCTTTTGGGAAATTCTCTGCGGAGATTTTCAAGAAGTTGCTTCCTTCCAAACAATGAATCGTCAAGTTTTGGTGCTGATCCGCTTTCTACAACACCTCTTTTATCGATGTAGTCGCCATTTAGTGTGGCAAAACTAAAGTCACTATATTTTTCTGAAAGTTCAAAGGCAATATCAAGATCATTTACAATGGCAACATTTTCCATCATTTGCATAAAGAATGGCTGCCATTTACTATCTGCATCAATTAAATTCAGTGCCCAGTCTATAAACTCGTTTTCTTTTGATAATTTTTTAGCTTTGCTGTTAACGCTTAAATTTTTAAGCTTATCAAAGAAACTCTTCTTCCTGTTATTTAATAAAGCGGGTACGGAAAATGAGGCCCGGCCGGCTTCGTGTCTTTTGAGATAGTCAATTCCGTTTTTAAGATCATCTATTGTCTCAACCAGAATGTTGTTCAGGTTGTTTCTCAGTGTAGCCTCAACGGCAAAACGATATTCTTCTTTTGAATTGCCTGCGTGAGCAAGTAATGTTTTGTCTGATGCTGCCCAATCAGAATTTTCAACAAGTGTTTTTGTACCTTTTGAAACGCCTTCGAGATTATCAATTAAAGTTTGTATAAAACTAATTTTATCCTTAATTCCATTGATAATGCTTCTGTCTTCAAGTTCCTGTGCTTTAAGCGAATTTAATTCCTTTTCAAGATCTTCTTTTTCTTTCTGTTTTTGGGAAAAGAGTGATTCCGCTTCCAGAAGACTGTTTGATGTCTGGTTTTTTTCCTGCCCTAATTCTTCAAGATAACCGACAGTCTTTGCAATATTATTAGTCAGAGCCTGAATTTTATCATTCAGTTTTTCAATTGAATCGTTTTTAGCCTGAAGTGATTTTATAATGTTGGCAAGATCATTTTCTTTGTTTGTAATTTCTTTGTATTTCTCAATCAGAGCGTCTGACTGACTTTTAAGGTAATTCCTTTTATCCTCAAGTTCTGATTTATATTTTTCAACAAGTTGCTCTACTTCTTCTCGCTCTTTTTCTTTTGCGGCTATCTTTCCTGTAAAGTCAGCAATTGTTTCTGTACTGTTTTCAATAAATTCCCTGGTTTCAGTAAGCTGGTAATTTAATTCCTCCAGTTCAACCTGATATTTACTGATATTTAGTTCGAGAGATTTTTTCCTTTCTTCAGCAACAGAAACCTGTTTCTGTACATTATAAACTTTCTCAGTCTGATCTTTAACCTGATCCCTTTTCTCTTTTAATTCAGATTCAGTTTCATTAAGTGATTTCTTAATCACACTTATTTCATCTTCCAGTTTAGCAAGTTCAGATTCAAGTGATATTTTCTTTTGAAAATTTTCTTCCTTGGTGATCTTCATCTCATCTCTCTGGAGATTGAAATGAGCAAGTTCTCTTTCAGCCAGGTCCAGCTCAAGTTCTCTTAGCTGTGTCGATATCCTGTTATACCTGTCGGCTTTTTTTGCCTGTCTTTCAAGCGAATTAACTTTCTTTTCAACCTCTGACACAATATCGTTTACTCTGGTTAGATCAGAGCGTACCTCATCTAATTTTCTCAGGGCAAGTCTTCTGCGGAGTTTATATTTATTTACTCCTGCAGCTTCTTCAAACATTACTCTTCGCTCATCAGCTTTGCTGCTGAGGATGGTTTCAACCATCTTTAATTCGATAACTGAATATGCGTTTGATCCGATACCCGTATCCATAAAAAGATTTGTAATATCTTTTAAACGGCATATGTTTTTATTTAGCAGGTATTCGCTTTCACCGGAGCGGAAAATTCTTCTTGTTATTACCACTTCAGAATATTCGGTTGGAAGAATTCCTTTGGTGTTTTGAATTGTAAGAGATACTTCTGCCATCCCCATTGGCTTTTTGGCATTAGTCCCGTTGAAAATAACATTTTCCATTTTATCGCTTCTCAACGCGCCGCTTCTTTGTTCACCAAGACACCAGCGTATAGCATCAACTATATTCGTTTTACCGCAGCCGTTTGGTCCAACGATAGACGTTACGCCTTCGTTAAAATTTACAACGGTCTTTTGAGCAAATGATTTGAAGCCTAATATTTCAAGTTTAGATAGATACAATTTTTCCCTATACTCCGATATTAAATTGTTTTAGAGCCAGGTGCAGATAGTTTAATACAGAATCATTTAACTGGAAGTAAAAAATAAATCCTCCTGCACAAAGCAGTATTACAAGAATGCTGTAAAAATAGACGCTACCCGCATTTACGTCGAAAATTACGTATATGCCCTTCATTAATCTGTAAAATATCCAAAGTTTAAATAGAATGATAGCCCAGTAGATATAAATATTTGCAATATCAGCATTCATAATTCGGTAGAGTACAATTCCTACCGGAATTAGCAAAACCAGTGGAAGCAGCGACCACACGACTGTGTAAAAGACACTGCTCATGAAAATTCTGCTTCTAATAAAAAATGATGCTGCTTTTATTAATAAAGTCAGAATTCCAATGAGAATTATATAAAATAGTGTAAGCCAGAGCAAAGCTGATACTGGATGCCATGCCACATAACTAATGTCTGAAATTAATGAATGTGTCCCAAATGCCAAAATAATTTTTTCAAATAAAACATCTGTTTTAAGATATGAAAGAAAATTGCTGATTATCAAAGCTGTTACAGCAGCTATAACAATAGCCAACATAATCGAATGAAAACCAGAAATGATTCTCTGATCACGTACATCGGCAAAAAAATTATACGGTCTCAACAAAGCTCGTGATGCATCTTCTCTGAATTTCCTTCCTGAATTTACCAGCACTCCCATTAAGAGTGCAAGAAAAAGTCCAAATAGAATGTAGGACATCGGCGCTGTGTCTGATTTACTTCCGATTGGAATTGTTACTTTTTCTGAGTTATGTAATTTTGAATAAATTACTTTATAGCCAAGCCTGTCAATTCCACGGTCCTCGGTACATATTCCAAGTTTGTAAAGATTGTCTTTGCTATAACCAGCAATCATAGAGGCATATTCACCTCTATAATCAAACATTGAGTTAATGAAATATCCGGCCAGGGGATTTGCGGTGGAATAGCCCAGCAGGTCTTCAAAATATTTTGCCTGTGCTTCAAAAGAACCGGGGTTCAAATAACCATCACTGTTTCCTGTATTAACAAGATAAGTTGCTTCGCTGATAAATACTTTTCCTTTGCCCAGTTTTTTCTGCAGGTCCTTTAACTTATCTTTTTGCTTTTCGATTGGCTTATTAAATAACTCAACACCAAACATATCCAGGTCATCTATCTGTGGAATATTGAAGTCAGTAAATGAAGCATATAAAAGTGAATTAGTTTGTCCTTTCAGAAATGATGAAATGCTTCTTAAATAAGCTATGTGGTCTTCTGAACTTGGAAGAAAAGAGCCGCCAAGGCCCACACCAGCAATTGAATAATTATGATAAGCTTTGAGGAAATCAGAAAAATAGTTTTTCGTTCTTGCAATAAAATTTGGATTAGTTGTAAGTGCTTCTGGAATTCCGTTTAACGGAATTTCAACAAATGCAAGGAGACCATATTTCTGACATAGGTAAAGGTAATATGGGTTCGGGACAGATTTTTCAAATCTTATTGCATTCATCCCGAGATCTTTTATCATTTTTATGTCTCTTTCCATTCCTCTATAAGTAGAAAGATTTCCATAGGCATAGTTGGATGGAATAAATGTTACTCCATGAAGTGCAAAATCATTTCCGTTTAAGGTTAAATTATTTTCGTCTGATTTTAATGAGTAGAGTGAGAAAGCACGTTCCGATTCATCTATCAAATTACCGTCTCTCCACAATTCCATCTTTATGGTGTAGAGCTTTGGGTTGTCCGGAGTCCATAAAACAGGAGAAGAAATTTCAGCTTCCTGCTTAACGTTTTTCTCTTTGTTTTTCTCCAGATCAAATGAAACATCAGCGGGGCTAATATCATTTTGTCCACCGGGAGAAATGATTTTTGCTTTTACAGAAAATTTATTCGCGGTTTCAAGAGTATCATTTATCGAATTAAATTCCTCATTAACAATTTTGGAATTCAGAAAGATTTTTGCCCGGCCCGTTTTTGAATCGTAACTGCTTCTGATATATAAATCATTTATAGAAATTGAAGGACGGAGCTGAATAAATACATCCCGGAAAATTCCACCGTAATTTTTAGGAAATAAAAATCTTTGTTTTAATGGTATAGTATTCTTAGCATCCAGCTTATAATGGACATTTACAGAAATAGTATTTGCTTTATCCGAAAAAAGTATGTCCCGTGGGAGATCAAAACTAATTGGAAATTCACCGCCGATATGTGTGTAAATGATTTTACCGTTTACTGAAAAATCAGCTGAATAATTTACGCCGGAAAAAACCATACGTAGCTGATGATTTTTTATCTGTGAATCAGTTAATGAAAATGTCTTTTCGAATACGAGATTTGCATTGCCTTCAAAAACCGAAGGAATGCTGACCGATACTTTCTCTTTATCTCTGTTTTCAGCTTTATAAACCTGCCAGTCTCCATTCAACGGAATAATATCACGGGTATTGGTGATGTTAAAGTAGAGAGAATCTGAAAGATTAATGTTGTATTCCGGCAGTTCTCTAAAAATAATCTGTGCTTTTGTTGAATTTGAGAAAAAAGGGCAGGTTATGAGTAAAAATACTATAAATTGGTAAAATTTCCTGGGTGTGAACATCCGCTATTTGTGTCCTTTTTAGTAGAAAATTAGCCGATTAATATACTAAAGAAAGGAGGCGAAATCAATGGAAATCTTTAATAATCAACTATTTTGAGAAGGTACAAAATATCTTGTAATTGTCTAAAAATTAAAGGCTTAGACGGATGTAATTATGCCTGTGAATGACTCAGCTTCAAGGCAGGCACCACCGACAAGGGCTCCGTCAATATCATTTTGAGACAACAGCTCTTTTGCGTTATTCGGCTTTACACTGCCACCATATTGAATAATAATATTTTCCGCTGTATCTCCGCCGAAAATCTCCGCAATTAATCCTCTTACAAAAAGATGTACTTCCTGTGCTTGTTCGGGTGATGCTGTAACTCCGGTACCGATTGCCCAGACTGGTTCGTAGGCGATTATTAGTTTCTCCATTTCACCTTTCGATATATGCTGTAGTCCTTCGGTGACGTGTCTCTTGATCACATCTTTCATCACTCCGCCTTCTCTTTCCTGAAGTGTTTCACCGATGCAAAAAATTGGCTTCAGTCCGGAATCCAGAGATTTTTTTATCTTCTTATTTATTATTTCATCTGTCTCACCGAATATGGCTCTTCTTTCTGAGTGACCGAGAATAACATATTCGCAACCGACACTTTTTAACATTGCTGAGGATACTTCGCCGGTAAATGCTCCTTTGTCTTCAAAGTGCATATTCTGTGCGCCGAGTTTTATCTTTGTGTCTTTAATTAAAGTTGATGCTTCGCTTAGCGAAGTATAAGGAGGGCAGATTATTACATCACAGTTGAATTCTTCCTTAGCAAGTCCGTTTGATAATTTGGAAATAAGATTCTGAGTTTCATTCAGATCTTTGTGCATTTTCCAGTTTCCAGCGATGACTTTTCTGCGCATGATTTCTCCTCTGAAAGATGAATTAAATTAACTGCTGAAATTTACGAAATGGAAGACTTCACTCCAATTTGTTATATAAAAATAATTTGAAGTTCATATCATTTATAGCGATTATTAAGCCCGAATAATATTTTATAATGAATTATGTCTCCTAAGAAAATACCTCGCCAGGTTAAAATACTTGGAATGGTAAGCCTGTTTACGGATATGGCAAGTGAAATGCTTTATCCAATAACGCCTATTTTTCTTACCGCCGTGCTCGGTGCTCCGATGGCTATTGTCGGGCTGATTGAAGGTTTGGCAGAAATAACTGCGGGATTATTCAAAGGATATTTTGGAAGTCTTTCAGATAAGCTAGGTAAAAGATCAATCTTTGTAAGAATAGGTTACAGTCTGTCGGCATTAACAAAACCTTTGCCAGGAATTTTTCCTCATGTTTCCGCTGTGCTCTTTGCAAGAGTAACTGACAGAGTAGGGAAGGGAATACGGACAGCCCCGCGTGACGCTTTGCTTGCAAGTCACTCGGATAAAAACACGGGCGCTATTTTTGGATTTCATAGAGGAATGGATACGCTTGGTGCTGCACTCGGACCGGTTGGTGCTCTAGTACTACTTTATTTTTTCCCCGGTAATTATACTCTAATTTTCCTTGTGGCTTTTCTTCCTTCACTTGTTGCGGTAGGCTTTACGGTTCCTGTAAAGGACAAGCCGGTTAAAATTGCTGTAAAAGAGAAAAAGCATTACAAGGCCTTCTGGCAAACAGCTCCGGCAAATTACAAAAAACTGGTTTACCTTTTCACAATTTTTTCTCTCGTAAACAGCAGTGATGTTTTTTTGATATTGAAATCGAGAGATATAACTCATTCATCCAACCTCGCGATAATTGGTTATATTTTTTACAATCTTGTTTATGCTTCTGCATCTTACCCGATAGGAAAATTTTCAGATAAAATAGGCAAGAAAAATATTTTTATCTTCGGGCTTTTCATTTACTCGCTGGTTTATCTCGGTTTTGCTTTCATTTCAGAATTCTCTTTTATCTGGGTACTTTTTGCTTTTTATGGAATTTATGCTGCCGCAACCGAGGGGATTGCAAAGGCCTGGATTTCAGATCTCATTCCTGATGAAAAAAGAGGAACTGCAATTGGACTTCTCACTATGCTTTCCAGCCTGGCAATAATGTCCGGTTCTTTTCTAACAGGCTTTTTATGGGACTTGTGCGGTTCCCAGGTTCCGTTTCTATTATCTTCTTTTGTGAGTTTTGGAGTTGTAATAGCGTTTCTAAGAGTGAAAAAATAAATCCATTTATTCTTAATCTTTGTTAGTGATTAGTAGTGTCTCAATTTCACCTCTAAGAATAATAATTCTCTGTCATTCTGAACCGGCCTACCGGCAGGCAGGTTGATTTCAGAATCTAATAAAATAATGAGATCCCGAATCAAGTTCGGGATGACAATTTGTGAAATTAAGACATTACCTGGTAATTTCTACATTTCTAAGTGAAGTGTGATTTTGTTATTTTTAAACTTTATGTAGAAATGCTAAAACGATGAATAATATCAGAAAAAGAGCAGTAGTGGCCGTTAGCGGAGGTATGGATAGTTGCGTAACTGCAGCCATTGCCAATGAAAATTATGACCTCGCCTTTGCTCACATAAATTATGGACAAAGGACAGAGAAAAGGGAGTTAAAAGCATTTAATGAAATCGCAGATTTTTATAATGTGAAAGAAAGAATGGTAATTGATTACACCCATCTTTCAAAAATAGGAGGCTCTTCTCTTACTGATAAAAATATTGAAGTAACAAAAGCAGATATTAATAATAAAGAGATTCCTTCATCCTATGTTCCATTCAGAAACGCAAATATACTTTCAGCCTGTACAAGCTGGGCGGAAGTTTTAAAAGCCGAAACGATTTTTATTGGTGCGGTGTTTGAAGATTCTTCCGGTTACCCTGATTGCAGGCCGTCATTTTTTCAATCTTTTGAAAAGATGATTGCTGAGGGAACAAAACCTGAAACAAAAATTAAAATAGAAACTCCGATCATCAATCTTTCAAAGTCGGAGATTGTAAAAAAAGGAATTGAATTAAAAGCCCCGTTAAATTTAACGTGGTCTTGCTATAAGAATGAAGATGAAGCGTGCGGCGAGTGCGATAGTTGTGCGCTTCGTTTACGTGGTTTTCAGATAGCAGGAATAGATGATCCAATTCCTTATAAAATAAGACCGGTTTACTAAAAGTTTAAAAGACAAAATTAATAATTATACATTCTACATTATAAATTCTAAATTGATAAGAGGTTAAAGTGAGCGATAAAATTAAATTGTTAGAAGTGTTTGATAACGCATACCCGGAAAGAGATTATACTGTTTTTCACGAAGCACCGGAGTTTACTTCCGTCTGTCCTAAAACCGGGCAGCCTGATTTTGCAACTATCACAGTTGAATACATACCCGATAAACTTTGCATAGAATTAAAGTCATTAAAAATTTATTTGAATTCATATCGTAATGACGGAATTTATTTTGAAAGTGTTACAAATAAAATTCTTGATGATTTAGTTGAAGTCAGTAAACCGAGATTTATGAGCGTAGTGGCAGAATTTAATGTCAGAGGCGGAATTGGTTCTGTTGTTGAAGTTGAATATGAAAGCGATGATTGGACAAGTAAATAATAATTGAAAATATGTAATAGGATTTTATGTCCACCAGTTTAACTGCAAAGCAGGAATTTATAAACAGAAGAGAGGAAATCTTAAGGAATAAAAACCTGCAGAAAAATTCTCTAAAGTTTAGTATGGCTTACAGCCTGTTGGTGGAAGAATACATCACTTTACTTGCGGGAAAACAGATTTATAACTTTGCCCTGTCCTCAGCAGGAAGTTTTAGCCGAAGAGAACTGTCACCATATTCAGATATTGATATTATTTTTATTACAGAATCTGTTGAAGAAAATAAAGATGATATTACGGAGTTAGTAACAAAGTTCTGGGACAACGGCGTTGAGGTTTCACACACTACGCGAGAGTTCCCGGACATCGAAAAATATCTCACTTCGGACCTACATACCTTCACTCAATTTTTTGAAACTCGTCTTCTTTTTGGCTCTGATAAGATTTATAATAAATGGAATAAAAAACTTTTCGATTCTATAAACCAGGCGGATCAAAAAAGATTATATAAAGAATTAAGCCACGATGTAAGCGAAAGATATAAGAAATATGGCGAATCGCCCAAAGTACTTGAACCAAATATTAAGCTTTCAGCAGGCGGACTGCGGGATCTCCAGGCTATTGAATGGATGTTTATTTTAAAAAATAAATCTCTTCTGAACAAACAAACTGAAATAACGCAGACAGAAAATTTTACAAATATGCTGAGTGAGGAAAAATACACTTCTCCAAATGAATGTAGCCGTATTCTTGAAAGTTATAAAATGGTTCTGGGCGTCAGAAACCTTCTGCATATTTTTAATCAGGAAAAGAGCGACAGGTTTGAGTTTAGTATGCAGGAGAAAGTTGCAGATTATTATTTGCATGAGAAGAATTCATTACAGCTTTTCATGAAAAAATATTTTGAAGCCTCGAATATAATATTCAGGTTTACAAAATCTATGTTAAGAAGATTTGGAACAGAATTTACTGAACCTCTGCCTGATTCACTGGGAATTGAACTTGATGAATATTTTATCCTAAAGGGAAAAACTATATCAGCGGGACCAAAAATTAAATTTACCCTTTCAGATATTTTAAGATTATTTTATTACCGTAGTTTGCATAATTCCTACTTTGATGAAAACCTTACCTGCAGGGTAATTAAAACAGTCGATAATGTTACAGAAAAAGCTGTGGAGCAGGCAGAATCTTCTGTTTTTTTCAGAGAGATTTTAAAAATGCAACATAATGTGGGGAACATTCTTTCAGTAATGAATGAACTTGGTGTGCTTGGTGCATTTATGACTGAATGGAATGATCTTGTCGGTTTTTTGCAGCACGGAGTTTATCATTGTTATACCGCAGATGAACACACTCTGATTACTATTCAGAATTTAGAAAAGCTGGGAAAAGATAAATCACCGCTCGGGAAAATTTATAATAAACTTAAAAACAAAGAAGTTCTTTACCTTGCTCTTTTGTTTCATGATATTGCAAAGCCAATAAATATAGGCGGGCACGAAATAATAGGTGCGGAAATGGCTTCGTCAATTATGCAAAGGCTTGGTTACGAGGATGAAGAAATTGAACCGGTGACATTTCTTGTGCGCAATCATCTTGTAATGGAGCAGGTTGCATTCAGAAGAAATCTGAATGATCCTGAAACTCTCAATAACTTCAGCGCTAAGTTTAGTTCTGTAGAGGCCCTTGAAATGCTTTATCTCGTTACCTATGCAGACCTTTCCGCTGTAAATTCTGCTGTCTGGACTTCGTGGAAAAGTGATTTGCTTGCTGAACTCTATTCAAAGACAAAAGCTATGATAGAAGAACAATTAAGCGGTGAGGAATATTTAATATCAAACACATATATAATTCCGAAAGAGATCAGCAAACATTCCGATGAAATTTCAGAAAAACATGTTCAGGAACATTTTGATTCAATTAATGATATTGCTTATGCCCATCATTTCTCAGATCAGGAAATTGCAAAGCATATAGAAGCAATTAGAAAAGGCGAATCAGTTTCGGCTTTGTTTAACGAGATAAGCGGGTTTACAAACATTACGGTTATAACAAAAGATTTTCCATCTCTTCTTTCAAAACTTTGTGGTGTTCTTTCAATAAATGATTTGAATATTCACGATGCTAAGATTTTTACAAGGAAGGACGGAATTGTTATAGATACTTTTAATGTTACTGATTTCCGTACGAATGAAATAATAGATAAAGAACGTTATGATAAAATCAAACGTGATTTGGGCGCAGTTGTAACCGGTCTTTTGCAGTTGAACAATGAAATTGCAAGGATGAAATCAAAATGGTGGAGAATAGAGAGTAAGTTTTTCAAAAGAAAAGGGAAAGTAAAAATAACATTTGAAGAACAGGAAAAATATACTATCATTGATATCTTTTCACCTGACAGGCTTGGCTTTCTTTACCAGGTTACAAGCAAAATGAACGAACTTGGACTTCTGATTTATTTTGCGAAAATTTCAACACGCGGAGATGATATTGTGGACTCATTTTATGTGCTCAACAGGGAAGGGAAAAAAATCTCTAAAAATGATTATCATTTTGTTAATTCAGAATTGAACAACACTATTTCACAAATGTTATAGGCATCAAATTGAATTTTATGGAAAAAGAAAAACCGATAGGGGTTTTTGATTCAGGTATAGGCGGACTTACGGTAGTTAAAAGATTATCATCAACATTACCGCGGGAAAATATCGTTTATTTTGGCGATACTGCGCGTGTTCCCTACGGTTCTAAATCTAATGATACAGTTATAGAATACGCGATACAGGACGCTAAATTTTTAATGCATAAAAATGTTAAAGCTATTGTGGTTGCCTGTAACACAGTTTCTTCTGTTGCATTAAATGAACTCGCTAAAAATTTTAACGTACCTATAATCGGTATGATTGAACCCGGAGCAGAATACGCCATAAAACATACTAAGAACGGAAGAATAGGTGTGATAGGTACGAGATCAACCATAAACAACCTGGCATATTCAAAAGAAATAAAAAAGCTAAATCCGGATATTGAGGTATTTGAAAAATCATGTCCTTTGTTTGTCCCGATAGCAGAAGAAGGCTGGACAAACCATCAGGCGACTTATGAAATTGCCGAAGAATATTTGAAAGAATTAAGAGAATTAAAAATCGATACGCTTGTCTTAGGATGTACTCATTATCCGATTCTTTCTGAAGTAATACAGGAAGTTATAGGAAAAGATGTAACTCTTGTGGACTCTGGTATTGCATCGGCAGAAATTGTTAGGAGTGAATTACAACGCGTAGGGTTTGAAACAAATTCAAACGTACCCGGACATCACAGTTATTATGTAAGTGATATTCCGGTTACATTTAAAGAAATAGCCGAATTATTCTTAGGCAGGGAAGTAAAGGATGTTCAAAAAGTTGAAATTGAACATATTGAACTTATCTAATCTTTAAAAAGCTTTTTTAATTCTTCCTGTTTTTTAACTGCGCCTAAAGCAAGCATCAATTTTATCCTGGCCTTTTGACCGTTTAAATAATCAGCAAACAAAACTCCAATACTCTTCAACCATTTGCCGGCACCCGGATAACCATAAATATCTAATGTGTCCCCGGCAGGGCAGCGTGAAACTAACACAACCGGAATTTTTTTATCGATTGCATATTTAATTCCGTCAAAAGCTGCGGGTGGAACATTTCCAACGCCAAGTGCTTCTACAACAATTCCATTTGTACCGCTATCGGCAGAGTATTTAAAAAACTTTTCGTCCATTCCTGCATAAACGGTAAGCATATCAATATTTGTTACAATTTTGTCTGTCTCAATATATTCAAGTTTTCTTGGCAGCCTGTTTAGAATTACAGTGCCATCCTGAACAAATCCGAGTGCACCGAAATCCAGGCTGTGGAAAGTATCAACTTCATCTGTATAAGTTTTTGTTACTTCACTGGCTGCATTAATTTCACCGTTAAGGCAAACAAGTACACCGATATCCCGGCAGTTTTTATTTAAACAGACATGAATTGAGTCGAGCAGATTTCTGGGTCCGTCCCAGTCCGGTTCAGAACTGTTTTTCATCGAACCGATTAACACAATCGGAATTTCTGTTTTTATAGTTAGGTCCAGCATATATGCTGTTTCTTCGAGAGTATCGGTTCCGTGTGTAACTATCACACCATCAACATTTTTGTCTTTGATTAATTCTTTAATAGTATCGGATAATTTAAACATCAGTTCTGGTGTCATATGAGGGCCGGGATATTTTCCGAAATCATAGCAGGTAATATTTGCCAGGTCTCTTGCTTCCGGTATTTTTTCGAGTAATTCCTCACCGGAATATTTTGGTACAGCACCGCCTGTCTGTTCATCGATTTTCATCGAGAAAGTACCGCCTGTAAAAACTATAAGTATATTTTTCTTTCCCATTTCCATTATTGTCCTAAATTATGGCCTAAAATATAGGGGGTATGGGGGTTGAATACAATTATAATATAATTTGAAGTTTTTTGTAGAGACGGGGCATGCCCCGTCTCTACACAGGATATGAATTAATTATGACTTGAACAAAGTAAGATTTCAGGGTATTTTAACGTTACGATAAAAAAGGAGAAAGCTAAATGTTAATGGTAGAAGACGTTGATTTGACACCAAATCCACAAGCGTTAAAATTTATACTAAACGAAAAATTATTAAAAGTTGAAACACGCCAGTTCTCAAATAAAGAAGAAGCTGAAAGTGATTCTCTTGCAAAGGGCATTTTTGAAATTGAAGGTGTGGCCTCTGTTTTTTATATGGATAAATTTGTTACAATAGAAAAGAAACCTGAAACCAACTGGGGACAAATACAGAAACCATTCATCAATTTTCTGAAAACTTTTGACAAATCTACTTTGCCCGAGGAAACCGGTGTAAAACCTACAAGTGAAGATGCAGGTGAATTAATGCAAAAGGTAAATGAAATACTTGATCAGAAAGTAAGGCCGGCACTTGCAGGAGACGGAGGCGGACTTGAGGTACTTGGAGTTGACGGATATACAATTAAAATACGGTACCAGGGTGCTTGCGGTACCTGCCCAACCGCGATAAGCGGAACTTTAATGGCAATAGAAGGATTACTGAAACGTGATATTAATCCAGCGGTTGAGGTTATTAGCGCCTAAGTAATTTATTATAATTTTCTAATCGGGGAAGGAATCTAAAAATTTCTTCCCTTTTTTTATTCTCTTTTTGTAAATTGTTGTTAAATAAAATCTGTGGAGTTTCACGGATGAAAAGCTCAGAAAACATTTACTACGCTTCAGCAACAATTGCCGGAATTAAATTTGATATTTTTTCTTCCAGAATGGGAATTAAAAATATACACCTGAACAAAAAAGCCTCCCAATTAAATACCAGGGGAACAACAAAACTCCAGCCGGATGATCCTTTTATGTTTAATGTTTTTACTGAGCTGAAAGAATACTTTAATATGAGGAGAACAAAATTTACTCCTCCTCTGGATATTAAGGGAACTAAATTTCAGCAAAAAGTCTGGAATGAATTATTAAAAATTCCATTCGGTAAAACGGTTTCTTATAAAACAATTGCCAAAGGAATTGGAAATGTTAAAGCTGTAAGAGCTGTTGGCAGGGCAAACGGCGCCAACCCGGTCCCGATAATTATTCCGTGTCATAGGGTAATAGCAAATGACGGGAAATTAGGCGGTTACTCCGCTGGTGAAGGAATAAAAGAAAAACTGCTGGAAGTTGAGGGATGTTTGAGCCTGGAGTTGTTTTAGAATACTTTATCACAATTTAAGTGATGGTTATAACAGTGTTGCGCTTAAGTAGCCGCCCAACACGACTACCTTATTTTAATAACAAATGTTTTTTATAGAGCAGACGGTTTGTAACTTAAATCGAACAAACCGGCTGCAATCAATTAACTATCATGTACCACTTTTAAGAATAACCTACTGTTACAATCAAACTTAATATAAAAGGCAAACTCGCAAATATTAACACGGTCTGCTTGGAGCGCTGGTAATATGCGACTTTGTATTTACTTTATTATAAGTATTCATCCATTCCTTAAACCATTTGTTTGAACGCAATCCAGTTTTATATTTCCATTTTTTTAATTGTGAATAAAGTTTATTAGTAATTAAATCATCTTTTTCATCTATGTTATAATATCCATCTTGCAATATTTTCCGTTCACAGACATCCTTCAAGTAGTCGTTAATCATCGAGATCATTTTTTTCGCTTCATTCTTGCTTATCTTGTTTGGAATTGATATTCGACTTTCAATATCGATATTATTTTTTTCTTTCCGCAAACCGACATATGTTGCGTTCTGCTTCAACAATTCAAGTTCATTGTTTTCAATTGACTTAATAAATTTGGGAGAATATTCTCGTGATAATCCCCAACCAAAAAAAGCTCTTTGCTTTTTGGGATGTTGGTATAATAATCTTAACCATTCTTGCTCAAATTCAGCATCTGGAAAACCAGTATTAGTTATTGATGTCCAATAATAGTGTTCTACCCAATTTGATTTTGAAAATTCCTCTAATGATATAATTGATAATTGTAATGATGATGGATAAGAACCTTTATTGAATAAATAGATAGAATCAAAATGCAGTCTCAGACCGTTCTTAAACGCTTCGATTGCCAATTTCTTGTATTCATGTTTTGATAATATCTTAGTCATTATTAAACTTTATTTTTAGCATATAACTCTTACTTACACTGCACGTGATTTAGTTTATTTCCATATAGATATGCCCCGCAAATGCAGGATAAACTGTGCAGTTGTGTCTAAATTCTTCCTAACGGGTTTCCCCGTCCATATTTCTGCAAAATCCGATAAATAAGGCTTATATGCAAGGATTTTCTGAAGCAATTTATTTAAAGGCCCCGCCGCTGTCGGGGTAAATATTATTCATTGAGTTAACGGTCAGGGAATTCTCTTTTTAAAGTGTAAGCAATTACAATAAGGTGGGGGCAGTTGGATGGAGTCTAATTTAGCATAAAATTGTTGATTAAATAATTCTTTTTCACTCAAATGTTACAGATTGTCTTTTAAACAAAAAAAGTGAAATCTATCTTATAGACAAATTTCACTTTTAATAAATGGGGATCTGTTTTAAGCAACCATTCCCGGATCTTCTTCAATTTGTACTTCATCAGCATAATTACCAAAGAAGATTTGTCCGTTCTGACTGGCAAGAATCTGATTCAGTTCATCGGTAAAGAAGAATTTATTCTTACCAAAAGCCGGCCTTAGTTGGTCGTACCAAGTTGCATCAGGATCATATTTTGCAAAGAACGGTTTTTTGCACCATTCCGGGTTTCTTGCCTGCAGCAATGTTAGTACAAAAACTTTTTCTCCGTTTACTTCTGTAATTCCCTGTATTTCAACCTTACCCGGTAATGAAGACATTGACGGTCCTCTTACAGTCCTGCTCAAACCGGAAACCTGCTGATAAGCTTCCCTGAAAATATCATAAGATCTTTCAAGCGGGACTTCAAAATAATTTTTTGCGCCTGTGTTTCTTTCAATAAAGAAGTAATAAGGAATGCAGCCAAGAGCTACCTGGTCACGCCACATTTTTGCCCAGACAGCCGGATCATCATTAATGTGTTTAATTAATGGAGATTGTGTTCTTATCTGTGCGCCGGTATTCCTGATTCTTCTTATTGCTTCGTGAGAAACTTCCGTAGATAATTCTTTCCAGTGATTGTAATGTCCCATTATTGCAAGATGTTTTCCGGCCTTTACTATTTTTTCAAATAGTTCAAGTATGCCGTCTGCATCACGGTCGGTGACATATTTATATGGCCAGTATGCAACAGACTTTGTACCTATTCTGATATTTTTTATATGTTCAAATTCCGGAGTTAAAAGTGGTTCTAAATAAACTTTCAGGTTTTTCAGATTCATTATCATCGGGTCGCCGCCGGTCAGCAAAATATCCGTGATCTCAGTATGCTTTTTCAAATATTCCTGGAAGCGAAGTGATTCATCTGTTGCAAATTTTAAATCATTCATTCCTACAAATTGTGCCCACCTGAAACAGAAAGTACAGTATGCGTGGCAGGTCTGCCCGCTTGATGGAAATATTAAAGCCGTCTCCCGGTATTTATGCTGTACACCCTGAACCGGTGTACCTTCGAATGAAGGAACATTTGCAGTCATCTGGGCTGCCGGATGCGGATTTAATTCGAGGCGTATATCATTTGATAGTTCTTTTACTTCCTCGGCCGAAGCACCGCTATGCAATAGCTCAGCCATTCTGTCGAACTGATCGTCAGTAAGCATTTCTTTTTGCATAAAAGTTAATTGAAAAATTGGGTCGTCCGGAATATTATTCCAGTCGATAAGCTCCTCAACTACATAATTATTTGCTCTAAATGGCAGAACGTTGGAAACAACTTTTATTGCAAATCTTTGCTTTTCAGTTAAATCCTGCAGCTGAGGGATGTTGTCGATGTCCTTCAATCCATAAAATTTCATCTTTTTGGGGGCAATCATGCTTAACATCCTTCTAATTATTAGTGAAAATTAACTGCCTAAAAAAAAGTATCAGTGACTGCGAAAGTGAGTTTGAAAAACAAACCTAAATAGAAGGCACCCAATTTGGCCTTCGGTTAGAATGAATAGCAGTAGAAGTCAATATAATAAATTTTGGTTCTTAATCAAGACAAAGCGGGAGTGAAAATGTAAATAAGTGGGAAAACGTGCTGTTTTGGAGGAAAAATCAAAAAAAAGCGGCCAAAAACTAACCGCTTTCTTTCTGAATTATTTAATATCAGTAACTTTGCTGATATCGTCTATTTTAACGAACTTTTCGTTGAATTTATAAGTACCTTTTGCAGTTTTAACGCTTTTTATAAGTTTTACGTTAACACCTGCTACTTTTGTCTTAGCTTTTGACTTATCCGCAAAGGTTTGTTGTTTAGCCATTTAATATCTCCGTTCAATTTTGGCTCCAAATATAGGAAAGATTATATATAAAAAAAAGAATATTTCTGGCTAGGTAGTGTCTCAATTTCACCTCTATAATAATAAAGCTCTGTCATTCTGAACCGGCCTACCGGCAGGCAGGTTGATTTCAGAATCTAATAAAATAATGAGATCCCGAATCAAGTTCGGGATGACAAGTTGTGAAATTGAGACACTACCTCTGGCTATATAAGGTCGGAAAATAGTGCATTTGTAATATTCTGCAGGTCTGACGGAGCCAGGCATATCTGTGTTCCCCTCACTCCGGCACTTACAAAAATAGTATCAAATATTTGTGAAGTTTCATCTATATAAGTGGGAAAGTCTTTCTTCATTCCAATAGGAGAACATCCACCACGGATATAACCTGTTGCAGGAAATAAGTCTTTTACTTTCAACATTTCAATTTTTTTATTGCCGCTGGCTGCTGCGGCTTTTTTCAGATTTAATTCTGCAGTAACCGGAATGCAAAAAACGGTTATTCCATTTTTATCACCGCTTGCCACAAGTGTTTTAAAAACTGAATCAGGATCAGCATCTATTTTTTCAGCAACAGAAATTCCTCCCAGATCATTTTCGTCAACTTCATATTCATGAGTTGTATGCGTAACTCTACTTGTTTCTAATATTCTTGCTGCGTTTGTTTTGGACATTAGTACTATAAACTTTTACTGAATTTTAATTCTTGATATTTCAAATCATAATTTTCACATTTAAGTAAAAATTTTGTGTAATCATTTTCAGGTGAGTTAAAAATCTGATCAGTTGTGCCGCTTTCTACAATTTCTCCGTTATACATTACAAAAATTCTGTCCGCCAGTTTTCGTAAAATTTTAAGATTGTGTGCTACGCATATCATTGTAAGATCAAATTCTTTATTAATTTTTTTGAACAGGTTTAACAGGTTCAATTGTGATTCCACATCCTGTGCGGAAAAAGGCTCATCCAAAATGAGTAATTCAGGTTTTGCCGCAAGTATTCTTGCTAACGCGGCTCTTTGCTGCTCGCCACCGCTTAATTCAACACCATTTCGTTTTCTTAATGATTCAGAAAAACCGATAGAATTAAAAATTTTATTTGCTTCTTCCTTAACATTGATTTGATTTTTATTTCTTATTAATAACGCTTCTTCCACAATTTTTCCAACTTCGCGGTAAGGGTTTAATACTTCGGAATTATTCTGGAAAAGAATCTGTACCGGTTGAGTTTTAATTTTCTTCCAGGTTACGGAAAAGAAGTAATTTATTTCACCGGATGAAGGTTTTAATATTCCGGCAAGTAATTTTGATAATGTTGTTTTCCCTGATCCTGATTCGCCGGTAATTCCTACAACCTCTTTATTATTAATTGAAAAGGAGATGTCTCTTAATATTTCCTTTTCAACTGAATTTTTTCCCAAAAGAGTTCCGGGGTTAACCGAATAACTTACTCTTTTTACTTCAAGTATTTTATTCATTATTATTAATTTTATTTGTTGCTGACAGGAATTCAGTTAACAGCTGATCATCCGTTTTACTAATAAATTGTTGGGGTTCATAAAATTCAGATAATCTTCCATTTTTAAGAAAAGCAATTTTATCAGAAACTTTTTCCGCAAATGTTACATCCTGAGTTACCAGGAGGACAGAATTATTATTCAATTTTGAAAATTCTTTTAATTTTAACAGAAATAAATTCGCAATTGCTGAATCTATGCCGGATGTCGGTTCATCAAGAATAATAATTTCGGGTTTTGAAAGAATCGCAAGAGCAAAACTAATTCTCTGTGCCATTCCTCCGCTAACTTCGTAAGAGTGCATTTGAAAAAGATCCCGTGTTGGTGGGAGTAAAAAATAATCGAGAGTCTCTTCAATCAGGGAGCTATCCTTTGCTAAAAAATCAAAATAATATTTTAATTTTTTCAGAGGGTCAAAACTGTTAACCGCATCCTGAAAAACATATTTTATATTATTTTTTCTTATTTCCTGTAACTTTTCGGCCGATAAAAGGTTTATATTTTCATTATTGTAGTAAATTTCTCCAATAACTGAGTAAGATTTACTATCCAGCAAATTTGTGATAGCTTTAATTAGAGTTGATTTTCCGCTCCCATTTTTGCCTAATATTGTAAATATATTATTTGCAGCCAGATCAAAAAAGGCATCATTCAGTATTGCCCTGTTTTCGCGCGGAGTTTTTAGGCAGATTTCTCTAATTTGAACCTTGAGCATTTTGTCACAATTTAGTTTTTATTAAGTTAACAAAATAATAAATTATGTATAGATTTATTACCAATAATTAAAACCCAAGAATCAATGAGAATTAAATTATTTCTTCCCATTTTTCTGATTATAGTTCTCTTATTTCCATCCTGTCAAAAGGAAAGCCCTTCAAATCAAAACAGGGTAATTGTTGGTATTAGTGCCGATCCTGAGTCTTTAAACCCTCTTTTTGTTCTCTCATTTGAGGAAGTTAATATTTCAGATCAGCTCTTCCTAGGCCTTGTAACACAGAAATGGAATGATTCTCTGGGTATTGTTGAAAGTGCCCCAATGCTGGCTAAAAACTGGAACTGGAATAAAGATTCCACTTCAATCACTATTAATTTAAGAAAAGACGTTTCCTGGAGTGATGGAAAGCCTGTAACAGTTAAAGACGTGATTTTTTCATTAGATATGTATTCTGATCCAGATGTTCAGAGCAGGCTATACGGTACATTTGAAAATTTTTACGTTGACAAAAATCAGCACGTAATAATCGATAAAACTTTCGAAGTTCTCAGTCCGTATAAATTTATAATCAAATTAAATAAAAAAACCGCTCCATCTCTGTTTAATATTGATTTTCCGATAATTCCAGAACATGTATATAAAGGTATAAACAGGAAGAATTTAGTAACCGAAGAGAAAAACATAAAACTTGTCACGGATGGTGCATTTACACTTTCATCCTGGAATAAAAACCAAGCGATAATTCTTAAAACCAACAAAGAATCATTTTTGTATAGGCCAGGGAACATATCAGAATTGATTTTTAAAATAATTCCGGACTATAATTCCCGTCTTCTTCAACTAAAAAATGGAGAGGTCGATATAATTGATCACATAAGGTCCCAGGATGTGGAAGCCATTAAGAACGATTCAAAGCTTGAGCTGAAATCAATTAAAGGAAGGGAATATGAATATGCAGGCTGGAATAATATAGACCCATCAGCGTACCGGGAAGATCAAAAAATAATCCCTAATAAACTTTTTGGGAGCGCAAAAGTAAGGGAAGCATTATCTTATGCAATTAATAAGGAAGAGATTTTGAATGGATACCTTAATGGTTACGGCGATGTTGCAGTTGGGCCTGTTGCACCTATTTTTAAGAGTGCCATTGATACCAGCCTTAAACCGCTAAGTTATAATCCTGAAAAAGCCCAAAAGATTTTGAGTGAAGAAGGATGGAAAGATGTAAATAATAACGGCGTGCTGGAGAAAGGGAACCAAGAATTTTCATTCATACTCGATATCCCTGCAGGCAATCTACGGCGACGGTTTGCAGCATCAATAATTAAGAATAATTTAAAAGCTATTGGTATTGATGTAAAAATAGAGACGCTTGAGTTTGGAGTATATAACGATAAAATGTATGGACATGAACTTAACGCTTGGATTGGAGGATGGGTTGTACCAATACCTATTACGTTAAGACCATTCTGGTATTCCGAATTGACAAAAACTCCGTTAAATGTAATCGGTTATCAGAATAAGGCAGTTGATCTTCTTTTGAATAAAATTGAAAAAACAGGCTTACAATCAAAAAAAAATGAACTTGTAAAAAAATTTCAGAATATTCTATATAAAGATAATCCGGTTACATTTTTGTACTTGATAGATGACCTTGTCGCCTATAATAATCGAATTAAAAATATTGAAATTAATCCCTTGGGTTACCTGCATCATTGCTGGAATTGGTCATTTAAAGATTAACCTCTTATGAATAATGATTTTCTTAAAGTATTACTGAAAAGAGTTTTATCCTCTCTGATCATCATGTTTCTTCTGGTCAGCTTTATGTTTGTTCTTCTAAGATTATCACCGGGCGACCCAACTGATAAATTTATTTCTCCACAAATGAGTCCGGAACTTGCCGCAAAAGTAAAAGAATCTTTTAATCTGAATGCTTCTGTAGCATCACAATATGAATCTTTTCTAATTAATGTTGTACAGGGAGATCTTGGCATTTCGTACACTTACCGTATGCCGGTGATTTCTGTAATCAGAGATTATCTCCCTTTTACAATTATTTTTGCTCTGTTAAGTTTTATATTCCAGATATCCCTAGCATTTCTTTTAGCATTATTGTCAGTCAGAAAGTTAGATGGTTTTGTTGACCGGGCAATTTCAAAACTGAGCCTGGTGGTTTATGCTATTCCATCTTTTGTAATCGGCATTTCTTTAATACTGGTCTTTTCTGTCTATTTCAGGATTTTCCCGTCATCCGGTTTAGCTTCATTTGATTCCGCATCCTTTTCATTTTTCCAAAAATTAAGTGATTATGCCGGGCACATGGTGTTACCCTTAATTACACTTTCTCTGGGTGGAACAGCTGTCTTTTATAAATATTTACGTGATAATATTGTAGAAATTTATAACAAACCGTTTGTCTTAAACCTTAGAGCGAATGGAGTTTCGGAACGTAAAATTACAATCAGGCATATAATACCAAATGCCATTGGACCGTTAATTTCTGTTGCCGGAGTAGAACTTGGGGTTTTATTCGGCGGCGCATTAATAACAGAGGTCATATTTTCACTTCCCGGAATGGGTAGGCTTACAATTAATGCCATTCTATCGCGCGACTATCCGCTTGTAATCGGGTGTACCTTCGTTGCAGGAATGCTGGTTATTATAAGTAATTTTGCAGCTGATTTGCTAAAAACAAAAATTGATAAACGACTAATTAAGGATATGCTTAATTAATTGAAAATTAATATTAAAATATGGCACTTTATTCTGAGTCTATGTTTAATCATTTTTATTATTCAAGTAAGAGAGTATGTAGACTCGGTTATTTTATTTATTGTCTGGATCAAATTATTTTTCTCGAATTTCTCTTTTGCAATCGGGCAAATCAATTTTCCGTTAGTAGACAGATTCCTTTCAACATTTTTAATTGTACTTATCCCCTTTTATATCTATAAAAAGAAAAGCAAAAATGTCTTTATTAATAATAAATTAAATTTTACTTCTGCTACAATTATTGTACTTCTAAGCTTTTTTATCTTTGCTCCGATTATTGCTGTCACAAATCCCGATTTTCAAAAAAACCTAAATGTTACAAAACTTCTTCCTCCCTTAAGTAAAGTAAAGGTACTTTATCTTAAAGAGGAGACCGGCTATGATAATAACGAAGTAAATGATTTCTTAAAACTCAAGGATGAAGTAATTAAAAAATCATTTGAAAACTCTATTATATTTATCGATAGCCTCAGGAACGGACAAACTATAACATATTTTCAGAAAGGTAGAACTTACAATATTGAAAAAGATAAAGTTCAGTTTTCATTGGGACAGCCTGTTGTGGAGTCCAAAACTTTTTTACTTGGTTCGGATGAATTTGGCCGCGATATTTTTTCCCGGTTGGTGTATGGAACACGTATTTCTTTGTTCGTTGGGCTTTGTGCCGTTGCAATTTCATTAATACTGGGATTGTCGTTGGGTTTTATCGCAGGTTTTTTTAGCGGCCCATTAGATGTTTTATTAAACAGGTTCACTGATATGTTACTGGCATTCCCAATGATTTTTCTTATTATTCTTATATTGGCTTTGTTCGGTAACAATTTAATGGCCGTAATCTTCGTCCTGGGATTTTCAGGCTGGATGAGTTTATTTAAAATAGTACGAAGCGAAGTAATTTCAATTAAAAACAAAGAGTATTTCATCACTTCAAAAATGCTTGGGCTCTCGAAAAGTAATTTACTCATTAAGGAAATCCTGCCGGTGATTGCGGCTTCTGTTATAGTAAATCTTGTTTTTCAGTACGGAAATGTAATTCTGGCTGAAGCTGCTCTAAGTTTTCTTGGGCTTGGCACCGGTAGTAGTTATCCGTCGTGGGGACAAATGATAGAAGCCGGGCAGGTTTATCTTACATCAGCATGGTGGATGATCGTTTTTCCGGGCCTGATTTTATTTTTAACATTATTTGCTGCTTATAATTTTGGAAGAGAGAGTAGTGAATTTTTTAATCCCCGAATCAAAGTTTAAACTATGATAAATGAAAGATATAAAATTAGTAAGAAACTTGGGCAGGGAAGGAGTGCTGTTTATTTATGCACTGATTCTGAGTACCCGGATAAGGAAATTGCCTTAAAAATTCTGTCGGCTGGAGCAACTCCGGAAGAAATTCAGTCTTTTAATAATGAGTTTTTTATCCTGAGAAAGCTTAGTCATCCAGGGATTATTAGTGCCTTTGATTTGGGCACTATTGTAAAATCTACAAGCGAAGATGAAGATGAAGATGAAGATGTTTTATTAGGCAGTAGATTTTTTACAATGGAATATTTTAATGGGAAAGAATTAAAAGATTACGAAGGGAAAAAAGATGAAACAGAGTTAGAGGAAATAATCAAACAAATTTGTTCCGTTTTGTTTTATCTCCACCAATCCAATTATATCTATTACGACTTAAAACTTGAAAATATTCTCATCGCAATTGAAAACGGTAAGCCTGTAATTAAACTAATCGATTTAGGATTTGCTCAGTTTATACCTGACTCAGTAGAAATAACGGCAAGGGGAACTGCTGAATATATTGCCCCAGAACTTTTAAAGAATGAAGAGTTTGACCACAGGGTAGACTTATATTCTCTCGGTATGCTGCTTTATAGAATTGTATATGATAAATTTCCTTTTGAGACGAATAAAGAACTGGAGATTTATAAATCACATATTGAAAAGGAATTTGACTTCCCTTCTTCAGAATATTCAGATGATTTAATTAATGTTATTAAAAAACTGTTAAAAAAAGATCCAGCTTCTAGATATAATAATTCATTAAAGATACTTGAAGATCTAAAAATGCCAATCGATGAGGACCTTACAAAAGACTGGTTCCCGGCCTCAGTGTTTTCAAACAGAAGAGATGTATTAACAATTGTAAACACTTATCTGCAGGATAAGGATAGCGGGGAAGTGTTTTCTTTGCGCGGATCAGAGGGAGCAGGGAAAACCGCCCTTATTGATGAATTATATGCCAAACTGCCCAATAGCATTTTAATTAATGAAGACAAATCAAAAAAAGGGGTTGAATTTGTTAAGCTTTTCTTAAAAAGGATAGTTTATAATCAATTTGTTTATCCAAAGCTAAGTGAGCCCGATAAAATAAAAATTGATAAACTAATAAGTCTAATTCCTAACAGCCTTGTGCATGAGTTAAAGTCTTTCTTTAACAAATATGGACCCGAATCAAATATCGTTTTGCTTATAGATGGCTTCAGCTTTTATGATGAATATTCACTGGAAGTTTTTAAAAATATTTTCCCTGTTCTACAGGTTAATAAGATAAAAATTATTATTAGTGAAAATACGGATACAAGCATTAAATCCACTGTCCTGAATAACTTACGGGGAGTGAATCTTGCACCATTTACTGACGTTCAGCTTGACGAATTTGTGAAGAGAAGCTTCTTTAAGGATTTTCCGAATGAGGACTTAAAGAAAATTATTCTTTTATATGCTGACCTTCTACCGGGTAGCATTTTGAGTTTTATAAAAGATGCGATCCTTCTAAAAATTATTCAGTTTCACCCGGATGAGATTAAAATCCGTGCTGATGAAAAGACAGAAAAGATCCTGAAGAGCTCCCACGAAGAAATTTATCAATTAAGATTGGATAGCTTGAGGCGGGAAGAACAAGAAGTAGCAGAAATAATTTCCGCATTTGAAACGGCGCAGGACACAAATAATATTTCTGTGCTGTTTAATAAACCTATAGATGATGTAAACTATATTTTTATAAACCTTCAGAATAAAAACATTATTCAAAAGTTGGACCTAACTTCCGTACCGGTTTTCACTACGGAAGGATTAAAGGGTTTTGTTTATAATAAAATTGATAACAAAAAAGAATTTCATTCAAAGCTTGTAAAATCAATACGGGAAAAGATTCCGAATTTTAATAGGCTTGAGTTTTCACGGCAGCTTGAACTCGCTGGAGAATTCAAAGAGAGTTACCTGGTTTTAAAACCAGAGTTGGAAGAGGCAGAAAGAATATCCGCATATTCTTATCAGAGGAAAATATTATTACATCTTACAGAAATTCCGCTTGAAGAAAATTATAAAATTGAAGTGAAATATGATCTCTGTAAAGTACTGTTCAAAATGAGCGATTTTAACTCAAGCCTCAGACTAATTGAAGATCTTAGTAATGTGATTAACGACGAAGATCGTATATTCGAACTTTCTTCGATGAAAGGCAGTTGCTTAATTGGAATTGGTAAACTTGAAGTGGGGAAAGATTATCTAAACTCAATTATTAAAGCAGTTAGGGACGAAGGGAAAAAGTTAGGGTTACTTATAGAAATTATAAATTCGGAATTTCAATTAAACAGATTTGATGATGCCTCTAAACTGTGCCTTGAAATTATTGAAAACAAAAAAGTATCTGCAGCGGACAAAGGTAAATGCTTAAATTATTTGGGACTTATTGAAATTAATAAAGATAATAATCTGAATGGTGCTTTATTACATTTTGAAAAAGCTGAAAAAATATATGAGGCCGCAGGTTTGCGTTTACGAGTTGCTCAAATGCAAATGAATATGGGAAACATATATAACATAAAGGGCGATTATGGAATGGCTGAATCCTACTGGAATAAATCCTTGGAAGTAAATCAGTCTATCGGCAACTTGGATCAGAAAGCAAAATTATTACTTAACTTTGGCGCTTTAAACTTTTATAAATTTAAATTTGAAAAGGCTATTGAATTTTATCAGCGCGCATCATCTATATTTCTAAGTCTTGGGAATAATACAGGCAATGGATTGGTACTCACAAATCTTGGTGAAATTTATCTTATAATTTGTGAATATGAAAAGGCTGTTAAACTTTTGCACGAAGCAAAAGATATTTTTGGTGTGATGCATAATTACAATGAATACCTGGAATCGTTATTTATTTTATGCAAGACATATTTCGCAATTGGTGATTATAATTCTTTAGACAGGCTATTAACAGATTTTAAAAAAACAATAAATAATGAATCAATAAATGAAAAACATAAAAACAATTTTGAATTTCTAAAATTCCTTAGGCATTTCCATGAGAATATTGTGGTAGATAAAGCAGAAAAACTTATTAATTTTAGAAATGAATATCTTAAGCTTGAAGACAGGTATAACTACTTTGATTCTACGGTATTAGTAATTAAAAATTATTTAAAAGCAAAGGAGTTTGATAAGGCTAATAAAGAAATTAGTGGCGAAGATTTAATTAGTTTTTGTAAGGAAAATGATTATTTTGAAGCAGAACGACTCTATCTGTCAGGTTTATTGGCCGAGGTTCAAAAGGATTCAAAATTAAAACAACCTATTGATTATTATTTAAATGCTTATGAAATAGTGAAAAATCTAGAAATAACCGAAGTCACATGGAAAGTTTTGTATGCAACTACTGTGTATTATGCAAGCAGGGGCAATATTGGAAAGGCTGAGGAATTTTTAATATACGCAAAATCTGTTATTGATTATCTAACAGATAAATTAATTGACCCAAGGCTGAAAATGGTTTATCTTGATGAAACTGAAAGACATGCAGCTCTGGAAACTTTAAATCTAATAGCTGAACAAACATAAAATGTCTGCATCAAAAATAATTATTAAAATTTATTCAGATCTGGAAGATGTCTCAACTGTAGAATCTGCTGTGAAGCAGCTTGAATTAAAGGATTTTTCGGTTGAATGGCTTGTCCAATCAAAAATAGAAATAAATCCGAATGATATTTTAATCTTTCAGATTAACAGCCTGAGCTCAAAGTTTCTGAACAGAATTCTTAAAATAAGGGAAAACATTTCCAACATTATTATATTTGTAATTAATAATAACAATGCCCTATTAGTTAGTTCACTCGCAAAGCTTGGGTTTGTAGATCTTTTTGTTCTTCCCTTTGAATTACCAAAATTAAATTCCTATCTCACAGAGACAATTTTAAATAAAACTTATCAAACCAATAAAACTGAATCGTCCAGGTCCAACAAAGATGTTTATAATATCAAGTCAATCGTAGGAACTTCAGGTAAATTTCTAAAAGTTCTGAATTTCGCAAAAAAGGTTGCTGACAAATCCGAGATAAGTGTTGTAATTCTTGGAGAAACTGGAACAGGCAAAGGGTTATTAGCTCGTGTTATTCATGAGCACAGCAGGAAATCAAGTGGGCCCTTTGTTGATATAACTTGCAGCGCAATTCCTGAAAATCTAATGGAATCAGAGTTGTTTGGGTATGAACAGGGGGCTTTTACTAACGCTAAAAGTAGAAAATATGGTTTGTTTGAATTGGCAGAAAACGGAACTCTATTTCTGGATGAAATGGGAGATCTGAATTTAAGTATTCAGGCAAAACTTTTACGCACGATTGAAAAGAAACTTGTCAGGAGACTAGGTGGAGTTGTTGATATTCCTATTAACGCACGTATTATTTCTGCAACTAATAAAAATCTGGAATCAATGCTCGAAACAGGCCAGTTCAGACGCGATCTTTATCACAGGTTAAATGTGGTATCGATTGAAATTCCTCCATTAAGGGAGAGGGGAGATGATGTAATATTGCTGGCAAATAAATTTATAAGAGATTTTAATAAACAGTTTGGAAAATCAGTAAAAAAAATTGAAAAGAAGTTAAAAGAATTTATGATAAATTATCCGTGGCCCGGAAATATTAGGGAACTAAGAAATTCTGTTGAAAGGGCAGTCTTGTTGAGCGAAGATAATACACTCAGGCTAAAGCTTTTTTCCAATCTATCTCAAAATGTTGATGCTCTGAGGCAGGACAATAAGTCTGAGATTTCAGCACACCCTTATTTTATAAATATGGAAGTAAATTACACGAAAACAAAGCTTAAAGAAATTGAAAAATTATATATCAAAAGTGTCTTGGAAAAAAATGGTGGAAATAAATCCAAGGTTGCAGAATATCTGGGAATTTCACGCCCGCGGCTTGACCGAATTATAAAATAATTGTCTCAAATTATTACAACTTCTCAAAATTAATCACAAAATGAATTTCCCCAAAATGTAAAATGCTTGAAAACAGCAGTTTTTCAAGCTAATTGAATTGCACTTCTCTGGTATGACTATTGTATAATTCATTGCAGAAAATAGAAATTAATAAAATAATTTTTAGCACTTTTAAGCAGACAGTATTTTCGAACAACATATAAGAAAACTTTGTAATATCTTTAATATTCAAAGAATTTGCCTTAAAATTGTAACGAATTGTTGCAACTCACCCAAATTTACTTGGCGTTTTCGGTAATTATTACCGAAATACGCCCTTTTTATTTTAAAAATTACAATAAACACACCTTTTACCCCATGGCATAGCTCTTGCAACTAATGACTTGCTTAAAAATATTTTCTATTTTCTTATAGGGTGAGTTATGTGCCAAAAATTATTTTCTTCGGCATCTCTTTTCATTTTGGCTGTTTTATTTATTAGCGTGGCGGGAGTTGCTCAGACTCCATCTAACGTAGAAACAGCTTCGAGATTCCGCGCTTCTAATGAAGCTGCTTCATTGAATACTTCAAGAGCTACTGAAGTGAATAATCAATGTTGCCAGCGAAATTAATGCAAGTGTTTTTGTGAACAATTCTTCTTCACAGCTATCCGAATTAGGAACCCGCTACGGCTGGTCAACATCTAATTCACAGCTATCCGAATTAGGAACCCGCTACGGCTGGTCAACATCTAGTTCACAGCTATCCGAATTAGGAACCCGCTACGGCTGGTCAACATCTAGTTCACAGCTATCCGAATTAGGAACCCGCTACGGCTGGTCAACATCTAGTTCACAGCTATCCGAATTAGGAACCCGCTACGGCTGGTCAACATCTAGTTCACAGCTATCCGAATTAGGAACCCGCTACGGCTGGTCAACATCTAGTTCACAGCTATCCGAATTAGGAACCCGCTACGGCTGGTCAACATCTAATTCACAGCTATCCGAATTAGGAACCCGCTACGGCTGGTCAACATCTAATTCACAGCTATCCGAATTAGGAACCCGCTACGGCTGGTCAACATCTAATTCACAGCTATCCGAATTAGGAACCCGCTACGGCTGGTCAACATCTAATTCACAGCTATCCGAATTAGGAACCCGCTACGGCTGGTCAACATCTAATTCACAGCTATCCGAATTAGGAACCCGCTACGGCTGGTCAACATCTAGTTCACAGCTATCCGAATTAGGAACCCGCTACGGCTGGTCAACATCTAGTTCACAGTTATAATAATGAAATTGGTTGCTCATGTTAATAAAAGAAACATGAGAAAAATCGATATATTTAATTAAGAAATATTTGTAAATTAAAGTCTCGCTTAGGCGGGACTTTTTTATTATTAATGATTTTTGTGAAAAATTGAAGCCTCTTCTCCATAAAAAGAAATCAAATTTTACAATCCGATTTCCAATCTATTTTTTATTCTTTTTTTTAGTTTTCTTTGTATCCAGAGCCTTTTCACAATCAGCTTGGTACGAAGCTGAAAGTAAACATTTTAAGGTAATTTACAGGCAAATTGACTCATCATTAGTGCCACAACTTTTAGCCTCCGGTGAGAATTCTCTTAATCATTTAATGAAGCTATTTAAATACACTCCCTCAGAAAAAATTGTTATCAACCCCTATGACGCATATGACTATGGCTTTTCATCAGCTTCGACAGTTCCTGAAAACTTCATAAGAATGGAAATTGAACCTTTTGAACCGGGGTATGAGAATATACCTTATAATGAGAGATTTCAATGGGTGCTGAGCCACGAATTAGTACATGTGGTTGTAGATGATGATGCAAGTAAAGTTGAGCAGGTATTCAGATCGGTCTTTTCAAAAGTACAACCGGAAAAGACGCAACCTCTTTCAGTATTTTACAGCCTGTTGACTAGTTATAACCGGTACTCCCCAAGGTGGCACCAGGAAGGTATTGCTGTTTTTATGGAAACCTGGTTAAGTGGTGGATTTGGGAGGTCACTTGGAAATTTTGATGAAATGTATTTTAGAACCATGGTTGAAGATAGTGCCGATTTTCCAACCTATCTTTCGCTGGATACAAAGTATAGCAGTAAATCATTTTTACTTGAATCACTTTATTATTTGTATGGGACAAGATTTGCCTCTTACATTTCTATCAGATATGGTGCAGAAGATTTAATAAAATGGTACAAAGCTGATCCAGATGATTTTTATTCAGGGTTCCTTTCTAAATTTAAAAAAATATTTGGTATCAGTTTATCAGAAGCATGGAATGACTTTATAGTTTATGAAAAGAATTTTCAGAAAAAAAATATAGAAAAAATAAAGTCGTTTCCACTAACTCCTTTAAGATATTTAACTACTGAGCCGCTCGGATGGGTTACTGAACCGCACTTTGATGACTTGCATAACAAGATATATTTTGGAAGGCATCATCCTGATAAACTAGCCGGCATAATGAAATTAAGTCTTAATAATAAGCGAACCGAAGAAATTGGAACACTTCCTACACCAAGCCTGATAGGAGTTTCTTCTACTGCATTTGACGAAAATAAAGGACTGTTTTTTTATACTACGAATAACAACCAGTTATTCAGGGATGTGTGGGTACTAAATGTGAAAACTGGAGGATCAAAGGAGCTATTTCCCGATTTCCGGATAGGTGATTTAACTGTTTCACCACAGACACATGAATTGTGGGGCGTACGTCATTCTGATGGCAAAATGACACTTGTATATTCCCCATACCCATACACCAATATAGTGCCTGTTGTTGGCTTTGATATTGGCGATGAAATATTTGACCTATCCGTCAGCCCCAATGGTAAATTATTAGCAGCAGTATTACACAGGGCATCTGGGCAGCAGTCGTTAATAATGGTCGAACTGGAAGACTTGAAGAAAGGTGGTGCATTTCAATATAAAACAATAACCGAAAATGGCACACCTGAAAATCCCGCTTGGAATGCTGAAAATAGCATAATATACTGGAATGCATATACAAACGGTGTTTCTAATGTATATAGTATCAATTTGGCAACAAATCAATTAACTGCGTTAAGCAACACAGTGAGGGGATTATTTCACCCTATTTATATTTCAGCTGACTCACTATTTGCCTTTGAATTTTCAGAAAAAGGATTTTTACCGGTTATGATCGAGAATGGACCAGCTATTCATTTACCTGCGACTAATTATCTTGGGCAGGAGGTAATAAAAAAGAATCCACAGGTTTTAAAGTGGGCATTAGAGCCGGCTAATAATTCAAAATATAAGTTAAATGCTTCAAACGAGAAAAGATATAATTCCCTTGGAAGTCTAAAAATTTTGACATTTATTCCAGTACTTACAGGTTTTCAGTCCCAGAAAGTTGTTGGCTTTTTTTCCAGAATTTCTGATCCTTTGATAGATAATGATATTACTTTAGAATTTGGTATTTCACCATTTATCAAAAATAGCATAGACCCGCGCCTTCATCTCAGGTTTAAATATGATTACAAAAAAAGATTTCAGCTAACTATAGATTATAATGCTTCTGATTTCTTTGATTTATTTAATGAAAGAAAACGTGGGATGATAGGAACAAAGGTTACCCTCGCTAATACGCATTACTGGCTGTACGATAATCCACATAAAGTAATGCAAAAAACAGAAGTGGACTTTTATTCAGGTGTTAAATCAATTAATGATAACTTAATAAAGGTCTCACAACCGGACTTTTTTACAATATCAACCAATATTAATTCTAAAAATTTAAGAAGAAGCATTGGTAGTGTTGATTATGAAAGCGGAAATGAATTTAATATTACAATAAATTCATTTACTTCAAACTATAAAAACCCCGAGATTGCCGGGGAAGCACATATTGAATGGGATAATTATTCAAGCTGGATAATTCCTCATAATATTTTTCATTTTAAAATTGGTGCAGGTTACAATAAGAAAAATGATAAACTTTTGCAGGCTCATTATTTTTTCGGAGGATTTGGTAACCGAGCTGTTGAAGATATTGAAGTTAAGCAATACCGCGATTTGTTTAGGTTTCCAGGTATTCCGATTTATAGCTTAACCACGGATCAGTTTGCAAAAATATTAGTGGAAAATAATTTACCCCCCATTAGGATTGGTAATCTGGGGCTTGGCCAAAACTATCTTAATTATATTGATATGTCATTGTATAGTTCTGCGCTGGTGACAAAAACTGATAGAATGCACCCTTGGGTAGATATTGGCGGACAGGTCAATTTTGTATTTAAACATTGGTTTAATCTCGAGTCTACTTTATCTTTTGGAATAGCAAAAGCCTGGTATGAAGCTGGACACTCTTGGGAGTGGTTCTTATCATACAAAATATTGAAAAATTAATTATAGATTTGTACAGTAATAGATGAAATTAGCCTTTTATCGTTTATTTTGATGTTTTATTAACTATGCTTTGTCTACGTAGTAAAAACTACTATATTTAAATACTCAAAAATGCTAAATATAAGTGCCAACAATAGTTAACATAATAGACAAATTATTACAGAGTTATTTTGGACCGGATCAAATTTCCGAGTACAAAAAAATGCTCACACTAAACTCTATTCCAAAGAAGCCATTTAAATCATCACTGAATAAGCCAACAAAGAACCAATTGGATTCGGAAATTGCTTCCTCTCAGAATTATCACACAAATGTGAATTTTTTAATAACTTTTGCAGAAACTAGGCTGGAAAATCAAAAGTTTATTGAATTGCAGCTCTCTCTTGGAGAAGTTTCGATCTCTCAAGGCGAGCTTGGGACAGCTTCTGAGATTTATAATCATGTTCTTAGTCTTATAAATAATGACCCCCAAAAGGAAAATATTACAGCATATTCTTTGCTTTCGTTAGGGGATATTGCAAGTAGGCAGGCAGAATGGGAAAAAAGTATTTCTTTCATAAATAAAGCAAATAAATTATTTGAGAAACAAAAAGATTATAAGGGAAAATTCAGATGCGAAAATCTGCTTGGAACCATTGCTGGCGATAGGGGAGATCTAAAAAAAGCTAATAAGCATTTTGAAAAAAGTTTTGCTTATCTAAGTAAGAAAAAAGATGTTGCTCTTATTGGAATGCTGGAAATTAACCTTGGAATATTAAATAATATTCAGGGTGATTACGATAGCGCTTTTATGTATTACCAAAGAGCGTTGATAAAATTTGAGCAGCTGCAAGACTTCAGAAGAATTACTGAAGTAAGACATAACCTCGGCATGTTATTTACTGAAAAACAAGAATACCAAGCTGCGCTGGGGGAATTTGACTTGAGCATTTCTTCGTCCTTGAAAGCCGGGTATTTGCCGACGCTTGCACTTTCATATTTAAGTAAGGCCTTTATATATACACAACTTGAAGATTTTCCTCTTGCAAATGCTTTTGCAGACAAATCAATGGAGATTTGCTTTAAATTAAATGATAGGCTGTCAATTGCAGATATTTATAAGATAAAGGGGATAATTGGAAGAAAAATTAAGAACTTCAAAGGTGCAGAGAACTACCTTCTTTCTAGTCTCAGGATTAATGAAGAACTTGAAAATATTCTAAATCAGGCAGAGACTTCATATGAACTTGGAGTGCTTTATATCGAATTGAATAAGAAAGACGAGGCTGAAAAACATTTGAAATTTGCACTCAATTATTATAGAAAGCAAAAAGCACCCCAAATGGTTAATAAAATTCAGTCTTTGATGTCAAAATAGACATTTATTCTTGCTCTTATATCTAGTTTTAGACCTACTTGCCATCTAACCATAAGGTTTTTAATTTAGTTTGAATACCTTATATTAATTCAGTTAAAACTCACTATTATTAAATTTCACTAAAATGAAATTTTCAGAATTTAAGAAAAAAATAGACAACGAAGATAAGACTTCCTTTATTAAAGGAGAATCTTCTGAAAAGCTCAAAAATCTGGAAGTTATTCTGAGTGTTGTTGATAAAATCAATAAAACACTACAGCTTGATGATATCCTTGATTTAGTAGTAAAAAATGCTATTTCCATTACAGGCTCTGAGCGGGGATTTATCGTACTTAAGAATTCTAAGGGAAAGCTGGAATTTAAACTTGGACTTAATTCCGAGGGTGAAAATTTAGCTGAAGGAATGTTCAATATAAGTACTTCTGTAGTGCGTGAAGTATTTGATTCCGGTCAATCTAAGTTTATTGAAGGTGCCCAGAGCGATACAAATTATGATCCCAGTAAAAGTATTTTAAGACTTGAACTTCAAACTATTTTATGCTCCTGCCTGATTACTGATGATAAGAAAATTGGTGTCATTTATGTGGATAGCAAACATCTTCACAAAATTAAATTAAAAGAAATTACAGATACTTTTGAAATACTGGCAGGACAGGCAGCAACAGCTATCAGGAATGCACAATTATATGCAGGGCAACAGGAAGCATACAACGCATTAAATGAAGCCAACATTCAACTTATCCAGGCTGAAAGAAAAACATTAAAATCCAGTCTAGATTCAGAAATCGGGCAATCATTGCAAGGACTTGTTCATCTTGCATTACTGGAAACGGAATCCCTAATGAGAACAATCGAAAAAACTCAAAAGGAACTGGAATCAAAAAAAGCATTTTCAGATTCAATATTTTTTGACAGGCTTAAGTTAAAATCAAAAGTTGCAATTGATAGCATCAGGAACATTCAAAAATATGCCCAGGTTCTTTCAGAAACGGCTGTAACAACTTTGAATAAAGATAGCGCAGATTTAAACAGAACTATTCAGTCAGTAATTAAATATATAGCGCCGATGAAAAAATTCAGCAAGATTGTTTTCAAAACTGAATTTAATACAATCCCGCTTTGCAAATATGATTCTGAACAAATTCAGCACGTATTAGTTCACCTGTTTACAAATTCAGCCGATGCAAAACCTGATGCTGAAATAGTTGTTAAAAGTTTTCAGGACGAAGGTGTGAATTCCGTAATAGTTGAAGATAATGGCCCGGGATTCCCCCCTGAAATGACGAGCTTTTTTTCACAAATATTGTCCACAGATAAAAGCAGCTATGGACTTTTCCTTTGCAAAAGTATAATTGACAGGCATAATGGGAAAATAAAAGTCTTAAATAAAGAAAAAGGTGCCTCTATTCAATTTTCATTACCACTTAATTAAACATGAGCGAAACTCCCGACAAATATTTTAGAAAATTTTATGAATCAATTTATTTCCCGATAAAGGTAATAGATGAAAGCGGTAAAATTGTCTATTTAAACCAGGCATTTAACCTGCAGTGGGAGTATTCCTTATCCGAATTGATTGAGTATTCAGTTTTTACAGATATTGAACTTAAGAGAAATGGTATAGCTGAACTAATTAAAAAAATATTTAAGACAAAAGAATCTAAATTTGTTGAAAATTACTCTGACTACTTGCTGCGGTCTAAAAATATAACAGTCCCTATTTTCAGGACAAAGTTATTTCACATTTCACTTGAAGATACAAATTACATCGCATTTCTGCATGAAGATCAAACTGAAATTTATCTTGCTGAAGAAGAGGTGAAGAAAGCAAGAGATGCCAATAAAGAAGCTGAAAGATTAAAAAATACATTCCTTAATGTTCTCTCTCATGAACTTAGAACACCGTTAAATATTATTTTGGGTTATTCTTCCCTTATTCGGGAAAGTATGAAAGACAAGCTTGAAGACGAGGATAAAATTTATCTTGATAATCTTCACAGCGGAAGTGAGAGACTTTTCAGAAGTATAACACAGATGCTGGAATTTGCTCAGCTTGAAGCAGGCACTTACAATATGAATATTGAGACTGCAAATCTGGTTTCAATACTCAGAAATTCTATTGATACAATAAGAAAAGATGCAGATGCGAAGAAATTAGATATCAAAGCTCAATTTAATGAAGATAAAATTTATGTAGATGTTGATGTACAGTGTATTGAAAATACTATCAACAATCTTTTAAATAATGCTGTGAAGTTTACTAGACAGGGATTTATTGAAATTGAAACTAATTTAATTGAAGATAAAGATTTGGTGTTGTGTAAGATAAAAGATTCGGGAGTAGGAATATCCACAGAATATTTGGACCATTTATTCAGACCATTTAGCCAGGAAGATCTGAATATCGGGAGAAATTATGAAGGAAATGGTCTCGGCCTAGCTCTTTCAAAAAGATTTGTGGAAAAAATGGGCGGCGCTTTATTAGTTGATAGTATTAAAGGTGTGGGCTCAACATTTACTTTCACACTTCCGCTTTCGCAAAATTCATCATTAAAAGGGAATCAAATTGAAACCTTCCCCGCAAGCTCTCAGGGGAAAATATTGATGCTTGATGATTCTGGTGAATCGCACGAATTAATAATCGCATTTCTGAAAAAATCACACTTAATTGAGGTTTATAATTTCAGAGACTTTAAACTTGAATTTTTGCACAAAGAACATTTTTCTGTAATTATGTTTGATGTTAATCCCAATCGGTGGGAACAAAGCATGATAATTTGCAGAGACATTAAAAGAATAGACCCGTTCAAACGACCGATTATTATTCTTTCAAGTGAATTTATGGAAGGTAAAATTAATGATTTTTATGAGGCAGGGGCAAGCAAGTTTCTTGTTAAACCATTTTCAAAATATGAGCTGGTAAAAGCTCTCCAGGATGTAGTGCCCGGATAATCTGCGCGTGTAAGAGCATTTTTTAATTAAACATATCCTAATTCCTGTATTTTTAATAAATTCATTGCAGTAATATTAAAGTACTTTGTTTATTAATTGAGATTTCCCTCAAGGAGCGTTATGGAGTTAAAGGCAAAAGTTCAGCAAGCTTTTGACGACTGGGAGAAGAACCGTTATCAGAAAGCAATAGAAAAAAGACCAGAGCGACGGGAAAAATTTACTACAGCATCGTTTACGGAAATTAAGCCGTTATATTATCCGGATAAGACTAAGGACGAAAACTATGTTGAGCGAGTAGGTTACCCGGGAGTTTTCCCTTATACAAGGGGAATTCAGCCCACAATGTATAGGGGAAAATTATGGACAATGCGTCAATATGCCGGATTTGGATCTGCAAAAGAATCAAATAAAAGATACAGGTATTTGCTGGAGCAGGGTACATCCGGTTTATCTGTAGCCTTTGATTTACCTACGCAGATAGGGTATGATAGCGATGATCCAATTGCTTATGGTGAAGTTGGAAAAGTTGGCGTAGCGATTGATACTCTTGCTGATATGGAAATATTGTTCGATAAAATCCCACTCGATAAAATATCTACTTCGATGACTATCAATGCTTCTGCTTCAGTTTTGCTGGCAATGTATATTGCCGTTGCTGAAAAACAGGGTGTATCAAAAGATAAAATAAGCGGAACTGTACAGAATGATATATTGAAAGAATACATTGCCCGCGGCACTTATATTTATCCGCCAAAAGCTTCTATGAGGCTAATCACTAACATATTTGAATACTGCAAAAAAGAAGTTCCTAGGTGGAATACAATTTCAATTTCTGGTTATCATATCAGGGAGGCGGGATCTACTGCAGGCCAGGAAGTTGGATTCACTCTTGCAAACGGTATTGCCTATGTTGCTGCTGCACTAAAAGCAGGATTAGATGTCGATGATTTTGCCGGGCAGCTTTCTTTCTTTTTTAACTCTCATAATGATTTGCTCGAAGAAGTTGCAAAATTCCGTGCAGCCAGAAGACTCTGGGCAAAAATTATGAAGGAACGATTTAATGCAAAAAAAGAACGCTCAATGATGTTAAGATTTCATACACAGACTGCCGGATCAACTCTTACAGCTCAACAGGTTGATAATAATATTGCGCGTGTTACAGTGCAAACACTGGCGGCAGTAATGGGAGGAACGCAAAGCCTGCATACTAATTCTAAAGATGAGGCACTTGCGCTACCGACTGAAAATTCTGTCCGGACTGCATTAAGGACTCAGCAAATAGTCGCTTACGAAAGTGGTGTAACAAATACAATAGATCCGTTAGCCGGATCGTACTATGTTGAGTCAATCACCGATCTTATTGAAAAGGAAGCAGAAGAATACATAACTAAAATTGATTCTTTGGGCGGAATGATTCCAGCAATTGAAAGCGGGTATGTTCAAACAGAGATTCAAAATGCTGCCTATGAATTTGAGAAGCAACTTGAGAGTGGAAATAAAATAGTAGTCGGAGTAAATAAATTTCAGTCTGAAGAGAATGAAAAAATAGATCTTCTGAAAATTGATCAGAAAATTCAGGATGAACAAATTAATTTCTTAAATAAAGTTCGGGCAGAAAGAAATCCGGAAGATGTTAAAAACAAACTGGAAGAACTAAAAAAAGCATGCAGGACTGAAGAAAACCTGATACCTTTTATTCTAAATGCTGTGAAAGCTTATTGCGGAGTAGGTGAAATTTGCAACGCAATGAGGGAAGTCTTTGGTGAGTATAAAGAAACTGTGGTAATCTAAACAGGAATTAAAATGGATATAACACACATTGAACATATTGGGATTGCAGTAAAAAACCTGGATGAAGCTATTAAATATTATGAAAATGTATTAGGCTTTAAATGTTACAGAATTGAAGAAGTAAAAGAACAAAAAGTTAAAACGGCCTTTTTTAAAGTTGGCGAAACTAAAATAGAATTACTTGAAGCAACAGATACTGATAGTCCGGTTGGTAAATTTATTGAAAAAAAAGGCGAGGGTGTTCACCATATTGCTTTTGCAGTAAATGAAATTGAAAAATCGTTGAATGAAGCAGAATCTAAGGGGATCCAGCTGATAAATAAAAATCCTGTAACCGGTGCGGAATGTTTTCAGGTTGCATTTTTACATCCCAAATCAACTTTTGGTGTCCTCACAGAATTCTGTGAACACAAAAAAGTATAACTAATATTAATAAATATGAAGTGGAAAGAATTTCTCCAGGATAAATATTTCCGAAATGAAGTAATTATTACATCGATTGTCTTTGCAATTGTTTTGTCCTGCTTTACCCTCTTTCTCAATTATAATGAAAGCCGGACCGGGATTACTTTAGCAGATCCTATTCTTCATTTCTTTAAGCCTATTGATTTAACGTGGCTAACATTTATCATAATTTATTTATCAGTTGTTCTTGGAATAATTTATCTTTCTCAAAATCCTAAAACATTAATATTTGCACTGCAAGCCTATAGCCTGCTTTTATTAATAAGAGTGATGATGATGTTCTTGCTTCCATTAAACCCACCTGTGGGAATGATTCCTTTGAACGATCCTTTAGTTCAGAATTTTGGATCGGGTAAAATCTTAACCAAGGATTTATTTTTTTCAGGACATACTGCAACAATATTTATGCTTTACCTTGTTGTTGAAAATAAGCTATACAATAAATTATTTTTAGTACTAACTCTTGTTGTTGGTGTAAGTCTTTTGCTTCAGCATGTGCATTATGCAATTGACGTTGTGGCGGCACCATTCTTTGCATATTTGTCTTACAGGCTGGTGTTTTTACTTCAGACTAAAAAACTGAAAAAATCTTTGTTCATGGCAGGAGGGCAGATAAATGAGTGAGAAAAAAAAAGAAGAGGTCAGAGAAATGATAGAATTCATTTCAAAGGACATGAATAAAATCGGAATTGAGACATTACCCGATAATAATATTTTACACTCACTGGATGAACTAAAAAAATATCTGTCTGAAAAGATTGCTGAAATGTTGGACCGTGATTATGAAAAACTCTTGAATGCATTATACCGTATAGATGTTAACGAAAAAAAACTGCACGATTTATTTTCGGGGAAAAACAGAGATTATATTCCGGAGGCACTTGCCGGATTAATAATTGAGAGACAAATGGAAAAAATATTGTGGAGAAAAAAATATAGAGAAGGTGAAATTTAGGAGAAACAGATTTATGAAATCCTTAAAAGGTGTTAGAATATTAATGTTTGTTGACGATCTTTATGAAGATCTTGAATTATGGTATCCCAAATTAAGATTGATTGAAGAAGGTGCGGAAGTGATTGTAGCGGGACCTAAGAAAGAAAAAGTTTATTCAGGTAAGCATGGTTATCCTTGTAAATCTGATATTGCTATAGAAAAAGTTAGTGATAAAAATTTTAATGCTATTATTATTCCGGGAGGTTTTGCCCCCCGATAAGCTCAGAAGAATTAAGAAAGTAAAACAATTGGTAAAAGGATTTCAAAAATCAAATAAATTAATTGCACACATTTGTCATGCTGGCTGGATTCCTATTTCAGCAGGTATTATGAAGGGATACAAAACTACTTCTACTCCCGGAATTAAAGACGATCTTACTAATGCGGGTGCAGTTTGGGCGAATAAAAGTGTAGTGGTTGACAGAAATATGATCTCAAGCAGGGGACCGAATGATTTGCCTGAATTTTGCCATTCAATTATCCTTTTTCTTACAAAAATGAGCAAAAATCGATGATTATTCATTTGATACTTAAATTGTGATTAGCTAACTTAATAAAATATTATATCTTTGAGTGTTGAATTTACATATAAGAAACTAGTTAATTAGGAGATGGAAATGGGAATCTTTAGGTCTAAAGAATTGGAACAACTCAGGTCTGAAAATGAAGAGTTAAAGACCAAATTTCATTTTATGCATGAAAGGGAAGAGCGCCAAAAAAGACTGGAAGAATCTTTGAAAAGACTTAAAACTGAAATTCGCCAGGTAAATGAAGAAAAATTTACTGTTAAATCAAATATTAAAGAAATAAAATCAGAATCTGAGCAAAAAAAGAATCAACTTGATGAGTTAAACAAAACTATAGATGAACTTAATTTCACAAAAAGTGAACTCCAGCAAAAAATTACTGAATACACAGAACAAATTACTGAAATTGAAGAATCTCTGGCAAACCAACAATTCAATCAGCAGAAAAGCAATCAGGAACTTGAAACCTCTCTAATTGAAAAGCAGCAAGAGGCAGAAGAGTTAAAACTCAGATACTCTGAAATAGAAGAAAATATTTCAGAATTGAACTCAAAGATTAAAGATCTAAGCCAGCATGAAGACGAATTGAGTCAAAGGATCAGAATAAAAGAAAAGGAAGTAAAGGATATTGAAGACCGCGGTCTGAAATTAATCGAAAAGCAAAGTGAACTGGATAGAGAGATAGAAGCAAAAGAAGATACACTTTCATTTCTCCAACGAGAAGAATTAAGATTAAAGGAAGAAGAAAAACAGTACAAAAAGAAAATAGAAACTCTGACGATTGAGGAGAATAAGAAAAAACGGGCATTGAGGGAAATTGAAAACAAGGTAAATGAAGAGAGATTAACTCTTAAATCAAATATTGAAGAAATAAAATTAGAAGCCGAGCAAAAAAAGAATCAACTTGATGAGTTGAACGAAACCATAGATGAACTCAATTTCACAAAAAGTGAACTCCAGCAAAAAATTACTGAATACACAGAACAAATTAATGAAATTGAAAAATCTCTGGCAAACCAACTTAATCAACAGGAAAGCAATCAGGAACTTGAAACCTCTCTAATTGAAAAGCAGCAGGAGGTAGAACAGCTAAAACTCAGATACTCTGAAATAGAAAAAAATATTTCAGAATTGAACCCAAAGATTAAAGATCTAAGTCAGCATGAAGACGAATTGAATCAAAGGATCAGGTTAAAAGAACAGGAAGTAAAGGATCTTGAAGACCGTGGTCTGAAGTTAATTGAAAAGCAAAGTGAACTGGACAGAGAGATAGAAGCAAAAGAAGCTGCACTTTCATTTCTACAACAAAAAGAATTAAGATTAAAGGAAGAAGAAGAACAGTACAAAAAGAAAATAGAAACCCTGACAATTGAGGAGAATAAGAAAAAACAGGCATTAGGAGAAATTGAAAACAAGCTAAATGAAAGAAATGAAGAAAGGGCTGCTCTTAGTAATGCCTATGAAGAAAGAAACCGGGTATTAGAAGAATTCAATAATAAAGCAAAAGAACTTTATGAAATTGATCAATCTATTGGAATAAAAGCGAAGAAGTTATCGAATCTGAATAGCGAACTTATGGAACTTGAAAGAAGAAATGCTGAGACTAGGGAAGAGGTAAATGCTTTTGAACAGATGAAACAGGAAATACAAGCTCAAATAAAATCTGAGAAAGAAACCGCAGATAAAATGTCGGTGCAAAATAATAAATTGAAAGAGCTTCTGCCGTTACTTGAAAAAAGGAAAAGTGAAATTGAACAAAGCAACTCTGAACTTGAAACTAGGTTTTCGAAAATGTTTCAAAGATACAGTAAGGAATTAAATGAAATAAATAAGAAACGCAGCGTGCTAGAGCAAATTGTTCTTAAGAAAGAAAAGGATATAGATGACAGGGACCAGGCATTGTTTGAGAAAATATCGGCCCTTGAAGAAAGTGAACGGGTTTTAAATATGCGAAAAACTGAACTTGAGACCGTCGAAGAATTATTGCATAGTCTGGGTTCGCAAAAAGAAATGCTTAAAGGTGACCTTCTAAAGGTTATTGAAGAAGCAAATGATAGGAAGAGCTTTAACAATGATATAAGATTTGAAACTGATTTGTTGCAGAAAAAGAGAGATAGTCTTAGCCATGAAATGAAGGAACTATTTAACAATATGTTAAATGGATATAATAAATCAGATGAGAGAAGGAAAAAACTTGAAGAAGAGATGAATGAATACGATAAGCAGTTACAAGATGTAAGGAATCAGGTTTCTGATTCAATGAAGGAGTTGCTCGATCTGCAGACCTCTCTGAGCAATATTAAAATGGAACAGGAAAATCAGAAAAATGAAATTAACAAGTTAATTTCAATTAAGAAGAAACTTCAGGATGAAATTTCAAAGCATCAGATTATACTTCAGAGATATCAAAAAATAAGGGAAAAGCTTAAAGTTGATCAGACAGTTGAAAGTGGGGGACGTGCAGCCGGACCGTATCCGGGTTCCGGATTGAGCGCAAGAAATATTGATGGTAAACAAAATCCACCAATTTATAAAATCTGAGCTTATTCTTTTTGTTATTAAGGGACCTTAAATTCTATTTTAATATTTTTTCGGGTAATCCCGCCTAAAAACGGGCCTAATAATTTTCTTGCATTTTTTTTGGCCTGCTCTAGTATACCCAGTTTAATAGCTTCGTCTTTAATTTTTATCTCTCCCTGCTTGTATGCTTTATCAATCAACTCAGGATTAAAAATTCTCGCTGTAAAATTGGCGTCATAAATTTTTGATCTGTCATGATTTATTTTTGTATAACAAATCACCGGTGTTGGCAATGTTATAATAATATCATCACCTTCAGTTTTGATATCGTTCTTTGTCACTTCCTTCAGATTTACACACGCGGTAGCTTCTCCATTAACAATTACAAGTACTTTGCTGTCAGGTGCAAGGTTATCAATATCAAATAATTTTCTGATAACTGATTCCTCAACAACATCATTAAAATTATACCGCACAAGTTCCAGGTTTCCAATATCTTCAATTCTTTGAAGTACCAGTCTGTGTTCTGAAACATCCGAATTTTTAATTACTGAAAAATTAAAAACTCCGGTCGAAAGACCAAGTATAATTATTACAATCAAAAAAAAGGCTGCAATAATCAACTTTGTGGTAAGTTTTAAGGCCATAAATAGATTTCAACGTTTTAATAAAATCAATTTATAAAAAGATGATCATAAATAGTGAAATAAAAAAGCCCGGTAATAAACCGGGCTTAAAATAAATGGAATTTACTTTTGCGGAACAGACCTTAAAAAAGTTCTGAATTTTTTCTGCTCTTCTAACCTGCAGGACCAAACCAGCCTGCCATCGTGGACTGTGATATCTGGGCATCCATCGCACATACTTTGCTCACCGCTCTGCAGGAAATCTACAGGCTGAATAAATAATACGGATTGCATATGCGCTTTCTTAAATAATCGGAATGGATTTTTCAGCATGTTTTTAGCCGCTTTCCTTACGCTCTTTTCAAAAGGTGAGAGCAATAGCAATGTTGTTCTTCCTTTTCTCGTTAATTTTGGGGAGGCGTAAGAAATATAAGTGCCTTTAAAAAAATGATGCCCGGCCATCATGATTTCCATTAATTTCGGGCCAAGGTATCCGTAAATTTTATTTTTTGTACCTACTCTTTCAGTTAATAGCCATTTAAATGAACCAGCATCTTCGGTTCCGTTTAAATAAGCAGCAGGCGTAAATTCAGGAAATTTTTCTCTGACTTTTTTTAGAACATCAGTGGATAAAATATCTACTTTTCTTTTTGTATCTGAGTGGTACATTATGTTTTGCCAGTCAATTTTTTGTCCACCGGCAAACCAATCGAAAGTCATTTGTGGAACCACATGTCTGAAAGCAATAAACACCATAGTTTGTACTATATCAATATGTTTTGCGGCCCAGTCTACCAATTCAGGAACATATTGCAGGGTGTCCTCATAAACAGTAGAATTGAATGAGCAGGAAATATTTCCTGCATCAGCAAGCATCTGTGCATAGTGAAGTCTCAGTTCATTTAGCTCTATTTCATTTTTCCCTTTCCACTCGCCACCGCGTCCTTGTTTGCTGTCTACGTGAAATGTAAATCCGTAAACGCCGGCTTGTTTTAATTCGATCAATAATTCTTTTGTGAGCGCTTTTCCATTTGTATTGATAATTGGTTTTAGTCCCCGACCTTTTATTTCTTTTATCAGTTCAACTATATCAGGATATAGAAGAGGATCACCACCAGCGATAGATATACAGTCAGTGTTTCTGTATCGTTGAAAAACATCAAGTTCTTTTTTTACATCTTCGAAAGATTTATGCGAGTCTTTTTCATTTTCACGATAACAGCCATCGCAGGCAAGATTGCAAAGTGAAGTAGGTTCTAACCAGGAGATTGCATTATCCGGCAGTGTCCAGGGTAATCTGTATAATTCCCGGTTATTCAGATAAGTGTTGTCCATATGATTCCCCTCATAGGTTTGTAATAATAGAATGAAAATATATAATTTAGGATAAAAATGAAATCATAAAACCAACAAAAAATAGCCTATTTATCCTTTTTATTTGCCACTCCTTCAATTTTTCTTTCGAAATTGAGCAAAAATAGTATATTCAGGTTTTGATAAACAAGAACCAGACATTTTAATATATAGCCACAATAAAATCAGAGGAGTAATAATGAAGAGGTTTCTCACGTTTATTTTTTTCTTTTCCACCCTGCTTTCACTTAATGTTTTTGCACAGGATAATTCACCTTTCGTTCGCTATCCAGCTCTTAATTCTAATGGTACTCAAATTGCTTTTTCTTTCCAGGGCGATATCTGGCTTGTTCCGTCAACCGGCGGAAATGCAACGCGTCTTACAATTCACGAGGCATATGATGGAATTTCAAAATGGAGTCCTGATGATAAGATGATCGCTTTTTCAAGTAACCGATACGGCAACAATGATATTTTTACAATTCCTTCAAGTGGAGGTAATCCAAATCGATTAACCTACTTCTCCGGAAATGATGGATTAAGTGACTGGACTGCTAATGGAAATTTGTTGTTTGAGACCGCCCGAAGTTATAGGGAAATAGAATGGGACAATGAAATTTATACAGTCTCTGCAAAAGGAGGAACACCGGTTAGATTTTTGGACGCGCTTGGCTATATGCCAACAATGTCTCCAGGCGGAAGATTTGTCGCTTTTGTAAAAGGTGCCTGCAGACTAGAAAGAGAGAATTATAAAGGACCTGCTAATAAAGATATCTGGTTGTTTGATACAAAGACTAAAAAATATTCTAAGATTACAAGTTTTGAGGGGCAGGATTTTTATCCGCAATGGGGAGATGCTGGAACAATATATTATATAAGTGCACAAAGTGGAAAATATAATGTGTTCAGACTAAAAATTAATGGTGAGGGTATGACTAACGGCATGCCGGAACAAATAACAAAATTTACTGATGACGGTATTAGATATTTTAGTATAAGCCGTGACGGAAATTTCCTTGCGATGGAAAGACAAACAGATATTTATTTTATGAAATTAAACGGTGGAACACCTCAGAAAGTTAATATTCACGTTGCGGATGATTACAGGTTTGATCCTGTAGTCTATAAAAATTATTCCAGCGATGCTTCCGAATATGCTGTTTCACCAAATAATAAATATACCGCACTCGTAATAAGAGGCGAATTATTTGTAACTGAAAACAGTAAAGATAAAAGCCTGACTGTTGATCTATCTAAAAGTCCATATCGTGATATGAATGTTGCGTGGTTGAGTGACACAACATTAATTTTTACATCTGATCGGGAAGGACAGTTTGATCTTTATTTGCTTCGTTCTGCTGATAAAAATGAATCTAATATTTTTAAAAGCCTTAAGCATGAAACTATCAGGCTGACGAAAACCGATGAAGATGAATCTGGTCCTGTTATTTCGCCTGACGGAAAAAAGATAGCTTATGTCAGAGGCAACGGAGAACTTATTACAGCATCAATATCAGCCGATGGAAAAATGAGTGATGAAAAAGAATTATTAAAAGGCTGGGCAACACCTTCCGGTATTGCCTGGAGCCCGGACAGTAAATGGCTGGCTTACTCATTACCTGATCTCGAATTCAACGATGAAATTTATATACAGGCAGCTGATAATTCAAAAAAACCGGTCGATATTAGTATGCATCCCCGCGGCGATTATTCACCAGTCTGGAGTATGGATGGCAAAAAGCTCGGTTTTATTTCCAACAGAAACAACGGAGATGATGATATTTGGTTTGTCTGGTTGACTAAAAAGGATTGGGAAAAAACCAAACAGGACTGGGACGAAGATCAGCCTGAGGAAAAAAATGATAAAAAAGTAAAAGATAGTACCGGGGTAAAACCAATTAAAATTGATTTCGATCACATTTACGACAGGCTTGTTCAGGTTACCGGTCTTCCGGGTAATGAATCTGATCTTGCTATATCAAAAGATGGTGAAACTTTTTATTTCGTTTCAAACAGGAATTCCAACCAGAGCTTTAAAGCAGAACAGGATTTGCATAGCGTAAAATGGGATGGAACCAAAATGGAAGCTATCACGAAAGGGAATGCTCGTCCATATGCTGTTTCGATTGATCCTGATGGAAAATTTCTTTACCTGTTCAAACCGAGAGGAAGATTCAGCAGGATCAATATAAAAACCAGCAAGGAGGAAAGATTGCCGTATGCTGCGGAAATGAAAATTGATTATCCGACTGAAAGAAAACAAATTTTTGAAGAAGCGTGGCGTACTTTAAACAACGGATTTTATGATCCTGCCTTCCACGGTAAAGACTGGGACGCTCTTAAAAAGAAATATGAACCATGGGCAATTAAGGCATCAACCCAGGATGATTTCAGATATATCTTTAATTTTATGCTTGGTGAGTTGAATTCTAGTCACCAGGGGATGTATGGTTCGGACCGCGCTGAAACACAAAAGGAAACAACCGGGTTGCTTGGTATTGAAGTTGTCCCTGAGGATGATGGTATTAAAGTGACTCATGTCATTCCCGGATCACCTGCTGACAGAGTGGAAAGTAAATTGAATGCAGGTGATATTATAAATGCAATAGACGGAAACAAAATTGATGAAAACACAAATTATAATGCTCTTCTGATCAATAAAAACAACAAACGTACTTTGTTAAGTGTTACTGATAAAAACGGAAAATCAAATGAAGTTGTAATTAGACCGGCTTCCAGTTTAAGATCTGAACTCTATGAAGAATGGGTTGAAGAACACAGAAAACTGACTGATAAATATTCGAATGGACGTCTCGGCTATATCCATATTCAGGGAATGAACTGGTCGAGCTTTGAAAGATTTGAAAGGGAATTAACTGCAAGCGGGCTCGGGAAAGAGGGATTAGTAATAGACGTTCGTTATAATGGTGGTGGATGGACAACAGATTATTTAATGACTGTTCTTACGTACAGGCAGCACGCATATACTATTCCACGCGGGGCAGCAAAAAATCTTAATAAAGAACAAAAGAAATTTGTTGATTATTATCCTCTTGGTGAGAGACTCCCTTTCGCAGCCTGGACAAAACCATCTGTTGCTATGTGCAACGCAAACAGCTACTCCAATGCTGAAATATTTTCACATGCTTATAAAACTCTTGGAATCGGAAAGCTTGTCGGTGAACCAACTTTCGGTGCAGTAATTTCCACCGGAGGAAGAGGATTAATTGATGGATCGTTTGTTCGCCTGCCTTTCCGTGGCTGGTATGTAAAAGCAACTGAAAAAAATATGGAATGGGGCCCGGCTGTCCCGGATGTAATAGTTAAACAGGCACCTGATGCCAGGGCAAAAGGTGAAGATCAGCAGCTTAAAACAGCTGTTAATGTATTATTGAAACAAATGGACACAAAATAAAATAATCATTTGTATTTGCAGGGTGTTGTAGAAATTCTATAACATCCTGTTATTTCTTTTATAACAGAATGCCGCTCTTTTTAGGGCGGTATTTTATTTTTGACCTGCCGGAAACTTGACTTATACTCCTATAAATTACAATATTATTAATTACCAGATCTTTTAAAGGAAAATAATGACAGTTTTTTAATAGCTTTTAATATATTTGAATATTAGAAGTTAGATTTATTATACCAAATTTTAATGATGGAGAAGATAATGCCGATTAAGACAAAAGAGTTTGACGATATTGCAATAAATACGATAAGATTTTTAGCAGTTGATGGAGTCCAGAAAGCTAATTCAGGCCATCCGGGAATGCCTATGGGATGTGCTCCTATAGCTTATACTTTATATTCTAAATTTATGAATCATAACCCCGCTAATCCGGGCTGGCTTAACCGCGACAGGTTTGTGCTATCTGCGGGACACGGAAGTATGCTGCTTTACTCAATTCTCCATTTGTGTGGCTACAATGTTTCGATGGATGATCTCCAAAATTTCAGGCAGTGGAAAAGCAAGACCCCGGGACATCCCGAGTTTGGATTGACACCCGGAGTTGAAACTACAACCGGGCCACTGGGACAGGGAATTTCTAATGCTGTCGGGATGGCACTTGCAGAAGCACATCTAGCTGCTATTTTCAACAAAAACGATATAAAAATCCTTGATCATTACATTTATGGAATTTGCAGCGATGGTGATCTAATGGAAGGAATTTCCCACGAGACCGCGTCAATTGCCGGACATCTGAAACTTGGAAAAATTATCTTTTTTTACGATAACAATCACATCTCAATTGATGGATCAACCAGTCTCGCATTTTCAGAAGACATTCCGGAAAGATTCAAATCCTACGGTTGGCATGTTCAGCACGTTACCGATGTAAATAAAGTAGATGATCTTCAGAAAGCACTTGAGGAGGCTCAGAAAGTAACTGACAAGCCCTCATTAATTGTTACAGATACTCACATCGGTTACGGCAGTCCTCATAAACAGGATACTGCGGGAGTTCACGGTTCACCGCTTGGTGAAGACGAAGTAAAGGAAACAAAGAAAAATCTAAACTGGCCAGAGGATAAAACTTTTTATATACCTGACGAAGTTTCCGGTTTTTTCAAAGAAGTAAAAGAACAGGGACAAAAAAATGAAGATGATTGGAATAAATTATTCGAATCATACAAAATCAAATACCCTGAAGATGGAAAATTATTTTTAGACCTGATGAATGGAAATATTGGTGATGAATGGAAAAAACATCTGCCGTTATTTAAAGATGAGGGAAAAGGAATCGCCACAAGATCATCTTCAGGTAAAACAATTAACGCAATTGCCCCGTATCTTGCCGGATTCCTTGGTGGCTCTGCAGATCTCCACCCTTCTACTAATACTTTTATGGATGATTACGGTAGCCTTTCTTCAGATCATTATGAAAACAGGAGTATTCATTACGGAATACGTGAGCACGGAATGGCGAGTATGCTTAACGGTATGGCGATGTACGGCGGAGTAATTCCTTTCGGAGCTACATTCTTTGTTTTTTCAGATTACCTGCGTCCTGCAATTCGCCTGGGAGCTCTTTCCGGTGTTCGCCCCATTTATGTCTTCACTCACGACAGTATCGGACTCGGTGAAGATGGCCCGACACACCAGCCTGTTGAACACCTTGCTGCAGTAAGAGCGATCCCTAAGGTTGTGGTTATACGCCCTGCCGATGCAAATGAATCAGCTTACGCATGGCAGGCAGCGATTGAACATCAGGGAAGCCCGGTTGCACTTATTCTTACAAGGCAAAAGCTGCCGGTAATCGACCAGGAAAAATATACATCCGCGGAAAATCTTTTAAAGGGTGCATATATTCTTAAAGATTCTAATGGCACACCTGATATCATTTTAATGGCAACAGGTTCTGAAGTTTCAATTACACTGGAGGCAGCGGAGAAACTTAACTCTGAAGGTATTAAAGCCAGGATGGTTTCATTCCCTAGCTGGGAATTATTTGAGGCTCAACCGGAAGATTATAAGGAAAGTGTTTTTCCAAAAGCAGTTCGCACGAGACTTTCAGTTGAAGCAGGTGTAAGCCAGGGCTGGACAAAATATGTTACTGAAGAAGGCGAATCTATGAGTATAGAACAATTTGGTGCCTCAGCTCCATTGAAAGATGTAATGAAAGGTTACGGTTACACTGCCGAAAATGTTTATGAAGTATCAAAGAAGTTGTTAGAGAAGAATAAAAAATAAAATATTGTGTTTCTGAGTTCGGAAAAAGCAAGAGTAAGAACAAGATTATGATAAAGTGAGAAAATAGTAGTCTTGTTCTTAATCATAATCTTAATCTTCTTTCCTCCACGGCGGATCTCCGTAATAGAGATAGAAGTTTTCTACTTTTTCTCTTGCCCAGGCAGTTTTTCTTAGAAATTTCAGGCTTGATTTAATCGAGGGGTTGTTGTTAAAGCTATTAATATCGATGTGTCTGCCAAGTTTTTCCCAGCCGTAGAAATCAACAAGACGGTTAAGAATCATCTCTAATGTAACACCGTGGAGCGGATCATTGTTTGGTTGAATATCGTTTTCTTTTTCCATTACTTTTTTGCTCTTAACAGTAAATCATTTTCAATCGGTATAAACACTGATGCTGTACTAATTAAAGAATCTGCTGTAAGTTGAGGTACACCATAAACTTCAACCGAAACATCAAAATCATTTTTGATCTTATTTACCAGTAAATCAAAATCACCATCTCCGCTTACCAGCACAACTACATCTGATTGCTTTGCATATTCCATAATGTCAAGCGTTATCCCAACATCCCAGTCTCCCTTTGCTGAACCGTCACTTCTCTGAATAAAGGGTTTTAATTTTATTTCAAATCCGATTCCCCTGAGGATATTCTGAAATTGTTTCTGTTTTTCATCGCCCTTATCAATTGCATAAGCAATCGCTTTCACTACTTTCCTGTTTGAAGTGGCTTTAGCCCAAAACGCGTTATAGTCGAAATGGCAATTATAGAACTCTTTAGTAGTGTAGTAGATGTTTTGAACGTCCACAAACACGGCAACTTTTTGCATTATTATTATCCGAAGGGATTATAAATTTATTATTATTACAATATCTATAAGCTCTCATTAAAAGGAAAGGAGTAAGAAGCCTTTAGCAAAGAATAAAACTCTGGCAATGTAAATGGGTCTTTGAACATTATGATTTGTTTGTGTTTTTAGATTCATCCAAAATATATTTTAGGTCAAGTGCCCTCACAGCATCTACGGCGTACTCTATTCTTCCGACTTCGCAGAGGCCTTTTATTCCGGCTTCCTCGTAAGCGCGTATGAATTCCTTAGCACAGGCTTCTCGGATTTTTTCTGCTTTTATTTCTTCTTTATTATTCATAACCAGGTCTGTCACTGTAGATTCGTGACAGTATAATTATTTCTTATCCAATTCCGTTTTAACAATATCCATCACTTGTTTTGAAACTTCGTTAGGAATAGTCATTGACAGGTTGTAATGTTTTATTTTCCAGCCATCATTTGTTTTTATTAAAATTCCGGAACCTCTTGCAGGACCGAAACCTGCAACAAGAACGTTTCATCGAACCAGGCGTATGTTTTGTCGGGAGAAATAAAAATATTTCTTTTAGTCGCATAGATTGTCCACGCTGATTTCTTCTTAAACCATGGTTCCGCCCATTTCTGAAATTCTGACTTTGTCCAGTATTCCGTGGCATCTGTCCCCATGTAAACTGCGTCCTCTGCGAGGTAACCAAAATAGGTCTCAGCATCTGCAACAGCGGCAGCGTGATGCCAGTTTGTGAGCATCTGATAGAGTTGCTGTTTTAAATTATTATCGCTGTTATGGCCGAAACCGATCAGTAAACCTAATATTAATATTATTTGTGGCATCTTTATCCCTAAGCTTTTGTTTCCAAATTAGTTAAACACGTTACAATACGCAAAAATTATTTTTTAAAAACGCTTATCCCATTTGGTTTGAAATATGTGCCCTCCGTGAGTAAGTTTGGGTAACAAAATCCCCGTGATATTACAGGGGAGCAACTATCAAACGGAGGAGGAAAAAATCATGTCTTTTGACCCTACCAGTAACATACAAGACTATCTTGTGTTCGGCGAATACGGAGATGTAAATCCGTCAATCACCGATTCATCAACCTATACTTTTATGAGCCCTGAAAAAATGGAAGAACTTTTCGATCACGAAATTGAAGGGTGCTTTCTTTATTCAAGACACTGGAATCCAATAAATAAAAATTTATCAGACGCACTGGCAAGACTTGAAGGAAGTGAACTAGCCCAGGTTATGTCATCGGGAATGGGCGCAATAAGCACTACAATTTTTCAGCTTTGCAGCGCTGGTGACGAGGTAATTTCAAGCCACACAATTTACGGTGGTACATACGCATTCTTCAAAAATCTTTTGCCGAGATTTGGAATTACTGTAAACTTTGTAAATATGAACGATGTTGAAGAAGTTAAAAAAGCGATAACTTCAAAGACAAAAGTTATTTATTGTGAGTCAGTCAGTAATCCTTTGCTCGAAGTAGCAGATCTTCCGGCATTGAGCAGCATAGCAAAAGAAAAAAATGTAAAGCTTGTTGTAGACAACACATTCAGTCCGCTGACAATTGCACCGATACAGCATGGCGCTGATATTGTAATTCACAGCCTTACAAAATTTATCAACGGAACAAGTGATTGTGTCGCAGGTTGTGTGTGCAGTACTTCCGATTTTATTCACGAACTTTTGGATATTAACAGCGGAACAAGCATGCTGATGGGACCGGTGCTCGATAGTCACAGGGCTGCAAGCATTCTTAAAAATCTTCACAGTCTGCATATAAGAATTCAGCAGCATAGCAGAAATGCAATGTACCTTGCTGAAAACCTGGATAAACTGGGTGTAAAAGTGTTTTATCCGGGATTAAAATCGCACCCGTTCCACGAAAGAATGGACAAGCTTAGAAATCCTGACTTCGGTTTCGGAGGTATGCTGGCAATTGACGTTGGAACATCCGAGATGGCAGATAAGTTAATGACTAAGATGCAGGATGAGAAAGTCGGTTATCTCGCAGTTAGCCTCGGTTATTTCAAAACTCTTTTCAGTTCACCCGGACATAGTACTTCTTCCGAAATTCCTGATGAAGAAAGAAAAGAGATTGGGATAAGCGAAGGACTGGTAAGAATTTCAATCGGACTGGATCATAATATTCAGAGAACCTTCGAGAGAATTAAAAAATGCCTGCAGGATGTAGGGCATTTAAAATAAAAGTTAAATTATTTCCCCTTCTTTAATTAAGAAGGGGAAATTCATAGAAGGGGATGGTTAAGTAAGTTATAAGTTTATTTTTTAATTTAGAGAACTTTCTCTACTTTAATGTATAATGAACAATAGAAAAGAATAAATTCAGAATAAAACAGAGAGAATAATGTTTGAGTACTTTAGAAATATTTTAACTGCTGCCCCGGAAAGAGCAAATTCAGGATATGGGATGCAAAAAAAATTACAGGTTGCCACCTGTGCTTTATATTTTGAGATGGCAAAGGCCGATGATAATTTTACAGAAGTCGAGCACAAAAAGATAATTTCAATGATGAAGGAAGAATTTGATCTTGGAGAAGAAGAGGTTGACGAATTAATACAGCAAACGAAGGAAAGTATCAGAAAAAGTGTTAGTATTTATGAATTTACCACAATAATTGATCAGAATTTACCCAGGGATGAAAAGCTTAAATTAATGAAAAATTTATGGCGCCTGATTTATCTTGATGGAAAACTAGATAAATATGAAGATAACCTTGTTAAGAGAATTGGTGACATGCTTAAACTTGAGCACAAGGAAGTAATTGAATCGAAACTACTTGTAAAAAATGAACTGAACCTGAACTAAAAAATTTACCTTGAAGGTTTCAGAAGCCTTCAAGGTTTTTATAATTTAATTATTTAACTCTTTTTCTATTGCGGATGTAAGTTCCTTACTTTCAGGTTTTACCGCACTCTTAAATCTTGCAATTATTTTTCCTTTTCTGTCGATTAAGAATTTTTCAAAGTTCCATCCAATGTCTGATTTTTCAGTAATATCATTATTTGTTAACCTTTTATAGAGGGAACATTTCTCATCGCCTAATACTTTTATTTTATCGAATAGCTTAAAAGTTACGCTGTATTTGCTTGTACAAAAGCTTTTTATTTCCTCATTGGTTCCGGGTTCCTGTCCACCGAAATCGTTGCAGGGGAATCCGAGTATCTCAAACCCTTTATCTTTATACTCTTTGTAAATTTTTTCCAGTCCTTCATATTGTGGAGTATAACCACATTCACTTGCTACGTTTACAATCAACAAAACCTTGCCGTTGTAATCTGAAAGATTTATATCTTTCCCGTTCATATCTTTGACTGAAATATCATTAATTGTATTATTCATTTTAACACCGGATTTTGTTTGGGGATTTAATTTGTTATTTTTCATTTGTGTCAATGCTGATGATGAAAGGACCAGCACGGAACAAACAAGCAAAAATGTAAAACTTTTTCTTCTAAGCATTATAATACCGCTGATTTTTTATTGAAAGGCTTTATCTAAATATGTTTACAAAAAAACATTATATCAATGTAATATCCCTTCTTATTTTACTTTTTGTAAACATCAGGTTTCTGATCGATTATTCATCTTCACGAGGATTCTCCCCGATAATATTAATTATAGTGTTTGTTGTATTATTTATCGGGATTATTTATGCGCAGGATAGAATTTTTAAGCCCGAGGAGCAGATAGTAAACAAAAACTTTGTCTATGTTGTACTTGTCTTAATTTTAGCAAGCCTGGCTTTTGATTTTGCTGTAAATTCAAACAGGGGGATCTCATACTTTACAGCTTTCAACTGGCTTACAAATATGGGCAACGGAATTTATCCCTACAACAACAATTCATATTCTTATAATCTTCCATTTTTATATTACCTGGATTCACCATTTTACCTGATGGGCGATATTAGAATTATCGGTTTATTTGGACTCGCATTATTTTTATTGTTATTGCCGGGTTATTCCTTTAATAAAAAAGAACTCGTGATCAGAACAAGCACATTGTTGCTTCTACCGTTGATATATTTTGAAATTACTGTGGGTGGAGATACGCTTGCCAATATTGTTGTGGCTTTAATAATTATATTCTTAATGGATAAATTTCTTGACCCGGATAAAATTGATATCCGGTTTATTTTTTTCAGCGTTCTCTTTGGTATAATCCTTTGTACCAGGTTATTGATTTTAGTCCCATTTATTCTTTCAATACTTTTCTTTTTCAGATATAATATTAAAAATCTTTTATTGTTTGCTTTGATTTCTCTTCTTATCTGTTTCTCAGTTTTAGTTCCGTTTATGAGATGGGATTATACTTCCTTTGTTACCTTTGGTCCGTTTACCGGTAATTTGGCAACTCTTTCCGTATGGGTATATGTTTTATTGTTTATTGTAGTTGTCTATACCGGCTGGATGATAAGTGATTTGCAGGAGCTTCTTTTTGCATCTGGAGTGATACTTTTCTTTGTCTCAATGATTTTCGGGAGAAATGAAACAGGAATTTCTGAACTGGTTGTTGCGATCCCGTTTTTGATATTATCTATAAAGGAATACCGGATCGATAAGTTTACAGGAAAACAAATATCAATCCGGTAATCAAAATCAGCTCATCAATGCTGCAATTGCTGCTGTGTTAACAATGTCATCAGCGCTGCAACCACGACTCAAATCAAAAAATGGTTTTTTAAGCCCCTGAACTATCGGACCAATTGCAGCCGCTCCACCTAGTCTTTCAGCAATTTTATAACCGATATTTCCTGAATTCAGATCCGGGAAAACCAAAACGTTTGCTCTTCCCGCAACATTGCTGCCGGGTGCTTTTCTTTTTCCGATTGAATCAATAATTGCGGCGTCAAATTGTAATTCTCCATCTACATTTATATCAGGTCTTTTTTGTTTTACAATTTCCATTGCACTTAAAACTTTGTCGATCGATTCGTGCTTTGCGCTCCCTTTAGTTGAGAAAGAAAGCATTGCAACGTAAGGCTCATCACCCGTTAATTTTTTATGATTCTCTGCTGTGCTGATTGCAATATCGGCCAATTGTTGGGGATCAGGATCGGGAACAACAGCACAATCTGCAAAGCTGTATGTTTTTTCAGGATACGCCATTAAAAAAAAACTAGACACTATTGATATTCCTTCAGTAACTCCAATACAATGAAAACCTGCTTTCATTACATCACCTGTTGAAGCAGTGGAACCGGCAACGCTGCCATCTGCCATTCCTTCGCGCAGCATCATTGCGCCGAAGAAAATATCACGCTGCATAATTTCGCGTGCTTCCTCAATTGTAATTCCTTTTTTTCTTCTCAGGTTAAAATAGATGTTTGTAAAATCGCTGAGCTTATCCGATTTTGCAGGATCGATAACACGAAGTCCTGTTAAATTGAGGTTTAGTCTTTTTGCGTCATCATTAATTTTATTTTCATCACCCAGGGTGATCACTGGAACGACATTTTCCTTTAAGAGTATTTCAGCCGCTTTTAACACCCGCTCATCGTGAGACTCGGGCAGAAGAATAGTTTTTTTCTTTTTTGAAGCATTTACCTTTATATCTTCCAGAAGTTGAATTTTCATTTTTTTCTCCGAAAAAATTCGATTATGGCCTAAAAATTACAAAAATTAAGCCATATTTGTCCCTTCTAATTTTGGATTTATTCCAAATAACAGGCTTAAAAGTCATGCCGTTTTCGGGAAAAAATATTGATAAATTGTCATTATTAAATATTGTAATATGAAACTGTATTATTAAGAAAATAATACTTATAATCTAAGCTTAAATAATGAAAAATAAGCCCGGAAAGTGCTGTTTTCGTTGATTATTAGAGCAAAAAGCGATAGATTCATTCTCTTAATTTTATTATGATTGCTGAAAATTTAAAGGAAGTTCGTAGAAGGATAAATGATAAATGCCGGTCCGTTAACAGGGATCCGGAAGAAATCACCCTGATTGCAGTTTCAAAATATTTTGGACTGGATGCAATCACGCAGGTTTATGATGAAGGAGTTTTGAATTTTGGCGAAAACAAAGCGCAGGAACTCGATGCAAAATTCAGTGAACTTGGTGATAAAATTTCCTGGCATTTTATAGGTAACCTTCAAAAGAATAAAGTAAAGTACGTTATAAAATCTGCAAAATTTATACATTCCGTTACTTCTGTTTCACTCGCTAACGAAATTAATAAAAGAGCAGGGGCAATTGATAAAATTCAAAAAGTTTTAATACAGGTAAAGACCTCAGATGAAGAAACAAAATCAGGGGTTGCAGAAGAAGAAGCAAGTAAATTAGTTCTAGCCTGTCGTGAATATAAAAACCTGTTACCTGTGGGTTTAATGACGATGGCTCCACTTACGGATGACGAGAACTTAATTAGGAAAAGTTTCAGTGATTTACGTAAATTAAGAGATAGATTAAATTCTCAGGGTTTTAACCTGAGAGAGTTATCGATGGGTATGACTTCTGATTTTGAAATTGCAATTGAAGAAGGCGCAACGATGTTAAGAATTGGCTCGGCAATTTTTGGTGAAAGAGATTATTCAAAAAACTGGAAGGAAATATGAAAGTTTCCCCGTTAAGCATCAAAAAACAGGAATTTAAAAAAGGTCTTCGTGGATATGACCAGGAAGAGGTGCAGGCATTTCTTGAAAAACTCTCCGATGAATTTGAATTGCTTCAAAAAGAAAATGAAACACTGAAAAGAGAACTTGAGACATCCAATGATAAACTGGATGAATTCCGCAAAATTGAAAAAAATTTACAGCTTACTCTTTTAAAGGCACAGGAATCATCTTCACGTTCAATAGAATCTACTAAAAAGCAGGCGGGGCTGATAGTAAAAGAAGCGGAAATTAAAGCCTCTCAAATTCTTGAAAAGGCCAGGGAGAGCGCTAATGAAATTAGAAATGCGGTCATCCATCTAAGGGAAGAACGCAATATAATAATTTCCAAATTGAAAGCTGTAATTGATACACAAGCAAAATTAATGGAAAAGAATATTAAGGATGCAGGCGCAGAAATAACTAAAACACCGGCCGCCAAAGAAGAAGTTAAAAATATAGAAATTGACGTAAACGATATCGTAAACAAATTATTATAATTATGAGCGACTTAATTTCAGCAATAAATGAAACTCTTGATGTAATCAGGACAAAAACAAAAGACGAATATCAGGTTGGGATTATTCTCGGTACAGGATTGGGCGGACTTGTAAAAGAAATTAAAATAGAACAAGAGATTGATTATTCTGATCTTCCTCATTTCCCTCTTTCAACAGTCGAATCGCACAAAGGTAAATTGATCTTTGGCACAATAGGCGAAAAGAAAGTTGTGGCAATGCAGGGACGTTTTCATTATTACGAAGGATATTCAATGCAGCAGATCACCTATCCGGTACGTGTTATGAAATATCTTGGTGTGAAAACATTGCTGGTATCAAACGCGTGCGGTGGGATGAATCCTGTTTACAGGAGAGGCGATGTAATGCTGATGGATGATCATATCAATTTGCTTGGTGATAATCCGCTGATCGGGAAAAATGAAGAAGAACTCGGACCAAGATTTCCTGATATGAGCGAAGCTTATGATCGTGAATTAATAAAAATTGCAGAAGAAGTAGCACTGGAAAATAAGATCAGGGTTCAAAAGGGAGTTTATGTCGCGGTTTCGGGTCCAAATCTGGAGACTAAAGCCGAGTACAGGTTCCTGCGTGCAATTGGTGCAGACGTGGTCGGAATGTCGACAATTCCCGAAAACATAGTTGCTAACCATATGGGGGTGAGAGTACTGGGAATAAGTATTGTTACTGACGAATGTTTCCCGGATTCACTAAAACCCGTTAATGTAGAAGAAATAATTGCTGCTGCTATGGCTGCTGAACCTAAAATGACCTTAATTATGAAAGAAGTAATTAAGAGAATATAAAATGGAAATAAAAAACATTTACAAATATTTCACTCCTCTTATGCTTGGTATTCTGATGTTTGCATCAAATTTTCTGAATACCAGTTTATTTGATTTCGGGGATAACAATTTTGCCGTATGGTTTGTCCTTTTGCTTTTTTGTTTTGCCAGCGGGTGGTTCATTGACAGAACACTGAACTGGATTTTTGGCGGGAAGGTACTCTTTGCTACAATTCTTGCTGCCACACTTATTAGTGTTTTGTTTGTAACCTTTTTCCGTGAGTATTTTACTGCCAGTGAGATAATGACTGAAAACTTGATCCTTTACAGCCTTAGAAATATTACACTTGGGGCAATGGGATTTTTTGGTATGGCAGTAGGTGAAATTCTTCATCTTGAAAAAGATTTTGCTGTACTGAAAGAAAAGGTGAAGGGGTACGAAGAATCGCTTATTAGTGTTAAAAAAGAATCGGAACTTGTGTTGAAAGAAGCTAATATAAAAGCCGAAAAAATAATTAATGATGCTTCGGCTGAAGCTAAAAACATAACCTTGAAAAAAGAAAGAATAGAGCAGGAGTTGAAAGAATTTATACAGGTTGAAAAAGAATTGATTAAAAAGTACGAAGAGTTGTAAATTTGCTACTTAAATTTTGAATTAAATAATAACAGAAAGATGTTCAAGCAGAATACAGACAAAATAAATTACCCTGAAATTGAAGAAAGAATTTTAAAGTTCTGGCAGGAAAATAAGATATTCGAAAAGAGTATATCGACAAAAGATAAATCTAAATCCTATACTTTTTATGAAGGTCCTCCAACAGCAAACGGGAAGCCGGGAATTCATCATGTAATGTCCAGAACATTAAAAGACCTTGTTTGCCGTTACAAAACTCTACAGGGTTACCGTGTTGAAAGAAAAGCCGGATGGGATACTCACGGTCTGCCGGTAGAGATTGAAGTTGAAAAAAAGATTGGGATCAAACATAAAAGCGAAGTAATAGAATACGGAGTTGAAAAGTATAATCAAGCTTGTCGGGATTCTGTATTTACTTACCTTGATTTATGGGAAAAAATGACAACCCGTATGGGGTACTGGGTTGATCTTACAGATCCATATATAACGCTGGATAATAACTATATAGAGTCAGTTTGGTGGGCACTAAAAACTTTATTTGATAAAGGACTTATCTATAAAGATTATAAAATTGTTCCGCAGGATCCGAAATCAGAAACAGTTTTATCATCACACGAACTTGCCTTAGGATACAGGGAAACGAAAGATCCTTCAGTATATGTCTATTTTAAACTTAAGAACTCCGATGCTAGCTTTCTTGTATGGACAACAACTCCCTGGACATTAATCTCAAATGTTGGGCTGGCTGTTGGTCCTGATGTTGATTACGTAAAAATAAACCTTGACGAAAAGAAGATAATTCTTGCAAAAGAAAGATTGCCTTTAATTACTGATGAGTATGAAATTCTTGAAGAGATGAAAGGAAAGGATCTTGAAGGAACGGAATACGAGCAATTGTTCGACTATATGAAAGTTGATAAAAAAGCTTTCTTTGTAGTCCTGGGTGATTTTGTAAGTACGGAAGATGGTTCAGGGATTGTGCATATCGCACCGGCATTCGGACAGGACGATTATGAAATTTCGAAGAAATACAATTTGCCGATGCTTCAGCCTGTTACACGTGGTGGATTATTCACAGATGAAGTAACGGATTTTAAAGGACAATTCGTAAAAGATGCGGACCCGGGGATAATTAAAAAGCTAAAAGCTGAAGGTAAATTATTTAAGAAAGAAACAATTGTTCACTCTTATCCTTTTAGCTGGCGCCACGAGAATGTGCCGGTAATTTATTATGCCCGGGAATCATGGTTCATCAGGACAACTTCTATTTCTGATAGAATGGTTGAGCTGAATAAAACCATAAACTGGCAGCCACCTGAAGTTGGAACCGGAAGATTCGGAAACTGGCTTGAAGAGAACAAAGACTGGGCTTTGTCAAGAGATCGTTTCTGGGCCACCCCTCTGCCTATCTGGGTTAATGATGATGGGGATATGATTGCAGTGGGAAGCATTGAAGAATTAAAGAAAGGCTTTATTGAAGATAACGGTAAGAGAATTTCGGTTGTAGATCTCGATTCTATCGATCTTCATAAACCATTTGTTGATAAAATTTATTTTGAGAAAGATGGCAAAATTTACAAAAGGACTCCTGAACTAATTGATGTCTGGTTTGATTCAGGATCAATGCCTTTCGCACAGTATCATTACCCATTTGAAAATAAAGAATTGTTCGAGAAAAATTTCTTCCCTGCTGATTTTATTTGTGAGGGAATAGACCAGACAAGAGGCTGGTTCTACACAATGCATGCAATTGCAACAATGCTTTTTGATAATGTTGCATATAAAAATGTAATAGTAAATGAACTGATCCTTGATAAGCAGGGCCTGAAAATGTCAAAGTCAAAAGGAAACACAGTGGATCCTTTTCTTCTTTTTGATAAGTACGGTGCTGACGCTACTAGGTGGTACCTGGTTACAAATAGTCCACCCTGGCGCACAACTCTTTTTGACGAAGAAGGACTGGTTGAAGTACAAAGGAAATTCTTCGGTACACTGATGAACACATATTCCTTTTTCGTACTTTATGCCAATATTGATAAGTTTAATTATTCCGAAGAAACTGTGCCTTATGAGACACGGCCTGAAATTGACAGATGGATAATTTCAAGACTGAATTCACTCATTGGTGAATACACAGAACTGATGGATAATTATGATATTACAAAAGCAGCAAGAGCTGTTTCGGAGTTTACTATTGATCATCTCTCAAACTGGTATGTAAGAAGATGCAGACGTCGTTTCTGGAAATCAGAAATGAATGAAAATAAAGTCTCCGCTTATCAAACTTTGTACGAATGTTTGGTAAAAATTAGTAAATTAGTCGCTCCTTTTTCTCCTTTTATTGCCGAGGAATTATTTCAAAATCTGAATACTGTTACCGGAAAAGAAAAAACAGAATCGGTGCATCTTTCAGAATTTCCAGAGCCCGGTTATATGGAAAAAGGGCTTGAAGTCAAAATGGAAATTGCTCAAAAAGTTGTATATCTTACCAGAGCAATGAGAGCGAAATCCAACCTGAAAGTTAGACAGCCGCTCTCAAAAATTATGGTTGTTGTTGACAGTTTACAACGTGATGCTCTGCGTAAAATGCAGGATGTAATTCTTGATGAAGTTAATATAAAAGAACTTGTTGTACTTGATGATGACTCAGGAATTGTTAGTAAATCTGCAAAAGCAAATTTTAAATCGATCGGTCCTAAGTTTGGGAAAAAAGTAAATCCTGTTGCTAATGCTATTAAAGAACTTGGGGAGAAAGAAATATTTGATCTGGAATCAGGAAAAGAAGTAAGTATTCAAGTAAGTGGTGAACAAATTACCATTACTCAGGCAGATGTTGAGATAGTTAACTCAGAAATTAAAGGCTGGGTAGTTGAGTCAGAAGAAGGTGTTACAGTTGCGATTGATTCTGAACTAAATGACCAGTTAATAGCTGAAGGCCTGGCAAGGGAATTTGTTAACCGGGTCCAGAATATGAGAAAAGATTCCGGTTTTGAAGTGACAGATAAAATTGAAGTAAAATTTAATGGAAGCGAAAAAATAATTGAAGCAATTAATTCATTTAAAAATTATATTTCAAATGAAACTCTTGCTGAAAATATTCTGAACGTTAATTCATTTAATGGAAACTCAAAACAAGAGTGGACGATAGGCGACTATCAATGCACTATTCAAATAGAAAAAGCGAATTCCTAAACTAAGGAGACCGTAAAATGGCTAAGAAAAAAACAACACCTATTAAAAAATCTTCATCCGGCACGAAAAGCAAGAAGAATGCTGTGAAGAAAAAAACTACTGCCAGTAAAACGGTTAAAAAAGCGGCTACAAAATTAACAACTCGAAAGACTGCCACGGCAGTAAAAAAGAAAACTACAGTAACTAAATCCGGAAAAAAATCTAATATGATAAAATCGAAAACGCGCAAGAAAGAAACCGATAATATGGTTGATGAAATATCTTCTGCGGCAGCACGCGCTAAAGCACTGGGGAAAATAAAGGGATACAGTAAAAAGGACCTTGAACATTTTAAAAAGATTATTTTAGATAAACAAAACGAAATTCTTGAACAACTTCAGAACCTGAAAGACCAGATGATGGATCCGACAACAGGCGAATATATCAATGAAAATTCTCCTTATTCTCTGCACATGGCAGAGCAGGGTACTGATGCAATGGAAAGAGAAAAAACATTTCTTTATGCTCAGAGAGAAAATAAATTTTTAGGATACCTGGAAGACGCATTAAAGAGAATAGATGCCGGTACTTATGGAATTTGTATCGATTGCATTGAAAATCCAAAACATCTTTGTGATACCTGTCCTTTAATTCCAAAAGCAAGGTTGGAAGCAGTTCCACACAGCCAGCTTTGCCTTCCGATTAAACAAAAACAGGAAAAGAAATAGTATTGAATCAGAAATCCTGATTCTGTATAAATACGATTTAAGAATTTGTAAGAAATATTGACGATTAGGTAGGCTAGTGAGAATTTTCCTTGTTTCTCTGTTTGTAGTAATTGCCGATCAGATATCAAAAATTTTTGTAAAAGGATTAGAAATTCAATCCCTTGGAATAAAAATCAAGGGAATGTTTCCCGGGCAAAGAATACCCGTTATTAAGAACTTTTTTAATATCACCTTTGTTGAAAATCCGGGGATTGCTTTTGGAATAAACTTCGGAAGTAATTTTAAATTTCTCGTAACGCTTTTTACACTTTTGACCTGCATCGGTCTGATAATTTTCCTTTATCGCAGCAGGGAAAAGAACCTTAGCCTTCGTATCTCACTTGCCCTAATCCTTGGAGGTGCGGTTGGCAATTTAGTAGACAGAGTTTTTTATGGAGTAATTTACGGCTATGCCCCGCTGTTTTACGGAAAAGTTGTGGATTTTTGTGATTTCAGATTATTTAGCTTTTATATGTTTCATAGAACTCTTGGTAACTATATATTTAATTTTGCTGATTTGTCAGTTACTACCGGTGTCATTCTACTTTTTTATGCGTTAAATAAACAACGCTCAACAGCTGTAAATTCCGATCATCCGATTGAAGAATATTTAGCAGATAATAAGGAATAACTTGAGAGTTTTATTCGTATCTCTTGCTATAGTACTAATTGACCAGATTACGAAACTTGCCGTAAAAGGTTTTTCTATCCCTGCTTTTAAAATACATTACTACGGAATGTATGAAGGGGAAAGAATTCACGTCTTGGGAAATTTTTTCAGAATTACTTTTATTGAAAACCCGGGGATGGCTTTTGGTTTTGATCCAGGTATTCATTTTAAGTTATGGATATCTATATTTTCCATAATAGCAAGTATAGGTCTCGTCGTTTATATCTATTATGTAAGAAAACAAAGTCTCAGTCTTAAACTTGCGCTTGCCTTCATTTTAGGTGGTGCGATAGGAAACCTGATTGATAGAATGTTTTACGGCATATTTTATGGTTACGCACCGGTCTTTTACGGCAGAGTAGTTGATTTCCTTGATTTTGATTTCTTCCATTTTTCAATGTTTGGCAAAACATTTGACCGCTGGCCAATATTTAATATTGCTGATGCTGCTGTTACTATTGGGGTAATAATTTTAATTTTCTTTTACAGACAAAATCAAAAAGATGAAGTAATTACTGATGATAATATAACAGTAGAAAATACAGAAGTTCTCGAAACAGCTAATTCAGAAAACGAACAGGAAAGTGATGGCGAAACTGATAAAGGAAAAGAAATATCGCTTTGAGATTCCTGAAGGAAAGAAAAAAGAACGAATAGATATTTTTCTTGCTACTTCTGTTGAGAATGCCACACGTTCAAAAGTTCAAAAATTAATCGAAGCAGGTTTTGTTAAAGTTAATGGCAAAGTAGTAAAAGCAAGCTATTCCGTTTTGCCCGGTGACATAATTGAAGCCACACACCCAATTTCACCCAGACCAGAATATGCCGAGCCGGAAGAAATTCCTCTTAATATTATTTATGAAGATGAATATTTGCTTGTTGTAAATAAGGCTGCCGGAATGGTTGCACATCCTGCTTATGCAAACTACAGCGGAACTCTGGTTAATGCCTTACTGCACCACACTGGCAAATTAAGTAATAAAGAAGAAGCGGACAGGCCCGGTATTGTTCACCGGATTGATAAGGATACAAGTGGTTTGCTGGTAGTTGCAAAAGATGACTGGACACACGCAAAACTAGCGGAACAATTTTCAAAGCACACAACAGAAAGAGAGTACAGGGCAATCTGCTGGAGACCATTTGAAGAGAAGAAGGGAGAAATTTCAACTTTTATAACCCGAAGCAAAAGAGACAGAAAAAAATTTACAACCAGCGAGTCAGAAGGGAAAAAAGCCATAACACTATTCGAAATTGTTGAAAATTTTGAATTTGCTGCACTAGTAAAGCTTAATTTAAAAACAGGACGAACTCACCAGATAAGAGTGCACCTTTCGTCAATCGGACACCCGATATTTGGAGATGCAACATACGGCGGAACACAATTAGTCTCAGGAGCTAATCTTCCTAAAATGAAAAGTCGACTTCAAAATCTTCTTGGAATTATGCCCAGGCAGGCGCTTCACGCAAAAACACTCGGGTTTATTCATCCAAATTCTAAAAAACTAATGAGGTTCGATTCAGAATTACCGGATGATATGAAACTGTTGGTTAAAAAGTTGCGAGTGTAGCGACTCACCACTATACTTCGCTAAGAAATCCCCTTAAATTTCATTCCTAAATTGGTTATCTTTGCCTATAAAATTTTGTAAAACGACAGGATATTATGTTAAAAATATATAACACATTAACGAAACAAAAAGAAGAATTTGTACCATTAAACCCACCAAATGTAAACTTTTATATGTGCGGACCGACAGTTTATGACTTTTTTCACGTGGGTAATGCAAGATCTTTCTTAATGTCAGACGTGCTCAGAAGATACCTTGAATATAAAGGCTATAAAGTAAAATTTGTAATGAATCTTACAGATGTTGATGACAAAATCATAAAGAAATCGAACCAGGAAAATGTGACTTCGGATAAAATTGCGGAAAAATATATCAATTATTTCCTGGAAGATGTTGAAAAGCTTGGAATGAAAAAAGCGGATGTTTATCCCCGGGCAACACAACATATGTCAGAAATTATAGGTATGATTAAAAAGCTTGAAGACAAGGGTATTGCTTATAATGTAAACGGTAATGTGTTCTATGATGTTTCAAAATTTAATGGTTACGGAAAACTAAGTGGAAAGAAAACAGATGATCTTGAGTCCGGCTCAAGAGTAGAAATTAATGAAGAAAAGAAGAACCCACTTGATTTTTCTTTGTGGAAAAAAGCGAAAGAAGGTGAGCCCTATTGGGAAAGTCCATGGGGAAAAGGACGTCCCGGTTGGCATATAGAATGCTCAGCTATGAGCTGCAAGCATCTAGGGGATACATTTGATATTCACGGCGGCGGTAATGATCTCATCTTTCCGCATCACGAGAATGAAATTGCCCAGAGTGAAGGAGCTACGGGCAAACCTTTTGTAAAATACTGGATGCACTTTGGATTTTTAAATATTAATGAAGAAAAAATGTCCAAATCATTGGGAAATTTTTTCACTGCGCGTGATATTCTTAAAAAGTATTCGCCCTTTGCAATTCGTATGTTTTTTACACAGGCGCATTATGGCGGGCCTTTAAATTTTAGCGATGAACTTCTGGCTTCAGCAGAAAAGGGGCTGGAAAAACTAAATAACCTGCGCACTAAGATTAGTGATGAATTGAAATCTGAAAAAACGGATGGAGTTAACCCTGATTTTAATTTTCAGAAGTTTGAAGATAAATTTGTCGAAGTGATGGATGATGATTTCAACACTCCGCAGGGAATTGCAGTATTGTTTGACTTTACAAAAGAAGTTAACAGGTTAATTGCTGAAAATAATAATCTTAATTCAGAATTCTATAAGAAAGCAAAAGATTTCCTTACTAAGACTGCGGTTAATGTTTTCGGGATATTAACTTTTGATGAGGTACAAATGAGTGGTGACTCAATGGAAAAAGAATTAATCGAATTACTGATCCAGCTCAGGAATAATGCCAAGGTAAATAAAAATTATGCTTTGTCGGACAACATACGAGACGGGCTAAGTAAATTGGGTATTATTCTCCAGGACTCAAAAGATAAAACAACTTATAAAAAAATAAAAAGCTAATACTGTTTGAAAAACAAGATACAGCCTGTAAACAGGTCAATTTTTATTGAAGATGAAAATGTTCAATATACATTGAAGCGCAGCCCCAAAGCCAGGTATATGCGTCTACAGATCAAAAATATGGGGGAATTAGAAGTAGTTCTGCCTCGTGGTTACCAGGTAACGGAAGCTGAACAATTCCTTCTTAAAAAATCAGGCTGGATTAAAAAGCATATTGCAAACAGAAAAAACTACGATAATAAATACTTTCTGCTAGGCAGGGAAGTAAGAGTAACCCACGAATACGACTTCTTCGCAAAAAGGCATAGGTTCAAATTTGCCAATGATTGCCTGATAATCACAAGTCCCCCAGATTCCATAGATAAGACAGAAGAATTATATGAACTCTGGCTTAGAAAACTGGCAAAAAAATCACTGCTGGAAAGAGTACACAAAATTGCGGGAGATTTAAATTTCAAAATAGGAAGAGTTTCTATTCGTGGACAAAAAACCCGTTGGGGTAGTTGCTCATCCAAAGGGAATTTGTCTTTTAATTATAACCTGCTGAGATTTAGAAAAGATGTAGTAGATTATGTTATAATTCACGAGCTTTGTCACAGGATAGAGATGAACCATTCCCCAAAATTCTGGAATCTTGTTGGAAAATATTGTCCCGACTATAAAAATTTACGAAAGGAATTAAAGGGGCACTCACTATAACATTTGTACAATTTTATTCTATAACTTAGGAGAAGCCGCAAGTATTTCAACGCCTCCTTCTGCCGGCAGAATAGCTGCACTTCTTAATACCTCGGCATAAGTTAAAACATCAGTCGGAGCGCCGTTTCCAAAATTAAGTTCACGCACAGGCAGGCGGGAGATATTTGTAATTATTATCCCGTTTTCAGGATGTCGGAGGTGTAGCTTTTCAAATTCATTCCTTCCTTTTTGATTCCTGAAGTTTTCAAGTGTGTTAATAGAATTGGTGATATAATCATTTTTAATTTTTGAGACAGAATTCTTTACATGAAAGGCAATATCTTCTTCCGGTTTTTCCAGTAGTTCTTTTAAACTTAATTTAGCTGTGCCGAAGCAAACTGCACACCCGAAATAATTTTTGGGAAAGCCGTTTAATACTCTCCTGAAATCAAAAGGAAATGACAAATATGTTTCCGGGCTTGAATCATTTTTTGTCCAGTCTGCTAAATACTTTTTCCAGAGTATTCCGGTAATTACATCATTCTCAGTTAGTAAAATATTCTTGTTTCTGGCGCGTTCACTAATTTCCTTTATTTTATCAGCAGGAATAAAAAGTCTTTCGTTTGCTGCAGTTTTAGTATCATCACGCCTATGTCCGTAAAAAAGTCCGCAATTTAAGAGTAAATTTTCTTTTGTAATTTCTTTCTCTGATTTATGAATAATTCCGGAAAATAAATCCCGGTCAATGTGAGGAGGAATAAACCTTTCACCTTTGCTTATCCTGGCCCAGCTTGATAAAAAATGGAAATAACTGAATCCGTCAACAAGTGCGTGCGAAATGCTGATTGCCAGGACTGACCCGTTTTGAGTATGTGTTAATGTAACTTTTGTAAGCGGGTTTCTCTCAGATGTTTTTACGGGTGAAATATATTTTGTGATATTATCTTTTCTGTCAAAAGCTGAATCAATGTGCTGAACTTTAAAAATTAAGCCGTCATCAGTAATGTCAAAGACCGAATCAGTTACCGAAATAATTTTAAGCCTGCTTTTAAGAACCGTAAAATACTTTAATGATTCCTCAAGACTGTTTCTTAATTTTTTTTCATCCTGCTTTTCCGGGTAATAAAACGCAAAGGTTATCGGCTGGGAACCTTCGCCGGTAAAAATATAATCTATGGGAGAAAGGGGAATATTCTGGTTTATTTCGTACATAATTTATTTTTGTGGATTTGTCATTTCGAATTCTGCTAAGACCGCGTGAGAATTCTTATAAAGTTTTGAAAAGGGATTTCTCGTCGAAGTTCTTCGAAATGACAGTAAATAATTATTTCGATTGAGTGCTGTCGTCAGGTACAAAATCCAGGACAATTGAATTCATACAAAAACGTTTGCCCGTTGGAGGAGGACCGTCATCAAAAATATGTCCTAAGTGAGCGCCGCATCTGCCGCAAACAACTTCAGTCCTGTGCATTCCGTAAGAATCATCTTCTTTATAAATTACGCTGTTTGGCCTGGCTGCCTCGTAAAAGCTTGGCCACCCGCAGGTACTGGCAAATTTGGCATCTGAGCGGAATAGCTTGTTACCGCAGGCGGCACAATAATATGTCCCTTTGCCCTCAAAGTCCCAGTATTTGCCCGTAAATGCCTGTTCTGTGGCTGCGTGACGGGCAACTTCATATACATCTGTGGGAAGTATCTTTTTCCACGTTGAATCCGGCAAATCGAGCTTTGTGGTGTCAGTACGTGAGTAATATGGGTTGTTTGGCTTCGTTATTTCAGTCATATTTTTGTCATTTTTTTTGTTCTCGTGTTGTGCCTGGCAGCTTGTGAGTGTAAAAGCCGTCAGGAATAAAATAAGTGTTTTACGTATCATATTTGTTGGCCAGATAAAATTAGTTCTTAAAAATTTTTGCAAGTTTATCCCCTAATTCTTTGAACCTCAAATTTTTATATAAGATGGTGCCTGCTGGATTAATTAGAAAGGTTGTTGGGTATCCTGATATTTTATATTTATAAATAATTTTTTTGTCTTTTTCCTCTAAGATCTGAGGCCAGGAAATATTATTTTCTTTAACAAATTTTTTTAATTTTTCTGCTCTGTCGTTTGCAATTCCAATTATTATGAATGATTTGTCTTTATAATCTTCATATAATTTTTTTAACCCAGGAATTTCTTCTCTACAAGGCATGCACCAGCTACCCCAGAAGTCGAGGTAAACATATTTACCTCTCAAATCTTTAAGTGAAATAGGATTACCGGAAACAGTCTTGGCATTGAAGTCCATAGCCTTAAAGCCGGGCTGAGTACCCTGTGTTTCGGATGTGACATTTTGCCTTACAAGGGTAAGATATTTTCCGCCTGGAGTTATATTAGCAATCTTAAAATAATTGTTTCCAGCTTTTAAGAATTGGTCGGATGATTGGCTTTCCATCTCTGATAATTCAGTTAAATTATCATTTTTACTATCACAAAGTTTTATTTCGATATATCCTTTTTCAGTCTTTCCTTTTTTATTTCTTATGTAGATATTATATGTAACGTTATTAAAGACAAAATTACCCTTGAAATATTGGTCGATGCCCACAAAAAGTTTAATAGGCGATCCCTCTTTTTTACCCCCATAAGCGTCCGGTCCATAGTCAATAAGTAAAGATATTTTGCTTTTCTTAATTTGTTTGCCATCATAATATTCAAATGTTGCTTCAACTGGTTTTATATTTTTAATTCTTTCAAAAAATTGTTCAGATTTAGACTTCGGAGATATTATGATTGGATTATCATCACTTAAATCAAAATTATTGTTCTTATCTACAAATAGTAACAGATTCCCCTTTTTGTCATAACCGGCAGCAATTGCTATAGCTTCTTTCACAAATCTTTTTGAATATTTATCTGGCTCATACTTGTCTACCCAATCTTCCAGAACTGCAAAGTAGTATTCCTTTGATAATTTGCCTTCAATATAGCTTTGAAATGCATGCTGCTTAAAATCAGTATGAAATATTGTAAACAAAAAATTTCTTAAACTGTCAGGCAACCCCTTGATGACCGGTTCCGTAGAATGCCAGGGGTTATCATCAGGTGTTTCTCTAAGTGGACTACCAGAGACACCAAATGGTCCAAATCCAGTTATTTTTTTCATATTTACAACAACTGTATCGCCTTCAGTAGCATGTAATAAACTTGAAATAACGAACAGCAGGAAGAAAATTTTAGTAAATCTCATTTTATATCCTATAATACTATGGAAAATTCTTTTCAAATATATTCCCGATTCCCAATATCAAGTTCGGATCAAGTATTTTTTTAATTTTAGCCATCATTTGGATATTTTTTTCGCCGTACATTTCGAGCAGATAACCAGTTTTATTTTTCCCGATTCCGTGTTCGGCGGAAACAGTTCCGCCCAGTTCAATGGCTTTTTTACAAATTATTCCATAAAGTTTTTTACCAAGCTCAAATTGCTCCTCAGATTCGGGCAGCATATTCAAATGCATATGGGCATCCCCGAAGTGGCCATAATTTACAAAATTTAATCCGGCAGCAGCAACTTCTTTTTTCGCATAAAAATATAGTTCTTCAAATTTTGCAAAAGGCACGGCTACATCTGTCCCAAGTTTTCTGAATCCTTTTCCTGCCATATATTCATTTATTTTCCACGAAACTGCATGACGAAATTCTTTTATATTTGCTTTATCATTTTCAGAGAGGGCAAACCAGGCGCTTTCCTCGTTTCCGCTGAATTCACCTATCAGTTCCATCCATTTTTCAAAAACTAGGTCCTCATTTTCTTTATCTATTTCTTGCTCAAACCATAGCGCAGCCTTTGAATCAATAGGTACCTGGGGAAAATCTTTTGAAAGAAATTTCAAAGCGCCTTCATCAAAAAATTCCAGTGCGAGCGCATCAATAATCTTATTCTGATGAATGTCTCTCGACTTGAAGGATAATTCTCTGGCCTTTTTTAAAACCCAAGAGCATCGTTTTCAGAATCGAAAAATACAACGCACGAAAGAAGTTTTTCCGGAGCCGGAAGTAGTCTCACTTTTATCTTAGATATAATTCCAAGCGTTCCTTCTGATCCTATGAACAGATCAATTGCATCCATATTCTTTTTGCAAAAATAACCCGATGCATTTTTTGTATCCGGCATTTCGAAATCGGGTAAATCGAGTAAAATTTCTTTTCCTGATTCTGTCTTTAGTTTTAGGTTATAATTATTAGCTATATTCTGGCTGCGTTTTAATACTAAAACTTCTCCGTCCGCAAGAACAATTTCCAGTTCATCTATATAATTTCTTGTCGGTCCGTATTTAAAAGTTTTTGCTCCTGAAGCATTTGTTGCCACGGTTCCGCCGATAAAACAATTATCTTCTGTCGGATCAGGAGGATAGAGGAGGTTTTGACTTTTTAATTCCACCAGGAAATCTGCAAGTATTACTCCGGGTTGAAGCAAAGCGAAATTATCATCCGTGTTTATTTCTAAGATTTTATTCAGTTTTTCAGTAGAAATTACTATCCCACCCCGGGGAACACCAGCTCCTGTCAGACCTGTATGATTTCCACTTACAGTTACTGAAGTTTTTTCTGTATTTGCCTTCTTTAAGATTTCAATTATTTCTTTCTTGTTTTCCGGAAAATATACTGCATCACAGTATCCTTTCGTGTTGGAGGCATCAACTATAAAATTTTGAATTTCGTCGGGCGAGGTTTTAATTAGCATAATTTCTGGATTCTTTGGTCATTATGATTCCTTTTTTGCAGGTGAAGCAATCTATTAAATTTTATTATCAATATCTCTCAATAATTCCAGGTACTCTTTCTGCACGTTAAGTTCGGGAATTGTACCTTTATCACGTTTAATATTGTGAGAAATTTCCATCTTTTCAAATAAAATATCTATTGCATCGAATGTATTAATATTGGGATTTACATTATCACGGAGGTAGTGAATTAATTTTAGTGTTCGGAATCCATCGAACCAGAATTTTTTCTGATTGTTAATTTGTTTTGCATCGTTTGTTCGGTTCAGAATTTTGCTGAATGCGCGATCAAATTCCTGCTTGACTAGAAATTTATATAAAGCGGGATGAATATTTTCTGCGGCTTCAAGGTAATATGAAACCAGGTCGGAATTTTTATAAAGAGCTTCGTTCCATTTCTTTAAAATTTCAAAATTTGCAGGATTGTATAATAGATATTCATCCTGCTCCTGTGCAAGGTATCTCTCAACTCTTTGCCCGGTGCCGAAAGGGACCCTCCAGGAACCACGGCCGGAAGGATAAACTGTGGTTGTATTAATTTTTTCAACATTTACCTGTTTAGCAAGTTTTTCCAGGAAGTAAAAATCTTCGGCAGCCTTTTTTTTGTTCATTCCTTCTACTTTTATATAACTTTCGTAATCACAGCACATTGTTGAACCAATTGTGTGAAATGCGAAACGGGAACCTGCGTATTTCTGAAAGAGGGCATAATATCGTAAATAATATTCGTAACAGACAATTGCTTTCGTATTTTCGTCATTCCCTGAAGTGTCGTGCCTGTAATTTACTACCGCAGCGGATAAATTCCGGTTATTGAAATTTGATGCAATTTCTGTTAAGTAGTTCTTATCAAATGTACAGTCAGCATCTGTGCAGATTAAAATCTTTTTGTTTGTGCTTTCATAATCAAAAACAGTTAAAGCCAGGTCCATTCCAATTTTACGTGCCAGCCCAACTCCACCGTGATTTTCGGGTAGTTCTTTCCCTGGCGATGAAGCATCAACAAGTCCGAGAGTTAAACCTGAAGAAATTATCGCAGTTGATAAATCATCATTAACTTGCCTGTTGATAATACTTCGAAGGAATTTAAGTGATCTCTCGTTATCAGATTTTATTTTTTCTTCTGAGGTTGCCAGGTTATTAATTACAAAAACCACAAGAGTTGAAGAAAAATATTTCACATCATTATTAATGAGTGAATCAAGTGCAGATTTTATATTTTCAAATTCACTTATTGCAGGAATTACAATTATGTTGTTATAATATTCGTCTTTATTTAATTCTAGATTCCATTCGGAAAGAGAATACTTCTTTATATATTTTTCTAAATTTTCTGGGAATTTCATAATACTATTTTAGATTGAACTCTGATCAAACTGATTTGTTTTGATAATCTCTTTTGCTTTTTCAAAATCGGGACCTTCTACCCAGTTAATTTTCACACCTTCTTTCTCCATTTTCCTGAACCAGGTCATCTGTCTTTTAGCAAAATTATGTATTGCGCTGTTAAGTTTTTGAAACATATCGTTGCGATTGATTTCTTTTTTAATGAATTGACCTATGAATTTGTATTCTAATCCAAAGAAATTTAGTTTTTCAAAAGTAATCCCGGAGGCCAAAAGTTTCTCAACTTCCTCAATCATACCATTCTGTAGTCTTAACTTTAATCGTTCCTGTAATTCGTTTTTTAATTTCAGGACGCGGAAGCGAGACCCCAATAACCAGAGAACTAATTTCTGTTGGCTTTGTATTTTCTTCCCCATTATTTTCTGAAATAATTATCGCATTAATAATTCTTTTCTTATCCAGTAAATCTGTTGTGTTGTGTAAATTGGGATTAAGAGCTTTCAAATTTTCCCTGAGCTCATCAATACTAAATTTATCAAGTTCAGCAATTTTTTTCGGGGAAAACTCTGCTTTTGGGATATTATAATTTTGCAGAATTGCACTCAGATAAAGCCCTGTGCCCCCGACAAGAAATGGAATTCTATTTTTATCTGATATTTCCAGAAATGCTTTTCGAAAATCCTCACTAAACCGGTATAAATTATATTCTTCAGTCGGATCAATTATGTCTATTAAATGATAAGGAATGTTATTCCCGCCTATAATGTAATCTGCTAAATCCTTTCCGGTTCCTATATCCATTCCGCGGTAAACCTGGCGTGAATCTGCTGATATAATCTCTCCGTTGAATTCATTTGCAAGTAATGCGGCAAGCCTTGTTTTACCAACGGCCGTGGGGCCTAATATTGTAATTAAATTATGGGGCATGCAATTATTGTTTAATACGCGGACCTAAAAAACAATAGGTAAAGCTATAATAAAAGTAGTTCCCTGCCCGATTTTGCTGTCAACCAGAATATATCCACCGTGATCGGTAATTATTTTTTCAGCTATACTTAGCCCGATACCGGCTCTGTTCTTCTTTCTGCTGACAAATGGTCTGAAGATTTTTTCTTTCCAGTTTTCAGGGAGGCCTTTACCATTATCACGTAATTTAATTTTTAGATATTCTTCATCTCTTTCGGTTGTCACAAAAATTTTCCCTTCGCCGGTCATTTCTTCACAGGCATTTTTTACAATCTGGTAACAGGCTTGATAAAATTGTCCAATATCCAGTTTAACAACAGCATCTGTTTCTATTTTTCTGTAAATGACAGTATTTCTGGAGTCTACATATTCTGCAAGAAGTCCCAGTGTTGTATCCAAGGCTTCTTTTATGTTAACTGTGTTTAATTCAACAATATTTTTCCCTTTTGAATAAGCTTCAGCACTGGCAAGGAATTCTTCCACAGCATTTACCTGCTCAACCTGTAAAGCAAGAACCTGATTTATTTCCGAAGAAAGTTTTTTCTTCATTATAAGTGATGCATAATGTTTGATTAGCAATAGTGGGGCTTTTATATCAGCACTAATAAAACATGTAAGATCGCCAATTGATAAAAGGCGTTTTTGCCGAAGGGAAATATCGGCAATTTTTGTCCGATTTATTGCTTTAATTACACTATCTGAAATTTCATCAAGTATTTCAACATCGATTTGTGTAAACCTTCCTCTTTCACTATTGTACAGTTCCAGTACACCAGCAGCTTCCTGGCTATTCTTCATAAATGGATAGTAGAGTGAGCTTTTAATCTTAATTCCGGTTAGATCTTCAATTACAGGATTAAAATATTTATCCTGTTTTGGGTTATCCAGAAAAATATTTCTTTTTTCAACAGCTGCAATTCCCTGTAATCCATCCGTTAATTTCATCCTGATATCGTGAATAGAAGTGCCTGATATAATTTTTGAAACGAGTTCCTTTTCTTCGTTATCAACAATGTAGAGCACAGCACCTTCCGCATTTACCAAGTCAGCCGCTTCTTCGGAAATAATATTAGTTACTTCGTCAAGATTGTTAGAGGAAAAGATATTTTGGATCCTTTTTATAAGACCCTTATAAAAATCAGATGTTTTATCATTTGCAGATATTTCAGGGCTTGTAATATCAGGCGGATTCTGAAAACCATCTTCAATAATTCTTATTTCTTTCTCACTTTGAATTTCCGGTTGTGGTACTTCGGTCGTTTCTGATATAGATTCTTCAGGTACCAGATTTTCTTCCTTTTCAGCATCTGTCAATTTGTTTTCCTCTAGTATTTCCTCAACAGGTTCCTCTTCAATTGTATCACTAAAACCTACGTCTGTAAAAGAAGGATTAAAATCTTTTTCCGGCTCATCCGTTTCTTCCTCTGTTATTTGTTCGTCTATTACAGGACCGTGAGGAAATTCAATATCCAGTTCATTCTCTACTTCTTCAGCCGGGTCCTTTATCTGGAAGTAATCTTTGTTTTCCTCCTCATTTTTCTCTTCGGGAACTTCATCAAAAACAATATTATCGTCTGTCTCTGTTATTATATCATCAAAAGAATTAGACTTGTCCTCTGTTTCAACCGGTTGGTCAGTTAAAGGCACCGGCGTTGGTCCTTCGGTTGGCTGGATTGAATCTGTGCCTTCCGCTGCACTATCTTTTGCTTCTTCATCCTGATTGTTCTGTACTTCATCTTCATTTTTAGGAGGATCTTTTAATCGGAAAAAGTTTTCCTCTTCTTCCTCCTTAGGCAATTCATTAAACACAAAATTATCTTCTGTTTCTGGAATTATATCATCAGGCGGTATATAGGCTTCTGCCGGTTCATCAGGTTCTTCAGTTTTGGTATTTGTTTCATGTTCTTCAGCTAACTCAATTTTCTCTTCAGCTTTTTTATCTTCCATTTCCGGTTCTTCTTTAACCGGGTCATCCAGGGAAATTTTTTCCGTGGTTTTTGAAAATTCAGATATGGGCTCATCCTTGGTTACAAGATTTTCTGTATATTCTTCAAAATCTTGTCCCGGGATATTAAATGTTAAATGATTGCGTAAATTTTGTAGAACTTTTGTATTGGATTTAATTAGAGACTTCAGTTCGCCTAAATTAAAAGAATACATTCTGCAGTCAGTGTCTGCAATTGCTGAAGATTTCCTCGGTGTCTTTTTTAATAATTCTGTTTCGCCAAAAAAACTATCTTTGTTTTTTTCTATATAAATATTTTTGTTGTCAAGATTCGTGTATTTTAATTTTACTATTCCTTCAATCAGCAGGTAAAAATATTCACAAGGATCACCTTTTTGGTAGATAACATCCCCCTCTCTCTTACCTATTATATTTTTCGGATTAGAATACTTAGCAATAAGTTCCTGGCTTATCTCCGAAAATAATATATTTTTCTCTAATTCAGATGGATTTTTGTTTTCAAACATATTTTTCAATTATATTTAGATACATTAATATTCCGAAAGTATAAGTATAATGAATTCTATCGAAATAGAAAATGGTGTAAAGCATATTTACAGCAAAGATAGGCAGTTAGCCGCAATTATTGACATTGCCGGGCCTTGTACTTTAAGACCAAGGAAGAATTATTATTATACGCTTCTGGGATCAATCATAGGACAGCAGCTTTCTACTATTGCTGCTGGTGTAATAAAAGATAGATTTTTTAACTATTTTAACTACAAGCCTAAACCTGAAGATATATTAAAGACATCAGATGAAAAATTGAGAAGTTTTGGCTTATCCCGGGCAAAGATAAGCTACGTTAAGGATCTTTCGGATAAAATGCTGAAAGGCGAAATCCACTTCAGGGGATTAAGCAAATTATCAAACGATGAGATAATAGAAGGGTTTACCAGGGTTAAAGGTATAGGAATCTGGACCACGCATATGTTTTTAATTTTTACACTTTGCCGTCTTGATGTATTGCCTGTTGGTGATCTTGGAATAAAGAAAGCTGCGAAATTGAATTATAATCTAAGGAAATTACCGGATGAAAAACGTTTGTTCAAACTTTCCAAAGACAAATGCTGGGCACCTTATAGCTCCATTGCCGCGTGGTACTTGTGGAAGAGTATTGATATGAAAATTGTCGTCTGATATTATTAAATTTACAGGAATCTTTTAACTTAATATAGCATCATATGGATGAAGTAGAACTTATAAGTAAGGCGCAGACCGGGGATAGACAGGCTCTTTCTGAACTCGTTAAAAAGTACGAAAAAACGGTGTATAATTTTTCTTTTAAAATTTGCCGTAATCCTGAAAAAGCGGAAAATACCATGCAGGAAACTTTTATGAGCATGGTTAAGTCCTTAAAGCAATTTGATGGTAAATCAAAGCTTTCAACGTGGCTTTACAGGGTTGTAGTTAATCACTGCCTTATGGATCTTAGAAAAAAGAAGCGCAATTTTGTTTCTATAGATGATGATGAAGGAGAAGTACCAGAAGGCAGCCTGATACCAGACTGGAAAAATATTCCCGACGATGTGACGGAAAATAATGAATTGAAAAAAATACTTGATGATGCAATAAATAAACTTCAGCCTGATTATAGGGTTGTGTTTGTGTTAAGGGATGTTAACGGATTGTCTACAGAAGAAACAGCAAAAATAACTGATCTTTCAGTGCCTGCTGTAAAATCAAGATTGCACAGAGCGAGATCATTTTTAAGAAATGAAATCAGCAAGGTGATGGAATAATGAGTGAATCAAAAGTAGGATGTAAAGAAGTAATGGAGCACATTTGTGATAGTCTGGGCGAAGAGCTGGATTCTCCAAAGTGTGTTGCTATAAAAAGCCATTTAAAGGTTTGTACAAACTGCCAGAATTACTTTAAATCGGTTGAAAAGACAATAGAGTTTTACAAGCTTTATAACCCTGAGCTTCCGGAGGAAACTCACGAAAACCTTATGAAAAAACTCGGGCTGGATTAAAATTTTTTATAAACTGAGTTTATTTGCCAAAAACAGGGTTTTTAATTTACTTAATATTTTATTTAATGAAACTTATTATTCTTCCTTTTGGTCTAATATGTAAATCTGGGAAACGATATGAAAAAAATTATTTTAACAGCCTTTTTAATATTCTCATTTGTTGCAACGTCTTTAGCAGCAACTGCCGATTCATCAGCAAGTACAATAGCAATGAATGAATTTAAACAGGAAATTAAATCCGGTAAAAAAATAGTTATTCTTGATGTAAGATCACGTGATGAACTAACCGGGTCTTTAGGAAAAATTGATGGAAGCATCAACATTCCTATAAATGAGCTGGAGTCAAGATTACCAGAACTTAATAAATATAAAAATGAAGAAATTAGAGTTATAAGTCGCTCCGGGATTCCTTCAAAACTTGCCGCTGAAATGTTGCGTAATCATGGCTTTAATGCAGCAAATGTTACAGGTGGGATGATGGCATTTCGGAGAGGTGATTAAATAAAATTGGAAATTACTAAAAAGGGCTGAAGATTTCTTCAGCCTTTTTTTATAATTACTTATCTAAAGGGGGAGGGGTGGTATTCCCTCCATCAAGCACATACTTCCACTTTCCATCCGATTGTTTTTTCCATACTGTAACATAATTGCCATAAGTTGTTGCAATTTTACCTTTCTCATCTCTAACGGCATATTCCCAGTTACCGTAAGTAAAGCCCATTGTTCCATCTTCAGAAACATCTGCTTTGACAGGCTTCCACTTAAGAGGTGAAACATTATTCTCTTTTCCCTTATATAATTTCCTGATGTTTTGTTTTCCTATAGCAGGATGATTGTCTTGCCTTAGCATTATTGCATCATCATCTGCAAAATCTATAAAAGCCTGCCCTGTTCCTGATTGTTGAGAAATGTTATAGAATTCTGTATCTGTATTAATCAGTTCCATTTTGGACTTTTCAACCATTTCTTTTTTATCCTTTCCTGAATTGTTTTCTGATTTACAATCGAACATAATTATTGTTAAAGAAATAATTAATACAGTTGTAAGAATCCTGAAAACATTATTCATTTTTAATCCCTGTCAAAGTTTATAGGAAATGTGCTCCCGGGTTCCATATCTTCGGACCCCCGCCCTTTTTTCTTCGCTGCTTTAATTTCAAAAGTGTTAGATTTTTTTGCACCGTTAATTTCTATTTCAAGAGTATATTTGCCGGGCCTCAAATAGATTTTACCAGTATCTGTTTCTTTAAACTTATCTTCTCCTTTTACCTTATCATTTATAAAGGTTTTGTAAAAATCTGTTTTACCTGGGTCAATGGATAAATCATAATCTATAAAATTTAGTCCTGTTGAAGTTGTATCAGAAAACTCTCTGATGACTTCATCATTTTCGGTCTTTATTTTAACATTAGCAACACCCTTTTTACGTACAAAATATGTAACCTTCATTGAGGGTATAACAGGCTTGTCCCAGGTGTAGTATTTATTTCCCCACGAGTCCCTGTAAGTTGTGTCTTCAAAAGGAAAGAGATAGAGGTTCTCAGCTAAAACATCCGGAGTTAGTTGTTCTATATATTTTACATCAGCAATATATATCGATCTGCCATGTGTACCTATTGCAATTTCTTTATCCCTTGGCTGTATTGCTACATCGTGGACGGGAACGTCCGGCATCCCGTTAAATAATCCCATGAATGATTTACCTTTGTCTATGGAAACATAAAGGCCATGGTCCGTGCCGACGTATAAAATATTAGAGTTGTGAGGATCTTCCTTTATTACATTTACAGGTTCAGCCGGAAGATCATTCCCAATTTTTTCCCAGCTTGTGCCATAATTAGTGGATTTGAAAACATAGGAGTTAAAATCATCCCAGCGATAACCGTTCAATGAAACGTAAACTGTACCAGTATCTTTAAAAGAAGGGTACACTCTGCTTACATAGAGATCTTTTGGAAGCCCAGTAGAAATGTTGGTCCAGTCATTGCCACCGTCTTTAGTCACATAAACAAGACCGTCATCGCTACCAGTATATAGCAATCCAAATTTTAATGAAGATTCATCAACAGAAGTTAAAGTACCGAAAGGCACGTTGCCCTTTTGGTGGCCTTTTGTCAGGTCACCGGAAATTACCTCATAAGTTTTTCCCTGGTCAAGTGAGCGGTAAAGTTTATTGGCGCCTATATAAAAAATATCACGATTGTGCGGGGACAGTTTAATCGGGCTCTGCCAGTTGAACCGTAATGCTGGTTCACCGAGTTTTCTTTCCGGAGTAACAGGCTTAGCATTTCTTGTTGTCTTATTTACACGGTAATAATAGCCAAACTGAAATCCTGTATAGACAGTAGAGTTATCCGTAGTATCGACCTGTACCTGCATACCATCTCCACCCATAATTGATTTAAACGGGTATTGACCTGAAGAGTACCATGAATAATTCGGTTAATAAGTGCTCGGACCGGTCCAGACTCCATTATCCTGCAAACCACCGTAAATGTTAAATGGTTTAGCCATATCAACTGCTACGGAATAAAACTGTCCGACTGCCGGAGTGTTTGCTTTGAAATAAGTTTTGCCGCCGTCGTAAGAAATATTTAATCCTCCGTCATTTCCCCAGATTATATGATCAGATTTTTTCGGATCTATCCACAAAGCGTGATAATCTCCGTGCATATTTGATTGATCTACAGATTTATAAGTCTTCCCGCCATCTGTCGATTTCAAAGCCGGAACTCCCGCAATATAAATTTTCTGATCATCGTTAGGATCAACACGAATCAGACCGAAATAATATCCGTATGTATAAAAAAGGTCATCTATATATTTCTCATTTGCTTTCTTCCAATGAATTCCGCCATCCTCTGAGCGATAAACTTCAGCACCGATTACCGGTGTATCAAATAAATCAGCATTTGCATCAGATGATATAATCAACAAGTGCTGTGGGTTCTATTTTATTCTCTTTTACCATCTCTTTAATTTTCTTGGCCGAGTATTCTCTAGGGAAACCATTATCATCGAGAAATTTATTTATATCCTCATTATTTAATTTCAGAAAATTTTCTACACTCATATTTTTTAACATTTCTTTTGTAAGTATGGGCTTTTCTTTCATCTTGTCTTCAGGTCTGTGCGCCTGGTTATCTACTACTGCATAAATAATATTTGGATTTTTAGGATACACAGCCAGCCCGATTCTTCCCACTCCATTATCCAGTAGGAAAGCCACTTTCTTTCGTAGAAACTAATTTCCACGTGTCCCCGCTGTCTTCACTTTTATAAATACCAGAAGTTTTTCCAGATCCCACAAAGTTCCAGGCTCTTCTTATCCTGTGCCAGGTTGTGGCGTAAAGTATTTTGGTATTGTTTGGATCAATAACCAGATCTATTGCCCCGGTATTCTCATCAACAAATAGAGTTTTATTCCACGTCTTTCCACCATCGGTTGTTTTAAATACGCCACGTTCCGGATTTGGTGAATACAAATGGCCAATTGCTGCAACCCAGACAATATCCGGATTTTGTGGATCAATAATAATTCTACCCGTATGTTGAGTTTCCCCAAGTCCCATATACTGCCACGTTTTCCCTTTGTCCGTGCTTTTATATACACCGGTGCCAGCGTAAGAAGATCTGCTTGAATTATTTTCACCTGTACCAACCCAGATTGTTTCTCCGTGTTTCCAATCAACCGCAATATCGCCGATTGTCATAGAAGCTTCGTGATCGAAAAGGGGGGTGAAGGAAATTCCATTATTTTCAGTTTTCCACAAACCACCGGATGCGTAAGCGACGTAAAATTGAGTCGGGTCCTCAGGGTTCACATCGATATCTGCAACACGTCCGCTCATAATTGTTGGTCCAACTGAACGAAGTTTTACATTTTTAAGCAGTGAGTTATCCTGAAGGTTTTTCCTTTGTTTGAAAGCATTAAATCTTTTTTTAGCGTTTGTAGACGGATATGGATTTGTCTGTGCTGAAATAAAAGTAAAGCTAACAATTAAACTAAAAATGAGGAATAATAATTTCTTCATAAAAGGTCCTCTTAAATTAATTCGTAAAGATTGAGAATATGATTTCCTGCGAGTACTGTGGTTCCGACAATTAAAGATTTGCTGTCCGGTTCACTGTTCATTCATTTTATTTGAATAATTCTTCGTGCAAAAATGGAATCAGTGCGGTTACAAGCCCTGGGACATATAATTCTGCCCTGCTCATTACACCATTTGTAAAATAACCAATTGCTCCGTGTTTCTGTTTTGTGTTGGATTTGTTTTGTATTTCATCCATAACATCACCAAGTTCCTTTCCTTTTAACAATTGTTCAACAACATTTTTAGGAAGCTCAAAATGTGCAGATGTTCCGAATCCGGTTTCTCTTTCGTTGTTGGCTATGCACATACAACCGAAAGCAAACCAGCGCGAATAAAGTTCTATTATTCCTCCTTCAATCCCGACAAAGTAATTTGCATTCAGATTTTGGTTCTTGTTCTTTTCAATTAATGCAAATGCCCGGTTTTTTGCTCCGTCAAAGGTTTCTTCGTTTACCGGCTGATCCGACACCTTACTGTTTACTTCGATTCCTATAATTTCAATTTCCTCGAAATATTTGCTAAATGCCTCTTCAACAGATTTTATTTTAACAGGATTTTTAGATCCAACAAGAATTTTAGTCATTTTTTTGTTGTTAAATTATGAATAGCCAGACAACTTTTGCCAGTATTGCGAAATCTTTTGTCCTTAATTTACCGGTTGTATCAACAAGGTGGTTAATAACCAGATAAAAATTGCTTCCAACTTTCGGTTCCCAGTTGAACCTGTAATTAATATTTAATTCTTTTACACCGTTATTCCATTGAGCAAATATTGAGCTGTGTGTCTTAGTTGAAAAATCGTATAGCAGATTAGCTCCAACTTCGTTTGTTGTGAATTCATTTTGCGGCAACGATATTTCATTTCGCTGGTAGTCAACGGAGAGAGTAAACTGCATATCGGAAATCCAGTTTAATTCCCCATAATAGTATTTCCTTTTGCCTGTATAGTAATCTCCGGAATTAAATTCAATTCCACCATAAAGAGGTCTGCCCCTTCCTGTACGTAAATTTACTCCAAAATTATTGTACCAGTATTTCCCTGTTGGGATGGTAGTGTTTTCAAATATGTCGTATGCGTTTTGTACAAAATCGAATTCGCGGTTAATCTCAAAAGAAAAACTATCATCGTGAATAGTTGATATTCCAAATGGCTGAAAAGTTAAATCAGCGGCAAGCAGGTTATTATCCCTGTCATAAAGGAATCCTGATTGAACGGGCGAGAAACGCAATTGATTAGCAATTCCCCATTTAATACGGGGGGAAATTTCAAGATCATAATTGTACTGCTTTGTTCCTGTTCTGGAAACAAACCCGATGCCCGGATTAAAGTTTTCCTGTATAAAAGTATAGGCCATAAACTGATTGATAAGGTCATTCGGATAATCAATATAAATTCTTCCCGCCCAGGAATTTTTAAGTCCATGCTTTTCATCGGTCTTTGCAATATTAGCCCCGATTGCTAATGTTTTATCACCGAAAAGTGAACTCGTTTTAAATACAGCATCGGCTCCGAACGATCTGTTATAATCATCTTTTGAAACTCTGTTGGAAATAAATCCGCCAACATATGATTGGTCAAAAACGTCATACTTTAACCTGGCAACCCCGTAATTTGTTGTAGGTAGAATGTCTTCATTCCGTGTCTGCATATCAATGAAGCCAATTTCCATTTTATCGGCTCTGCCGACCAGTTTTGCACCAGCAATAATTGGGATTTCCTTCCCGTTGTGAATTCCAATTCGTCTGCTGTAAAAAAGATTATTATTTCCACCGAATGAAAAATCAAAAACATTTGCGCCTTCAAGGAAAAAATCTCTTTTCTCAGGAAAGAAAAGAGGGAAGCGGGAAAGATTTATTCTTGATCTGTCGGATTCAACCTGTGCGAAATCAGTGTTAAATGTAAGATCCAGCGAGAGTGCCTGGGCAATACCATATTTAATATCCAGTCCGGCTTTATGGATATAACTATTTTCTTGGTCTGCTCTTTCTGCGCCTGCTGTTAAAAATGGTTTTACGTAAATAGGATTACCTCTTTTAATGTCCTGGATTCCGAGAAGATTCCCTGCAAAAGATATATTGAAAAAATCTTTATCTTTTCCTATTCCTGACCATTGATCTGTTTCACCGAGCCTCTGAATTTTCCTCTGGAAATTCACACCCCAATGCTGAACATCTTTATCAAAAAATTTAAATGTTGAAAAGGGATAAACTATTTCTGTACTCCAGCCGCTATCAACAATTGCGGAACTTACATCCCACACACCGTGCCAGCTTTCATGAAATCCACCATAACCGTTACTGCTGCTTAGCAATGCATCGTCTCGCATTCCTAAAGGATTAGTGCCAAACCAATATCCATTCCGGTCGTCATTAAATGTATCAAAAAGCAAGGAAATATTATCATCAGCACCCCAGGCTCCGTCAAGTTTTAATGCACGAGCAATAATTTTGTCAGGTTGGTCATCATAACACATAAAACTTACATAAATGTTTTTACTATCGTAAAGTATTCTGACAACTGTTTTGAAAGTTGCTTTGCCACCGGCAACCGGATCCTGCTGCACAAAATCAGAAATGGGTTTTGCCAGTGCCCATACAGAATCACTAAGTACTCCATCAATAACAGGGGGCGTTTTTATTCTTGTAGCATAGATTGTTTTATTTTGAGCAAAGAGTGAAAACTGAATAATGAGAAGAAATAGGCACGTAGTCAAAAAGGAAAATTTATTAGTCAAAATTTTATTCACTGTGGTTTAAATTGATATTTGGAATAATTTTTAAAGATAAAAAAAATAAGGCGAAATGAGAATTTATTTATGACAAGCGGGACAAAACCTTGAAAGATTTTGTCCCAATAATTAATTCTATTTTCTTTTAGGCTTGTACATATGAGTGCTTTGACCGAAGAAAGCTTCTGACGCTTCCATAATGGTTTCGGAAAGTGTCGGGTGCGGATGGATTGTCAGCTTTAAATCTGTAAGATTAGCGCCCATTTCAATTGCAAGAACTCCTTCAGCAATTAATTCGCCGGCACCCGGTCCACAGATGCCTATTCCTAAAAGTCTTTGTGATTCAGGATCAACAATTAGTTTTGTAACTCCATCGTTACGATCCAGTGTAAGTGCTCTTCCTGATGCTGCCCAGGGAAATTTAGCTACTTCGTAGTTTATTCCTTTTTCTTTAGCCTGGTTTTCTGTAATTCCAGCCCAGGCAATTTCCGGATCAGTAAAAACTACTGCAGGAATTGCTAAGGGATCAAAAGCAGATTTGTGACCTGCTATAACTTCGGCCGCAACTCTGCCTTCGTGAGAAGCTTTGTGAGCAAGCATGGGCTCACCGGCAATATCGCCTATCGCAAAAATATTTGGATCATCAGTCTGCATCTGCTTGTTTACAACAATCCATCCTCTCTGGTTTACTTTTACGCTGGTCTTATCTAGCCCCAGTCCGGAGGTATCAGGTTTTCTACCAATTGACATGAGTACATAATCGTAAACTTCCTCAGTAACTTTTCCTTCTTTATCTTCTATTTTTACGCTTACTCCATTTTTCACTTCTTTCATTTCCGTTACTTTGGAGTTAAGCATCACTTTATCATATTTTTCTTTTATTTTCTTTGCCAGAAAATTTACTAAATCTCTGTCAGCACCCGGCAGCAACCCTGAAGTCATTTCAACGACCGAAACTTTGCTTCCGAGTGCCTGGTAAACAGATCCTAATTCAAGTCCGATGTAACCGCCACCTATTACTAAAAGGCTTTTGGGAATAGCCGGTAGATCCAAGGCGGTTGTGGAATTTAAAACTCTTTTGCTCTTTATATCAAGCGAAGGTATTGTTGCAATTTGTGAACCGGTAGCAATTATTGCTTTTTCAAATTCCAGCTCTTCTGTTCCACCATCTTTCTTTTCAATAGTTAATTTTGATGAACTTGTAAAACTTGCTTTGCCCTGAATGAAATTAATTTTTCTTTGCTTTCCAACCAGGCCAACTCCACCCGTCAATTTATCAACTATTCCGTTTTTCCAGTTTCTTAACTTGTCCAGATCTATTTTAGGTTTAGCAAATTCAATTCCCCATTTTTTAGCATCTTCCGTTTCGTTTAATAATTTTGCCACATGAAGCAATGCTTTTGAGGGGATACATCCTTTATATAAGCAAACTCCGCCGGGATTTTTATCAAGATTAACCAGAGTGACCTGCTTACTAAGATCGGAAGCCAGATATGCTGCAGCATACCCTCCCGGTCCGCCACCTATTACTACTACTTGTGTACTATTCATTAAATTTCATTCTCCGTTTAATTACCCTCTTAATCATAATCTTGTTCTTAATCTTACTTAAATCAGAGAGTAAGATTAAGATTATGGTCAAGAGCAAGATTTTTAAGCTTTCATTTATTTGAATCGCTGTAACTTTCTTCCGGCTCATATACTCTGTCCGAATTACTCTTTATTAAACCCACCAGCATCGATACAATTTCGTAAAGTAAATCTTTCCCTTCTTTGATTTCATATGGTTCTAATAGGCTTTTAGCTACAAGAGTATCTAAGCACGCGGCACTCTCAAGTGCAGAACCTCTTGATATATCAAAATATCGACACCTGTCTTTAGAAGAATATTTCCCATTCCCCTCAGCAATATTAAGAATAATAGAAGTTGATGCCCGATCTAGTTGATCATATACTTTAATTTTACAATCTATCCTTTTTAGGACAGAATCTGCAAAGTCAACAAAAGAAAGAGATTTCTGATATACTATTAACTTTTCATGGTCGAAGTAATATTGCATGTCATTTCCATTAATTCTGATCTACTTTTAGTCTTATTCTTCTAATAATATTTTCATCGGTTGTTCCAGTGCTTCAGAAACCCATCTCAGGAATCTTGCAGCATCAGCGCCGTCGATTATTCTGTGATCGTATGAAAGTGATAGAGGCAGCATTAACCTTGGCTTAAAGGTTTTGTCAATATAAACCTGTTCAAAACTTCCTCGGGAAACTCCTAAAATGGCAACTTCAGGAGAATTTACTATCGGAGTAAAAGATGTCCCGCCAATTCCGCCTAAATTAGTAATTGTGAAACAGGCTCCCTGCAATTCATCAAGCCCTATTTTTCTGGCTCTTGCTTTTTCAGCCAGTTGGCCCATTTCAACTGAAAGTTCAGTCAGGTTTTTTTTATCTACATTTTTTACAACAGGAACAATTAAGCCGTGGTCGGTATCAACTGCAATTCCAACATTGTAATATTTCTTATAGATTATTTCTTTCTTTTCCATGTCGATGCTGCTGTTAAATTTCGGGAATGCTTTTAATCCGGCAGCAATTACTTTAATAAGAATCGATGTAACAGTAAGTTTTCCGCCCGCTTTTTCAACTTTCGGATTATAAGCTTTCCTGGCCTGTTCAAGCAGTGTAATATCCGCTTTATCAAATTGAGTTACGTGTGGAATAGTTGTCCAGGCATAACCAAGATGTTCGGCGGTTACAATGCGAATTTTATTCATTGGCTCGTGTGTAATGCTTCCGAATTTTGAAAAATCTGGAAGAGCTTCCTGTTTAATTCCAACACCCGAAACAGAAGCACTTTCAAGGTTCAGTTTTTTAACGTATGCTTTAACATCGTCCATAGAAATTCTGCCGGCCGGACCAGAGCCGGTAACTTTATTGATGTTCACACCAAGTTCACGGGCAAGTTTTCTTACAGAAGGAGCTGCCGGTGCTGCACCTCGTGTAATCGGTGGCTGATTGTCTATTTCACCGGGAAGGAATGATTTAACTTCTCCTTTTTGTCTGACTTCTTCTTCAGTGGGCTCTGGTTTTGTAACCTCTTTAACTGACTCAGTTTTTTTATCTTTTTGATATGTGCTTTCTGAAGACTCAATTTTTAAGATCGGTTGTCCGACTTTTGCTTTACTACCTTCTTTTATCAGAACTTCGATAACTTTGCCGCCAACTGTTGCAGGTACCTCAATGGTCGCTTTGTCAGTTTCTATCTCAAGTATGCTCTGGTCTTTTTCCACGTTATCGCCTTTTTTAACCAGCACACTTAAAATATCTGCCGCCTCAATGTTTTCTCCAAGTTCCGGCAGTTTCATCTCTATTATTTTCTTTTCTCCGGCAGGTTTATCGGCAGTAGTTTTTTCTTGTTTCCCTTTTGGCTGAGCTTTTTCCTTTGTTTCGGGTATTTTTTCTTCCTGTGCTACACTTTCCTTTGTGTTTTCCGCTCTCTTGCCGGATTCATCAACTGTTAAAATAGTCTGTCCCGGTTTAACTTTATCGCCCGGCTTAATCTTTAATCCGGTAATAATTCCTGTAAAATTAGAGGGTACCTCGATAGTGGCTTTATCAGTTTCAATTTCAATTACAGACTGATCTGTTTCTATTTTATCTCCAACTTTAACCAGAACATTCAGAACGTCTGCCGATTCTATGTTTTCACCAAGTTCCGGTAATTTTAATTCTTTAGCCATTTTAAACCTTATTAAAAAATTTTCAGTAAATCGTATCGGTAATATTATTAAGAAATCATGGGGTTCGGTTTCTTGATATCTACTTTCAGGTCTTTTATTGCTTTATCAACAAGTGTAGATTTGATTTTTTTCTCAGCTGATAAAGCATAAAGCGTAGCAACCACAATGTGTTTTGCATCAACTTCAAAGAAGTTTCTTAAACCTTCCCTGCTTTCGCTTCTTCCGAATCCATCGGTACCGAGAGAATATAATTTCCTGGGGAACCATTTAGCGATAGAATCGGGGAGAGTTTTTACATAATCAGATGCCGCAACAAAAACGCCATCTTCTTTCTTTAGTGTCTTTTCGATGTAAGATGTTTTTGATTTCTCAGATGGATGTAGAAGGTTCCATCTTTCAATTTCAAGAGCATCTTTCCTTAGTTCTTTGTAGCTGGTGATGCTCCATACATCAGTTGCTACTTTATAAGTCTTTTCAAGAATTTCCTGGGCTTTTAAAACTTCATTTAGGATTGTTCCACTTCCAAATAATTGAGCTTTCAGTTTAACAGTTTTCTTTTTAGAAGTTTTGAATTTATACATTCCCTTAACAATACCATCTTCAACACCCTTAGGCATTGCCGGCATTGCGTAATTTTCATTCATCACTGTTATGTAGTAGAAAATATTTTCCTGGTCTTCATACATTCTCTTTATACCGTTACGAATTATAACAGCAAGTTCAAACGCGAAAGCAGGATCGTAAGCAACAAGATTTGGAACAGGATAAGCGAGCAAATGACTGTTTCCATCCTGGTGTTGTAAACCTTCACCAGCAAGTGTGGTTCTACCGGCTGTACCGCCAAGCAGGAAGCCTTTACAACTCATATCACCGGCTGCCCAGACAAGGTCACCGATTCTCTGTAATCCGAACATTGAGTAGTAAATAAAGAAAGGAATCATATTTAGTCCGTGGGTAGCATAAGCTGTTCCGGCGGCAATAAATGAGGACATTGATCCTGCCTCTGTTATTCCTTCTTCGAGGATCTGTCCGTTTGTGGCTTCTTTATAGTAGAGAAGACTATCTTTATCTACTGGCTCATAAAGCTGGCCTGCGTGTGAATAAATTCCGACCTGTCTGAACAGCGCTTCCATTCCAAAAGTTCTTGCCTCATCAGGTACTATAGGAACAATGTATTTTCCTAATTCTTTATCCTTTAATAGTTTTGCGAGAATTCTAACAAAAACCATGGTTGTAGATGCTTCTCTTCCTTCCGTCCCTTTAAAGAATTCTTCAAAGATTGTTTGCGGTGGTGTTTTAATCGGTCGGATATCTGTTTTTCTGGAAGGAACAAAACCCCCAAGATTTTTTCTTCTTTCCTGCAGGTACTTAATTTCCGGGCTGTCTTCGGCAGGTTTGTAAAAAGGAGCTTTTGCAACAACTTCGTCAGAAATTGGTATTCCGAATCTTGTTCTGAATTCTCCAAGTTCATCTTCGTTCAGTTTTTTCTGCTGGTGTGTAATGTTTTTTCCTTCACCGCTTTCACCAAGTCCGTAACCCTTAATAGTTTTTGCCAGGATAACAGTCGGTGAACCGGTATGTTCTACAGCTGCTTTGAAAGCGGTAAACACTTTTTCAGGATCGTGACCGCCTCTTTTCATTTTTTTCAATTGTTCATCTGAGAGGTTTTCAACCATCTGTAGTAGTTCAGGATCAGTTCCAAAGAAATGCTCCCTTATATATTCACCTGTCTCAACTGAGTATTTCTGGTACTGGCCGTCAACAACTTCTCCCATGCGTTTTACTAATTTTCCATTTTTGTCTTTGGCAAGCAGAGAATCCCAATCTTCTCCCCAGACAACTTTAATAACATTCCAGCCGGCTCCTCTGAATGCCGATTCAAGTTCCTGTATAATTTTTCCGTTTCCTCTTACAGGGCCGTCAAGTCTTTGCAGGTTACAATTAATAACAAATAATAGGTTATCTAGTTTTTCCCTTGCAGCAAGAGTTATAGCTCCTAATGCTTCGGGTTCATCTGTTTCTCCGTCACCCAGAAAAGCCCATACTTTGTGTCCATTAGTTTTTTTCAGTCCACGATCTTCAAGATAACGATTAAACCTTGCCTGGTAAATTGCCATAATTGGCCCAAGCCCCATAGAAACTGTTGGGAATTCCCAAAAGTTTGGCATAAGCCAGGGATGAGGATATGAGGATAAACCACCGCCCGGTTTTGTTTCACGCCTAAAGTTTTCAAGCTGGTCTATAGTTAAGCCTTCCTTCGAGAAAAGCCCTTGCGTAAATTCCGGGTGATGCGTGTCCCTGGAAATAAATCTGATCTCCGTCGTAGTCTTCTCCTTTGCCGCGGAAGAAATGGTTGAAACCAATTTCATATAATGTAGCTGCGGATGCGTAAGTAGAAATGTGTCCGCCGATACCGTTTTCCTGTTTATTAGCTTTCACTACCATTGCCATGGCATTCCAGCGGATCAGACTTTTTATTCTTCTTTCAATTTCTCTATCACCGGGGAAAGGGGGTTGTTTTTCTCTTGGTATTGAATTTATGTAAGGAGTGTTTGCTGAAAATGGTATGCTAATTCCTGCTTTGTGTGCTCTAATCTGAAGTTGATTTAAAAGATCTTTTACTCTTTCATCACCACTATGTTCAATTACGTAATCGAGTGATTCAAACCATTCCCTTGTTTCCAGTTCCTGAATTTCAATATCTTTCTTTTCATTGCTCATTTTGTGCTGTCCTTTTCTTCAATTATGAGATTTTTATAGAATCATATCATGTCCGGCAGATTCAATTCATCCTTCCCAAAGAAAAGTTGAAAATATGTTCGATTTTGGCCCATAAATGGTGGCTACCGGGCTGATTTTTAATAAAAATTAGAGAATTAACTTACACGATTTAGCTAAAAAATACAAGGATTGTAGTAAGCCGGATAAAAGGGTTCTTTGACCGAATAACAGGATTTTAATGCTATTAGTTCAAATGAAATCGGGTTTGAAGGAAGGATCTAAATTTTTAATTATTTGAGGTATTTCCCGTACCACAATTTTCTTAATGCGTCCACTTCTTTTCGGTGTGTTTTAAGGTAGTGATCACCGTTTTCAAATATTACCAGCCTGTATTGATAATCCATTTCGCGGAATTTATTTGCCATTTCAAGTGACTGATTAGGTGAAATAATGTCGTCTGTTCCTCCGTGCATAATAAGGTAGGGAACTGGAGGGAGTTTTTTATAAAAATTTATTGCTGATCTTTCGTTTAATTTTTCTTCAATATTTTCAGGTTTGAAGTAACCTTCGTAGGCTTTCTGCATTGCGGAATTTTCATCAGAGTTTTGCCCGGCATTTGAAATTGCGCCAACTAAAATTGCACATTTAAATTTGTTTTGTTTTGTCAGAGTGATGTACGTCATCATTCCGCCGCGGCTCCAACCTTCAATTCCCCATTTTGAATTATCAGCGCAGTCAAATTCATTAGCCAGGGGAATAAGATTTAAAATATCGTTAACATCAGAGCCACCAAGTTCATCCTTGCCTTCTCCGCCGGCATTGCCTCTGTACTGGGAAGCGAAGACAACATATCCCCAACTTGCGAGTTGCCCAAATATTCCTCTTGCGGTAAATTCATCTATTGCGCCCCGGTTACCAGCACCGCCACGGTTCCAGATAACGCAAGGATATTTTTTTGTCTGATTATTCGGGTAAGCGATAAATCCTTTTACTTTCAGACCATCGGAAAGATAAGTTATTTTTTCTACTGTAGAATTATTAAATGATTCTTCACCCCATCCGCTGATAACCATTTTAGTCTGCGAATTATTTAGAGCGATTTTTTTTCTTGTAATAATTCTAGAAGTACTCATGAGGAATGTCCTATTTACCGTAAAGTTCTTCTTCAACCAATTCACAGATAATATGAGCTATGGTTATGTGTCCTTCCTGAATCCTTTGAGTATTTGCTGAGGGAATAATTACTGGGAGGTCAACTTTGTCTTTTAATTTTCCGCCATTTCCACCAAGGAAGCCAATCACACTCATTTTTTTTTCTTTTGCTTTATCAGCCGCTTTAAGCACGTTTGGGGAGTTGCCACTTGTTGAGATTGCAATTAATACATCTCCTTCGTTACCAAGACCTTCAACATTTCTGGCAAAGACATTTTCAAAGCCAATATCATTCCCACCGGCTGAAAGATTAGAAGAGTCTGTTGTTAAAGCAATTGCGGGCAATGCCGGACGATTAATGTGATGGCTGAGGCGTATCATTAATTCAGTCGCAATATGCTGACAATCTGCAGCACTTCCACCGTTACCGCAAAGCAAAAGTTTTTTATTGTTTTTATAAGCGTTGGTTATTATTTCAACAGCGGTGAGTATTTCGTTAAAACACTCTTTCTGAATTTTAATTTTAGTTTCTGAACTTTCAATAAGAGAATCGTTAATAAACTTTTTTTTATCCAATCTAAAGGTCCTTAAGAATTGTAAACTGAAGCAAAGTGTGGATTTATATTAGACCGTAACAGGAACTTTCGAATGAATTGCATTTGCAAATTCTTTTACCTGGTCCCAGTTATTTTCATCTTCAAAATAATTACCAGTAACTATAATCTTTGCACCGCATTTAACTTTGGTCGCTGCTTCTTCTGCAGTTCTGATTCCGCCACCAACAATTACAGGAACGCTGCAATAATTTGAAACGAGTTTTACCATTTCATCAGGAACTGTTTTCTGTGCACCAGAGCCTGCCTCAAGATAAATAAATTTCATTCCAAGGTACTCTGCTGCCAGTGCAGTTGCTGCTGCAATTTCTGATTTGCTTCTCGGAATTGGTTGTGAACCACTAACATATTGAACTGTAGTTACAGTTCCCGATTCTATCAGAACATATCCTGTAGAAATGGGTTCAAGATTTGCCTGCTTAATAAAGGGTGCAGCTAATACATGCTTTCCAATTAAATGCTCTGGGTTTCTACCACTAACTACTGAAAGATAGAGAATTGAATCTGCTTCAGGGGAAACCTGGTTTACACCACCGGGGAATATAATTGTTGGGATGGAAGTGTATTCTTTTACTTTTCTTAAAAAGTCCTCGAAATGATTACTCATCATTAAACTACCGCCTATCAAAAACCCGTCTACCCCCGATTTTTCACAGTGTTTAATAAAGTGCGGTAGCTTTTCAAACGTAATTTTGTCAGGATCGACTAAAATTAAGTAAGCGGCCCCTTTTGAGGAAATAGTATTTATTAAATGTTCGTAAACTTTCATAGTAATAGTGATTATAATATATGAATATAAATATTTAAGATTATAGAAAAAAGGAGACTTTTCAAGAAATTTGACTGTCCTAATCATTTAGTTTTAGAAACTTAAACCAAATATAAGAAGCTTTGTCTAAAGGTATGAACCGTTAACTAACTAAAACATACCGTATACTAAATAATTTTATTAGAGATATTGAGATAATCTTGGAAAAATTGCTAAAAAGCTAGAAATAGCTCAAAAAATGCACTTTCTAATATAATAGTGGAAAAATTACCAATTTTGAATTTTCAAAATTGTTTTTATGTAACTATCCTTTCATACTTAAAGATATTCTTCCCCGGGCAATATCTATCCCTGTAATAGTTACATCTATAATATCCCCAACATTTATTATATCCAGCGGATTTTTAACATATCTATCCGCAATTTGCGAAATATGAAGCAATCCGTCCTGTTTAACCCCAATATCCACAAATGCACCAAAATCAACTACGTTACGAACTGTGCCTTTTAATTTCATGCCTTCGCGCAAATCTTCCATTTTAAGAACGTCACTTTTCAGGATCGGTTTTGATAATTCTTCACGTGGATCTCTTCCCGGTTTTTTAAGGTTTTCTATAATATCAATGAGGGTTGGTTCACCAATACCTATTTCCTCCGCCAGTTTTTTTGTCCCTTTCTGATTTACAATTAGAGAAATCATAGCACCAGACTCTTTTACTTTTGCCATCGGGATTTTCAACTTTTCCAGTAATTTTTCCGTTGCCTTGTAGGATTCAGGGTGAATAAAAGTATTGTCGAAAGGATTTTCCCCGTTCGGGATTTTTAAAAATCCTGCCGCCTGTTCAAATGCTTTTTCTCCTATTCCCTTAACTTTTTTGATTTCTTTTCGTGAATTAAATTTTCCTTTTTCTTCGCGATGCTTAATAATATTCTCAGCAATTCTTTTGTTCAATCCTGAGACGTAGGTCAACAGAGATGCAGAAGCTGTGTTAAGGTCTACACCCACATGATTTACACAGCTTTCAACTACGTTATCAAGTTTACCCATTAATAATTTCTGATCGACATCGTGCTGGTATAATCCAACACCAATTGATTTCGGATCAATTTTAACAAGTTCGGCAAGAGGATCAAGTAATCTTCTTCCTATAGAAATATTTCCACGTTGACTTGCTTCGAGATCCGGAAATTCTTTTTTTGCAACTGCAGACGCGGAATAAACGGACGCGCCGGCTTCATTTACAATTATGTAATGACATTTTAATTTGTTCTTCTTTATCAATTCAGCAACAAATAATTCTGTTTCCCGGCTTGCAGTTCCATTACCGATTGCAATAATCTCAACTTTATGTTTTTGAATCAGTTCTGCAACAACTTTAGCAGCTGCTTCGCTTTTCTTTTGAGGCGGGTGGGGATAAATTGTATTCCCTTCAATATATTTACCTGTTTCATCAATTACTGCTACTTTTGAACCTGAGACGAAACCCGGATCAATTCCCATAATTATTTTATTTGATAAAGGCGGCTGCAATAAAAGGGCTTTTAAATTGGATGCAAATATTTCAATAGCATGAAGATCAGCAATTTCTGTTAAGTGAGCTCTTATTTCTCTCTCAAGTGATGGAAAAATTAACCTCGTAAATGAATCTTCAAATATTAAGTCAAGAATATCCATAAAGTAAGACTCTTTATAATCCAGGAATGTTTTCTTAATTCCACTTAAAATTTGAGGCTGTTCAACATCCAGTGAAATCTTTAAGACTTTTTCCTTTTCTCCCCGATTTAAAGCGAGAATCTGGTAAGGCTTTATCTTTTTTAAGTCAATCTCAAATTCATAATATATCTGATATATTTCTTTTTTATTTTTTGCTCTCTGTTTCTCACTTACTTTTTCATCTTTACTTCTTTCCTTTGTCTTTTCGGATTTGATGACTGAGTTCTCAAGCATATTTTCACGGACAACTTTTCTGACTTCCGCACTATCGCTTACCATTTCCGCAAGAATGTCTTTGGCACCCTGCAGTGCTTCTTCAGTTGAGGCAACTCCCAGTTCTTCATTTATGAATTCCTCGAGCTTTTCTTCAAGATTTCCCGAAAATTCAGGCTTTTCTAAAATAAATAGAGTGAGAGGTTCCAGTCCCTTTGCTTTTGCAATGGTTCCTCTGGTTTTTCTTTTTGGTTTATAAGGGAGATAAAGATCTTCAAGTGCCTGAAGTTTTACGCAATCCATTATTTTTTGTTTTAATTCATCAGTAAGCTTACCCTGTTCTTCTATACTTTTTAAAATTGTTTCTCGTCTGTTATTAAGCAGTGTTAGGTAATTTAGCCTGTCTTCTATTTCACGAAGAAAATCTTCATCCAACCCGCCGGTTTGTTCTTTTCTGTAGCGGGCTATAAAGGGTACAGTTGCATCTTCCAGTAATAATTTTATTACAGAATCGACCTGCTCTTTTTTAATCCCTAATTCTTTTGCAATGATTTGTGGTACATTCATATGTTGCTTTCGTTTTTGTAGTTGACAAAATTTTAGGATAACAAACTAAAGCTAAAGAAAAATATTTATCAACTTGATTAGAAAAATCTTTTTCTTAAAGAAAAACACGGTTACTTTGACCTTTCTATTATAATCAAATATAGTATATTAAAATACTAGAAATTGGAGGACTAAAGATGGAAAAGATAACTATCTATGAAAAGCCCACCTGCACAACCTGCAGAAAAGTAAAAAAAATTCTCGAAGAAAAAGGTGTGGATTTTGAAATGGTGAATTATTATATCAAACCCTTCACTGACTCAAAACTGAGAGATTTATTAAAAAAAATGAATATGAAACCAAGTGAACTTTTGAGAAAAAAAGAACTGGCCGCCAAAGCAATCGATCTGAAAACTGAATCGGAAAACCAGATACTTGAGACGATGATTCTCGATCACGACCTGATTCAGCGCCCGATAGTTGAAATGGGCGACAGAGCAATATTAGCACGTCCACCTGAAAAAATTTATGAATTGTTTGATTAATGAAAAAAAAGGACTTTTTCCAAAGCGGTTGCTTAAAATACTGCCAGTAGAAATCTCTCTTCACAATAATTTACTTTCACCCGGAGATAGGTTATTTTTAAATACTTTATTATAAGTATTAATTGAAATTTTATGACAAATAATCCTATAGGGGAATTATGAAAGAGAAAGTAAAATCAGACTTTGAAACAAAATGCGTCCATTCCGGAATTGAAGAAAATGAATTTGGTGCTGTAGTACCTCCAATTTATCAGACATCAACATTTAAATTTGAATCTGCCCAACATGGTGCATCGCTTTTTGCCGGTGAGCAAAAAGGATACATCTACACCAGGATGGCTAATCCAACAGTAGAAGCTATGGAAAACGGCATAGCAGAACTTGAAGGAGGATACAAAGCCCTCGGTTGTGGTAGCGGGATGGCTGCAGTTCATACAGTATTTGCAAGTCTGACAGGTGCAGGCGATCATATCTTATGTTCAGCGGCAGTTTACGGACCAACCACAACCTTACTTAATACAGTTATGAAAAAGTTCGGTGTTGAATCAACATTTGTTGACACAACTGATGCTGAAGCAGTTAAAAAAGCAATCAAACCAAATACAAAAGTTCTTTATGTTGAAACTCCCGGCAATCCGACTCTTGCCATAAGTGATTTAAAAGCTATGGCGGAAATTGCTCATGCCAATAATGCTAAGCTTGTTGTTGATAATACTTTTATGAGTCCTGCCTTACAAAGGCCAATCGAGTTTGGTGCAGATGTTGTCTTGCACAGTCTTACTAAATTTTTAAACGGCCATGCGGATGTTATAGGTGGAATAGTTGTTGTTAAAGATGATGAAACTTATAAATCTTTCCGTAAAATTTTAAATCAAATTGGCGGAGTGATTGATCCGTTCAATTCATTTCTTGTGCACAGGGGCATTAAAACTCTTTCTATTAGAATGAAAAAGCACTGCGAAAGCGCTATGGTTATAGCTGAATATCTGGAAAAACATCCGCTGGTTAAAAGCGTAAGTTTTCCCGGATTAAAAAGCCATCCGCAATATGAAGTAGGGCAAAAGCAGCACGACGGCCCGGGTGGAATGATTACTTTTGAATTAGAAGGTGGTTTTGAAGCCGGACAAATACTGATGAATTCAGTGAAACTTTGCCAGCTTGCTGTAAGCCTGGGTGGTGTTGAAAGTTTAATACAGCACCCGGCCAGTATGACACATTTTTCAATGGGTAAAGAAGGAAGAGAAGCCGGTGGAATTACAGAAGGTCTTGTTAGGTTTTCTGTTGGCATTGAGAATGTAAATGATATAATTTCCGATCTAGAACAGGGTCTGGAAAAGGTTAAAGAAGGAACTATGACACTGGCTGAAAAAGAGTAGCGGAAAGATGAAATAAATATGGAATATTCACAGGGAAGCTAAAGCTTCCCTTTTTTATTTTCTCAAATCACGTTTTTTCCTTATTTTACCGGTAATAATCGGGCATTCACCGATTTTTTCTTTAGTCTGTATAAATTGATTTATATGTTTATTCCGGGTAGAAAATAAGTCTATTCAAAGGAGAGTTTTTATGGAAGAGATCAAACAGGAAAATCATCGTCGGAATTATGATTCCAGAAGTGTTGTCGGGTTGATACTCGTAGTGTTAGGTAGCCTTTTCCTGCTTGACAGTATGAATGTAATTGACTTCAATGTTGCCAGAATCATTTTTTCATTTCCGGCAATATTAATGATTATTGGTGTAATTCTGATTCTGAATACAAACCGCAGACTTCCCGGAGCAATTCTGTTGGTTCTTGGGATATTTTTTATGATACCAAGAATATTCCCATGGGTTTATTATGATAGTCACATAATCTTCCCGATACTTTTAATTGCTTTTGGTATTTATATAATCCTGAGGAAAAGAACCCGCAGCAATTTGGAAGGAGAACAAAAACATAATCCGAATGCAGACGAAGCGCACTTTAAAGATTACAATGAAATTAATGCTGATACTGTTAATGATGTAGCAATTTTTGGTGGCGGCCATAAAATAATAGTTACAGATAATTTTAAAGGCGGAAATATTACATCAATTTTTGGCGGATCAGAAATTGATTTACGAGAAAGTAAACTAGCCCCCGGAACAAACGTGATTGATATCGTTGCTGTATTCGGCGGATCTAATATTATCGTTCCAACTGATTGGAAAATATCTATAGACGTGCTACCAATATTCGGAGGTTTTTCTAATAAGGTAAGAAGAGATCCTGATTCTGTAATAGATACAGAAAGAACACTGCTGATAAAAGGATTTGTGCTATTCGGCGGCGGGGAGGTTAAATCATAGAATAAATATGATTTAAGGCAATGAAATGAATGAAAATCCGATACTTGCTTCGTCTAAAAGTCTGAATCTTTATTTATTGTTCTGGCTGCTGGTTGCAATCACTTATTTTTGTCTTTTATACTTTGGACTTAACGGGGATGCAATATTATCAATTACCGACAGCCTGGTATTTAATATTCTTTTAAGCGGACTGGGCCTTGCATTCTGGTACCCTGTCCGCTTTATGTCTCTTGAAGCAAGCCTTACTAAAATTGTTTTTAATCATCTTGCCGCAGCAGTACTTGCAACAACCGTATGGCTTGGAATTGGTTTTGCATTTATATCCTATATTGTAAATCTTGGACCAGCTTACACATCTTTTTTCCAGAGTACACTTGTCTGGAGATTTCTTCTCGGGATACTTTTTAATCTTTTAATTACTTCGTTCTATTATATAATTATATATTATTCAAATTTTCAAGAAAGAGCTGTTAGAGAAACTGAATTAAAAAATCTTGTAACTGAGGCAGAATTAAAAAATCTAAAATTCCAGATAAACCCTCACTTCATTTTTAACAGCTTAAACTCAATGAGCGCACTTACGGCAATTGATCCTGATAAAGCGAAAAGCATGATTCTAAAACTTGCCGATTTTCTACGCTACACACTGGCAAATAATGAAAAACAGAAAAATAAACTGAGTGAAGAACTCAAAAATATAAAGCTCTACCTGGAGATAGAAAAAGTAAGATTTGAAGATAAATTTGAATTTGTTGATGAAGTTTTACCTGAATGTGCTGCCATGGAAGTTCCGAATATGATTTTGCAACCCCTGTTTGAAAACGCGATTAAGCACGCAGTTTATGAAACACTCAGCACAGTTATTCTGACTTTAAAATGCAACAGAGATGACAACTATCTTGTACTTTCGTTAACCAATAATTTTGAAGAAGAATCGAAAGGGAAAAAAGGTGCTGGTATCGGGCTAAAAAACATTGCAAACAGACTGGAGCTTATTTACGGACAGAAAGATTTAATGAAAATAGAAAAAGACGATAGTATTTTCAGAGTAACTTTGTACATTCCTTTGTAAATTACGGTAAAGAAAAATGTCAGCGATGAAAGATAAAATAAGAGTAATAATAATTGATGATGAAAGCCTTGCGAGATCAATTACAAGAAAGTATTTATCGGATAGGACTGAATTTGAAATCATTGCAGAATGCTCCAATGGTTTGGATGCAATAAAAAAAATAAATGAAGAAAAGCCCGACATTGTTTTTCTTGATATCCAGATGCCTAAAATGACCGGCTTTGAGATGCTTGAACTTCTTGAAGACCCGCCAATAATTATTTTCACAACCGCTTACGATCATTATGCAATTAAAGCCTTTGAGGTAAATGCTGTAGATTATCTCTTAAAGCCATTCAGCGAAGACAGGTTTAATGAGGCGCTGGAAAAGACTATTGTTCATCTAAAAGAAAAAACCAGCCAGTCCGAAATAATAAAAAACCTGATTGAAAAAAATGATGAAAACGTAGAATTTATCGAGCGGGTAATTTATAAGGACGGACAGAAGATTAATATTGTTCCTACTGAAAAAATACGCTGGCTTGAAGCACAGGATGATTATGTAATGGTACACACGGAGAATAATAAGTTTTTGAAGCTCAAAACTATGAAGTATTTTGAAAGACATCTGGATCCGTCATATTTTGTGAGAATTCATCGCTCGTATATAATCAGCATTGATTCTATAAAACACCTGGAGCAGTCCGAAAAAGATTCATACAAAATAATCCTGAAAAACAATCAGCAGCTCCCCGTAAGTAAAACCGGACTTTCAAAACTGAAGAATATTCTCTGAGAATATTCCCCCAAAAAATTATTATCAAAATAGCATTTTATTCAAATTTGTCTGCACTACATTAATTTAATGGTGTTGCACTCTTTGAAGCGTCATGTTATATTCTTTTGCCTATAATATTCATCTCACGCGCGAATAGCATATTTAGAAATCACAACAAAAAGGAGTGTACTATGAAAAAAATTTATCATGTATTCTTTACCATGTTGCTGTGTTTTTTCCTGGCCCAGGCAGTTTCTTCCCAGAATATGACGGGGGAAATGTCCGGTGGTTCACCATCACTTGTAAAACTAACCGCAGGTGATTTGCAGGGTACTTCTGGTAAGATTATTAGCCTGGCAGATGCAATGCCGGCTGAAGATTATAACTGGCGGCCAATGGAAGGGGTAAGATCGGTTAGTGAAGTTTACGTGCATATAGCATTGACCAATTATTTTATCCTGTCTTATTGTGGTGTGAAAATGCCGGATAATCTGAAACCAGGCTCTGAAAACACGGATCTTGAAAAAACAATTACAGGTAAAAAAGAGGTAATGGAATTATTGAAAAAATCTTTTGATGCCACACAAAAATTCCTGGACAACTACGATGGTGCTGACTTAAATACTAAGGTTGAACTACCATTTGGGAAATTTACAAAGGGACAATTGTTAATGATTCTTACAGGTCATGCGCATGAGCATCTTGGACAATCAATAGCTTATGCGAGGATGAATAAAATTGTACCGCCATGGTCAGGTAAGCAATAGAATTAAAAAAAGTCCCGGATAAAACCGGGACTTTAACATTTGGTTTAAATAACTGATTATTTCAATTCAATGGGCTTGTATTTTTTAAAGATTCGTAAAACCTGTCTCTTTAACCGTTTTTTCAAATTCCGCAATGTCGGTCCGGTAAAGTTTATCCATATCTGATAAAATACTCTCTTCCAGTTTTTTGACCTTTTCATATTTTACCAAAGCGTTCTGATAAGGCGCATCCAGCGGGTAAAAATTCAGGTAACCCGCCATACCCATTTCTGAAGTAAGAATGCCGGTTTCATCGGGTATTCCAACCGATGTTGAATCTGGTGTTATTCTGTTCGCAAGTTTTGTCAGTTTCTTCTCAAGTTCATCGGCTTTTTTCTTTAATTCTTTAGCTTTTGTTGTATCGAGGTTTGCAGCAAATTCTTTTACAGTTTCAATGGCTTTATAAGTTTTTTTAATTTGGTTAAAAGCTTTGGCGGCAGTTTCAGAAATTCGGCCAACCTTCTTATTGAAATCATAGTGGGCTTTTAACTTATCAAATCCTGCATTAAATCTCGGATCACTTTTTACGTTGAAATTTCCTGACATTTCCTGTTCACCGGCTTTAATTTTCACAATATATTTTCCCGGCAGTACCAGTTGTCCCGGTCTGTCGTTTCCTTCTTTATTTACCGCGCGTGGCCTGTCAGGAGCTTTTTCCCTTAAATCCCACGCAACACGATTGACACCGTTGTGAAACGTTCCTTTGAAAGTTCTTATTAAAGTTGAATCTTCATTGAATATTTTAATTGTTGCTTTTTTCTCCTTTTCTGTTCCCTCAAGAGAAGTAATGCTGTCGGGTACACTTAAATAGTAAGTAAAGTAAGCGCCGTACATTCTGTTCTTACCGCTAAACTGATCACTGCTTGTAAACCATTCTCCACCGACGGTAGCACGGATAAATTCAGTTGCATCGTTTATATGGAATAAATGAGATTTACTTTTTAATATTTTTTCATTCAGTTCTCTCAGGGGAGTAATATCATCGAGTATATAAACAGCTCTGCCATAAGTCCCAATTACAAGATCACTTTCACGCTTCTGAATTGTCATTGCTTCCATTGGTGCTGTAGGTAATCCGTGTGTCCATTTTGTCCAGTGTTTACCTGCATCTATGCTGAAGTACAGATTAAATTCTGTACCAAGGAACAGGAGATTTTCATCAACAGGATCCTCTTCAATTGTAAGTGCATATCCATCTAAGTTTTTTGTTACCAAACTTTGCCAGCTTTCTCCGTAATTATGGGTCACAAAAACATAAGGTGTCCAGTCGTGTCTTCTGTGATTTTCAAAAACTACGTAAGCGGTAGCAGCATCAAATTTGGAAGCTTTCACACGGGGGATCCAGGTTCCGGCAGGAACCATTTTTGAATCGACCAATTCAGTTGATACAAGCGTCCACGTTTTTCCTCCGTTTTTTGTTAACTGGAGATTTCCATCATCGGTACCGGCCCAGATTACTCCCGGTTTTACCGGGCTTGGTGAAATAGTTAGAATAGTTGTAAAGTTTTCTGCGCCGGTTGCGTCTATTGTAAGCCCGCCGCTCTCACCCTGTTTTTGTTTTGTTGTATCGTTTGTAGTCAGGTCCGGACTTATTATTGTCCAGGTTTTTCCCTTGTCCGTACTTTTATGTATAAACTGGCTTCCGTAATATATAGTTGATGTATTGAACGGATCGATTGCAAAAGCAGTGTTCCAGTTGTATCTGTCCTTTACATCCGATTCTGTCGGGCGGATCAGTTTGTACAAACCTTCTTTTAGATTGTAATAATAAAAATATCCTTCCTGAGACATCGAGTAACCGGCATCCGGATTTTCCGGATCTGCCTGGATGTCGAAACCATCTCCGTCTGTCAGAGACTGCCAGTCCGAATTATAAATCCCCCCCGATTTATAACTGGTGGACGGACCCCGCCAGCTTCCATTATCCTGCAGACCGCCGTAAACATTATAAGGTATTTCATTATCCACTGAAATATGATAATACTGTGCAAGCGGAAGATTTGCCGCGAACCTCCATGTTTCTCCTCGGTCGTGACTGATAGCGATTCCACCGTCGTTTCCAGCAATTAGGGTCTCACCGTTAGGCTGAATCCACAATGCGTGGTTATCAACATGAATGTTTCCCTGAATGTTGTGGAAGGATTTTCCCGCGTCAATGGATTCTTCCAGTATAAATTGAATTCTGTAAATAATATTTTCATTTACAGGGTTTACCATAATTCTGCCAAAGTAAAAAGGCCGCGGGTTGACGTTCCGTTTTGAATTAACCGTCTTCCAGGTATAACCGCCGTCTTCGGATCTTAATAGCGCGCTTTCTTTTGCTTCCGCCATTGCATAAACAATATTCGGTTTATTTGTGGAAAATGCCAATCCAATTTTGCCGAGTTCGCCATCGGGTAGTCCGTCTTTATGAGTAAGTTTTTTCCAATTATCACCTCCGTCGACCGTGAGATACAGTCCGCTACCGGGACCACCGGATTTAAAGAACCATGGCCATCTCCTATGCTGCCACATTGAAACAATAAGTTTATTCGGGTTTGAGGGATCCATTATCATGTCGCCAACACCGGTTTTCTCATCAACATATAAAATCTTTTTCCACGTTTTTCCCCCATCAGTGGTTTTATAAAGGCCTCTGTCCTTTGTATATCCCCAGTTTGTTCCAAGGGCTCCAACATATGCTATGTCCGGATTTGTGGGATCGAGTTGAATGCTTGAGATTGTCTCTGTTTTATCCAGTCCCAGGAATTCCCACGTTTTTCCGCCATCCAAAGATTTATAAACGCCTCTTCCAACACCTGCACTATTCCTGATGTTTGATTCTCCTGTACCGGCCCAGACTATATTCGGGTTTGCCTGGTAAATTGCGATGGCTCCAATTGATGATACCGGCTCTTTGTCAAAAATCGGTTTCCAATCCGTGCCCCCGTTTACTGATTTCCATATGCCTCCTGTCGCTGAACCAACATAAATTATATTCGGATTTTTGTTAACCGCGTCAATCGCCGCTATTCGTCCGCTCATACCAGCAGGGCCAATATTGCGGGCTTTAATTCCCCTGAACAGGGAAGTATCAACCTGCTGCGCGTTTGCTACTACGAAGAATATCATGGCTAAAATAAATGGCAACAGAAGAGGGGTTCTTCTTTTCATAGAATCTCCTTTCCAGGTATTGGATAAAATATTGAAATCTTGTCTTGAAGTTGAAAGTGGAATTTAAGAAATAATTTGTATCATTTACCAGCTTAATTTGATAGAATAATGATTTAATAAATATTCGTAATGAGAAATTCTTAATGCTTTTCTTTTCAGGAAACCTTAAATTGACCATTATTTCATTTGAAATTAAATTTAAGAATCATTTAGCCCGGGACGGAAATGAAACTCGACAAAGACCTCCAATCGATACAGGAAGCGCGTGATCTTGCAAGGAAAGCAAAGGAAGCGCAGTTAGAATACCAGCACTTTGAACAAAACCAGGTTGATAAAATAGTGAAGGCGATGGCAGAAGCAGGTTACGCCGAATCGGAGAGACTGGCAAAAATGGCGGTTGAGGAGAGCGGATTCGGGAAGTGGCAGGACAAGGTTATTAAAAACCAGTTCGGTACTAAAAATGTTTATGAATCAATTAAAGATCTTAAAACCACTGGCGTTGTAGCAATTGAAGCTGACGGAAAAATTGTGAAAATTGCCGTGCCAATGGGAGTTGTGTGCGCGCTTGTTCCTTCTACTAACCCAACCTCAACAGCAATGTTTAAAGCGTTGATTTCATTGAAAACAAGAAATAGTATTGTTGTGAGTCCACATCCGCGCACTGCTAATTGCACAGCGGAAGCGATGCGGATTTTATCAGAAGCCGCTGAAAATGCCGGAGCTCCCAAAGGGTTAATCCAATGTCTCAGCAATCCTACGATTGAAGGCACGGATGCATTGATGGGAGATAAAAACATCGCCGTCATTCTCGCCACAGGAAGCAACCCGATGGTTAAAGCAGCTTACAGTTCAGGGACACCGGCGTACGGTGTTGGTGCCGGCAATGTGCCTGCGTTCATAGAAAAATCAGCCGATTATAAAAAAGCAGTTGCCGATATTATTTACGGAACTACTTTCGATAATGGAACACTCTGTTCATCAGAGCAGGCAATGATAGTTGACAAAACCTTGTGTGAAAAAGTTATTGAAGAAGCAAAAGCAAAAGGCGCGTATTTTGTAAACGAAGAGGAAAAGAAAAAATTAGCAAAAGCGATTCAGACAGATTTCAGAATTAATCCGGCAATTGTAGGACAGTCAGCTCCATTCATCGCAAAGTATGCAGGATTTTCCGTTCCCGAAAATACATCTGTTTTAATTGCTGAGTGTGCGGAAGTCGGGAAAAGCGATCCGCTTTCAATGGAAAAATTATCTCCCATTCTTGCTTTTTATACAGTTGATGGCTGGCTTGAGGGGTGTCACCACTGCATAGATCTCCTGAGATTTGGAGGAATCGGACACACAATGGTAATTCATTCCAACGACCAGGGAATAATTATGAAATTTGCCCTTGAAAAACCGGCGTTCAGAATTCTTGTAAATACGGTCTCGTCTATCGGTGCTGTTGGCTACACAACAGCTCTGAATCCTTCGATGACTCTCGGACCGGGAACCATTGGAGGCTCGATAATTTCTGAAAATGTAACAGCTAAACATTTAATGAATATTAAAAGTCTCGCCTTTGAAGTAAATCCGGTTAACAAAGGAAACAGCGTTACTTCATTTAAAGTTGATAAAGTACATCAGCGGCCTTCATCCGAGCCAAGTTCTCTAATGAAGGAAATTGAAGAAAGATTAAAAGCCAGGGCAGGAAATTTTCCGCAACGTGATTCATATCTTCCCGTAAAAGGCCCAGATTTTAAACCGGCAGAAAAAAATGTTACTGCTGAAAAACAAAGTGTCGCAAAATCTGTTAAGACTTTAGGTACAGGAATGACTGAAGCAGAAGTTAATAAGATTATTAAAGACTTTAAATTACCTTAAATAAATTAAGGTTTAATACTAAAATATTCTCTTATCTTTTCAGCAAGTTCACGGTTTGTATTAATATTTACAAATTCATTTTTAGCTGGTAAGTAGTTGTAATCTTTTTCCCAATCTGAAATATTCTCCCTGATTTCTTTTAAAGCGTTACAAATGAAAGAAATTTCTTTATTTGTCATTGTTGGGTGAATTGACATTCTTATCCAGCCCGGTTTCTCGGAAAGGTCACCGTGATTTATTTTTTCTGTAATATGCTGCGATTGTTCGTGGGTAACGTGAAGCAAATAATGACCGTATGTACCTGCGCAGGAACACCCGCCCCGCATTTGTATTCCATAACGATCGTTTAATAATTTAACGATAAGATTATAATGAATGTTCTCGATATAAAAAGAAATTGCGCCGAGCCTGTGTTCAATATTTCCGGCAAGAATGTGAAGGCCTTTTATATTCTTCAATCCATCAAAGGTCATCTTCACCAGTTCTTCTTCACGGGCTTTTATATTTTCAACGCCCATTTGTTCTTTTAGTTTTATACAGAGTGCTGCCTTGATTGTCTGTAAAAATCCCGGGGTTCCACCATCCTCGCGTGCTTCTATATTGGAGACAAATTTGTGTTGCCCCCAGGGATTCGTCCAATCAACGGTTCCGCCGCCCGGGTTGTCCGGGATCAAATTTTTATAAAGCTTCGAATCAAAAATCAATACACCGGGTGTGCCGGGCCCGCCAAGAAATTTATGAGGTGAGAATAATATCGCGTCAAGTTTTTCCATTGGATCAGCCGGGTGCATATCCATTTCAGCGTACGGCGCTGAACAGGCAAAATCGATGAAACAAAATCCGCCGTGCTCGTGAACCATTTTCGCCATTTTATGATAAGGTGTTTCAATCCCCGTAACATTTGAACAGGCTGTGAACGCCCCAATTTTCAACTGCCTGTCTTCATATTTCTTTAATAATCTTTCAAGGTCGCGAAGATCAACAAGGCCTTCCTTTGTCGGTTTAATTACAATAACTTCCGCAATTGTTTCCAGCCACGAAGTATGATTTGAATGATGTTCCATATGAGTCACAAAAACTACAGGGCGTAAATTTCCATCGAGCTTAACAAAAGAACGTAATTGCTCCGGTACTTTTAGTCCCAGAATCCGCTGCCATTTATTAATCATGGCAGTCATCCCCGAACCGGCTGTAATTATAGCATCATCTTTTGATGCGTTAACGTGATCTTTAATTATTTTGTGAGCTTGATGGTAGGAGAGCGTCATCTGTGTACCGGTCTCACTCGATTCTGAATGAGTGTTGCCTACAAGCGGTCCGAATAACTTACAGATTTTTTCTTCAATAGGTTCGTATAATCGTCCACTGGCTATCCAGTCGGCATAGATCAATCTTTGTTCACCGTAAGGAGAAATAAATGTTGCATCGTGGCCAACAGTATTTGTTCTGAATTTTTCAAAATATTTTTCGAGATCGCTCATCGGGGCTCCATATGGAATAACAAAATATGTATCAAATATAATGATTTTGGTAATGCTTTTACAGGCCGGTATTTGTAACAAAATTAAGTCTACTGACCAATACGGGTCGCTTAGACTGTTTTATTTTAACTTGGTGCTTTTTTTTCTATTTTTAACCAATCAATAATAATACCCATCTTTATGAAATATTTAATCGGTATTGACGGCGGCGGAACAGGTTCTTCCTGTGTAATTACCGATCCGGGCGGAAAAATACTATTTCGATGCAAAGGCGGACCAACCAATTTTTTAAGATATGATATAGATGAAGTTTGTAAAACTTTATATTCATTAATAAATGAATGTAGAAAAAGCCAAAAAATTTCATTTAAGGATATCGGCGGTGTTGTAATTGGTACAGCCGGGGGTGGAAGAGAAAAAGATGCACAGTTTCTGGAAAATCATTTCAGAAAATATCTCAGATCAAAAAAGACATCCATAAAATCTATTAAAGTAGTTGATGACGGAATTATTGCGCTTGAAGGAGCTTTCTCCGGCGGACCCGGTTGTATACTGATTTCAGGAACCGGTTCAATAATTTACGGGAAAAATAAAAAAGGGAAATATTTTAGGTTAGGTGGATACGGGAATAGAATTGGCGACGAGGGAAGTGGATACTCAATAGGACGAAATGGTCTGAATGCTGTTGCAAAAAATTTTGATGGCAGGGGTGAAAAAACTATGCTTACCGGTTATTTAAGAAGACATTTCAAAATTAATACCGGCCAGAATTTAATTGACAAAATTTATCGCGGAAATTTTGATATTGCTTCATTTGCGCCTTTTGTAATTAAAGTAGCAGGTAAAAAAGATAAAATATCAATTAATATTTTAGATGATGAAGCGGGTGAACTTTTACTGCATTTAAAAGCGATGAAGAAATTGCTTAATAATAAATTTGATGTAGCCTTTCTTGGCTCTCTGATTTCAGGTAAGAATTATTATTCTGATTTGTTAAAGAAAAAAATAAACAGAGAACTCAAAGGAGTAAAAATTGTTAAACCGGAAAACTCACCGGAAGTCGGTGCGGTATTATTGGCCAGGCAGCTTATTAAAGATTGACCCACTTCAAATAATTTGTAAAGAATAAAAAGCAATTACATGACAAGCAAAAAAATATCTGTACGCAATCCCTGGAGCTGGGTTCCATCTTTATATTTAGCTGAAGGACTGCCTTATATAATTGTAATGTCGGTTTCAGTGATTATGTACAAAAGGCTTGGTCTTTCAAACACAGACATTGCTTTGTACACAAGCTGGCTTTATTTGCCGTGGGTAATTAAACCTCTCTGGAGTCCGGTCGTTGATATACTAAAGACCAAGCGACTCTGGATAGTTTTAATGCAGTCATTAATAGGTATTGCATTTGCCGGTATTGCTTTTACAATTCCAGCCTCAAATTTTGTTCAGTACACTCTCGCATTTTTCTGGCTGATGGCGTTCAGTTCAGCAACGCATGATATAGCTGCTGATGGATTTTATATGCTTGCCCTTTCGGAACACGATCAGTCTTTCTTCGTGGGAATCCGTTCAACATTTTACCGTGCAGCAATGCTTACAGGAAATGGTTTGCTTGTAATACTTGCCGGCTATTTTGAAAACTCACTTGGTAATATTGCACATGCCTGGGCGATTTGTTTTTTCATCCTGGCTGCATTATTTGCATTCTTTTCAATTTATCACTTTTTTATTTTTCCTTACCCTGTAAAAGATAGACCCGTAGTAGGAGATGATAACAGGAGTTTCCTGAAAAATTATTTCAGCACTTTTATAGTTTTCTTCAAAAAAAATAAAATTATTATTGTCCTTGCGTATATTCTATTTTACAGGCTTGGAGAGGCACAGCTGGCAAAAATTGCTCCTCTGTTTCTACTTGATTCAAAGGCTGTTGGCGGTATAGCCTTATCAACGGAGCAGGTGGGATTTATTTACGGGACTATTGGTGTTATATTCCTTGTTATTGGAGGGATCACTGGCGGAATAGTGGCTTCAAGGAACGGATTAAAATATTGGATCTGGTGGATGGTTGCGGCAATAAACATTCCTGATCTTGTTTATGTCTTTCTTTCATATACGCAGACGTCAAATTTATATTTAATTAATGCCGCGGTTGCACTTGAACAATTCGGGTATGGATTTGGCTTTACTGCATTTTTGCTATTCCTGATATTTGTTTCAGAAGGTGAGCACAAAACTTCTCATTATGCAATAGCTACCGGTATTATGGCACTCGGAATGATGATACCCGGAATGATTAGCGGATGGATGCAGGAATTGATTGGCTATCAACATTTTTTCCTCTGGGTTTGCCTTTCAACAATTCCGGCTTTTATTTTAACAAAGTATATCCCGATTGATCCTGAATTCGGAAAGAAAAAGGAAGTTGCCTGAAATGTTTAAGACTAAACAATTATATCTGGTTCTAATTTTATTTCCAATGCTGATTGCATGTACAAAACAAAACGGTGGAAATAAAACAGAAGAGAAAAAATATGATTTTTCAAATGTAGAAAAAATCGTAAATACAGCAATAATAGATTCCGCTTTCCCGGGTGCGGTTGTCCTGGTGGAAAGAGAAGGGAAAATAGTTTTCGAAAAAGCTTTCGGGCATTTTACATATGATAAAAACTCAAATCCTGTGAAGTTAAATACTTTGTTTGATCTTGCATCACTTACAAAAGTAATTTCAACAACCAATTGTGCTATGATTTGCATCGACAGAGGATTATTCAAACTTGATGATGAAGTTTCGAAATATATTCCCCAATTTGCACAGAACGGGAAAGGGAATATCACGATAAGAAATTTACTGCTGCATAACAGCGGACTTCCGGCATTCAAACAGTATTATAAAATGTACAATAATTCCAGAGATGTTTTGAATGACATTTATGCCTCAAAATTGATTTATACGACCGGAACAAAAACAGTTTATTCTGATCTTGGGATTATTACTCTCGGTAAAATTATCGAGAAAGTTACCGGTATGAAACTGGATGAGTTTGCGCAGAAAGAAATTTTTAATCCTCTTGGAATGAAAAACACATTGTACAATCCTCCCGATTCCTTAAAGAATAAATGCGCACCGACGGAATTTGATAACTACTGGCGTCACAAGCAAATACAAGGAGAAGTACATGATGAAACCGCTTCTATGCTCAATGGAGTGGCAGGGCACGCCGGGCTTTTTTCTACCGTGGAAGATATTTCAAAAGTGCTGCAAATGCTTTTGCAGAAAGGGAACTATAACGGCAGGCAATTAATAAAACCGGAAACGATTTCATTGTTTACAAAACGGCAATCGGAAAATAGTACTAGAGGACTTGGCTGGGATACAAAATCACGTAAAGGTTCTTCAGCCGGTAGTTTGTTCAGCGCTGATTCTTACGGGCATACCGGTTTTACAGGAACTTCTGTCTGGACAGACCCTGAAAGAAAACTATTTGTTGTTTTTCTTACAAACAGGGTTTATCCAAAGAGAGCTAATCATAAGTTGTACAAGGTTCGTCCTGCGCTTCATAATGCTGTAATCAGAGCAATAGAAAACAAATAAAACATTAATCAATTTTTATCAATCCAATTTTTGCTAATGCTTAAAAAATTTTCCACAAAAAATTTCCTTTTCAGTTTTTCAATGCTGATTCTATTCTCCTTTTTTCCCTCAATGTTAAATAGGGGAATTCATGACAGGAAATTTCAATCAAAGGAGGAAATTAAATATCCTTCAGTATTTCCATTAACTAATGAGGACAAGGATTGGATCGAAAATCATCTTGTGAAAATGACAACCAGGGAAAAGTGCGCACAAATGATTGTACCGTGGGTTCTTGGAAAAGATTATTCAAACGATTCACTTGGTCTTGCAAGAATGACGCATTTTGTAAAGGACCTTAAAGTAGGTGGGTTGCTTTTTTCGACCGGGGATGTTTTAAATGAAGCAATTGATATAAATAAAATGCAGGAGATGGCAGACATCCCGCTGCTTATTTCAGCAGATTTTGAATCCGGTTTGGGAATGAGATTACCCGATGGTACAAGTTTTCCGTACAATATGGCTGTAGCCGCAACTGGTGATCCACAATTTGCTTTTGAAATGGCTAAAGTCATTTCAGCTGAAAGCAGAGCAATTGGAATTTTCCAAAATTATGCTCCAGTAGCAGATATTAATAATAACCCCGACAACCCAGTAATCGGGATACGCTCTTATTCAGAAGATAGAAACATTGTAGCAAAATATACCGGAGAATTTATTAGAGGATCAAGGCAGATTGGCAATATATCAACAGCAAAACATTTTCCCGGTCACGGAAATACTAAAATTGATTCACACATTGATCTCCCGCTTATTGAAGGGGACAGCACGTACTTGCTTAATAATGAAATTTATCCTTTTAAGCGATTAATTAATAATGATGTGCAATCTATTATGGTAGGTCATCTGGTTGTCCCTGCTCTGGAAGATAATGACAGCCTGCCTGCAACACTTTCCTATAAAATTGTTACTGACCTATTGAAACACAAACTAGGATTTGACGGACTTATTATTACCGATGCGATGAATATGCAGGCGCTTACAAAATATTTCCGGGAGGATACTGCGGCAGTAATGGCAGTTAAAGCTGGTAATGATATTTTAATTATGCCGCCACATGTAGAAACTACGATCAATGCGTTGGTAGATGCCGTTCAATCGGGAGAGATTGATATACTAAGAATTAATGAAAGCGTTAGAAAAATTCTGGCTGCTAAAAGATGGCTTCGACTTCAAAAAAATAAAATTTCCAATATTGATGATATTGGAGAAAAAATATCTACCAAATCGAGTTTAGCACTTGCTTCAAAAATCGCTGATAGATCTATAACGCTTGTAAAAAATACGAGAAGGGTTATTCCTATAAGGCCGGGGAGATATGGAAAAGTTCTGTCTGTTGCATTTTCTTTTGGAGTTGATGAAGACTCTTCGCTGACTTTTCAAGAAGGTGTAAAAGAAAATTTTAAGAATACCCAAATTTATATGCTCAATAAAGAAAGCAATACCAGGGAATATGACAGAATATTAAGAGATGCCAGAAAATCGAAGCTCATACTTGTACCTTATTATATGCGCCCGCCTTCCGATGAGGATTCGCAAAAATTATTTATAAAATTTAAAAAAGTAATTGAAAAATTATTGGTTTCAAGAGCACCTGTTGTATTGATAAGTTTTGGCGATCCTTATTTATTATCAAGGTATACAAATGCAAAGACTTATTTATCGGCTTTCAGTGATACACCTGTATCACAAAAATCTATGTTGAAAGCTATGCTCGGGAAAATTGATATTACTGGTGAACTACCAATATCGATACCGAATACTCTTTATAGAATGGGATACGGAATTAAACTGAAAAAATTGAGCAGACAAGAAAAAGAATTTAATTAACAATAAGGAGATATATTTTTTGAAACATTTCATTATTAATGATTGGTGAAATTCTTGCTGGCAACGGAAAATTTTTGCAAAACGGGTATAATCAAAATATACTTTTGTTTTCAGGTCCAATGAATCCAAGAACAGGGGAATAGTTGTTGCAAAAGCGGAATCAATGGAAGCAACAAAAATTATTTTTCAGTTGGATCCATTTCAATTAAATAAAACTGCCGAATATAGCTTTATGGAGTTTGATCCTGTAAAATTTCAGGGCATTCTTAAGAATTGGGTTTCCTGAGAATTAAAACCTGTATTGGTGGGCTGACGTCCATTATTAAATCAGCAATAATTATATTTCCAATAAATTTGAACAAAAAATGTTCTAATCCTGTGGATTCAATAATATAATTAATCGCGGAATAATTGTATCACAATAAAACATTTTCATGCAATTTATCTCGAAATACACATCCTCCATTTCTACTTTTCAAAACATTATTAAATTCTGACAACACAAATTCACGCTTTTTAGATTGAAATCGGTCCTTTTATCCGTCTATTTAGCCGTTAATCGGTAAAAATCTCTTTGGTATAAAACTTGAATCTTCTGCGGTAAAAATATAGAGGTCATATATGAAACCTGCTGATACTAAAAGTTGTAATAATAATGAAATAGGGACAGAATATTTAAATCTAAAATCAAATGATATGGTTATGAAAACGGGAGCTAAAAGAAGTAGAGAATATAACAGCAACGGGAATGGTATTAGTGCCACTGTTGAAAGACAGACAAGGATTATTCCATTAAAAGATAATGTGGATAATTTAGGCTTCAAATTAAAACGGGAAGGAAGATCCGGCAAAAATGTATCTAAATTAGGGTATGATGACAGAATTTTTATTACAGTGAATTCTACTTCAAGATTTATAAAAATATCAAACATTCAATGCATTACTGCTGAAAAAGATTATACATACATTTGTACTACAGATGATAAAAAGCTGCTGGTATTGCGTCCTATGATTGAATGGGAATCCAGACTCCCGGGTAATTATTTTGCCAGAATTCACCGTTCCACTATTGTTAACCTGGACTATGTAGAAAAAGTTGAAAAATGGTTTAACTACGCATACAACGTTTACATTACAGGCTGGGATGAACCATTTCAGATGAGCAGAAGGTATGCTTCAAAAATTAAAGAAAGATTCAGATAATGGATATGTACGCCCTTTAATTACTAACTGGTAAATTAACGCTATTTTCCGTAATCTTTACACATTAAATTTTATACATAATTTATGTGTAAAGATGCATTTTAAATTCAGCAATATTTTTATCTCCCTGTTTTTCCCATTCTTAATATTTTTTTCATTTTCATGTGATAACAGTTCTGATCCTTTTTACCAGGGAACCACAGGCCCGGTAACAGGAGAAACACTATCATTTGGTAATGGAAAAGTAACTCCCTTTATTGAAACCGTAAAAAACGGGCCGCCGGTTAATGTAGGTGTAGCTTTCCAGGGAGATATAAAGGGCGGAATCGATTCAGCTAACAGCATATTATTTTATCTCAAATTTACTCCCACAAATAACAATTCAATTTATGACCATATTACCATAAGATGGAACCCTAACGGTATTGTAAAAACAGGTGCATTTTCTTCTTCATATATTGCAGTTGATTTTAATCTGATTAACGAGAATGAACAAAATTTAATTGTAAAAGGAGATTCAGCAAAAAATTATAAGCAGCCGCCTTCTGAAGAAATACCTATGGACTATAAATTATTGGAAAATAGTGCAACCGATAATTTTGGCGTCTTGTTTTTTGATTCCACATCGGCAGATATTTTAAGTGGAAAATTATCCAAAGAATTAACATATGGGTTCTTTGACGGGGAAATAGTTTCGCACGATGTAGCTTTTACATATGATTATCTTAGTTTGGTATCTAAATTTGTTGGTGAAATAAAGCAGCCTCTGGTTTATCCAAAGGCGGGATATTATCCTGCTAAATATGTAATTTCCTATGAACCGACAAAAAATACATTTACAATTACTTTAACTGAGTTTATTAAACATTAGATTTCATCTAAAATAGAGGGAGGGGTTATGACTTTGAAAAAATCACATGATAAAATGATTGGCGGGGTGTGTGGCGGAATTGCCGAGTGGCAGCACTGGGATCCAACAGTTGTAAGAATTGGCTATGTCCTGCTTTCAATTTTCAGCGCGGGATTTCCGGGAATACTTGTTTATATAATTTTAATGCTGATTATGCCTCCGGCAGATTCCAAATAAAAGAATAGTGTGAAAATAAAATGAATTTTATACCATTTATAATTTCTACCTTATTATTTATTTTTTCGTTTGGCTGTAATCCAAATAACAGCCAGGAAGGTGCTGCGGATAATATGGGAATTACTCTCCCCGCCGGTTTCCATATTGGTGTCTTTGCGGATAATATTGATGGCGCACGCTCAATGGCACTAAGTCCAAACGGAACCTTGTTTGTTGGTTCAATGGGGACCGGGAAAGTTTATGCTGTGCTCGATACAAACAAAGATTATAATGCAGATGAAATAATTACTATAGCTTCCGGTTTAAATTCTCCTAACGGAGTTGCATTCAGAAACGGTTCCCTTTATGTAGCGGAAATTAACCGTGTTTTAAGATATGATAATATTGAAGCTAATCTCCATAACGCACCTCAACCGGTTGTTGTTAATAATAATTTCCCCTCTGATACTCATCACGGATGGAAGTTTATAAGATTTGGCCCGGATAGGAAATTATACGTGCCTGTTGGTGCGCCTTGTAACGTTTGTGAAAGGCCTGATCCATATGCATCGATTCTTAGAATGAACCCGGACGGAAGCGGGCTTGAAACTTTCGCCAGGGGTATAAGAAATACAGTTGGTTTTGACTGGAATCCTGTAAATAATGAATTATGGTTCACTGATAACGGAAGAGATCTGCTCGGTGATAACATTCCTCCCGATGAACTTAATCACGCTCCGGCTGTCGGAATGAATTTTGGATTTCCATATTTCTATGGGAAAAATCATCCTGATCCGCAGTACGGGCAGGGGAAAGATCCTTCAAATTATACTCCTGCCGCACAGGAACTTGGTCCGCACGTAGCTTCACTGGGAATGAGATTTTACACAGGCGGTATGTTTCCAGCAGAGTATAAAAACCAGATTTTTATTGCCGAGCACGGAAGCTGGAACAGGAGCCAGAAAATTGGGTACCGGGTTACTTTAGTTAAACTGGAAAATAATAAACCCGTAAGTTATTCAGTTTTTGCAGAAGGCTGGTTGAAGGGAGAATCTGTTTCTGGCAGACCAGTTGATTTACAGATAATGCCGGATGGCTCTATGCTTGTCTCCGATGATTATGGAGGCAGGATTTACAGAATCAGTTACTCTGAATAATTCTTTCTGATTTTTGTCCTGATTTCACACAAGTTGTAAAATCAGGACAATACTTATCAATAACTCATGTTCGTAAGTTTTACCTTTCCTCTGAATATCCAGTAAATGCTAACAGTGTAAGTAAGCACAAATGGAATTCCTATCATTGCTATAATTAGCATTATATTCAATGTTTTCTGCGATGAAGCCGCGTTGTAAATGTTCAAACTAAATTCCGGGTTCGGGTTTGAAATAACAATGTTCGGGAATAAACCGATTGCAAAAAGTGCAAGCAAAAACGCAATTGAAGCACAGGAAGATAAAAACGCGTAGAAATCTTTACCGTGATTAATTTCTCTTGGTATGTTTGCAACTGCCAGCATATTCAGCAAAGCAACTATAAACAGGTATGGATAATCTTTAAAATGCTCTGTCATATGAGGTACGTAAACAAGAGTTGCCATTGTTGTGGTGATATAACAAATAGCAAAAAATATTATAGAATTATTTACCCAGCCTCTCATTTTTTCGTGAAGTTCTCCCTCGGTTTTCATTACACCATAAATTGAACCGTGCATCATAAATAAAGCGACGGTTGTAATACCTACGAGGACTGTGTAGGGAGTAATCATACTTAAAAAGCTACCTGCAAATTCTTTATGTGCGTCAAGGGGGATTCCGGTTATAATATTTCCGAGCGCAACACCCATCAAAAAGGCAATAAGAATGCTTGACACACTAAACGCAACATCCCACATCTGTCTCCACCATTTCATTTGCTGTTTGCTTCGGAATTCAATTGCCACGGCTCTGAAGATTAGCACGAAAAGCAGAAGCATAAAAGCTGTGTAAAATCCGGAAAAGACAGTTGCATAAACCTCAGGAAAAGCAGCAAACAATGCGCCGCCACCCGTAACCAGCCATACCTCATTTCCGTCCCAGACCGGCCCGATTGAGTTTATCAGCAATCGTCTTTCCGTATCGTCTTTTACAAATAAATGAAGCGCGCCTATTCCAAGATCAAAACCATCAAGTATCGCGTAGCCGGTTAGCAGCACGCCTATTAATACAAACCAGATAACATTCAAATCAAATTCCAAACCCATTTTCAACTCCGGTAATTTTATCTATTCATTGAATAATTGTTTTTTACGTTCATATTCGGAATTAATTGTATCATAATCTTCAGGCCCGTGTTTAATTTTCTGATCGAGCAGGAAGATAAACAGGATAAACAGCAGAAGGTAAACTATCGAAAACAGTATTAGCGAAAATACAATCTGCCCCGACTCAACCACTCTTGACAATCCCTCTGAAGTTCTGAGCAGCCCGTAAACTATCCAGGGCTGTCTGCCGACCTCTGCAGTTATCCATCCAACCTGGTTGGCAATTTGCGGGCCGAGAACTGAGATTACAAAAATCCATAACAACCATTTATGGTTAAACAGTGCACCGCGCCACCAGAATAAAAGTCCAAGGAAACTTATCCCTATTAATGCAAACCCGATTGCCACCATTAAATGATATGCCTGGAAAACTATATTCACAGGCGGACGATCTTCTGGCTTGAAAGAATCTAATCCTGTTATTTTATGATCGAAACTTCCGGACACAAGGTAACTGAGCATTCCCGGAATTTTAACACCGAAGTTTACTTCCTGCTTATTGTTGTTTACCCATCCGAATAAATAAAGGGGAGCAACAGCCGAAGAATCGTAATGAGCTTCCATTGCGGCAAGCTTTGCCGGCTGATTTTCGCTTACACCAACAGCACTTGCGTGTCCGGTATAAAGCTGGAACAGCGATGCGAACATTGCAAAGGCAAGCCCGATTTTTAAAGATGATTTTGCAAAATCGAGATGCTTATTTTTTAAGATGTAATATGCGCTTACGCTTATTACCAAAAAAGCACCAGCCAGCCATGCGCCAGATAAAACATGTGATAACCTGTCCATGCTGGAGGGATTGAAAACCATTCCCCAGAAATCAGTAATTTCAGCGCGTGCATTTAGTCCCTGCCCAACAATATGAGAACCTGCGGGAGTTTGCTGCCAGGAGTTTGCAACAACAATCCACACAGCGCTTAACATAGAACCAAATGAAACCATTATTGTTGAAAAGAAATGTGTTTTGGGTCCGACCTTATTCCAACCGAAAACAAGCACAGCAAGGAAACCTGATTCGAGGAAGAAAGCAAAAATTCCTTCTGCGGCAAGAGCACTTCCGAACACATCTCCTACAAATCTTGAATACGTTGCCCAGTTTGTTCCGAATTCAAACTCCATTACAATACCGGTCGCTACACCCATAGCGAAAGTGAGTGCAAAAACCTTTACCCAGAACTTTGTCATTTTTTCGTAGAGAGGATTTTTTGTTTTCAGGTACATCCCTTCCATCAGCACGAGTATAACACCGAGACCGATGCTGAGTGGGGGATAGATATAATGGAAGCCTATTGTAAATGCGAATTGTAGCCTGGCGAGAAATTCTGTAGTCATCGTAAATCACCCCATGAAAAGAATAAATAAATCGTTGTATAAAAATAAGTAAAATTAGAAGGAAGTTAAATGTTGAGGATTTATACAAAATTTAGTTTATTTCAGAATCTGCTTCAATAGCCGGTCCCGAATCAATCCACCGACGCGGACGTGATAAAAATAAATGCAATCAGGGCGCTACACTATTTTCTTAATCCTTTTTATTTTCTTCCTCAATTTTTTCCGCAAACTGGTCGCTGAACTCACGGATAAATTTTGAAAGTTCATTGTTTGAAGTTGAACGGAGATAAGTATCCGACATTTTCCTGAAAATCTGGAGGAAGAAAGTGTTCATATCATTTACCAGCATTTCGTTAGTCCATAAATCGATAGCGAGTGTTAGTTCTTCTTTTTTGTCCCAGATAGAAAGCATCATTGCTTTCACTTCTTTTTTCCCATCGAAGTTAGCGTCGGTTGCTTCCCATTCAATTTTATTAGGAACATTTTTCTCGTCGAGTTCTACTGTGAAATTTATTTTTGAAGTTTTAGGCATAAGTTTCTCTTTTAAATTAATTGTTGGGTCTAAAAATAGTAAATCAATAGCCAGCTCGCATTAATATTCATAATATTCTGCCAGTCCTTTTTCAACAAGCAGGTCATTTACATTTATTAATTCATCTTCTTCATCGAATATCCAGATTTCACCAAGATACCTACCGTCTTTAGCTTTTTTATCCTTAAATGTGCCAAGAATTACCTTTTTCCCGAGGATTAGTTCAATCAGGAAATTTCTCGATACTAGTCCCTTCTCTCTATCTTGCCCTCTGATTTCTGGCGCATTTATCCTCATAAGTCGGATTTTTTCACCGTGTATCCAGGTATGTAGTCCAAGATCAATATCAACGGTGCAGCTATCGCCGTCATAAACAGAGGTTACAACCGCATTATACTGGTAAAGAACATTTTGCATATTTTCACCTTTATTTTGGGTTTATGTAACTCTATTTTTGAGAGGCCTGTGATTAAATTAACCGGAGATCTAAAAAAGGAATATAAATGAAAAAAATAATTATCCCAATCTTAATGACAGTAATTTTTATGTTTGTTGCTTTATGCAACATAACTTACGCACAGGGAAAGTTCGGAGTTGGCGGGTATATCGGCGGCGGCTTTCTGAGCGGTGATTCACCGGATGTTGGCAGCTATACTTCCTCATTATTTTTTGAATTTAAAACTCCTTTCAGTGAATCTGTTTACCCCCGGGTAAGTTTTATCTACACTCAGGATTTTAACCGGCTTGTGCCCGGCTCCACTAAAGATTATTTCCCTTTCCTTAAAGGCTTTTCTTTAAAGGGTGTGGCTTCGCAGAATATTTCCGAAAGTTATTTTGTAGAGGAGGGAGCAGGATTTATCACACTTAATGACCATACATTTAATAATATCGATGAATGGAATTTCGGCGTTGTCACTTCTCTGCTCATCGGTTTTGATTTGCGGAATGAAATGATGAATGGCTGGAAGATTGGTGCGGGCGCGGAATTTGCCTTCTCTTTTGCTAACACTTTCGCAAAGTATTATTCGTTCCACGTGCAGGCGGAGTATCTTTTTTAAGCGAAGCCTCTCTGTTTTTTCCTCCGTTGTACTCAGTTAACTCAATGGAAGATATTCACCCCGCCAGCGGCGGTGCCTTTAAATAAATTGTTTCAGAAATTTCTTGCTTCTTTGGGCTATTAGTCGGATTTTGCAAAAACAGGGGCGGGGGAAATGCCGGGACTGAGTTAAGATCAAAGCAATGTGAAAAAATGGGGTGTAAAGAAATTGTATGACCAGGAATATATTTATGCAAGGTGTATTTCTAAATATTGCGATTATGAGGTGTCTTATAAATGTTTGGAATATATATATGCAACTGCACGCATATATATGTTCTATTAAATAATTAACCTTGCAGTATAAATAAGAGTTAGTTGGCATAAATAAAGTTGAAGGTATATAATGGAAACAAATAGTTATTCTGAACTAAAAGGTCAATTATTGATTTTAGAACAGATAAAGAATCCGTCTCAGTGGGTTTCAGAAGCTGTTCATAAACTTCAGATTGAATTAAAAAAAATTGAAAGTCAGAATAGATTTTTGTCCCAAATAGAATCTGCTAAAAATGAAATTGAATTAGTTAAATCAAAATATAAAGATTTAGAAATACTCTACTCCATAAATGAGAAGAAGCTTCCTAGTCAACCTACCATTCGTATTCCACAAATAGATACTGGTGTTCGTGTAGTTACTCATCTCAGCGCATTAAATAAAGATTATACTTTTAAAAAACCACGGTCATTCGTTTTCAATAATAATGAATATACTTCTTTCATAAATAGTTTCAGTAAAAAGATTTTCATTAAAGATTGGAAAGATGTATTAGAAGGTGTTTGCAATAAAATGCAAGAATTACATCCAACTGAAATTAATCGTGTATTAACTATGCGTGGTAGAACTCGACTATATTTTGCTCAATCAAAAAGTCAACTTTCATCGTTGGAAGCGAAAAATGCACCACGACGCATTAAGAATACAAATATTTATATGGAAACAAATTACCAAGCTAATTTACACGTTGAAAGAAGCTATCAAGTAATCGAATTGTTTGGACACAAAAGAAGTGAATTAAATTATATAACGTTTCAAAATTAGTAAAAAGCCAACTAACAAGCGGTTCAAGCTGACTGCTTTTTTCGCATTCGCCGTTAATTTATAATTTATAAGTTTGTTAGCTTCGTTCGGCAGTCTTGTTCAAAGTAGTTTTAATAAAAAAGTTTTTTAAATAATTATGGCATTGGGTTTTTCAGTGCTGCATTCTTGTTCTGGGCAGCAGCTTAACCGCAACGCCGTTATACAGCAAAAATGAATTATCGTATGTTGAGTAAAAATGAATTGAATATCGAAGCTACATTTTATAACTATGAAGATATTCCTATAAACAGAGATATTTTTATTATTAGTAGCTTTCAACTCAAAGAATTTGAAAAACAATGGCAATATTATTTCTCGGACGAAAATACAGAATTAATCCACCCTAATAATTTTATTAATTATAAAGTAGGTTATATACAAAACGCTTTGAACAATTCTCTGGAAGTAAATATTGGACTTAATACTTCAGTAAGATTTCACGGTGCTTCAAGAATATTACCATATTCTAAAGTCATGGCTTGTGTTGAATTCACTTCTATTGGTGATAACCCATATCTAATTGTAGATGGTGATTGGTTTGAAGAAAATGAAAAGGCAATGTTTTCATCTTATGCATTGATAGATGCAATTGGAATGAGAAGTTTTCTTGAACAAATAGGCACTATAAATGAGTTGCAAATAAATAAGTTTAAGGAGAAAATAAATAATATAGCTTCGGAATACACAGATTATTTTTTCTTAACATATGCTGACAGTATAATAGTAAAGTCTAATTGGATTCCTAAAGGGAAAGAGTATTTTCATACTTATCAACCCGAAAGATTGTTAAAAATTATTAATGAAGTATTCGATTCATTTAATACTACTTTTGAACTTGATGCTTATTCAATTATTACACAAGGTGTAAATCAAGTCATAGGTGATTCTAATTTTGGAATATCAGCTCAAAAGAATCATATTTTCTTTAATTCATTAGGTGCACATTTCGCAGAATTGTTTGAAATAGAAACCATAGTTCGACAAAATATTAAAAAAGGAATACATCCTAGAAAAAATCTTATTTATCGAACTCATTTTATCTTACCTTACAATTTAAAAATTTTGAGCAACAAAAAAGATTAAAAGAAAATCTCATAAATTATTCCTCAAAAAAACAAGTATCTTTTAAGCACGCATATCCGCCGATAAGATGGAGCAACCTTTAAAGTAATTAGTTTTCGAGGATTAAACGGGGATGCTGTATAACAAGTGGCTCAGGTGACAGCCCCGCAGAGCGGGTAAACTGTCTCGCATTCGTTTTTTTTATAATTTTAATGTTGGTCTGTTCCCCCGCCGTTGGCGGGCAAGCTGTCCGGCATTCGTCGTAAGTAGTTTGTAAGTGCAAGTTAAATCGCTGCCATTTCATGACAATATAATGGAGGCAACTCCGCTATAATTCAAATAAAATGAAAAATAATAAAAATAATAATTGCCCATTTTGTAATTCGGAAAATATTGC
>CAWAPE010000008.1:0-201551 GCA_963783855.1 uncultured Bacteroidota bacterium
AGCAGGTCTTTGTTTGTGATTGACTTAACAGTTCTTATAAAACCTTTCCTTTCAAGCAGCTTTATTATATCCTCAGCCGTTTTGTCGGGATCGACAGGTTCATAACTGACGTAGCTGTATTTCAGGTTTCTTGTGATAGTGCGTGAGATTTTCTTTTTCAGGCTGAAGAACTGGTCAAAATTTTTATCTTCTTTCATATAGACACTTATTTATCAACATTTTTACAAGTTGTACACATTTATTTCCGGTTATCAACATATCAACATTATTATGTATCTGTTTTTATCTCTCTTTCTGTGTTAAAAAGTTACCTGTAACTTTTTAAAAGTTTGGGGAAACTTTCCTCTTTTTCGGGCAAATTCTTCTCTAAGTGCTTGTTTTTATTAGCCCTCGCTTTTTCCCTGGATTTCATTACGTCTCTCAGGTTCGATCTTACAATTTCAGTTGTGACTTTATCATCAACAAATATGATCAATTCACATTCTTTGTCAAGGAACTCAATAAAGTACCGGAATTGCTTAATTGTTAAGCCAAGATCATCTGCTGTTGAAGCCAGTATTGCTTTTTTACCAAGGTCCAGTATTGCATTGTCAGAAGCACCAATCAGATTGTTCAATGCCCAGAATCTACCCTCACCGGACCAGCCGAATTCGGAGCGAAGCATTTTAAATTTCCAGTGGTTATGAGAATTGACATAGTGCTGGTACCAGACCAGGTAATTTTTCATACATAACCTTCTCTTGATATGTGTTCTTTGATAGCCTGATCGGCTTCCTGAGCTATGGTTACTTTGTTACCGGTCCTGGTATTCTTCAACGCAGTATGCAGTTTGAGCCTTGTATGAAGCCATTCGGAGACGTGTATTACTTTAGAGGCTGAGTTCTTAGCATTAGTTTTGATTTTCTTCAAAATAAATACTCCTGTTGTTTATATAATTAATCAGATCAAAAATAGAGACTCTTTTTTGTGTTCTTTTATTTGGAATTAAGAAAGGCAGCTCACCGGAATATATAGCAGAGTTAATTACAGATTTATCGCAGCCGACCAGGCGTGAAGCCTCTGAAACAGAAAGGGTAAGTTTGTCAACTTTTAATGACAAATTTTCGATTTCTATTGCAATCATCCTATAAAAATTATAAATTGATAATATGATAATTTGAACAAGGCAATTATACACATTTATATACAAAAGATCAATTTTTGTATATAGTTATGATAACACCAAGAGATAGCCCTTGTATGAACAATGGTTACGTTTGTTGATTGAAATCAATTATTAGCTCAAGGGACCATATGAGAACTGATAAAAAAATAAATCTACCAGAATTAAAAACAGAAATAATTAAAAGATATGGCTCATACGCTGAATGTGCCAGAAATCTAAATGTGTCAGCAACCCAGCTTAGCAGATGGCTTAAGAAGCCGAGCGAAAGGTTTTACCTTTTGTTAATTGAGCATGAGTTGATTAAGCCTCAATATGGGGAAAAAGACAAATGGGAGAATAATTATTTTATGGAAGAGTACCGTAAAATTATTGAGGAACAGGGAAAACTGCTGGTAGAACAGCGGAAAACAATAGCTGCCCTGACAAAAATTCTGGAAAAGACGGTTCCTGAAAAGGACACTGAGCAAAAAGAGCTCGACTAGCCACACCTTTAGTTTAAGGGTAAATAATTAATTTTAACTGTGTATGATTGCCGCCATTATTATCAATATATAATAAAGGAGGTGACTCTTATGGCTTCAATTTATAAAAGAGATAAAAAGCTGTGGATAAGATACTCGGTAAACGGCAAGGAATACCGGGAATCTCTGGGGTTAAGCGCTACAAACCAGGGATGGGCCGAAGCCAGGCGAATTAAACGGATAAAGGAAGGCGAGCTGGCACAGGGCATCTACTACGAAAAACTAAATCTTAAAAACAAATCAAAACTCCAGGCTGCATTTGATGAATACCTGGAAACAAAAACAGATCTATCACAGGCAACCGAAGACAACTATAATGCAGCATTCAATAAGTTGAAGGACTTTACAGGAGATATAAAACTAATTCAGATTGACGATAACCTGGTAAAGAAATTTGAAAACTGGTTGAGGCACATACCAAACGCCAAGGGAAAAATAATTAAAGAGAGAAGCATCACTTCATATATAAATAACCTGCGAATTATCTTCACGTATTTTGTAGAAAAGGGATATATGAGTGTTAACCCCTTCCCCAAGAAACGAATTAAGGATGCAGCAATTAAAACAATCCCTATGGATGAACTTGAGGAGATACTCCCGCTGCTGCGTGAAACTAATATAGAGCACTATAAGATCATTATGATGTTTCTGCTGACCGGAATGAGGGCCAGTGAATTAACCAGGCTGACGAATGAGGATATAGATTTTAAGAATAATAAGCTCTATATAAGAAATCACAAAGGCCACAGGGTTGACCAGTTTCCTCTTTACCCTAAATTACTTAATTTCCTTATAGAGAATTTTGAACTAAAGGAAGGAAAGGTATTCGACCGGAAGGACCGTCATTCTTTCAAATTCTGGAAACGGTTCCTGGCTGGTGAGAATGCAGAGAAAAAGGTCTTTAATCATTATTCGATACATACTCTGAGACGGACTTTTATAACGATGCTTGCAAACGGCGGGATGAATATATTTGATGTCTCCAAGCTGGCAAGGCACCGTGATATAAGGACTACGCTAAAGAGTTATGCAGCAGCAGAAATAGACAGGATGGGTGAAGCTGTAAACGCGATTGAAAATATTAGCACAATTTATAGCACAAACCGCCCAAATCACTTGAAATTAGTTAAATAAATCATATTTTTCATAGTTCGGGACGAAGAGGTCGGGAGTTCGAATCTCCCCACCCCGACATGATGTTCATTGTATATATTTTACAAAGTACAAAAACGAAACGTTTTTATACAGGACATACTAATCATCTTAAAAGAAGGTTTAGTGAGCATAACAATGGTCACAGTTCCTCTACAAAAGGTGGAATCCCCTGGATTATTATCTGGATGCAGGAATGCTCTTCCAGAAATGAAGCTACGAGATTAGAGAATAAAATAAAAGCCAGAGGTGCAAAACGTTTTTTGCAAGATTTAGAAAAAGATTAATTAAATAGTTAGCGCGTGGCGCTGGGGCGCCAAGGTCGGGAGCCTGCCTACCGCAGGCAGGTTCGAATCTCCCCACCCCGACAATTTTTGTTTTCATAAAAAAGGCAAAACAATGGCTCAAAATCATTCTTTTGACATAGTTTCAGAAATAGATTTTCAGGAAGTTGATAATGCGGTTAACCAGGCAATAAAAGAGATTCATCAAAGATATGATCTTAAAGATTCTGCAACAGAAATAGACCTCAATAAAAAAGATAAATTTCTAAGTATAAATACAAGAGATGATTATTCCCGCAAAGCGAGCATAGATATTCTCCAATCAAAGTTCATAAAAAGAGGTATTTCAATTAAAGCTCTGGATATGCAGGAACCTGAATCTGCTTCAAGCGGAAGACTAAGACAAAAAATAAATCTACAAAGTGGTATTTCTAAAGAAAACGCAAAGAAAATTACCACCCTTATAAAAGAATCAAAACTAAAAGTAAATGCCCAAATTCAGGATGAAAAAATCCGTGTTCAGGCACCAAAAATTGATGACCTGCAAGCGGTCATAAAGTTGGTTAAGGAAGCCGAGCTTAACTTTCCATCTCAATTTATTAATATGAAATAGTATTGCTTATTTTTTAAGCAATACTTTTTTTCTGCCTACTTTCTTACCTAAAAGTTTATACCTTTATTAGTGTAATAACAAAAAAGGGATGAAATGTTCACAACAGATGAGGATATTGTCTGGACGTGCCAATATTGTGGAGTACATAATTCTGTCTGGGTAGATTTAACAGTAGCAACAAAAATGGATTTTATTGAAGACTGTAGAATTTGCTGCAGACCAAACAGAATTATCGTGTCAATAGATAATGAAGACAACATTTCGCTTGAGGCAAGACCATCTGATGAATAATGCTCACAGGAAATTATTCAATAATTTCTAAGATTTAACCGATCAATAAATCAATGACTTTATTTGTCAGTAAAAATTTCTTTTTTGAAAAACCTCATTTAATCCATAATCATTCTCAAAAATGAAGAACTATCTTCATCGTCGTCATTATTGTTATTGTTTTCTGGTTCTGGTTCTTCTTCTTTTTTCTTTTCTGCTTTATCTTTAGCCCAGTTGTATCTTGATGTTTCAAATTTAAAACCGCTTTCAGGTGTTTCTTCTTCATTCGGTTCAATTGACGCTTTTGGACTTTTTACTCTTAATATAGTAGGTACATCAAGGTTTTCTTTATCAATCTCGTCGTTCTCCAGAAAATTAAAACCGCCTCTGAATGAATCCTGCTTTTTAGGCTGAGGCTGTGTAGATTTCTTCTGTGCTTTGCTAAATCCCTGGGTAGATTCAAATCCGGTTGCAATTACCGTATATGAGACATAATCATTCATTTCTTCTTTTCTTACGCAACCAAAAATAACATTTGCTTCTTCACCCGCTGCTTCGAATATTACATTATTGCCTTCATTAATTTCCTGCATTGTCAGATTGCTTGAGCCGGTAACATTTAACAGTACGCTTTTGGCGCCCTTAATATTTATACCTTCGAGCAAAGGACTTGAAATTGCTTTTTGTGCTGCTTCTATTGCACGGTTTTCACCACTTGCAATTCCGCATCCCATTAAAGCTTCTCCACTTTGATTCATTACAGAACGGACATCAGCAAAGTCGACATTTATAAGCCCTTCTACTGTAATAATATCAGCTATACCTCTTGTAGCTTCGTAAAGAACTTCATTTGGTTTATCGAATGCAGCAAAAGCATTAATGTTTTTATCGAGAATGCTTAAGAGTCTTTCATTTGGAATTACAATTAAACTATCAACATGCTGACGTAATTCCTGTATGCCATGTTCAGCATTCAGCATTCTTTTTTTACCTTCCCAGCGGAAAGGTTTGGTAACTATTCCAACTACAAGCGCTCCAACGCTTTGAGCAATAGAAGCAATTACAGGAGCACCGCCTGTCCCTGTTCCACCGCCCATTCCGGCTGTTACAAAAACCATATCGCTGCCAGAAAGAACTTCAGCTAGCTTTTCCCTGTCTTCTTCGAGAGATTTTCTGCCTACATTTGGATCAGCACCTGCACCCAAACCACGGGTGATCATAGTTCCGACCTGAATTTTGTGGTTTGCACTGCTGCTGTTAAGAACCTGAGAATCTGTATTTACAGCAACGTATTCAACACCTGTGAGACCTCTATTGATCATGCTTTCAATGGCATTGCATCCGCCGCCGCCTATACCAACTACTTTAAGGATAGCTGACATTGAATTGTCTCTATCTAGGGTTGCAAATCGGGTCATAGTTACCTCCTAATTATGTAATAATTTAAAGTTCATCAAAAAATTGTTGTATTCGTTTTGCTATGTATGAAATCTTACCTTTGCCTTTAACTTTTTTGGGCCTTATTAATATCTGGTATTCGCTTGATTTGCCACCGGGTATTCCTCTGATCAGTCCGGCAACCGTAGCAAATTCAGGGCTCTCAATTTCATTTGATAATCCTGCACCTAACTCCTGCGGTACACCAATCCTTGTTGGCATTCCAAAAACTTCTTCCGCCAGTTCGCTGCATCCTTTTAATAAAGAACCGCCACCGGTTAAAACTATACCCGCTTTAATTTTATTTTTAAATCCGGCGCTTCTCATTTCATTATCTATCAGGCTGAATAATTCTCTCATTCTAAGGCTAATGATTTGTGTTAAAAGACTAATAGGAATTTTTGCGTTTCCACGTGCACCAACGCCTTTTATCAAAATATCCTCATCTTTAATTATTGCACTTTCAGTTGCATACCCATAATCACGTTTTAATATTTCAGCTTCTTCAGTGATTACCCCTAATGATTCCCTGATATCATTTGTTACCTGGTTTCCAGCAACTCCAATTACTTTAGTATGCTTGATCGATTTTTTATGAAAAATTGCAATGTCAGTTGTTCCACCACCAATGTCTATCAATGCAACACCCAGGTCTTTTTCACTCTCTTCAAGAACTGAAGAACTTGAAGCAATTGGCTGCAGAATATATTCTTGAACCTGTAAGCCGGCACGTTCGACAGATCTTTTAATATTTTGTATTGCAGGAATTGAAGCCAGCACAATATGATTTGTTGCTTCGAGTCGTGAACCTGACATACCAATCGGGTTTTCAATTCCACCCTGATGATCAATTGAAAATTCTTCGGGAATAATGTGCAAAATCTGTCTGTCCGAAGGAATTCTGATTGTCCTTACATCAGCTTCCAGCCTGTCCAGATCTGCTTTTGTTATTTCTTTTTCGTCATTTGTAATTGTTACATAATTTCTATGCCTGATACTCGTAATATGTTCGCCTGCTACTCCAACATTTACAATATTTACCTGAATCCCTGCCCTATTAGAAGCGATAGCTACAGCTTCCTTAATTGCTTCAGAGGTTTTCCCGATATTAGCAACGAGGCCTTTGTGCAATCCTTCCGAAGGTGCAACACCGAAGCCAAGGATATCGATCTTATTATCCCCAATCTTTTCCGCGATAACCGCGCAGACCTTAGTAGTTCCTAAATCTAATCCCGCAATAATATTCTTTTTCATTAATTCAAACCTATTTTTTCAGACTTCCCAACATAAATCTCGTTGGAAAATCTAAGATCTATATATTCGCTATTTTCAACTATATCTTTTTGCGAGAGCATATCATCCCAAAGTATATCGAGGTAAACCATTTTTTTGGCCGCTCCACCTCTTCCAAAAATTACGGGCAGTTTCACCCTTGAAAAAGTAAGTACTATATCTCCGCCTTTTCTTAAGTTAATTTCAGCCATATGATTAAACATGCTCTCGTTTGTTAATTTTGTCGCATCTATAATTTTAAATGCTTCTTTGATTTCTTCATTATTTAATACTGTTAATATTCTTACTTTTAGTGTATCTGGTAAATTGCTGATTATTGGTAAATCTGAAAATTTTGATCCTGATAGTAGCGGTAGTATTTGATATTTTTCCGTTATAAAGTATGGTTCTCCGTTATTAAGAATTACAGCCTTAATTTTTTTTTCCTTAATTTCAATTCTCACCCCCCCAAGTCCATCATATTCTACATCAGCTTTTAAAACGTAAGGATGCCTTAAAATTCTATCTTTAATAACAGGAAGAGATAAATCTATATAGGCTGTTCTATCATCCAGTTTTGTCATTTTCAGATAATCAGTTTCATTAAGAAGATTATTTCCCGTTACTTCGATCATTTTTATTTCTCCTTTATTTATTTTCTTCTTCGAAAAAAAAGTTAAATAAAGCACACCCGACATCAACAAAATGAGAACCAGCAAGCCGAATATTTTACTTGTACCTTCACGCATTTAATCAATTTTTATTAAGTAATTGAACAAACCTATCGCCAAACTTCCAGATATCACCGGCACCCATAGTGATAATTATATCGCCGTCTTTTTTAATTCCATTTAATTTTGCAGGTACGTCATTTTTATCTTTTACATAAATCACATTCTTATGCCCGAATTTTTTTGCAGTATTTGCAATTAATTCACCGCTAATCCCTTCAATTGCTTCTTCTCGTGCTGGATAGACATCCGTACAAATAAATACATCCGAATTCAAAAATGATATTCCAAACTCCTGGTAAAAATCTCTTGTTCTTGAGTACAAATGCGGCTGAAATACAACAACTAATCTTCTGTTCCAACCTGCCCTGATTCCTGCAAGAACTACCGTAGTTTCTGTAGGATGATGCGCGTAATCATCTATTACAAGAATTTCCTTATCATATTTTACTTCAAATCTTCTGTAAACACCTGAGAAAGATTCAAGAGCCTTTTTGATAACTTTAAAATCAATTCCCAATTCGTGAGCTATTGTTACTGCAACTAATGCATTCTTAACATTATGAAGTCCGGGGATTTTCAGGTTAATTTCACCGAGATTTTTACCGAAATAATTAACAGAGAATTTGCTCACAAATTGATTATGAGAAATATCAATTGCTCTAACATCTGCCTGTGTAGTCAATCCGTATGTAATAATCTTTTTATTTATTTGTGGAATAATATCCAGTAATGCCGGCTCATCCATACAAAGAGCAACAAAACCATAAAACGGAACTTTATTTGCGAATTCTACAAAGGCTGCTTTTATGTCATCCAGATCTTTATATGTATCCAGGTGCTCAGTTTCCAGAGTAGTTATCGCAGCAATAGTTGGTGTTAGTTTCAAAAAGGTCCTGTCAAATTCATCTGCTTCAACTACAATAAATTCACCGTTGCCAAGTCTCGCGTTTGTTCCACCTAATCCACTGAGTTTTCCACCAACTATAATTGTAGGGTCAATATTTCCTTCGGTTAAAGTCAGTCCAACCATAGAAGTTGTAGTAGTTTTACCATGCGTGCCGGCAATACCAATTCCATACTGCATTCTCATGCATTCTGCCAGCATTTCAGAGCGTTTAATAATTGGAATTTTCCGTTCTGCCGCGGCTTTAACTTCAGGATTATCTGTTGTAACGGCTGAAGAATAAACGAGTACATCTACATCTTTTACGTTTTCAGGTGAATGTCCTTCATAGACTTTAATTCCTAAATCGGAGAGCCTGTTAGTAACATCACTTAATGTCTTATCAGAACCGGAAATTTCAAATCCCTGGTTAAGCAATATTTCTGCGATGCCGCTCATCCCGATACCGCCAATTCCAACAAAATGCACTTTTTTAATATTCTTGAACATTACTTTTTTTCTAATCCTGATTTAATTTCCTGAAATTTTTTCAGCAGGTCGTTTCCGTTTTCATAATCATACGGCCTGATTACTAATGGCCTTCTCCTGTTTTTCAATTTTATTCTTACAATCTTAAACGCGCCTTTACCACGTTCGCTGTTTTCTCTCGATATTCTAATCCTGATAATTTTATCAAAAGTAAAAGCTCTTTCTCTGAACCGGTTAACAAACGATATGCTGTTCTCTTTAATAACCAGGTGTTTGTTTTTATAGATATTGTAAACAAGACTTATCAAAGAGATAACCACAATCAATCCAAAGAAGTAAATAATAGGATCTTTAGTTATTACTTTGAATGAGTTCTCAACAAATTCACCACGAATTATCGCATAAAGGATAAATGCTACGAAGTATATAATTGTCGACTGGTAATAGAACGACATTTTATACTTAAAATTTTGAGCGCTATTTTTATTTTCATTATTCATATCACTTCCGCAAATTTTATTGCATTTTCAGCTATTATCCTGGCCGCATCCGGTCTTGCAAGTTTTAGCGCATTTTCTTTAAGACCTGAGAGTTTCTTTTCATCATTTAATAATGAAGTAACTTCATTAAATATTTTATTCCCAACTTCTTTGTCATCCAATAACACAGCTGCATTTTTATCAGCAAGCGATTTTGCATTAAAATACTGGTGATTCTCTGCAACATTGGGTGAGGGAACCAATATGCAGGGAATCCCCAGTTTAAGAAATTCTGCTATTGTTATTCCTCCAGCTCGGGCAAGCAGAAGGTCGCAAGCAGAATAAAGGACATTCATTTTTTCAAAAAACGAGAATACTTTTATATTTTCCGATTCAAATTTTTTATTCTCTTCAAATCCATTTTTGCCTGTCTGCCAGATTACCTGGATATCATTTTCTTCAAACTGTTTAACCGCCTTTGCAACAGCTCTATTTATTGATGCTGCACCCAGACTTCCCCCAAGCACGAGCAGTGTTCTTTTATGCGGTGACAGACCAAAATTTTTCAAAGCTTCTTCTTTTGAAACAGGGCTCAAACTTTCCCTGACAGGATTTCCTGTAACAAATAGCTTTTCTTTATTCCTGAAATATTTTTTTGAATCCTCAAAACTTATATGAATTTCATCCGCATAGTTTTCGAGTAATCTTGTTGTTACTCCGGGATAACTATTTTGTTCAAGCAGCAATATTTTAGCGCCCATTACATTCGCTCCAAATATTGCCGGACCGGATACATATCCTCCGGAACCAATAGCAACTTTAGGTTTGAATTTCATATTTATAAATATTGACTGCATAATTGATACAATTAATTTTACCGGGAATAATAAATTTTCAGCATTAAATTTTCTCGCGAAACCCTTAATCCAGATTGAACTAAACTTATATCCGAGCTCAGGAACAACTCGTCCTTCAATTTTTGATTTAGTACCGACAAACATAATTTCAGCTTCAGGAACGAGTGAACGAATTTTCTCTGCAACAGCAACTGCAGGGAATAAATGGCCTCCTGTTCCTCCACCGGCAAATAAAAACCTGTATTTAGTTCTTGCTTCACGCATTACCTCGTATCCTACTGGTTAATTTCTTCTGTTGTTAATCCTGCAGCTGAGCTGTTTATTTCATCATTTTTTCTTGCATTCGTATAAGCGATGTTCACTAATATTCCGACGGAGATACATAAAAAGATCATTGAAGTACCGCCATAACTAATAAACGGCAGTGGTAATCCGGTTGTTGGCACAAGACCCGTTGCAACTGCTGCATTAATAAAGGCATAAAGCAGAATCGAGAATGTAATTCCAAAAGCCAGCATTTGTCCAAAAACATCCTTTGTTTTTTTTGCAATCAGAATACCAGCAACAAACAATACCAGGTAGCTCATAAGAACAATTACTGATCCTATAAATCCTAGTTCCTCTCCAACAATCGCAAATATGAAATCACCATATGATTCGGGGAGAAATAAATTACTCTGCATGCTATGCCCTACGCCAACACCAAAAATTCCACCGCTACCCAACCCGAGTAATGCCTGTTTAACCTGTATGTTCGCAGTTCCACCATTGTTAATAGCATCAATAAAAGTTAAAATTCTTTCGCGGGAATGTGTAAATAACATTGTAACCGCACCCACGGTTATTAGGCAAATAAATGCTGTCCCGAGTAAGTGAGTTAACTTTGCGCCGCCTATATAAAGCATAACAAATGAAATAAATACCAGTAAAACACCATTACTAACATTTGGCTGAATTAATATTAATCCGGAAACAAGAAGTACCCAGATCATCAGGTATAAAAATCCTTCTTTATAATTCTTTATGAGTTCACCTTTGTCTTCAATTAATGCGGCGAGGTGAACTATTAATACAAGTTTCGCAATATCGGCCGGTTGAAATGATAAAAATCCAAGATTTATCCATCTACCTGCACCCTTAATATTTGGTGCAATAAATAAAGTTAGAATCAACAGACCGCTTACCAGCAATATTGCGGGTTTACTGAATTCCTTGTAAAGCTCATATGGTACTGCACAGAAAATTATCATCACAAGGATTCCGAACATTACTTTGAATAAATGTGAATTGAACAGGTGAAACAAACTGTCAAAACGAATTGCACTATACGTACTGCTGGCACTCATAACTATAATAAGCCCAAGCAACATCAGTGCAAACGAATCGAGAAATATTGTTAAACCAAGTTTTTTCATTTATAAACTTTTAACGAAATTCTTAAATACTGAACCCCTGTGCTCATAATTATCGAACATATCAAAACTGGCGCACGCCGGGGAAAGTAGTACCACTTCCCCATTTCGGGCTTCTTTGTTTGCTTCGGTAACCGCACTTTCAAGAGACGAAACAACTTCAACTTTGACATCTTTATGGAAAAAGTTAAAGACTTTAGTTGCTGATGAACCAATTGCATATATTTTTTTTACTCTCTCCAGCACCAGTTTTTTAATTTGATTATAATCGTTCCCTTTGTCCTGCCCGCCAAGTATCAGAAAGATCGGATCATCAAAACTTTGTAGCGCGTACCAGACCGAATCAACATTGGTTGCTTTCGAATCATTTATGTATCTGACTCCATTCAGTTCTCTGACAAACTCAAGACGATGCTCTACTGCTTTAAATGATTTCAGACCTTCAATAATTTTTTCATTATCAAAACCGAATACCTTCAATGAACTAACTGCAGCCATTGCATTTGATACATTATGATCACCAAGCAGGTTAATGTCTGCAACATCGCATTCAAATTCCGTTTGTCCATCTTTATTAAAGATTACTTTTTCACTTAATCTGAAGCATCCGTTTTCCTGCTTCTCGGTTAAGGAGAAAAACAAATCACGGCTTTTATGTGATGAGATAAATTTGCTGATTGTTTTATCATCATGGTTAATAATCAAATAATCTTTTTCATCCTGATTTTTGAAAATCCTGAATTTTGAATCAATATAATTTTCAAATTTATTTTCATACCGGTTTAGATGATCCGGAGTAATATTTAATATGGCCGCAACTTTCGGTTTGAAATTTTCAATCATATCCAGTTGAAAACTCGATATTTCAAGCACAACGAAATCTTCTTTAGTTGTATCAAGAGCAATCTCAGAAAATGCATTACCGATATTCCCGACTACAAACGTTTTTGCGCCGCAGGTTTTCAATAAATGGCCTGTTAAACTTGTTGTTGTAGTTTTGCCGTTAGTACCGGTAATTGCAATGATGTTCCCTTTGCAAAATGATGCTGCAAGTTCAACTTCGCCAATCACTTTTATATTTTTTTCTTTAGCGGTCATAATTACTTTTGAGTCAGATGGGACACCCGGGCTTACAACCATTAGATCGCAATCGTAAACTTTTTCCGAATGCATCCCTGTCTCAAATTCTACTCCAAGTTTTTTTAATGTTTTTAGCTGTTTCTCCAGTTTTTTTTCATCACCGGAATCACTTACAAACGGGATTCCACCAAGTTTCTTTACCATTTTTGCAGCGCCAATTCCGCTCCTGACAGCGCCGATTATCGATATATTTTTTCCTGTAATTTCCATTAACGAATCTTAAACGAAGCAAGAGTAATTATTGCCATTATGATTGCGATTATATAAAACCTGGTTACAATTTTTGGCTCCGGCCAGCCGAGCATTTCAAAATGATGATGAACGGGAGCCATCTTAAAAATTCTTCTTCCTTCACCATATTTCTTTTTTGTGTATTTGAAATAAACTCTTTGCCCTATTACAGAAAGAGTTTCCATAAAAAATATTCCGCCAAGTATGGGGATGAACAATTCTTTTTTAATCAGTACTGCTAAAATTCCGAACGCACCGCCTAATGCAAGTGAGCCCGTATCTCCCATAAAAACTTGCGCCGGATACGAATTGAACCATAAAAATCCAAGCGATGCACCTATAACAGCAGAAATAAAAACTGTAAGTTCGCCTGCACCTGGTAGAAAAATTATATTCAGATATTTTGAATAAATTGCATTACCGCTTACGTAAGCAATCACTGCCAGTGTTAGCATTACAATTGTTGTCACACCGATTGCAAGCCCATCCAGACCATCTGTAAGATTTACAGCGTTTGAAGTGGCAGTTACGATAAACACCACCGCAGGGATATAAAAAATTGAAAGATCAAGATTTACATCCTTTAAGAACGGCGCCGTTGTTAAAGTGCTGAAGCCTGCAAATACAGGTGAAAAATAAATTACAGATCCAACAGCCAATCCTACTAATACCTGTCCCATTAATTTGTAACGAGCGATAAGTCCGTTTGGCAACTTTTTAATTACTTTTAAATAATCATCAAGAAATCCAACCAGGCTAAGACAAACAGTTCCGGCTAAAATCAGGATAACGTAAATGCTTTTAATATCACTCCACAACAGAACCGGGATAATTATAGAGATAATTAATATTATCCCTCCCATAGTTGGAGTACCTGCTTTTGACCAATGAGATTTTGGTCCATCAGCTTTTTTAGCTTCGCCAATTTGTTTTGCCTGAAGAATTTTTATAATCTTTGGGCCAAGGTAAAATGCAAGGAATAATGCCGTGATAGCAGCCAGGGCAGACCTGAAGGTAAGGAACCGGAAAATCTTAAATCCCGGAGGGCTGAATATCTTATTAATATAGTCGAATAAATAGTAAAGCATTAACCGCTAATTTTACCTTCAATTATTTTTACAAAATCTTCCATTCTCATTCCCCGTGAACCTTTTACCAGCATAACTGATTTTGAAAATTCACGGTTAATAATTTCTTTTTTTAATTCTTCCCGGGTTCTAAAATGTTTTACACGAATTTTTGTTTTTCTTAATTCTGAATTAAGGTTTTTCATCAATGATCCGATTAACAAAACTTCATCAATTTTATTTTTTTTAATTACCTTTGCTAAAGCTTTGTGTAGTTTTGGAGCATCATCTCCCAGTTCAAACATATCACCAAGAATTGCAATCTTATTTCTTCCATTTCCAATTTTGTTTAAAAGCTCAAGAGCATACTTAGTAGATTCAGGATTTGCGTTATACGTATCGTCAATTATCGTAAAAGATTTTTTATAATTTTTTACATTTAATCTTTTATCTGCGTTTTTATATTTCTTTAAGCCTTTAAGTATCTGTGTTTTATTTAACCCCAATCTGAATGCGACAGCGGAGGATGCCAATAAATTTTGGCCTGTTTGTTCACCGTAGAAGAAAGCACCTTTAATTTTTATATTCTTATAATTGATCTCTATATTCTCTTTCCCTGTTTTATCAATGCCATTAAGTTTGCCTGTTACATCAGCTTTACCGGAAAAAGAATAGGTGAATCTCTTGTTATATTTCTTATTGGAATTACTTAATAAACTGTCGTCTTTATTAATAAAGAGTGTTCCATTGGCTTCTTTTGCTGCATCAAACAAGGCGATTTTTTCTTTCAGCACACCTCTTTTATTTTTAAGGAACTCAAGATGAGAATGACCAATATTTGTAATCAAAGCATAATCCGGTTCGGCAATTTTGGCTGTATAATCTATTTCGCCAAAATGATTTGTCCCTAATTCAAGTACAAGAACATCATGTTTGTTGTTAGTACTTAAAATTGTAAGCGGCACGCCGATATGATTATTATTATTCAAAATAGTTTTATTGATTTTATACTTACTGCTCAATATTGCCGAAATCATTTCTTTAGTGGAAGTTTTTCCTGCGCTGCCAGTTATTCCAATAACCTTAGTATCAAGTTTTCTTCTCCATGTTCTTGCTACATCACCGTAGCCAATTGTTGTATCAGGAACCGTAATGACAGGTAATTCCAGAGTATTAAATTTTCTATATTTTTTTTCGTTTATCATTACAGCAGAAGCACCTTTCTTAATTACTTCTCTAATAAAATTGTGACCGTCAAATTTTTCTCCCTTTATTGCTACAAAAAGGGAATTTTTTTTAATATTTCTCGAGTTTATAGAAACCGAACTTACTGATCTGAATTCATCCGGATTGTAAATTCTGGCTCCCGGTATTTCAAAGATATCTTCCAGTGTTAGTCTTATCATTTTCCCAGATACCTTAGTGCAATTTCTTTATCTGAAAAATGTTTGCGTACACCTTTTATCTCCTGGTAATTTTCGTGACCTTTACCAGCAACAAGGATTACAGCATTGCCCTCTGATTTTTCAATTGTATCTTTTATTGCTTCTTCCCTGTCTTCGATAACAGAGTAATTATTTTTCGAAATACCCTTTTTTATGTCATCAATAATTTCATAAGGATCTTCATTCCTCGGATTATCAGATGTAATAATTGCAGTATCGCTGTATTCCGTAGCAATTTTTCCCATCACAGGTCTTTTCGTTTTATCCCTGTTTCCACCGCAACCAAAGACAGTATAAACGGGCTGGCCATCTTTCGCGATTTTTCTCAAGGCGATTAATGTTTTTTCAAGACTATCTGCCGTATGAGAATAATCAACTATAACTTTCTTAAGGCCATTGCCAATAATTTCAAATCTACCCGGAACCTGCTGGGTATTTTTGATTCCTTCAATTGCCTGATTCTCATTAACTCCGAGCAATACTGTTGTTGCAAATGCGGCACCTGCATTGTAGGCATTAAATTCTCCTACAAGCGATGTATTTGCAGGATAATCTTTCCCTTTATAGGTAATTGTAAAATTTGTCCCTTCCAGGTCGTAATGAATATCTTTTAATAAAAAATCTGCATTTGACGATACACCATATGAAAACAATTTTGACTTTGAATCATCGACTATTAAAGTGCTGCTGCTGTCATCTATATTATAAATGCCAAATGCAGATTCTGAAAGTGAACTAAAAAGTATTTTCTTTGCTGAAAGATAATTTTCAAAGCTCTCATGAAAATCCAGATGATCTGAAGTTATGTTTGTAAAAACACCTGCTGCAAAGTGTAAATCAAATGTTCTCTTAAGTACGAGTGAATGTGAAGATGCTTCCATTACAGCATAGCCACACTCCTTATTGTACATTTCAAACAAAAGCTGATTCATATCATTAGCTTCGGGTGTTGTAAGCAATGAATCCAGTTTTTCCTTTCCGATATAATTTGCAATTGTTCCCGTTAGCCCGACTTTATTACCTGCTGTTTCCAGTATCGATTTAATAAAATATGCCGTAGTAGTTTTACCGTTAGTACCTGTTATACCAATAAGTTTTAATTTCTTTGAAGGTTCCTTATAAAAACTATTTGAAAGCTGTGCAAGAGCAACCCGTGAATCCTTCACAAGAATTTTTGCTACACCCCGGTGCATAAAAATATCTTCAGGTACAGCATCATTATCTTCGAGAACTACAGCAAGTGCACCTTTATTTATCGCATCCAGAATAAATTTGTGACCATCAGTATTAAATCCTTTTATTGCCACAAAGATGGAATTCTTAACAGATTTGCGTGAATCATAAACGATAGAAGCAACGTCCTTTCTCTGAACTTCGCCAACTACCTGCACAGCCTTCACGCTATTTAATAAATGAGTTAATTCCATCAATAAACCGATGCACCTTTTATTTGAACTTCCTTACAATCTATGCTGCAAATCAAACCTTTAGTTAATTTCTCACCGGGCTGTATACTTTGTGAAATAATCACTCCGCTTCCGGAAACTTTGTATTTCAATCCAAGCTTTGATAAAATTTTAATCCCGTCTCTCAAACTGTAGTTTGTCAAGTCAGGCATTTGTGTTTTCTTGATATTGCTCAGATTATCCGAGATCGTTTTTGCCGAAACTAAAGGCTTGTTATCTTTATTATGATTGTCTGCAAAAACCACTTTCAATTTATTTTCAATCTTTGGCTGAGTGACTGAATCACGGTAAATTTGAGGATTCGTGTTAATTATTCTTTGTGCTACATTTTTGAAAATCGGAGCCGCTACTGAACCGCCGTACCTTCCTTTTTCCGGAGCATTAACGAGTACAAGACAAATTATCTTCGGGTTTTCAGCCGGGAAAAATCCTATGAAGGAAGAATTATATTCTTTATTTGAATATCGGCCGTTAATCAATTTCTGTGAAGTTCCAGTTTTTCCACCAACAGTTACCAAGTCAAGCTTTGCATTTTTACCAGTGCCTTTATCAACAACACCGATCAAAATTTTTCTCATTTCTGCAGATGTCTGGGGTGATATAACAGTCCTGATTTCTTTTGGTGAATTTTCCATCACAACTGTACCGTCGTGTCTTACTTCCCTTTTAATAATTTCCGGCTGAAATAATTTACCACCGTTAATAATTGCTGAATAAGCGGAAATAAGCTGGATGGGAGTTACAGCAACTTCATAACCGTAGGACATAAATGCTTTTGTAACCTGTGTCCAGTCTTTCGGATTTTTCAGCGTTCCTTTAACTTCTCCCGGAAGATTAACTGAAGTATAATTTCCAAATCCAAAAGCTCTTACATATTTATAAAAGAGATCATTGTCTATTCTCTGAGAAAGCTTTGCCATTCCAATATTGCTTGATTCTTCAATCACCCCTTTAGCTGTCAGCCATCCGTGCTCGTGCGTATCTTTAATGGTCACATTCCTGAATCTATATTTACCGTTCTCTACAAAGATTTTATCATTTTCCTTAACAAGTTTCAGATCGAGCAGGGCTGACATTGTAATGCCTTTAAATGTTGAACCCGGTTCGTAAGTATCCGTTACGGCTCTGTCTCTTCTTTCGTCGTCACTAAAATTCCAGTATTTATTCGGGTCATAATCGTTCATATTGGCAAGTGATAATATTTCACCCGTGTTGGGATCCATAATTATACCGACTGCCGATGTACCCTTGTACTCTTTTATTCCTTTCTTTAATTCTTCTTCAAGAATTGCCTGGTATGATTTATTAATTGTTAGAACCAGGTTATCCCCGGAAACAGCCGGTTTCGTTTCTTCTTCTGAAACGGTTATCATATCACCAATGGCGTCTCTTTCTACCAGGCGTGTTCCGTTTTCGCCCTTGAGCGATTTATCAAACGATCTTTCAATTCCGTTAACGCCTTCGTAATCATTGCCAACAAAACCCAGTACGTGTGAAGCAAGATCTCCATAGTGGTAAACCCTTGTCGGGTCTTCCCTGTAAAAAAGTCCGTTAACTTTGAATTTAGTCAGCAAAAATGCTTTTTCGCTCGGAATTTTATTTTCGAGACAGATTGTCTTTCCCGATCCGCTCATCAAATCGAAATAATATTTTTTACTTTTACCAAGTACAGAAGAAAATTTTTCCGCAATTTTTTCTTTTCCTTTTTTAGTAACCATTCTAAGGTCTAAGTAAAAGGAATAGTCATCCCTGTTATAAACCAGCAGAACGTTATTCCTGTCATAAATAAGCCCTCTTTCAGCATCAATTTTTTCAACATTGGTCTGCTGCCTCTGAGCATAATATTTTAATTCCTCGCTTCTTACTATCTGCACGTCAACAAGTTTAATAACCAGCGCCGTGAAGAGCAGCATAACGAGCATTATAATTACTATGGCTCTTGAGTTATTCATACTTTTTCTGAAGTGCCTTATTTATTTCATCAATTTTTTCTTTACTTACTTTTACCTGCATGAAAGGTTCTTTATTTCTGACCATTCCAAGTTCGCTCTCTGCAATTTTGACGATCCTTTCTTCTGAAGAAAGATTTTGCTCTGCTGCAACAAGGCTTAACCTTGTATTTTTTACGGCGTTCAATTTTTCTTCAGCAAGTACTTTGTCTTTTGTCAATTTTTCACATGTTAATTTTATACTTACATATCCAAGTCCTAACAACGTAATAACTACAAACAGAAATAAAGTGTAAAGGATATTTGATTTTGAACCTTTATTCATATTCTTTCCGCCGCCCTTAATTTTGCGCTTCTTGAGCGAAAATTTAATCCTACTTCATTTTCTGATGGCAGCACAGGTTTTTTTGTCAATATTTTTAATCTACGTTCCTTTTCGCACTGGCATACCGGGAATTCTTTCGGACAAATACAATCCAGTGTTTCATACTTAAAGGCTTCTTTCACTATTCTGTCCTCAAGAGAATGATATGACAGAACAACCATCCGACCGCCTTTGTTTAAAAGAGAGACTGAATCAGTCAGGAAAGCTTTCAATACGCCAAGTTCATCATTAACATAAATTCTAAGTGCCTGGAAAACCCTCGACAAGGTTTTTGTCAGAAACCTTTCTGGAGTGATTTCGGCTATAATATTTTTCAGATCTTCTGTTGTTTCAATTTTTCGAATGGACCGCTTTTCAACTATTTTACGCGCAATCTTTCTTGAGTTTTTTTCTTCGCCAAATTGATATATAATATTGGCTATATCTTTTTCAGAGAATGAATTAACAATATCAGCAGCGTTGATCGCTTTTTTCTTATCCATTCTCAAATCTAGTTTAGCTTTTTCTCTATAGGTAAAACCCGAAGAAGGATTATCAAGTTGAAATGAAGAAACTCCTAAGTCGACAAAAATGCCCGTGAATCCAGAAATCGATTCAATTTTTGAAATTATTCCTATTTGCGAAAAATTGAAGTTGTAAATATTCATTCTCTTTTCTTCATTAAATTTCTTCTTTGAAAAGTTGAATGCATCTATGTCTATATCCGTTGCTACCAGCAATGCGCCTGGATCCAGTAATTTTAAAATTTCTTCCGAATGTCCCCCAAACCCCAGAGTACCATCAAAGTAAATTCCCGATTTATCGGTCACCAGGTATTCAAGACTTTCGTTCAACATTACAGGCGTATGATGAGAATCCATCACGGTGCCATTACTTGTGCTGCAATTTCTTCGTATGTTTCAGGACCATCCTTAAGGTATTCTTCAAATTCCTTAGGATTCCAAACTTCAATCTTTTTTAAAGCGCCAAGTATTATTACTTCTTTTTCTATTTGTGCGTATTCTAAAAGTTTTTGGGGAATAAGAATTCTGGACTGTGAATCCATTGTATCTTCAGCAGCATGCTGCAGAATCATTCTTATAAATTTTGCTTTTCGTGGATCGAATGGATTTAGCTCCTCAAGTTTTTTCTCGAAGACAAGCCATTGGTCGAGAGGATAAATGTCAATACATTTTCCGGTTCCCTGTGTCATAACAAAAGTATCATTGGCTTCCGGAGAAACATGTTTACGTAATCTCGCAGGTATGCTTACTCTTCCTTTTGCGTCTACTGAATATGTAAATTGACCTCTGAACAAATCTTTATCCTTGTTTGGTATTTTTCACCACAATTCCCCACTACTCCCCAAAATAAGGGAAAAATACCTCGAATGTCAAGTAAAAAATTCAATTATCTCCACAAATAACAAGGATTTGGATGTAAATCACTTAACAACTTACTTTAAGAGTTTTTGTAAATACTAACTAATAAAAGAGATTAAAAACTGATTTTGCGAGGTTTGTGAGGAAATGAAAAAATAAAGTTTTTTTTGAAAATTTGTGGGGAAAAAATAGAATTGCCTCAAGCATCCTTAATAAAAAGAAAGCCCACTTTTCAGTGGGCTTTTGTGACTGAACTTATTTCATGTAAATCATCTTTTTAACCATCGTGAAATCCTTCGCGATAATTCTATAAAGATAAATTCCCGATGAAAATCCTGATGCATTCCAGGAGTACCTGTAGGTTCCCGCATTAAGATGCTGGTTTACAAGCACTGCAACTTCCCTGCCTATGGAATCATAAATTACGAGCCTTACATTGCCCGGCTGAGGCAGAGCAAATTTTATCTCTGTCTGCGGGTTGAAAGGGTTCGGATAATTCTGACTCAGACTATAAGTAGCGGGCATATTATTATTCTCTATTTTAAGATCAGTAACTCCCGGCTCAAACAAAGCGATTGAAGCCACCAGTAATTTTTGAGTCAGCTTCGTATTGTGTATCCCTTTGCTGCTCTCGCCTTTTGCCGCCAGCAGGTTTTCATTCGCCTTTTTATAAATGTCCGTCTTTTTATCTGCGGTTGTAGCTTTTGCCAGTTCGTCTTCAAGAACTGTTATAAGGCTGTCTGTAATTGTCTGTGTTCTCCTGTAGTCAAACATTTTTGCGTGATTTGAAGTATCTACTACAGAATAATAATCAAGGTGACATTTTGCGCAAGCTTCTGTTCTTGCCTTAAATGAATGTCCGTGAGCCGCATTTCCAAATTCATCTTTTCCGTCAGGATTTACGTGGCAATCTATACATCTGTTTAATGCAGCGAATGTGTGTGCAGAATTCTGATAAAGAGTATCGAGTCCAACAGAGATTAACTGTGTCGAAGAAAACCTTGCACCGAAACCTTCTGTACCCGTCAAACATTCTGAAACGCCCCTGTGCGGAGATTCAACATTACCGAATACCGTTCTGTTATTATGACATTTATCGCAAACCACTTCTGCCTGTGTTGAAGCAATTCTTAACTGCGACTTTCCATTTGATGCACTGTGCGGATCGTGACAGACCACGCAGGTGATCGGCTGAATATTAGGATCATTTTTATCTACAATTATTTTGTCCTCGTAAGGTTTACCTTTGTCAGGACCGTTAAAGTAAGCGCCGTTTATATATGCCGCAGCATTTTGGCCAACGTGACACCTTACGCAGGTTGGAAACAAAGCAATATTTCCATTTAGAATTGTCAGTGATTTTGCATGCCCGGAAATTGCCCACTCTTCGTAATAACCGTGATGGCTGCCCTGGTGACATACTCCGCAGGTTTCGGCTGAATAGTCCAGAGTATTTTTATTTTTAAAATCCCAGTGATCGTCTGATAAATAACCGGTGCTGTCCCCCATAGCTCCGTGGCAGGCTTCGCACCCTACATTTTTAACATCATCCCATTTTGCCTGATCGGTTGGTCTGAAATCCGGAGTTAACGTGCTGTCCTGAACAACATACTCATCCGCTCCAAAATTATCTTTTGAAGTATCCCAGCCCGTAGCGTGGCACCTTAAACAGGAATACCCGAAATGAGACGATTGCGCATAACCGGAATCTGTAGCAATATAGTGATTAGTTGTTTTCCATTCGTCGAACTTTGGTGAAGCAATACCTCCCGATGCGTGGCAAGACGAACAGGAATATCCCGGGTTGGAATAATTTGGTCCCTGGCCCGTGCCAATGTAAAATTTTTGAGTTTGTCCGAAGGTAAAGCCGGTTAATAAAATCAGTGCGGATATAAGAAATTTGATCTTCATAATTAAAACTCGCTTGGTTTGAATTTAGTACAATAGATGTATGCAGGTTTGTAATTAAATAATATTCTATCCCCCGGAATTTGCGAGGGAATATTTTGTTTAATTGAATAATCAGGACCGGGAAAGAGTATTATTGCGGGAATTCTGCTGAAAATACTAAATAGAATTCCTTTTATAAAAGCATAACTGCCTCTAAAAGAAGAAAAGATATTTTGCACATTACAGCCAAAAGAGATATTCATCACTCCCCCGTATAAACATAATTATCTCAAAATTGACCCCACCAAATTTAATAATATTTGATGAAATATTATACAGTAAAGATTTAATTATAAAAAATGAACGGGTAGGAAAAAAGGGTGTCAGCTTAAAGTTTTGTAGTGTATAGCGGTTAGTGCCCGGGGTTTAGAATAGGAAGTTCAATTATAATATTACAATCGTGATACCGAAATTGTTGTTTTTGTAGTCGGTGTCTTTTGCAAGGAAATGATATTTATCAATAATACTCCTGCAGGTGGCCTCAAAAGCGGAAAATTATTCTATAAAAGAAATTGTATGGTTGGCTATGTTCATTTCTGCAGATTTAAAAATTTAGTAACTACTCAGGTTTAACTAATCAACTTGCTACTTCCTGCCCTTTATTTTTGGGCACTCTCTTAAATGCCATAACCCAGGCTGAAACTAAAAACATTATTAATCCCCAGCATCCAGCCGGGTGTTCTGTTCAATTCCTGATCGCTGATATTTGAATGGGTAAAAGAAGCACGTCCTGTTAAACCATTAATGATTTCATACTTCAGATAAAATGAAATTTTTAGTTCATCCTTCCTGTTACCGAATAATAATCCGGGATAAGGTAATTCATATTGCTGCTGTGGCTGTTCCTTACTTCCCTTCCTTGCATAATGTACGCTTATACCAGCAGACAAACCTCTTTCAAGGAATTGAATATATGAAAAGTAAACAATATCAGCATTACTTCCCGTCCAATACCCTAATTGATAACCCCGGTTTGTGTAAAGTTGAGCATCGTTGGAATTCATATAAACAAACGGATTTACACGCGTATATTCAAGAACACAATTTCGGAATTAGGGAAAAACAAATCCGCCATTTTTGCACCGAAAGTATAAGCAACTGCGGACGCTGAATTCCTATTCTTTAGTAAACCAGTGAGTGACAATTCATCAATAAACAGACTGCTATACAATTGCATATTAAGACCCGGAAATTTTATAATATGCGTTTGCGAACATTTGTGCATTCGAACCCGAATTGCTTTTGTTATCCGAAAGATAATGATCAGCTACACTGAAAAATATAACAGGAATAAGATAAATTGGCTCCATTCTGTCACTATAAACCATTGACTCCCCTAATCGACACAGTCAATTTGTTGCTCAGATCAATAGATAACAGATGTGCAGCAATAAATTTGGGGACTTCAAAAAAATTATTTCTGCCGGGCACCGATGTTGTGCGCAAAGTTGTGGAGTCGAGTATTTGAGAATGAAGCCAGCCATGGATATAAGTGAACCTGAACCAGCTGACCGGACTTACATCCAGTCTTAATAAAAGGAAAAGAAGGTGCCTTGGATGAAAGAATTATTTGTCCGTTAACACCACTTCCCCAGTTAAGATAATCTTTTGCAAACGTAAACGATCCCCAGCTCCAGTTTGCCGTAAGACCCGCATTAACTTCATCATGTTGTAGATTTTTTGCCCCGCCGGTTTGAACTATCCCCGTAACCGGTGTAAAATTTTTGTTCAGGTCCAGATAGGTTCCGCTCTCGGTATTATCCATAAAACTAATACTGAAACCTACGTGATCTGCAATATAACTGTAAACTTTGGCACCGTTCTGCAAATGACTGACAGGGCTTCCCTTTATGCCGGAGACAGAATATCCCAGGATAGGGTCAGCCATAAATGTGAAATTTGGACTGGTAAATGTAAAAGCTCTGAATCGCCCGCTTATATCATTATGGAAATAGCTCAATTGTTGGGCTGGTTTTTCATTTTTTATTTTACTTATTTCAAGAGCAAATTCTTTTTCATAAAACACCAATTCATCCTTATCAAAAGAAGTAAGCAGATCCTCATTCTCTCCCAGTTCTTTAAGTTTTCCCGCTATATAAATTCTCGAAAATGGTTTTACTTCATCGTGAATAATTACACTGCTTTTCAGATTCATCCTGTCAAGGAATGTGTAAACAGAAGAGCCCAATGGTTCGTAAACTACCTGGGAATAAACCCGGGAAGAAATTACTAATAAAGATATTGTTACAGTTATTAAAAATATTTTTTTCATAATCTCTTTTAGATAATCAATTAGTGTTCAAGCAGATTATATTGTAACTATCTTATTGAATTGATGAAGTGACTGAGATATACATTTGGGGAAAATGATTTCCCTAAGATTTCTCCTCATAAACTCGTCGAAATGACAGTGTTTTATCATTTCGAACTCTCATAACTTTTATTAGATTTTGAAAAAAAACAAAATGACAGCAAAATCATTTCTCATCAAAGTGAAATTGAGACTCTACACCTTATCCTTTTCTATTTGCGAAGCCCCTTCTACCTCAAATTCAGATACATAGAAACCAGCGCAAGATCCAGAACTATAAAAGAAATGTGAAAAACCGCTATTTTATATTTCTCATTAAATAGTACAAAAATCTTGTACCACATAAATATAACAAAACCAACCAGGAGACTCGGATCCACGAATTCAGTTTTTGAGTACCCTATGAAACTTTTGGAAATAATAAAGAGGATAATACTGACAAATACAATCAGGTCGACGCCTGAAATAAATGATATTTTTTTACCGACCAGGTTGTCCTTCAATAAAATAAACAACACGAACGACAAGGCAAGCAGGTAGAAGAATATGTTTGTAATATGTGCCAGCGTAGATTGATCAAAATTAAATTTATATATAAGCGGTGATGAATCACCTATAATTGAAGCAAAGATCAGCAGGTTAATTAATACAAAAAGCTCACCGTAACTTTTATTGTACATATTTTCAATCACCGAAATTACCTGGGAAACAACCACCATAAGTAAAAGAAGAAGCAGGTAATTGTGTGATACTCCATTACTTCCGGGAAATAAAAGGAAGAGAAGAATCAGAATAAGAAAGAATGCTAAGGGCATTAAAATAAGCCTGTAAAACAGAATTAATTTCCCCTGCATATAGCGAAACTTTGGAAACAGATTTTTTATTGCCCTAAAACGGGCCACCATTTTCAATATCGGGTTAATAAAAATGAGAACAGCTGTAAGTACGACAAAAAGGCATATAGCAACAAAGTGAGAATAATACAGGTAATAAATTGCAATAACCGAATATAGTGCGGAGAATCCCATCAATACAAAGACTGTAATTTTATGACTGAAATTATTATAGTATATAATGTGATGAATATGACTGCTGTCAGCCACAAAAGGGTTCCTCTTCTCGTAAATTCTTAATATCATTACTTTCAGTGTGTCAACTATAGGCACACCTAAAATAATAACCGGGAATGTCAGATCAATTGCTTTACTATTGGGTACATAACCCGTTAAGATCGTCAGAACTACAATGAAAAGGCCAAGCGAAAGCGCCCCGGTATCCCCTAAAAATACTCTCGCCGGGTAGGCATTAAATTTTAGAAAACCCAGCAGAGATCCGATAAGTGCTGAAGTAATAATTAGCAGGAGCCTGTTTTCTATATCGAGGCCGACAAGAAATATTACAGTGACAACGAGCAGTGCAAGTCCGCTTGAAAGCCCGTCCAGCCCATCCATTAAATTGAAGGCATTAATAACGCCGATGACAAAAGAAATTATTATTATGGACCCGGCTAAAGGAGGGAAATTAATCCCCAAAAGAGTTACATAATCAAAATGCCGGAAGATAAAAAACAACAGTATAAATGAGACCAGCAATTGTGTTAATAATTTTGTATACCATTTCACTTTTAGTATATCGTCAGCCAGCCCTATTGCCGCAATCATCAAAGCAGAAGGTATAAAAAATCTGATAAAACCTATGTCGTTATAGAACCCCACAATCGCAATAATAGTGACGAAAAATATAATTATCCCACCACCACGCGGAATTGAAACAGTATTGATCCTTCGTTCTTCTCCGGGCTTATCAACAATATTACTCTTTACCAGGTAATTGATAAGGTAAGGAGTAACCGCTATTGTGATAAGAAGACTGGAAAAAAATATTATAAAATAATTTATCATATAGAAAATTGATTTAAGCTATCAACAAAAGGATATCTGTTTTTGTCATAAAGAATACTGCAGAAAGCGGATGTTATGTCTTAAGCTTCCCCTTCCCACATTTAACGAAATTACAACTTGTCTATCCGGATAATAAGAATAATTGATAAAAAATACTTTCCTATTAATTCCGGTTACTAAGAACAAACTGGTTTATCTTCCTGGCATTCTTAAAAAAAAGAGCCATCAAAGGAAACGGAATTGCATTGATCTTTAATGCCCTGTAATCTTCCCTGCTTTTTCGAATAACAGAAGCAATATTTTTATTGCTGGCACCGCCCGCACGCATTTTAATAGTAACTTCAGGCAGATAGGTTGTAGAAATTTTCTGTTTTGCCAAAAATCTTAATATAATTTCGTAATCAGCTGCAATTCTAAAGGATGTATCGAACATACCAAATTTATCATAAATATTCTTTTTAACGCAAAATGTAGGATGAGGCGGCATCCAGCCTTTATTTAATGAACCTGGATTAAATTCCCCGGATTTCCAGTAGCGCAAAATTTTATCCGGGTCATTTTTATAAACATATTCAAGGTCTGAGTATACCGAATCGGTTCCTTTCTCTTCAAATGCTTTTGCGATTTTACTTATTACATTTTCATCCTTAAAAATATCGTCTGAATGAAGGAAACCCACAACATCGCCTGTTGCCATTTTCAAACCTTTATTCAGCGCATCATATATTCCGGAATCAGCTTCGCTGATAATGATTAGTGAATAGGTTGTAGTGTGTGGATAGTCATTCTGAGTCCCGACAAATCGGGATAAACTCCGACGAAGAATCTCCTTTCCTCCATCTGTAGAACCTCCATCCACAATTATATGTTCTACGTTTTTGTATGTCTGATTTCGAACACATTCAATCGCGCGTAGCAACCCGGTTTTGTTGTTTTTAACTGCAGTAATTATTGAAAATTTCACAAATAATAGTGATTAGTGATTAGTGATTAGTAATTAGTAATTAGTAATTAGTTAGTAGTTATCAGAAAATAATTATTTGGATCCAGTATATTTATTTTTATCTTTTTCTGTTAACGATTTTCTAAGTCCGTGGATCATTTTTTGAATTTCAGTCAGCTCTGTTAATATGATATCTGCCTGTGATTGATTTAAATAATTTAGGTTATTTGAAATTACTATCTGTGTTTCCAATTCCGATGCACTTCCCAACGAAATAGAAAGAAAATTTCTGAACTCTTTTACAGATGATCGTGCAGCGCCTTCTGCAATATTTGAAGGTATAGAAATTGCTGATCTACGAATTTGGGACGTGAGGCAATATAATTCTTCTTTAGGAAATCTTTTTGTTAATTGATAAATACTTGTTACAAGTTTTATTGACTTCGACCATACTTTCAAATCCCTGTGTGTTCTTAGATTTTTCATTTAAACCCCAACTTTTATTTGATACTCTGCAATAACAACACTGATTATTTCTTACTCATCACTACTTACTGATTACTACTTCCTGGTAACAAAACAATTTCCTAATACCAAATAATCCAATGTTATTAATAAAAAATCTTAATCAAATATTGATTACCCTTTCCTTTACTTTAACTGCCGGATTTCCTTGATAAATTCCATAAGCTTCCGAATCCTTTGTCAGCACGCTCCCCGCAGTAAGGACTGAATGAGAACGCATTGTAATGCCCGGACATACAATTGCTTTTGCTCCAACCCAAACACCTTCCTCCAATACTATTTCCCCAACAATTAAATCAAAAGTTTCTTTTTTGTAATTATGATTGCCGGTTAAAAGCAACGCGCCCTGAGAAATACTAACATTATCGGCAATTTTAATTTTACCCAAATTATCTATCCAGCAATTTTCCCCCAGCCATACATTACTGCCGATTTCCAAAAACCAGGGATATTTAATATTTACGTAGGGTTTAATATTTATATTTATGCCGGCCTTTGCCCCAAAAATTTTAAGAAGAGCAACTTTTAATGAACTTGGCCAGGGAAAACCGGTCTTAAAGAAACATAAATTCACGAAATACCAAAGCATTCTTTTTAGAAAACTACCCGGGTTATACCAGCTATTATTAAATTTTGATAAATCAACTTTTTTAACTGCCAATTTCAATTCCGTAATATTCTTTTATTATTTCAGGTATAGATTTTTTTTCTTTCTTGGCTCTTCTTTCAATATCATAAATTTTTGCGTCTACAAGAAATCGGTACCAGAAACCTTGTAGGAAATGCCAGATTAAGCCGGGTACTCCATCCATAAAACCAAGTTTAAATAAATAACGATAGATAAAGTAGAAAAGTGGACGGATGAATAAGGGCATTTTTAGATAAATTCTTTCTTTCAACCACCTCTTCCTTTTATCCTGAGTACTATTTAATGATGGATTTAATACTTCCGTTCTATTAAAACCATACCTGGTTTTTAATACATCTATCGCTTCTCTTGTTGAATAACTATTATGTTTATTGATCCACCAGGTTAGATTGTTCAAATTATCGTCAACTATATCATTTTCAAATATTATTGTCTTCCCTTCGTTTATTTTTATATGTTCGTCCATTAATTTTTCTTCAAATTTTCCGGAACCATAGCGCCATAATCTCAATAAATAAGTAGGATAATAACCACCGTGCCTGATCCATTTATTCATAAAATAAACACGCCGTTTCAACATTATACCGGTTATATCTCTTGAAAGCTTTGGTAATTCTGTTTTTATTTCTTCAACTAATTCATGCGTTAAATATTCATCGGCATCAAGTTTCAATATCCAATCTGTTTTTATAGGTAAGTTTCTTAAACCCCAATTGAATTGCAACGCGTGATTTCCTTCCCAGGAATGCTTGATACACGTTGCCCCAAGAGATTCTGCAATATTAATTGTATTATCACTTGAATCAGAATCTATTATAAATGTATTAGAGACAATGTTTTTTGCACTGTTTATGCAGCGTTCTATTTGTTTTTCTTCATTACAGGTAAGGATTATAACACTTATAGGTAAAGTAGTAGAATTCATCTTTTATAATCCTTTAAAATGCCTCTGTATGCTTCTATCATCTGTTCAGCAACCTTTTCTATATCATATTTTTCTTCAACAAGATTTTTTCCGTTTTCTGAAATAGCTTTTCTTAATTTTTCATTTTCAACTAGCTGTTTCATTCCTTTGTATAAACTGCCAACTTCCGTTTTTACAATGATGCCGGCTTTTGCATCCGCTACTTCTTTATATATGCCAACTTTATCTGAAACTACAACCGGTGTTTCACAAGCCATTGCCTCAACAACAGTCATTCCGAAATTTTCACTGTAGGACGGTAATACAAACATCAAAGCCTTTTTATAAAGAGACCATTTTTCATCATCAATCAAGCCGGTAAAAATTATTCTTTCTTCCAAATTTTCTTTTTTAACAATACGCTCTACTTCCTTTTTATACCCCTCATTATCTGGACCCGCTATTACAAGGTTAAGATCATATTCTCTAATTAATTTTGAAAAAGCAGGAATAAGCAAATTAAACCCTTTTTTCTTTGAAATTCTCCCTAATGAAAGAATATATTTCTTATCAGAGTTTAATAATCCATCTTCCTTATAGTCTATTTCAGATAAATCAATACCGTTAGGCACCATAAACGAATTACTCTTTATGTGTAAATAATTTTTTACTTTTTCTTGTTCGTCTTCTGTTGTGTAATGAAGGGCCGAGGCTTTTTCTATATAATATTTGGCAAAAAGTGTCCAATATATTTTTTTTATATTTGAAGATTTAATCTCTACTGTCTCTTTATATAATGTCCCATGGGGTGCAATAATATATGGTCTACCTTTTAATAAGCCTAATATACTACCGGCTAAAACAGGAAAATTCCAAACTGCAGTAATATGAACAAGATCATAATTTTTAATTATTTTTCTAATTTCGAAAAATAAGGGGATTGAAAAATTATAATGTTCATAGCCGATAAAATTTAGATACTTAACTCTTACACCATCCAGATTACTCCATCTTCCTTTACGTTCTGCACTTTGATCACTGTCTAATCCAGCGGTTGTAGTAAGTACATCAACCATTACTCCTTTTTTCACCAGTGCCTTATTAAGTAAATGAACTGATTGAATCGGCCCACCAAACTTAATTGCTGGATAATATGAAGGTGAGATGTGAAGGATTTTCATGTAGTAAATAATTTAAGGTTGTTTAGAGATTTTCGTAAAAATTAAAAATCATCTTTAGTTTTTAAAAACTTCAAAAAATTTGCAGCATGTATTTCTGGAGTAATAGATTTAGAAAGTTGATTGCTTCTTTCTGAGAATTCAATTAGTTCATTATCACTCAAATTAAAAAGTCTCTTTAATTTACTCTTTAGACTATTGATATCATTCGATTTAAATAAATACCCGTTATATCCCTCCTTCAAAAAAATACTTGTAGCACCACAAACATTTGACGCTATTATTGGTAGGCCTGCAGATGCAAATTCGTGAATAACTACGCCAAACTGTTCAAATGAGCTCGCCAAGCAGAAAGCTCCCGATTTTTCTATCTCATTAACCAAATAATCTGGCTGTAAAAAATCCTTAATTATAATTTTATTATTATCTCTATTTTTCCTAACAATTTCTTCTTTAAGTGAGCCATTTCCAACCAGTGTTAAAGTCCAGCCCTTTTTATCAATGATTTCTTTATACGCTTTTATTAGTAACTCAATGCCTTTTTCTTTTTCAAAACGACCGACGAATAATAGATTATGTGGATATCTTTGTTTTTTAAGCATTAAACATTTTCTAAAAATATTATTAAAAAGATCTTTGCTTGCTGATAGAAAGGGATATAATACATTTTCTCTTTTAAAACCTAGTAAACGCGCATATTCGTGTTGATAAAAGCCGGCAACCATTATATAATTAAAGTATTTTCTTATCAGGAAACGGGAAAATACCACCGCTACTTTTTGCCTGAAATTTCCACGCCATTGTGTGTCACAACCAGCTATTACGGGTATATTTTTCTGCTTAGCAAATTTAGCTATTTTCAAATAATCCTTATCTATCCATCCGGAAGCAAAAATAAACTTTGGATTATACTTTTTTATCATCTCAATAATATCATTATTACAAGTTTCACTTTTACTATAATATTTGATTCTATCTATAACAGGCAACTGGTATGGCGCGTCTTCGGAAACGGGATAATGAACCAGGTGAATATACAAATTTGTAATTTTTATAACTGCCTTTATTCCTTCAATTGTATAAGGCATTACTTTAGTATAAAGATAAAGTGCATTCATATTTACGTTCACGAAATAATCCGATATAAATATTTATAATAAAAATGTGATAAAAGGTTATAATCTTGGATATATTTTATAAGTAAACTTTTCCGATCCTTTTTATATTGCCTATTCATTCTCCCTGAACCAGATATTGAATCAGGATGAATTCTAAAATTTGCCACAGGAAAATGATCCCTGACAATATTTATATTTTTTAATTTTAAGACATTTATGAAATATTCGCCATCCATACAGGTTTTATTATCTTCATTTAACGGACCTGCTACTTTAAATATATTTGAAGTCCAGAAAGAACTTTGTTGAGGAATTGCAAAATGGCCATATACCTGGGCTAAAAATGTTGTTCGTTTCGCACTTACTCTCCTAACTCTATTACCTCTCTGATCAATTATATAAATATCCGAATAATAGAAATCAAAATTTTTATCAAGAAAAACCTCCGCAACATGATTTAATGCTCCTGGCATAAAGGCATCGTCTGAGTTCAACCAGCATAAAATTTCACCCGTTGCTTTTTTAAAGCCGGTATTAATAGCATGACTCTGACCCTTATCGTGTTTACTCTGCCAGTAAGTTAATTTATCGGAATATTTTTTTATTATTTCTACGCTGTTATCCGTACTTCCGCCGTCAATGATAATATATTCCAAATTAGGATAATCCTGCCCGATTACAGATAAAATTGTCTCTTCAAGATATTTCCCCTGGTTAAAAGAAGGTGTTACAATAGTTATTTTAGGATATTTTTTTATCATTGTTCAGCTTTCTTTGTGTAAGTGACAAATTAAATAATACAATAGTAAAAGCGGCGGTTAGAGGAAATGTAGTTCTAAGAAGGCCTAAAGGAGAAAAAAAGAAATTCCAACAACTTCCCACAACTATTACTGTGATGATGGGTAATAAATGTGTAAAGTTATACCTATATATATATACAAATTCTTTTAACAACACTATAAGAATTCCGCTTACAGCAACAAAACCCAGAAAACCTGCATTTAACCACGCACCAAATAATATGGAATGGGACGGTATAAAGCCCCTGTAAGTAAGATGGTTTACCCCTAATAATTGAGCAGTATAAAGATAATATTGACCTGTTACATCCTGTGGCCAGGAACCATGTCCTATAATCGGCGCATTCAAAATGGCCTTTATAGCTACTATTATATCCAGGCGGCCATAAAATAATAACTCAAATGGATTATATGGATTTGATGCTCTGCTTAAATCAAATTGGGCATTTGCACCACCAAACCCGTAATGCAATACCTGGTACACATAAAAAACATATCCTAAATAAAGTAATACCAGGCTAATTAATGCAGTTGTAATGATTTTTTTTTTGTAAAGCGAATATTCTTAATTTTAATATAAAGCAAAATTGATGACACTAAGTAAATTAAACCATTGGAACGTGCATCAAGGGCCATACACACCAATCCATAAATGAAAAATAAGAGCAAAGTAATTTTGGGTTTCTTACGAGAATAAAAATAATATCCCAAAAGCATAAAGGCTGGGTTTAAGAACTCTACAAACCTTATTTTGAAATAATTTGTATTTTCATACCACATATTAATATCTAATTTACCCTGTCCAAATATCAGGTTAACAACAAATAATGACAATAAATAATAGATAATGGCTTTAGGATCTTTGGCTAAATAATTTACGAGGAATATTGTTGATATCATCGCAAATATAATAACAGCCCAGCCCCGTAAATAATTATGAGGAGCTGTATTATTTATTAAATCACTTATAATCTGTGCAAGTAGTAGAATAGTCAATCCGCCCAGTATAATTTTTAAGTCTCTGTGTTTTTTTAACAAAACTTTTAAGTTTATGAAAGGGATAGTAAACAAAGCGAGCACTTCAGCCAGCATTAATTGACCGACTAAGTTAATTAATACACTCGTTGTACTGGCATAAGTGGCAAGAAAGAATTTGCTCCTGTTTTTCGAATTTTTCATTTCTTCAATAATCCTGAATATAACTCAGCACATTTTTACTATATTTTTCCCAACTTTGTTCTGCCTGAACTGTTTTAACTACATTTCTACCAAGTTTTTCCCTTAAAGCTTTGTTTTTGCTTAAAGTCAGGGTAGCTTCCTTAAGCTCTTCTACAGAATCGTCACTTATGATCCGCCCGTTTTCACCGTGAACAATAGGAGCTTCGCTTTGCTCAGTTGCAATTACAGGTAGTCCTGCAGCCATTGCCTCTATTAAAGACTGAGCTGCACCTTCACTATATGAAGGAAAAATGTATAAGTCTGACTGACCTAAATAACTCTTTAGATCATCTTGAGGTAAATGACCATGTAATCTTACATTTTTGCTATTGGTAAACCAATCTGGTAATTCTACATCATTAACAATGGAACCAATTACATTCAGGCTATATTTTAATTTAACTTTATCAATCATTCTCATTACTTCAATTATTATTTTCGCTCCCTTCCTAATTCCAAAGCCACCTGTAAATAACAATTTGACTGTTTTATTTATTTCTATTTCTAAATATTTTTATGTCCTTGAAATGTGAATAGTTTTCTTTTAACCAGTTAAAATCTTTATTCCACCATTTAAAGTTCTGAAGGAAAGATATAGTTTCTACGTCGAAACGATATCTAATGATTCTGGTAGGCGAACCTACATTAATGGAATAGGGTTCAATATCTTTTGTAACCAAACTATTTGTGCCAATAATTGCACCGTCCCCAATTTTCAGGTTATGCAATATGACCACGTTATCACCAATCCAAACATCATTTCCAACTTCAACTATATATTTTCCATCTTCATAGTTTAATTCTGTAAACAATTGTTTATCTGTAAATGTAAAACCAGCAACTTTACTCAATGAAAAAAAGGAGGGATGAGTAGAAACAAATTGTGAGGTTGGATGAGTACCGCTTATATTATGTATATTAGACCCTATAGAACAAAATCTACCAATCTTAACATTATTTAATCTAACATTATATCCAGTATATGATCCTGCTCCTAAATAACAATTATTTAGGACATTCATTTCACCAATTGAATTGTAGCCTTCAAAAAAACATTTTGCATCAATATTTGTTCTTTTTAAGAAGCGAACATGCTTTTTCCGGTGGCGGATCAAATAATATTTATTTCTTATATATTTATAGATAGTTTTAAACATGATTATATAATTTATTTATTTAAAATCCCTTTAGCCTTTTGCTCTAATATTTTTCTTACTTGCATTGGCACTATAATGGCAAATACTGTGGAAATAAAAATGTTTGAAATAATTATACCATTTAACCCTAACATATTACCTAGGTATAAACTTAATGGTACAAAAATCAAACTTAACCCCAGGATTATATAAAGCTGAAGTTTTACTTTGCCAATACCATTTAATAACGATATAAAAATATTAAATCTGGAGGTTGATAATGAGTTTATTGCCATCAAAATTGATACAGATATTGGAATAACAATGACATTACCTATCCATAATTTAAATACTAAATTTGATACTGCTAACATAAAAATGATTATAACTACGATTACATACCAAACCTTGTTTAATTTCTTGTACATACTTTTCATCCAGGCAAAATCTTTAATAGTATATGCTTCTGTAAAAGCAGACCAAAATGGGCTGACAATAATATTCACTAAAGTTAATACAACGAAAAAATATTTATAGGCAATATCATAAATTGTTACTTGTTCCGGATTTAATATTTGAATTATAATAATATTAGTTGCTTGAAAAACAAAAATTGATGCAAACTGAATCAGAAAAAATTTGAGACCAAGACTCATAATATCTTTGGTATAGTTAAAATTTACATACTTAATTGAAGGACGAAAATATTTGTACTTTTTGCTAAAATACCAAAATGATGCTAAAGCCATGACTACCAATGGCGCACACCCTAAAGCCAAACTCAAATAAATTAGGGATCCTTGAGTTGTTTGGGTAAGTACATAAATAATTATTAATGCAACTAATTGACCGAGCATACTTAAAAAAGATGCTTTAGCTGGTTTTTGATCTGCGATTAGAATAATATTAATAGTTTTTAGAATAAATTGAAGGCAAAAAAAACTAAAAACAATTAGAGCAACGGAAGTCAATTCTGGACCCATATCTGCGTTTACATTTAGAATAATGCTCCAATTCAAAAAATAGTTTGTAATACTAAATAGTATCCAGACAACTGAAAAGATTAAAACTAATACGGCATAAGTAGTGCTTACATATATTCTAGCTTTTTCAGGGTCACCCTTAGCCATTGCTTCAGCAAATCTATTACGCAAACCTTGCCCAAATCCAATATCAAAAAAACTAAACCAGGCTACGATGGAACTTAGTGCAAGCCAAATCCCATATTGTGATGAATTCACATAATGAATAGTAAGTGGTACTAGAGCCAGGCTTATTAATATATTAATACCTTTAATTATAAATGAAGCAGCAATATTTTTTTTTGCTTCAAGACTCCGTGGATGACCTTTGCTAAAGAAATCAAAAATATATTGAAGGATTTTGGAATTAATGTATTTATTTCCCATTTTTTAGTGTGTTAATTTCAAATCAAACACAGCTTCGCCAAGTAAATCACATTAACAAGTCAGCCAACCTGTAATATCACAGGATTTTGCTTGTTAAATTCCTTATCTGCTCGAACAAATAAGGGGGATACAGGATTATAAATTACTTTTATTTTGTCCGGTTCACATTTAACATACTTTAATATTTCAGTTTTTGTTGACTGTGAGACCGCAACAATATATCCTGCCCTGGATACAGGAATTGTGTACCAGAATAATTTAAGGATAAAATGTTTTACCCCTTTAAGCCTTTGCAAAGGCCCGCAATCGTGTATGGTTAGTACACTCACTTTTTTTTGAAGAACAAATTAAGATAATGAACATCCCCGGTAACGTGGTTTATATCCCCCTGTTTAAACGCGGCATAAATACAATTATAAAGCCTCCTGAAAAACCCGTTACTTGTAAACGGACATTCCACGGTCTCAATTTTTATCCTGTCTCCCAGCTCATTCCGCAGACTGCTATAAATCCCTTCTATGCTGTAATTGGAATTTTGTCTTTTCTTCCTGTTAAAATGTATTACTTTCATTATTAACTAAATAGTGATCGGATAAACACAGCTTCGCCGGGTTATTCACAGTAATTGAATAAAAAATAATATTTTCGCTGAAATTGTCTTTGAAATAAATTAGTTATTATATATTCCTTGCTCTCATATATCCGCGATATTGAGAATATATATACTGAAAAATTCCGCACATAATTTATTATTAAATCAGTTGTAAAAAATAAAAAACAGCTGTAGCTGTTAACCTGAAAATTCAACTTTAAAGTGTAATTTTTTTACCAAAACTTTACTAAAATTTAATCATTTTTTTTATATTGTTTGAAAACGGAATATTTAACATAAAATTGAGCAGGTCTACATGAAAACACAGAAAACCAAGGAAAAATTTATTGAATTAAGAGCTGAATGCTTATCGTTTGACAAAATCGCAAAAAAGATAAATGTTTCAAAACCAACCCTAATAAAATGGAACAAGGAATTACGTGATCAAATTGAAGAAATACAGCATATCCGTTACGATGAAATAATATCAAAATTTAAGGCGGAAAAAGAAAAACGTATTGAGAGACTTTCTAATGAACTGGATAAAGCCTGGAAAGCATATGATAATAAAGATTACAAGAACCTCAGTAAACGAGAACTTCTTTTAATGATTCTCACGACTTGAAAAACGATTGACAGAAGAAACAGCCGGTATGAAAGAGAATATTGAGACTGAAATTGAGCAGAAACCAAGACCTAAGAGAATACAGATTACAAGAGAAATAATTGGTGATGACGGAAAAATAATAGAGGAAAAATCTTCATAAATAAAGAATTTAACCAGTTATTTGACAAATCTGCCCGTCATCTTCTACAACATCCAGGTAAAGCAATTTATTATTTGTTCCGGCTCTTTGTTAATTAGAAAATCCTTTCATTTATATTACTGTTTATTTTCCTACAGAGAGAATACCTGATAAGATGCCGGGAATGTCAATGAGGCTCTCCACAATACCAAAACATCAAGACTGCTGCGGACAGTGTTAAATGAAAATAAAGTCTTACTCCGGAATGGTTGATGCGGATAGTTATTTCGCTTCCACCACCCGGCACAGCTTCGCCAGGTAAATCACATTAACAGGTCAGCCAACCTGTAAAACCCGATGAACTGCAAAGAATAAGTGACAGAAATTATTAGGTTATCGCACTACTACTTCAAATAAATTCCATTGAAAGAGAAAGTGATTTTGTTGCTTTTTCAGACCTGTTTTTAACTTATTTCCTGAAATTATTTAGAATTTGTGCAAGCTGAATTTATGTACTGATTTTACAGAAACAATAATCCTGGTTAACAAAGGAAGCCCGGCGAGTTTACATTCCATATCCATCGATTCTTTGTGATATTTCCCTCTTTTTCTCATAGGCATGAAAAACCTCAAAATGGAATGCTTTATTTTTCGTATAAAAGTAAGCAGAATATTCGAATTTATAAAGCTTTAAAAGCCTAAGTTATTATCTAATTCGTGATTAAATGACCTGATCTTGCAGCCGGTTTATTTCAATAAACCTTTGAATCCGGGGTTATCAAGCAGCAGACTACAATATATGCTAAAATCACAATTATTTTGTTTCTGCTCACTTCTCAATATGGGACTGCCAATAATTAATTTATCCGATCGTACATTATAATCCGGTTATTATTAAATTGTTGTTTCAAAACAGCCCCTGAAAATAATATTAATTGCCCTTAACATTGTTCATAATTTTTGACATATTATAGAGATAAAATTTTCGGCTTCTGTAAAACCTAAATAAACGGGGTAAGAGTATCTATCTTTACGATAAGAATTTAGCCCGATTTAATCTTATTTTTAAAATGACTAGCATTGACCTGATAATTATAAATAATGGTCTTTGTTTTTTTTACACTAACTTAGGGTAATAATTTAATTTTGGATCAGGAAATGGATGGAAATATTATACATAAAACCGGCAGGATTGGTCTGGCGCTAACCGCATTTTTTTTCCTTCTTTTTGGTTTTGTATTAAATTCTTACGCACAGGAAAGTGACAGCTCAGGAACATTTCATCATGTTTCTGAACATATAAAAAGAGGCGAGCTGCTTCTTTCCGCGGAATATAGTTTAACTTTAAGCAGTACAGATTATGCTACTTCTTCAACTATCAGCAGTGCCTGGCGCGGAATGGGAAAGTATATTTTTCCAATTTTTAATCAGTTTTATTTTGGCCCCGGCGTATTCATCGGAACCGGTACTTTAACCGGTGCTGACGTGCCGCTGGAAAACGACCCGCGCGGCTTTCCCGGCCAGTTTAGAACTCCCATTTCTTATGTAGGGTTGGGCCTGGAACTTAGTTATAAAACAGACCTAAATTTAACCCCGTATGTTTTTTTAAGTTTAACAGAATTATTTTTCCAGCCGGAAGATAGTTTCGGTGATAAACTCCCAAATAATGCAAAGGGCTCTGTATATTCAACTAAGGCACTGGAACCGGGGATTGAAGTAGGAGCCCGTTTTTTTGTTTCCGATAAAATTGCATTAAACGCAAGCGCCACTTATTACCTTTTTCCAAATGACTATCTTGATGATCTGAAAAAAGGAACAGCAAATGACAAGTACTCTACTGTAAATTTTGGGTTTACATACGCTCCACTTGCAAATGGACAAAAATTTGAAGATACCGATTCCGACGGCATAGAGGACGGGAAAGATATGTGCCCCGGGACTCCGAAGAACGTAACGGTCGATGAATTTGGCTGTCCACTGGATTCTGATAATGACGGTAAACCGGATTACCTGGATAAATGCCCGAATACCATCACAGGAGTTAAAGTCGATTCTTCAGGGTGCCCTGTAGACTCAGATAAGGACGAAGTACCGGATTATCTTGATAATTGCCCAAACACATTGTCCGGATTAAAAGTTGATTCGTCAGGCTGCCCAATTGATTTTGATAAGGATGGAATTCCGGATTACCTTGATAAATGCCCCAACACTCCTATTAATGCGAAGGTTGATTCTACGGGCTGCCTTGTAAAAACTGCCCCAACTGATGAAGCACAAAAGCCGACTGAAACAAATAACGATACTGAAAATGTACGGATAATTCCCCCATCGGAATTAAAATCAGTAGTGCTTTATATGGACACATACTTTGGTCCAAATAAAGAGAAACTGCTCCCCAAAGCTCATACGCTGCTTGATATTCTTGCAAATACTATGAAAGGCTACCCTGAATCCAGGTGGGACATAGATGGTTATACCGATTCAACCGGCTCGGACAAACAAAACCTTGAGATTTCTAAAAAGGCAGCCCAAACCGTTGCCGATTATTTAATAGGAAAAGGTGTAAATCCCCAAATGCTGAATGTAACAGGCTATGGAGAAAGTAATCCTATTTTCTCTAATGATTTTTCAGAAGGAAGGGCTTTAAACAGAAGAGTTGAGATTAAATACATACCCGGTAAATAGGTATAATATAAATTACCGGTCAGAAAATTGAGTGGCCGTGCACTATCTGAGATGCTCTTACTAAGGTGGTAGATTTTGATTTATAAAAGAGAATCTTAATAGCTTCAAATATTTGGTTCTACAAGAATACAAATACAATTTTAGCAGACTATCAGCTTTTTTAGCTATCCGCCGGAATCTTCCGAAAAATTCACTACTTAGAACCGAGTAACATAGGAAATGGTAAACCAGGCAAGTCCACAACATTTACCCACTGATCAGTTTTATTTGATGAAGATGAAAGATTTAAAATTCCACCTTTTGGGATAATTGAAAATTGGTGTTAATAGAACAAACATTATTATGAATAAATAGATAAGATATTTCTTAATGATAGAGACAGGAGATTTAGCCTAAAAAATAAAATTTTTACACAAAATGGCTAAATATTAGATTTGGCAAATATGATGAAATGTTAGGGGAAGTTAAGATGAAGGACTCATTTTCTAAATAAATGAAAGCCCCTCTCATCCTCCCAACCAGACGGTGAAATTAGCAATAATATTGTTAAACCCATTAACGACATTATGCAGATTTGTAAATAAACTATTAAAAAACTCATAACTAACCTCACATAAAACTATTAAATAGGAACTCTTGTATGCTATTATAATACTTTAATAAGGTCATTATATTAAGTAATTGTTACATAATTATTAAAAAATTGTAACCATAGAAAATTTAAAACACCTACAAGAAACAGCATCTAAGATTAATATCCACAACTATTTAAATTAACGGATAAAACTTAATTAAGTTTATAGTGAATTGAGACCAATGTTCAGCAAGTCATTCAGTAGAGTACATTAATAATTCGGAAAGTAGATTTTAACAGATTTGATTCATCAATAGAAAACACTGACCTTTCAACATAGTCTATTTGGGAATTGTCGGATATTTGGGGGATTATTTCGCTTGAAAACAGGAAAAAAATAATTATAAAAATAATCCAGATAGTTTTTATATCATTTTTATTTCAATTTAGTTAGAACTATACATTTATTTACTTCATTAGCATTAACTTCTTCGTATCGGCATACTCTCCCTTACCATCTGTTGAGACAGCCGAAATTCTGTAAAAATAAATCCCTGATGCCAGGTCGCCTGCATTAAAAGATATCTCATGATAGCCCGCAGATTCTGTAGCGTTAACTAGCTGTTTAATTTCCTGACCTAATAAATCGTACAACTTTATTGTTACTTTGCTTTCTGCCGTTATAGAATACCTGATAATTGTACTCGGATTAAATGGATTTGGATAATTCTGAAATAGATAAAAGTCTGCTAACTCAATATGTTTTATAGACTTAATATCGGTTAATTCTCCAGATGTTTGTAGATAGGCAGCGTATGCGTCTATTCGCCCGGCGCCATATCTGTTATCATGTCCTGGGTCGCCCTTATCAATAGAAGATTCCTCAAGGATTCTGCAAATATCAACAGGAGTAAGAGATGGATTTAAGGATAACAACAAGGCAGCGGTTCCTGCAGCATGTGGTGTAGCGCTTGATGTACCATTAAAATCTACATATCCATAGGCGCCATGCATACCTTCCGTCGATACGGTTCCCGCACCGGGGGAAGAAACATCAGGTTTCAAAAGACCCATTGAGCCAGTAACTGTTTCATAAGGATAATCCCAATATTTTTCAGGCATAACCCAGGGGTAATAATTATTTATTGAATAGTCTTCCTGAGATGATGGTCCATATGGTGAAGTGCTATTTATTAAACCACTGCTTGCAACAACATTACCTATACCCATTATTGAAGATGTGCCTCCAATTAATGTTTGGTCTGGATGCAACCAGGGAGGAGGACAATCGCCAGGTGTTGAAACATTAAATGGAATAGGTACATCGGTACCATTAACAAGGAGTCCATCATTACTAATGGAAGTAAAATGTATAATACCCGCTTCCAGCTCAAGAACCGCCATATCTCTAAACATAGCAACATCTGGCGGCCCATCATCCCAGTGAAAACTTTGTGAGTGTGTAATAATATCTACTCCCATATTTATGGCATATTGTTCAGCAAGCCAGCAATATGTTTGTTGCTGTTCCCAATTCTCACCGATCCGAAGATTGACTATTTTTGCCTGCGGAGCCACACCTGTTTTCGTTCCTAAAGTTCCGTCACCAACTGCAATTCCTGCAGTTTTCGTCCCGTGCGAAGAGGCAACTCTTCCATAAAAGTCATTATCATTATTTACAAAATCCCAGCCGATTAAATCATCGATATAACCATTGCCATCGTCATCAATTCCATTAAAATCTCCAGGGTCTAATATCCATTCATTTCCATTCTGTTCTATAGTATGGCCATCGCCATCGGCATCTTCCCCGGGGTTATTCCAAATATTATGAACTAAATCAGGATGATCCCAATTACAATCTTCATCAACACTAGCCATTAATACTCCTTGCCCATAGTAACCCTCTGCCCAAACATCGTCAGCTCTAATCAAGCTGATACCAGGGTTTATATCAAGATTAATATCAACTGGAGCTTTGCTCTTATAAATATTATCAGATCCATTATTAAATTTTCTGTCATACATAATTTGGCTAATTTCGTTAAAATTTGATAACGAATTTATTATGTCCTTGGTAGCAGATAATACGATTGTATTAGTTGCCCAAAGAATATCAATCCGACTTACTTTACCAAGTTGTTTTGAGTTTTCTAAAAAAGTTAAAATCTTTTTTTGTTTTTCTTTTGCAAAAGATTTTAAAGTTTTTACGATTTCTTTTTGTTTCCCCTTTTTGGAAAGATGAAATGTTTTTTGTTTGATATCTTGTAATGAATAACGATCTCTAAGCATTACATAAACATCTATGAACTGATCACTGGAAGAATTTTGCAGGACTGCCTTTAATTCTGGATGTATTTGGGGGGTAGCAAACTGAGCTTTGGATATTGATGATACTAATAGAAAAAAAAACAAAACACAAAAAATATAGAAATAAAATTTTGCCATTAGATTCTAAATAAAAAGCAACTATTATTTTATTTAATCAATACCATCTTTCTGGTCTGAATAAATTTGCCTATCACTAATCTATAAAAATAAATACCGCTGGTTAGTTCTTTATAAGCCAGACTATTGCCAGTTTGGTTTGTGTTTTTACCGAGATTAAATTCTACCTCATAATTCCCGGGTGATTGTTGCTCATCAACAAGAGTTGCAACCTCAATTCCCAGAATATCATATACTTTTAATGAAACAGCTTGTCTAGCACTATTGTTTGGAGTACCACTTATGGTATATCTTATTTTTGTAGATGGATTAAAAGGATTTGGATAATTTGGCGCTAAATAAAAGCCATTTATAGTTCCCAAATCCTGTTTATCTGTATTGGAAACGAATTTGCTTAATGTATAATCATCTACTAATAATCCGGTACGGGATATAAACTTAAAATTTATGCTATCAGTATATACTTCAAAAAGCATTGCTCCATAATTGGAGTTATATCTAAACTCACTTTGGGATACAGGAGAACCAAACTGGTAAATACTTTCTCCACCAAGCCCATTAACTATATACGTCAAACCATTTGAATTTAGTCTTTCATAGGTATGATCATGCCCGCATAACACTAAATCAGTTCCCCAATCTTTGTAAGGCCACTGAACAGCGGGTTCAGATCCGTGCTGACTACTGGAAGAATATGGTGGTTGATGAGTAATAACAATGTTCCAATGTGATGGGTCTGAATTCTCTAATTGTGTCTTTAACCATTGTGCTTGTTTAGAATTTTGGACGACTCCATCGGGTTCTCCATAATTATTATGTCTTGGAAAAGAATATTCGGTTAGCCCATTACCATAAGTGGAGAGAACATAGAAATGTACATTTTCCCAAACAAAATCGTAGTACCTTTCATTACCCGATGTAGTGTTGTACGGGGTGAGGTCAAAATAATCTTCATAAACTTTGCTGCTATCTAAATGATACCAATCGTGATTGCCAAGTGCAGGGAAAAACCGATTCATATCAGGACTTCCAGATCCATAGGTACCTAAATAGGGTTTTATCCAATCATGATAATATTTACCTACCTCATCATCTAAAGCATTCCAGGAAGTGTTATAATTACCGTCTGTGGCTCCATAGAAATTATCGCCTACAGTCAAAATAAAACTAACATCCCAAGAATTTACCAGTGATGCAACATCTGCTTCAGCCTGATTATCATCACCAAAATCGCCAATTACTGCAAATTTGTAAATGGGCTGGGCATTCATTACTCTGTTCATGAACAGCAGAGAAATAACAATAATGCTAAATATTCTATAAATATTCATAATCTAAACTTTAATTTATTTACTGAAAAAATCGGATAATAGGAGGTGATATTACTCTTTAATAATAGAATAAAAGGAGCAATAAATCAATGAAATAATAGCTCTTTTTAATTCCAGGGGTAAAACAAGGATTTAGCGAACTAACTCAAGCAAAGTCATTTTTATATGTCCTTATCTCAAGATATCATTTCTTGTGTACTTATTTCTTCCGCAAGCTCCCATCAAAAGATTTGCCATTTTTGGTTTAATCTTGAGTCATCTGCCAGAGTCGTACCTACCCCTACCGGCTGGCTGGCGACCTATCATTGCAAATGAGTTGCTCTACCAACTGAGCTAAGCACTTACAGCTTTGTGATTACCTTCTTGATTACTACTTTTGTTGTTTGCAGTATAAAATGAGCTTATAAAGAAAAGCCCAAGCAGTAAAATTCAAGGGGCTTGAAACCTTTTAAAAATACACCCAAGCTAGTTTCAACTCAACAATTTTGAATTTTCAAAAAGAGTAATTTAATTATTTTGAGAAGTCAATATACACTACACAAACATTGGTGTAACCACTTAAATCCAAGTAGGTTAGTGTTATGAATATTTTTTTTACAATTTTGCTTATCTTGTTTTGTAGAGATTAATTTAATATGTTCAACTACTTAATACTGAGTGCAACTAGAAGAGTTGACAGAATTTAATAATTAATTGTTGGGGTAGTATTCAAAATGAATCCTGAACTTCTCTTGATTAAATTTTTAGTTATTATTTCGGCACTGATAATAGTGGGGGTGGTAATATTTGCATTTAATTTATTGCCAATTAGCAAGCTACTAAAAAAATTCATAACAATAATTTTAATAGTATTATCTGCGGCTTGGATTGTGGCATCATATTTACCTTCTAATTTTGTACGTAATTGGATTGATTACCTGTCTAAAATAATTGAAAGTATAATTGTATAACTTTAGTGAATATAAAAGCTAGCCTTTGATTCTCCGCCAAATAACCCAGGGCAATCTTAAAAGATATTAATTCTAAAAAGTTTAAAACTAAATATTTCTATTTGGTCTTTAATAACTAGATAAACTAAAAAGGCGAGAACATTTACCTTTCAGTCCCGGACGAAGTTACAGAATTATCAGACCTTACAGTAACTATATAATCATAGCAAGAAGCACTATGAAGGGTATAAACCACAGGGTCTGTTACGCCTTGTATGGCTATAGTAAATTGAATGTCCCCGGGTGCAAAAGTCCGACTATCAGAAGATGTTCCGGAGGCTATATTGTTTATGTTCTCGGTATTTCCGCCTGATGTTTTTATTTGTATGTCAGCTTTTCCAGTACCATTATTAGTTAATATAACACTCGGATTCTCGCCATCACACCCGCAACCAATACCGATAAAAAATAAAGTAATAATTAGCGGAATTAAAATTGTCATTTTCTTCATATTGCTCTCCTGTTTTTTACTAAAGAATGATTATCTGAATCATTCTAGATATAATCTAAAACATTTAAATCCGAAATAAAAACTTAATGTAGGCACTAACCTGAATGCCTGCCAAGGAAATTACGAATATTAAGTCATAAATAGGAGTTAAAACAACAATAATCAATTGTTTAAGCCGATTCATCCACTAAATTTATTAACCGAATTAATTAAACCCTAAGCTCGCAACTGGTAATAAAATTTTGTTTACTCGTATATCAGAATGACCAAACTACCAATCTATTGGTGCAAACCGAATCGGACAAGTTCACCTCCATCATTTTAACTAAAGCGGTTAAGCCTATTAACTTTACCGTTGGTGGCTTTTTGTCACCCGAAAGATTATAAATTATTTTTCTTTTTATGATAAATTGACAATGTCTATATAATTTATTTAATTAAACTCCCTAAATTTTGGTTTAGGTATATTAAATTAGTAGGTGCACACTATGCTTTATTTCGAGATTTATATAGGGCTCTGTATAGTCTTTTTCCCAATAATGCTTTTGTTATTTAAGACCGCACCTTTGGGATGGGAGGACAAGAATGGTTACCACCAGAAGGCTAAAGAAGAAAAGTTAATATCATTTCCTCTTAATAAAAGAATTGCAAGCAATCATCCCACAATTAATTTCAAATTAGCTCAATACCAAAAACTTGACAGCAGTAATTTTGACCTGCAAATTACATTAGCTGCGTAAAATTCTAGAATTTTGAAAATACTTCAATCAACCTTCCAGAATTCCTATAGGTAGGCTTTTAATTATATAATCCCTGAAAGAATTCATTAAATTTGCCGATTATTTGGTAGAATTCTCCTTATGTGGTTACTTATTTGGTTACCCAGCAGGCAGAAATCAGCGAAATATTAGTAAACAGGTAAATCCAGGGATGTGAATTTGGCAGGCTTTCGGCACTTTTTGAGCCATCTGCCGGAGTCGAACCGGCGACCTACTCATTACGAATGAGTTGCTCTACCAACTGAGCTAAGATGGCCTTTAAAATTAAAAATAGGCAAATGTTTTATAACATCTGCCCATCAAAAAAAATTGGGAAAAATTATCTATTTTTTTTCTTATGCCTGTTTTTTCTCAGTCTTTTTTTCCTCTTGTGAGTAGACATTTTATGTCTTTTTCTTTTCTTGCCGCAAGGCATTGGTTACCTCCGATTCTATTTATTTATTTTCCATTTGATTCTAATAATTCTCTTGCTCTTTTGGCGATATCGTTATTCGGATTCTCTGCAATCGCCTTCTTCAGCCATTCATCCGATTTTGCAATATTTCCGGCTGACAAATTTACAACTCCCAGGTTTAAGAAACCTATCTGGTGGTGAGGATTATATTTTAAAGCCTCTTCCATCTCGCTAATAGCCGTTTTATTGTCTCCCAGGCTATAATAGCAAACCCCCATATCAATCCTCGCATCTGAGTTTTTAGGATTTAATTTGAGGTATTTTCTGTAATCCACAATAGCCTGCTCGTATAACCCTGAATCATTTTTAAGATGAGCCAGCGCCAGCAAAGATTGCTGGTCATTGGGGTTGGCTTTTACTGTAGCTTCAAGTTCATTTATTCTTTGCAGGTTACTAAGATCAACACCTGAACCCCGGGTCTGTGTATTGCCCGGGTTTGTTACGGGCACGTTTACCGTATCAAATTCTCCCGTTCCATAAAGTATAAGAACTATGACTATTAAACCACCAACAATAATTCCAATAAGTGTGTTCCGGTTTAATGATTTTGCTTCTTCCTGCACCTGTTGATGTTTTTCAGGCTGGTGTTTACTTTTTTTATTCTGCTTTGATTTTGAAGGTTTACCGGAGTGCTTTTTCTGCACTGTTTTACCTTTTTTTGCAGGGGCAGGTCCATCCTGAATTTTCATTCCGCAACCTGCGCAAATAATATTTCCCGGACTGTTTTCTTCTCCGCAGTTTTCGCAAACAATTGGATTTACATTATTATCATCCGAAGCATTTTCACTCTTAATATTTTCCAAACCATAACCACATTCCGGACAAAACTTAAATTCCTTATCAAGTTTTACTCCACATTCGGGGCAAAATTTTATCATATCGTTTTTATTGCTCCCGTTCCTTCATACCTTTATTAACTATATCTTTAAAGTCTTTAGAAAACTTGAAAGTAGGAACATAATGTTCAGGTACAAAAACTTGTTCGCCGGTTTTGGGATTTCTGGCCTGACGGGCATTTTTCTTTTTAACTTTATAGCTACCGAATCCCCTTATTTCAATTCCTTTACCTTCCTTAAGAGATTCTATAACAGTCTTAAAAAAACCTTCGATGATTGCCTCGGTCTCAAGTTTTGTTAAGCCTGTGCCGGATGCTACTCTGTCTACTATATCAGCCTTAGTCATAACGCCACCTATTATAGTTAATATAATTTATAACTCTTTATAAATCAGTAAGTTAAATTATCAAAGATTTGCGGTAAATGCAACTTAAAGCGCCCCAGTATTATCTAAATACATAATACAATTTTTTATATTTAGTGCAATATCAGAAATTTTTCTAATTTCTGTAATTTGCTGTTTTTTAAATATTTAAGCCGTAACCGGGTGTGTAACAATGATAATTAAAGAGGATTTAGTCTCAAAATGATAACCTCCGATTGATAGCAGTAATAATTTCCGCGTTATAAGCTAATATTTGGTCTTTTTTATTCATGGTATGGAAGTTGCGTTCATTATAGCAATAAATAAAGAAATTTAACGGGTTTCCAGGGATAATAAGGTTAAAATGGAGCTTATACCAATAATAAAAGCATCGCTTGGAATTTTTGCTATCCTTATTTCGATAACAGCATTCATTTCGTACATTGCCTATAAAATTAAGGACAGGAATCGCTTAAAACCTTATGAAAAAAAAACGGAAATAAGAGAACCGCTAAAAATAATTGAAACACCAAAGAAGAAAGTGGTTAATCACAAATTCAAAATTGTAAATGAGCAGGCACCTGTTCCTTCAAAAGTTCAGCCAAAACACGGTTTGCAAAAAATAATAAAGCCTGTTGAAGAGAGGGATAAAGTATTTATAAAACCACCCAGGAGAAACTCAGAAAACGAAGTATTTAATATTTACAACCTGTATTCTAACAATGCTGCACGTTCGATGCATAAATTGAAAGTAGGTAGCCTGAACACAGAGGACTGATTGGAAATTACAAAATGACCTTTCTATAGATTTTTCCGCCTAAGAAATGATTTCCCCTTTATTTTTTCGTCCTTCCTGCCTTATATTACCCCATAATTTCATTTAATTATGCCGACAAAAACTTTATACATAAAAAATATGGTATGCGGAAGGTGCATCAAGGTAGTCCGCGAAGAACTTGAGAACCTCAATTTTACCGTTACCAATATAGAACTGGGAGAAGCAACTATCTCCACCACAGCCAGTAAAGATATTGACATCGCTCCTATTAAAAAGGTACTGGAAGAAAACGGTTTTGAACTTCTTGATGATAAACACAAGAAATTAGTAGAGAAGATTAAAACAATTGTTATAGCACAGATACAGGAGAGTAAAAACGGTGAACTTGAAAAGTTTAATTTTTCAAAATACCTTTCTGAAAATCTGAATATGAGTTACCAATACCTGAGCAACCTTTTTTCTTCACTTGAAGATGTTACAATTGAAAAGTTTATAATTCACCAGAAAATTGAAAAAGTAAAAGAGCTTCTTATTTACGATGAAATAACATTAAGTGAAATTTCATACCAACTCGGATACAGCAGCGTACAGCACCTGTCAAGTCAGTTTAAGAAAGTTACCGGTTTTACCCCATCACACTACAAAAACCTGAAGAACAGAAATAGAAATCCCCTGGACAAGATCCATTAAAATTCTATACAATTTTACTGTAAAAGTATAACAATCCCCCTCTTCCTCTTGTTAGTTTACACCTGTAATTAAATTAAACTATCACAGAGGAAAAAATGAAATCTGAAACAATAAAAATTGAAGGTATGTCCTGCCAGCATTGTGTTATGGCTGTAAAAAAAGAACTCTCAAAATTGGACCTGAAAGTAAATGATGTACAAATCGGTTCGGCTTCAATTGAATTCGATGAAAAAAAAATTTCACAGGCAGATATCGATAAAGCTGTTGAAGAAGCCGGGTTTAAAACCGTATAAATAAAAAATGAGCTGATGTTATGGAAAAGGCCTTAAAGGAAGTAGAAAAGATAAATGCACCTGTTGAAGGAATGACGTGCGCCAGTTGCGTAGCCAGAGTTGAAAAAGCAATTTCAAAACTCGATGGTGTAAAGAATGTTTCGGTCAATTTCGCATCCGAAAAAGCATCGTTTGAATTTGATCCTGAACTAATCGACTACACTAAAATTTCACAGGTTGTTGAAGACGCCGGGTATAAAATAAATTTCCCTGACAAAACCGGGAAAACTGATAAATCCGATAGTGAAAAAAATGCCGGCTCAAATGATTTAATTTCTGAACATGAAAAAGACCTGAAACGGAATTTCATTCTTTCTGTAATACTCGCTATTCCTGTACTGCTTCTTAGTATGGGAACAATGTGGGATGGATTCAGAGATTTTCTCCCCCTTTCCACTGATTACCTGAACAAAATTCTTTTAATTCTTACAACACCGGTAATTTTTATTCCGGGCAAAAGATTTTTCAAAATTTTCTGGACAAATCTGAAGCATTTTTCAGCCGATATGAATTCACTTGTTGCTGTAGGAACGGGCGCAGCATATATTTTCAGCACAGTTGTTACACTTTTCCCCGATCTCGTACTGAAGCCGGGTGATTTTCCGCATGTCTATTTCGATACTGCTGCTGTAATTATCGCACTAATTTTAATGGGCCGATGGCTTGAAGCAAAAGCAAAAACACGCACTAATACTGCCATTAAAAAGTTAATGGGTTTAAAACCTAAATCGGCAATTGTTAAAAGAAACGGTAATGAAATAGAAGTAAAACTTGAAGATCTTAAAATCGGTGATATTGTTGTTATAAAACCCGGTGGAAAAATTCCGGCTGATGGAAAAATTACTTCCGGTGCTTCTGTAATAGATGAATCGATGATTACCGGCGAAAGTATCCCTGTAGAAAAAACAAACGGCGATAATGTTGTTGGAGGAACAATAAATAAAACGGGTTCTTTTGAATTTGAAATTTCAGCAGTTGGTGATAATTCTGTGCTCGGACAGATAATAAAAATGGTTGAAGAAGCACAGGGTTCAAAAGCACCTATTCAAAATCTGGCAGATAAAATTGCGGCCATTTTCGTCCCTGCTGTAATCGGAATTGCTTCTATAACCTTTATAGTCTGGCTGATTATTGGAGGAGAACACTCTTTCAACCTTGCGTTAATTAATTTTGTAGCTGTCTTAATAATTGCCTGCCCCTGCGCTCTCGGGCTCGCAACTCCAACAGCTTTAATGGTTGGTACGGGCAAAGGCGCGCAATTCGGTATACTGATTAAAAACGGATCGAGCCTTGAGCTTGCCCATAAAATAACAACAGTAATATTTGATAAAACAGGAACTATCACAGAAGGCAAACCAAAAGTAACTGATGTTATTACAGGTAATATTTTAGAAAATGAATTAATAAAAATTACAGCCTCAGCCGAGAATAAATCAGAGCACCCGCTTGCTGAATCAATAATAAATTATGCAAAAGAAAAACAGATTGAACTTTCAGAAGCTGAATCTTTTAATAGTGTTACCGGGAAAGGAATAACAGCAGTTGTAAACGGAAAATCAGTTTCTGCCGGGAATAAAAAGCTGATGGAAGATTATTCAGTTAAAACTGATGTACTGAACGGGGAGATTACCAAACTTTCAAAAGAAGGCAAAACAATAATTTTTGTATCAGTAAACGGGGAACTGAGCGGACTAATTGGAATTGAAGACCCGGTAAAGGAAAATTCAGCAGAGGTAATTAAAAGTTTACGTGATTTGAAAATAAAAACTGTTATGATTACCGGTGATAACAAAACTACGGCAGAAAACATAGCTAAAAGAACCGGCATTGATGAATTTGAGGCAGAAGTACTTCCACAGGATAAAGCAAATGCTGTTAAAAAATACCAGAGCAATAATGAAGTAGTTGCTATGGTAGGTGATGGAATAAATGATGCACCCGCACTCGCACAAAGTGATGTTGGAATTGCAATTGGAAGCGGAACTGATATTGCTATGGAAACCGGTTCAATTGTTCTTATGAGTGGTGATTTAAGCGGGGTGTTGAATTCAATTAAATTATCAAAACGGACAATAAAAACAATTAAGCAAAACTTGTTCTGGGCATTTATTTATAATACTATCGGGATTCCCCTTGCGGCTCTTGGAATGCTAAACCCGATGTTCGCCGCTTTTGCAATGTCATTAAGTTCAGTCTCTGTAATCAGTAATTCATTAAGACTGAAAAACTTAAAAATCAGATAAAAATTTTCCTGCAAAAAAGATTACATCTTCGGTAGTCTTTCCAGATACGAGCTATTGCTAAGCACAGCAAAAGTATCAATTTTTCTGAGTTCATCGAGGGTGAAACAATTCATATAGCTCATCGAACTTCTCAGACCATCGGAGATACTATCGATTACATTTTTTACGGTACCTTTATACGCAACCATAGTTTCTTCACCTTCAATAAATTCATTCCTCATTTTTACACCGAAGGAAGCCGAACCCCTGTATTTTTTCCAGAGTTGCCCGTTATATTTAATAATTTCTCCGGGAGTTTCCCTAGTACCCGAAAGCATTCTTCCAAGCATAACAGCATCGGCACCCAGAGCAATTGCTTTGGCAACATCGCCGGGACTTTTAATTCCACCGTCCGCAATAATTTTAATTTTTAGCTTTTGTTCTTCCCTGTTGAATAAAACATTTAATAAAGAAGATACCTGCCCGATTCCGATTCCGGTTTGAATAGAGGTTGTACATACGCTGCCACTTCCAATTCCTACTCTTACAGCATCAGCCCCGGCATCTTCAAGAGATGAGAGCCTTTTGCCGTGAGCAATATTTCCGACAATAATTTTACAATCGAATTTTTTCTTTATATCCTCTGTCTTTCTTAATACTTCATTATTATTAGCGTTGGCTGTGTCCAGGCACACTAAATATTTTTTTTCTACTAATTTTTCAATATCGTCCATTGGTGTAGTCAGAGCAATAGAAACAGAACGTATTTTTTTGCTGTCACCATTATTATTTAAGATTTCTTTTAACGAACTATCAAACCTGTTCAATATTCCAATGCATCCGAGATCCGTAAGTGTTTTTGCCATGTCCGGGCCTGTCACTGTGTCCATAGGACTGGAAGTTACTGGCAATGCAAGGTCAAGGCCCATAAAGTTACAGCTTGTTGAAGCCTCTGTCCGGGTTTTTATTCTTGAAACTTCAGTTGGTATAAGGCTGATGTCGTCATAAGTCAATGATTGTTGAAAATCATTGAGCGCTTTTTTAGTGTATACTTTCATTTGAAATAGATTCCTCTGGTAATTTTATTATAAAGGATTGAGAAATTCTGAATTGTTTAAGATTTCAGTGTCGCCTCAATATCATCCAATAATTGATTCATCTTTTTAGTTGTAGCGATAATTGGTTCCGGCGAATTCATATCAACGCCGGCTGCTTTAAGAATATTTATTGGGTAATCGCTACTCCCCGATTGCAGGAAATTCAGATATTTTTTTACTGCCGGCTCACCTTCAGTTAAAATTTTCTCAGAAAGTGTCGCAGAGGCAGCATAACCGGTTGCATACTGATATACATAATAGTCATAGTAAAAATGAGGAATTCTCGCCCAGGTATAATATTCTTCTTCATCAAGAACCATTGCGGGACCCCAATACTTTTGATAAAGATCTTTGAACAGATTGCAAAAATCTTCCTGGGTTAAAGCCTGGCCCTTTTCTGAACCTTCGTATGCCTGCATTTCAAATTCTGCAAACATTGTCTGGCGATAAAATGTAGAGGCAATATTATTAAGATATTTTTCCAGCAGATAAAGTTTTTCTTCTTTAGAATTTGATTTTTCAATAAGGTGATCAAGAAGCAAAGCTTCATTAAAAGTTGAAGCCACCTCTGCTAAAAAGATTGAATAATTTGCATACACGTAAGGCTGGTGCTTCCCTGTATAATAGGAATGCATATTGTGTCCCATCTCGTGTGTAAGAGTAAAAACATCGTTAAGTAAGTCTGTCCAGTTTAACAGCACGTATGGATGAACGCCAAAAGTTGTTCCGGAAGAATATGCACCGCTTCTTTTTGATTGAGTTTCATAAACGTCTATCCACCTGTTATCAAACGCAGTTTGCAATGTTTCCAGGTAATCGCTGCCCATTGGTTTTAATGAATCCAGCACAATTTTTTTTGCATCCTCATATTCATATTTTTTTTCTTTTATAGAAAACAAGGTTACATAGGTATCGTACGGATGAAGCTTATCAACTTTTAGAAGTCTTTTCTTAAGCTCTGCCCACCTGTGTAGAGGAGCCATATTTTTATTCGCCGTTTCAACCAGGTTATCGTATACAGAAAGTGGAATATTATTCTTATCTAGCGCTGCTTCCCTTGCTGAGTTATAATTTCTCGCCTTAGCGTTAAAGATATTCGCTTTCAGGTTTCCGTTAAGCAAGGCGGCAAAAGTATTAGTATAATTTTTGAAAGGTTTGTAATAATTCTTATAAGCTCTCTGCCTGTACTCGCGATTCTGGGAATACATTGCAGCATAATAGCGCCCATGAGAAATTTCAACATCTTTTCCCTGGTCGTCTTTTACAAGAGGAAATTTCAGATCTGCATTTGTAAACATTGAAAAAGCATTATATGGAGCCTGAGTAACTTCAGAAGACAAAGCAAGAATTTTTTCCTCAGCAGGAGAAAGAGTATGTTTTTTTGTTCTTAACAAATCATCAAAATAATGGCGGAATACGCCCAGTTCTTTTTTCTGATTTATGAAATCAAGTAATTTCTCTTCAGGCATCGCCAGCATTTCCGGTCTGATGAAAGAATTTGCTGTTGAGATTTGTGCAAAAAGGTTTTTAATCCTGTCATCCATCGCCTGGAATTTAGTCACCCTCATATCGCTGTCTTTTGCAAGCATAGCGTATAAGTATAATCTTTCAAGTTTGATCCCAACTTCATCATCAAATTTTAAACAGCTATAAAGCTGATCTGCAGATTGTGATAATGTACCTGTAAATTTTTTGTATTCGGTAAGATTGTTTTGTAACCAGTCAAATTCTTTTTGCCAGGTATCCACAGATTCAAATATATCACCAAGGTTCCATTTATAAATTTCGTCTATTTCTTCTCTGCATGGTAAGGATGATGTTTCTGCCTTTGAATATGTATTCTGACTTAGAAATTTTCGTGTAAACATAAATAGCCCAATAGCCCCATATTTCGGTTGTTAATAAATGACTGGATAATGTTAAAAGCCGGGTTTGAAATTACAAAATATTCCTGTAAAGTTAAATATCATAATAGCGGCATTTTAGAAAAGTTCTTAAAACCATTTTTTCCTTTTGAAAAAAATAGTCATCCCAATAACCACAATAAGCATTATGACCATAATAAAAGGATAGCCATAACTCCATGTCAGTTCCGGCATATTCCAGACACTTACATCTGTCCGGAAATTCATCCCGTATATTCCTACGATAAAAGTCAGGGGGATAAAAATAGTTGAAATTATTGTAAGCACTTTTACAATCTCATTCATTTTATTGCTTGCGCTTGAGAGATAAACTTCCTGCAAACCATTTATTACTTCCCGGTAATTATCAATTGTGTCAATAATCTGCCTGATGTGATCGTACAAATCCCTTAAATAAATTTGAGTTGATTTATCGATGAAATTATATTGTTCACGTTCAAGAGCATGTAAAATATCGCGCAGAGGTGTTACATTTCTTTTTAATCGGATTACTTCCTTTCTTAAAGAATGAATGCTCTGAAGTGTAGATTGTTCAGGATTATCCAGCAATTCGTCTTCAATGTCTTCAATCCTTTCATCTATTTTATCCAGTACAAGAAAGTAATTATCTACAATAGTATCGATTAGCCTGTAGGCAAGGTAATCAGGACCGCTTTTCCTAATTCTCCCGTTGTTGCTTCTGATTTTGTCCCTGATAATATCAAAGACATCACCTTCTTTTTCCTGGAAAGTAATAAGAAAGTTTTTGCCAAGTATGAAACTTACCTGTTCTATATTCAGAAGATTTTCAGTTTCATTATAGTTTATCATTTTTGTAATGATAAAAATATAGTCTTCAAATTCGTCTATTTTGGTATTGTGCGAAACGTTTAAAATATCTTCCAGTACAAGCGCATGTATTTTAAATATTTTACCAATATTATCTATCAGTTCAGTATTGTGAATTCCGCAAATATTTAACCAGGTAACATCTTTGTTTAACTTAAACTCACTTAGCTTACTTACTTCCTCTTCAGCCAGAGTTCTTTCTTCATAATTTTCCGCATCATAATCAAATACGCTGATTTTAATTTTTTCCATTTTTTTCTGACCGGTAAAAACCAGCGAACCGGGAGACATTCCTCTTTTGTGTTTTCGCTTAAATTTACGTGGTAACATAATTTGCCTATGGTTTAGGATAATAATTGAAAGATCGTGAAAAAAAATGAGAGTTTAAATAAAGATTACAGGTTTGCTTAAAAATTGCGAGGGGATTTTACCATCTTAACTTTCAGATTTCCACTAAAATCATTGAAATCAAGCTGAATTTTTTCAACTACATGGTTAACAACAGACTTTTGCAACCCGTTAATATCATTTGAAAGTAATTCATTGTACAAAGTAGAAAGATTATCAGCTATAATTCTTAAGTGAACGGATCCACTTGAATAGTCCTTAAGTTCAAGAATAATATCAGTGTTTGTTACATCAAGAAATGTTTCATCTGTTTTACTAAATGTTATATTCTTTGCATCGATCTGAAATATATAAGCGTCCGAAGATTTTAATACCACTGGCTCATTAATATTTCCCACAGAATTACCCGGATCAATAATTCCTTCCCTGCAGGATTCCAATGTTGCAATTAGAAAGAGAACAGATGCAATCAGAAAAATATTTTTAATTTTCATAACGATCCAACCCCTGTATTTATCCGGTACAATTTAAACAGATAGAGGATTAACTCTTTAGCTTTTCGATGAAAATAAGAGATAAATATATTAGTTGAAACATATTTTTTAGGGCAATTATTTACCCTCAAGCCGTTTTATCGCAGAGTTTAGCGATCTTGTTACTCTGTTTCTTCTTTCGGATTTTAATATCTCTTGTAATAAGGATAATTTTGATGTTGCTCCAAGTTTTGCAAGGCTACCGGCAGCATAATTCCTGGTCCTGAAATACGGATTTTTAAGAGCTTTTGCCAAAACATTTATTACTTCATTTCTGTGTGATACTGAGAATTCCATTGCGCAATCCAGAGCTGTAATATCAAGCAGGTGCATTCCACCGTAGCTGTATTTATACTGGCTATATTCACCGGCAAGTTTAATGGCACGTGGATCCCCTAATTTTTTCAGGCCGTCAAAAACATCTCGTCTAATTATGTTCCTATGTGAATCCATTTTAAGGGCTTTGACCAAAAATTCAAAAGCTCCTTTCATTTTTACAGCACCGATTGAGTAGGCTGCGGCACCTTTTACATAAACATTATTGTCGGATTTAAATTTATCCACCAAGAATTTGTCAACTTTTGAAGCGGGGAATATTGAAAGAGATTTTACAGCTTCTTCCCTTACCCTGGCATCAGGATCATCGGAAGCAATGAGCAGAGGATCAAGTACTTTATCGCCGCCAATTTTTCTAAGTCCTTCCACCACCGCCTGTCTTACTCCGTAAAAATTATCCCGCTTTATTGATCTTGCCAAATAGCTTACAGCAGTATCGCCAAATTGTGGTAGAACCTTCGCTGCAAAAATTCGTCCAACTACATCATCATCATATTGTAGTTGATAAACCAGCTCATCAAAGTTTTTTCTGAAATGAACGCTGCATAGCGTCCACATATATTTATTAAACCTGATCATCTGCGGTTTTTCATTACAATCAAAAGCAAACACTTCTTCTTCTTTGCTGATTGTAATTTTCTTCTGAATTACTTTTTTACCTGAAGTAATCTCCACAAGAACCGGGGCTGTAAATAATCCAACTGCCGGGAGCTGTTTCTGAACCTGCTTAACTTTTAGCAGTAATTTATTATGAACTTCATCCCAGGTATATGAAACATCATAGACAGGAAATCCGGCACCATAAATCCATTGGTTAAAAAATTCTTTCAGATTTTTCCCTGTCGCTTCTTCCATTGCTTTTCTAAAATCTTCTGTAACAACGGCTGAATGTTTGAATTTATTTACATAATGTTTTATCCCTTTTTCAAATGCTTCATTGCCTAGATAATATCTCAATGTATTCAGGACTGCGGCACCTCTGTCGTACGCCTTACCTCCGCCGAGTTCAACCGGAACCACGCCTGTTGAATCTTTTTTAATTTTATCAAGCGGTTGTTTATTCACTTCATCGAAGTAAGCGTTATTTTCCTGAAATCTCAGGTATCTGAATTCATTTTCGCCAAATTCGTTTTCCGTCCACAAATCTGTAAAATAAGTCGCAAACCCTTCATTCAGCCAGATATGATCCCATGTTTTGCATGTAAGAAAGTCACCAAACCACTGGTGCGCAAATTCATGTGCAATTAATCCATCGGGACTATAATTTGGCTCGGCAGTTTTGTCGTGATAAATTCGTTGGTTCAAGGTTGTTGCGGTTACATTTTCCATTCCCCCGTAAAGAAAATCCTGTACGGCAGTTTGAGCATACCTGCTGTATGGATATGGGTAGATGTAATCAGAATAAAAATTTAACATTTGCGGAGTCCGCCCGTAAAATGAATCATATTTATCAGCCCATTTGCGGGGGACATTATAATCTAAGGTAGTTCCCCTGAGTTTTTCTTTGATTGTTACAAAATCTCCGACAATTAATGTTGTCAGGTAATTTGAATACGGCTGATCCATTTCCCAATCAAATGTTTTTGTTTTTGCTTTGGCGTTTAAAGTAACTGACTTAAGCTTACCATTTGAAATGGCAATTAAATTATCAGGTACGGTTGCAATAATTTCAGATGTAAGTTTATCATCAGGTTCATCATAAGCGGGATACCAGTACCTGTTGTCCGTTCCTTCTCCCTGCGACCATATCTGGTAGGGAATTTCAGGATACTCTTTGGTTGGTTTGAAAAAATACAATCCTGCTTCCGGCAGTGAACTATATTCTATTGTAACGGTAACATCTTTTCCTGCATTTAATTCATCATCAAAGTTTATGAAAAGCAGTTTTTCTGTCTGTGAAAAATTAAGTTCCTTTCCATCAAATAATACTTTTGCAACTTTTGTAGTCCTTGAATGCAAAACAAGCTTTTGAAAATTATTTTCCAGAGGTGAAAAAGTAAATTCCTCTTTCCCGAAAACTTCAGACTTATCAAAGCTAAAACTCAAATCCAGTTTAACATGCTTCTGATCATAATTTCTTGTTTTAGAATTCAGGACATAATTTTGTTCACTTTGTGGGTAGATAAATACTGAAAACAGAAAAACAAAGGACAGGAATATTGATAATTCCCTGCGAATGAATTTGGACATAATGTTACCTCGGGGTTTGGAAGGAGAAAAGAACGTTACTTTATACTACAAATATTTTCCATTACTTCGCGTGATGCAGTAAATTTTCCCTGATATTTATCATTATGATCTGCCTGTAACCTTGCTGCATCATTTTTCTGATAATCCAGGTAATTTTCAAATGTATCACAATAATATTTCATCTTGTACATAACAACAGATTCCTCAATTTCCGGAATTAAAACCTTAAACATTTCGCAATTGGCAAAATATTTTGTGCCTAAAACTGCCGGGATATGGTTTCCTTTCATCCACTGCAGCCATTCTTCTTCTACTTCTTTTTTTATTCTTACAGATACACTATAAATAACCATAATAATCCTTTCAAAATATTTGAACTGTAACTTAATTATTTCGGCTAAAAGAATAAATTATTTTCGTACAAAAATTGCAAAGATAAATGCAATAGGTTAAATTTGCACAAAAATCTATTATTAGTTCAAACCGGAAAGGCTCCATATGAAACCACTAAAGAGAATTACTTTAGTGACTTACATATTTTATCTTCTTACATTTTCTATAATTAGCTTCGTTATAGTAAAAAAACTATTTTTTTCTGATAACACGGAACAAACTGATAATATCAAAAAAGAAGAACACGTTGTAAAAATAAACGAATACGGTTTTATTTCAGATTCTTTAAACCGCGAAGACGCTACAATAAACCCGAATGAGACATTTTCCGATCTGCTTTTGAATTACAATGTCCCCTACTCTAAAATAGATTTTATATCGAGAAATTTTAAAGAAACTTTTGATTTCAGAAAAATTGTTGCCGGAAAATCTTATCACGTTTATACTACAAAAGACAGCCTTGCTAAAATTGCATACCTGGTTTATGAAAAGAATCCAATAGACTATGTAGTTGTTAATCTTAAAGATACAACGGATGTTATCGCCGGCTCAAAGAAAGTAACAGTTCAAACAAAGAAGGCTGAAGGTGTAATCCACAGCTCACTTTACCAGACAATGGTAGATAATGAAGTAGACCCAGAGCTTGTATTTAAACTTGCCGAAATTTATGCATGGCAAATTGATTTTTACCGGATTCAAAAAGGAGACAGTTTTAAAGTAATTTATGAAGAACAATATGTAGACGGGCAGCCAATAGGGATCGGGAAAGTAATTGGAGCTTATTTTAACGCATCCGGTGAAGCCTTTTATGCAATAAATTTTGAAAAAGACGGTGATGATCATTTTTATGATGAAAACGGTAAAAGTCTGAGAAAAGCATTCCTTAAAGCGCCGGTAAAATTCACACGTATTTCTTCAAGATATTCTCTCCGCCGTTATCACCCGATTGAACATAGAGTCAAAGCTCACCTCGGTACCGATTACGTAGCCCCTACCGGAACACCTATTCATTCAACCGGAGATGGAGTTGTAATTGAAGCCCGCTATAAAAGATTTAACGGTAACTATGTAAAAATCAGGCACAACAGCGTTTACACAACACAATATCTTCATATGTCAAAAATCGCAAAGGGAATGCACCGGGGTGTACACGTAAAACAGGGACAGGTAATTGGCTACGTTGGAATGACAGGTGAAGCAACCGGTCCGCACGTATGTTACCGTTTCTGGAAAAATGGTGCACAGGTTGATCCATTTAAACAAAAAATCCCATCGGCACACCCTGTTGCCAAAAAATTAGAGCCAGAATTTAATATTATAAAAAATAATGTTCTTGCTGAACTTGACAGCCTTGGTATTAAAAATGAAAAGCCCAAAGTAGCTACGGCAGGCGCCAGTGAAAAGCCTTAATTTTAAGTCAAATTCCTATAATTCCTAATTTCAGTTCTCTTTACTGCCCTTCGATATCTATCAATTCTTTTATATATTTATAGTTTAAAATTCCCCTATCGGAGATAATGAACGAATATTTTGAAGCTGTAATCGGGCTTGAAGTACATGCCCAACTACTTACCGAAAGCAAGGTATTTTGCGGTTGTTCTACAAAGTTTGGAAATACTCCTAATACTAACGTCTGCCCGGTTTGCCTTGGCCATCCCGGAGTTCTGCCGGTTTTAAATAAAAAAGTAGTGGAGTTCATTGCTCTGATGGGCTTAGCGACAAACTGCACAGTAAATGAAAAATCAGTTTTTGCAAGAAAGAATTATTTTTATCCCGACCTCCCGAAAGGTTACCAGATTTCCCAGTATGATAAGCCAATTTGTGAAAATGGATTTCTTGATATAAAAAAGAAAGATGGTAGCTTCAAAAAAAATTGGCATTACGCGAATTCATATGGAAGAAGATGCGGGAAAATCCATTCACGACCAGACAAAGGAAACTCTGGTTGATCTGAACAGATGCGGAGTTCCATTAATTGAAATTGTAAGTGAGCCGGATATCCGCAGTGCTGAAGAAGCAGTTTTGTACCTTACCAAAATCAGACAGATTGTTCAATACCTGCGTATCTGTGACGGTAATATGGAAGAAGGTTCGTTAAGGTGCGATGCAAACATTTCAGTCAGGTCGACCGGACAAAAAGAATTCGGTACAAAAACCGAAGTAAAAAATATGAATTCATTCCGAAACCTGGAACGCGCAATAAATTTTGAAATCAACAGACAGGTTGAAACACTGGAAGAAGGTGGAAAAATTGTACAGGAAACCCTGTTATGGAACGCTGACGTAGAATGAAGCTGTTTCAATGAGAAGCAAAGAAGAAGCACACGATTACAGGTATTTTCCAGAACCAGATTTATTGCCGGTTATTATGGATGATAAATGGCAAAAAGAGCTAAAATTGAAACTTCCGGAACTTCCCGAAGTAAGAAAGGAAAGATTTATCAACGATTTTAACCTGCCCGAATACGACGCTGATATTTTAACTCTTAACAGGGATATTGCAGATTATTATGAGAATGTTCTGAAAACAACAAAAGATTATAAATCAGCAAGCAATTGGGTAATGGGGGAAATACTGAAAACAATCAATGAAGAAAAAATTGATATAAAAGACTTTCCTGTTGTTCCGGAAAACCTGGGTAAACTAATTAATCTGATTAATGAAGGTACGATAAGCAGCAAGATAGCAAAGGATATATTCCCTGAATTGCTGAAAGGTTTAAAAAATCCTGATGAAATTGTAAAAGAAAAAAATCTTGTTCAGATTAGTGATACAAAAAAAATTGAAGAAATCATCAATAAAATTATTGAAGAACATAAATCAGAAGTACAGACATACCTCGATGGCAAAGATAAAGTATTGGGATTTTTTGTCGGTAAAATTATGAAAGAAACAAAAGGGAAAGCTAATCCCAAAATTGTAAACGATATTCTTAAAGAAAAGTTAGAAAGTTACAGGAATAAATAGATTTTATTATCAAACTTGCAGGAGAAAAAATTGTCATTTAAATCAGGATTAAAAAGATTTTTTGGTGTCAAGCCACCGGAAGATCCGAATAAGCCCAAAACCTCAAAAGAAAAAGCAAGAGAATTTGCGGAGTCATTATTTTTTGCATTAATCGCTGCATTCTTTATCATTACGTTCATAGTTCAGAATACGAGAATTCCTACAGGTTCAATGGAAAATACAATTCTTGTGGGAGATTTCGTCTTGGTTAATAAATTTATTTACGGTTCGTCCTCTCCAAGGTTCATACCTTTTACAAATATTCCTCTTCCCCATTTCACATTGCCCGCTTTAAGAGAACCCAAAAGAGATGATATTGTAGTTTTTGAATGGCCCGGATACAAGGATCAGATGCACGCCGATGACTGGGGTGTAAATTATGTTAAAAGATGTATTGGGCTGCCAGGTGACACTGTGCAAGTGATTGATAAAGTAGTTTTTGTAAACGGAAAACAAGCCTGGATACCGCCGAACATTTTATATTTAAGCCCGTATGCCAGACCTCCTGGAATGGTAGAACCGAGAATTTTTCCAAAGGGCGCACAATGGAACGAAGATAATTATGGTCCCCTGGTGATTCCTAAGGAAGGTGATCAAATACCGTTAACAATGGATAACATTGAGAAATGGAGAACAATTATTGACCGGGAATACGGTGAAAGAGTTGTTAAAACAGATAACGGTGTAATTACTATTGAAGGAAAACCTGTAACATCATATACATTTAAGAAAGATTATTACTTTATGATGGGAGACAATCGTGATGATAGTCTAGACAGTCGATTTTGGGGATTTGTTCCCAGAGATGCAATTGTTGGAGAAGCTTTCATAACACTATTTTCCTGGAACAGGGATATTCCATTCACAGATTTTTTCAGGTTGATTGGTTCCGTTAGACCGGATAGAATACTAAAATTACTACATTAAAAATATGCTATTAATTTTTCGAAGGGAGAGCCGATCTCCCTTTTTAATTTGTAAGAGGTAATATGAAAAAAATAATCTTTGTCATTCTTGCATTGTTGTTTGTTTCAACCAATTTAATTTCACAATCCAAGCCATATGTTATACTAATTTCATTCGATGCATTCAGATGGGATTACGGTAACCGTGGGATAACACCGAATCTGGATTATATAAACGAGAATGGCGTTCACGCTTTATCATTGAGGCCCGACTTCCCTTCCAAGACTTTTCCCAATCACTATTCAATTGTCACGGGAATGTATCCGGAAAATCAGGGTCTGATTGCAAATACTTTTTATGATCCTTACAATAAAGAAACATACAGAATAAGTGATTCATCACAAGTTACCAACGGCAAATGGTACCTTGGTGAGGCATTCTGGCAAACAGCAGAAAGGTATGGAATTAAAACAGCGAGTTATTTCTGGCCCGGTTCAGAAATGAATCCTGTGTACAGAAGGCCGGAATATTTTGTCCATTATGATCACGACCGCCCGTTTGAACAAAGAGTACAAGGCGTGATAAACTGGATGAAACTTCCTTATGCAAAACGCCCGCATTTTATCACCTTATATTTTGAAGCCACTGATGATATGGGACATAAATACGGACCTGATTCAAAAGAGGTAAATGGGGCTATAAAAAAAGAAGATAACATGATCGGACTGCTCTTTAAGAAACTGGATGAAATAAATTTGCGTGATAGCACCAATATAATAATTGTGTCTGATCACGGAATGACGAATATCAGCAATAAAAGAGTTGTGAATGTACAGGATATTTTAAATAATTATAAAATCCGGTACCAGGAAAACGGACCTTTCATGCTTATTCAGCCCGCCAAAGATAAAGTTGATGAAGTGTATAAACTTCTAAAGAAAAATGAAAATCATTTTCGTGCGTATACAAAAGAAAATATTCCGGATTGTTACCATTATTCAAAAAACGCATTTTTGCCGGATATAATACTTATGGCAGATTTGGGTTGGAGCCTGGTGGATCATAAATCTGCAAAGTGGATGAAAAATGTTGAGGTTGGAGGGAACCACGGATACGATAATTTTGCGATGGATATGAATGGAATTTTTTACGCAATTGGTCCAGCTTTTAAAAGAGGATATGAAACAGGGACAATAAATAATATTGATATTTATCCTCTTCTTTGTAAAATATTTAATATTGCCCCACGTTCAAATATAGACGGCAAACTGGAAAATATTGAATACATCTTAAAGGGTTTTTAAAGGATTTTATGGATTTACTTAACATTGGATATGAAAAATATAAATTAGAAAACGGGCTGGATGTAATTCTTCACCACGACACAAATCTTCCGCTTGTATGCGTTAACATCTGGTACAGGGTTGGCTCTGCAAATGAAATAAAGGGTAAAACAGGTATTGCCCATCTTTTTGAACATATGATGTTCCAGGGATCTCAAAATGTACCTAAGGAAAAACATTTCAAATTTATACAGGAAGCAGGCGGAACTTTGAATGGCTCAACAAGTTTTGACCGCACCAATTATTTTGAAAAAGTGCCGTCCAATTATATTGAACTTGCTTTGTGGCTTGAGTCTGACAGGATGGGACTTTTACTCCCTGCCCTAACACAGGACAAACTAACAAACCAGATTGGAGTAGTCAGTAATGAAAGACTTGAACGCTATGACAACCAGCCATACGGTCTTGCCTGGGAAACGCTTATTTCAAATTTGTACCCCGAAGGTCATCCTTATAGCTGGCCGACCATCGGACACATGAAAGATATTAAGAGCTATACGCTCGATGATGTTTCTTCTTTCTTTAAGAAATATTACTCACCGGCAAATGCTACATTGGTTGTAGCCGGTAATTTTGAAAAAGAAAAAATAAAAGACCAGATATCAAAATATTTTGCTGAATTGAAATCAAGCAGCAACGGAAAAATTACGAGCTTGAGCAGCTTCCCCAAACCCAATCTCGATAAAAATATATTTATTGAGAAAAAAGAAAATGTTCAGCTCGAAAGGATATATCTAGCCTGGCATTCAGGAAAAGCATATGGTAAAGACGATAGTTCTCTTGACATACTTTCAGATCTGCTTACAGGCTCAAAAAGTTCAAGACTTACCAACAAACTGGTCTACGAAATGGAAATAGCACAGGATGTTTCCGCTTTCCAGTTCTCTGGAAAATATGACGGACATTTTATGATAATTGCCACGGCAAAACCCGGAATCACCCTGGAAAAATTAAAAGATGAAATTTTCAAAGAAATAGAAAATATTGGAGAAAATGGTGTGGCAGAAAAAGAAATAGCACGCTCAAAAAATGTGATAAAATCATCATTCATTTATTCAATGCAAAACAGCGATGTACTGGCGGACCAGCTTAATCATTATAATTTCTATCTCGGTGAACCTAATTCATTTAATTTTGACTTACAGAGATATGAAGACGTAACTACAGAATCATTAAAAAATGTAACTGAAAAATATATCAGCAAACCCTTTATTGAACTTCAAATAAAACCGATTTAAACTTTATGCAGATACTGGAAAGATCACAAAAGCCCGGAGCTAATGGTGAGATTAAATTTTCACTTCCTGAAATTCAAGAATTTAGATTAAATAATTCTCTGAATGTATTATTTGTTCAGAAAGATGAACTACCAATTATCAGATTTAATCTTATTACAAATTCCGGCGGAAAATATGACACAGCTAACAAGAAAGGACTGGCAAACCTGTTCAGCAGGGTACTCGATGAAGGTGCCGGTAAATATAACGCCATTGAGCTTTCTGACGAATTTGATTCACTCGGAACAAATTTCAATATAAATTGCTTTAATGATAATATTCATATTTCACTTCAGACATTGGCAGAAAATCTTGATAAATCACTTGAGCTTTTTGCAACTGTATTAACAAGTCCACACCTTGATAACAAATCATTTGATCGTGAAAAGAGAAAAGTGATAACTGCACTTCAACAGTTGAAAGACTCTCCTGATGAAATTGCGGATATCGCTTTTGATCATATCGTCTTTGGCAAGAATAACCCATATGCCCACCCTGTTATAGGTTATCCTGATGGTTTAGAAAATATTTCCACTGAAGATATTAGTTCCTTTTACAAAGAACGACTTGGACCTGCTGATTCTACATTAATTGTGGTTGGAAATATTAACAGGGAAATTCTGGAAGAAAAATTGAATAATTATTTTTCTGATTGGAAATCGAACTCTTCGAATCCGCAATTATCTTTCCCATCAACTTCTTCAGGTCCAAAGATTTATTTTGTGCATAAAGAAGGCTCAGTTCAAAGTGAAATCAGAATTGGGCATATAGCTGAAAAGAGATCTAAAGGAAATTTCTTTTCTAAACACATGATGAATATAATCCTTGGCGGACAATTCAGTAGCAGAATAAACCTGAATCTTCGGGAAGATAAAGGCTACACTTACGGAGCTCATTCAAGGTTTAACTATTTAAAGGAAGCAGCTCAATTTATTGTATCTACTTCAGTCGGCTCCGAAAACACAGGGAACGCAATTAATGAAATAATAAGAGAATTAGACGAGATTAAAAAAGGGATAAAAAAAGAAGAGCTTGCTTTTGCAAAATCTTCAGTTACTCTCAGGTTCCCGGGTAATTTTGAAACATATGGTCAAATAGCAGGTAATCTTATTTCGCTTGTACTGCATTCTCTTCCCCGGAATTATTTTTCAACCTATCTTGATTCAATCAATAATGTGAATGAAGAGCAAATAACAAGGGCTGCTGTTGAAAATATTCATACAGATAAATTATCAGTCTTGGTAGCTGGGGATAAGAAGTTGTTTTTAGAACAATTAGAAGGCTTAGAAATTAGTGAGATAATTGAGCTGGATATTTGGGGAAATCCTGTTTTATAACAGCTAATTAGATCCCTGAATTTTATCAACCAAAACCGACGGCCTTACAAATTTATATCCTATTTTTCTGAATTTTATTAACTCTGGTATAATTGTATCTAACTCATCAGGTGTTAACAATATTAACGATTTATTATCGGTATCCAATTTTTTAACATACTCTTCAAACTGCTTTTCCATTTCTATTTTATCTGCCGGTTTTAGATAACTGCAACTACTAAGATTAAAGTACTTTATTTTCCCTCTGTCAAGTACATCCTTAATAATTTTCATAGCAGGAGAAGAATAAATTTTTGATTTATCATCTATGACAAAAAAAGCTGCTTCAGAATAATCGAAAATAATTGCCCGAATCGAATTTCTGATGCGGTTGTCTGAAAATCCTGCACGCATTTTATAATCCAGGTCTGTAGATTCATCGCTAATTAAAACAAGAGGTTCTTTTTGATCATTAATAATCTGGTTGATCCGATTCTTGCTGTCTTTTGAAGGGGTGAGTAAAACAGCAAATCTTTCGGGAGATTTTAGAAGGGAATTAAATTCATCATCGTTGATATTTTCGATTCCCCTGATTATTAAACTCACCAATCCTGATTTTCTGACAATATCATCATTGTAATTGAATACCGCTTGCAACTTCAGGTTATCACCGGAAAATATTTTTAATTGTGTCTCGCCTCCAATCTTTATTTCCTTTGATTGGATTTTTACATTAGAATTATCCAGAGAATCAGTAATTTCGTTTATCAGAAGTGCAATAGGCAGATCATTGGGTACTTTAATCTTATACTTATACAAAAGAGAATCGTCATCTCTTTTATAATGTTTTTGCTTAATTATCCACTGTGTTTGTATGCCGTAATTTTTTAGCGCCTGCAAATATTTAGAATTTATCTTTTCCGCACTTACAGAAGATTCAACCGGTGTATAATGTTTAACTCCCAGTTTATCTGCGACTATGTTTGCAATAAGTATAATAAAAGCTAATCCAAAAAGAATTTGAATTAGCTTTTTTTTGTCAGTAAGAATGTTCATTAAAATTTATTTGTTCTTAAAATCAGGTTTGCGTTTTTCTAAAAATGCTTTGGTGCCTTCTTTGAAATCTTCAGTTCCACAGGCTATAGAAAATAGACTGGCCTCATAATCTAACCCTTCCTTGCAGGAAACTTCATCTACAATATTAACGGCTTTTACTGATAGTCTAATCGCCTGCTGTCCTTTAGAAGCTATTTTAGCAGCCACCCCAACTGCCTTTTCCATTAATTCGGTCTGTGGATAAACGTGATTTACAAGTCCCAGTCTGAAAGCTTCCGATGAATCGATCATATCGCCTGTTAAAATATATTCCATTGCCCTGCCGGTATTTATAAGACGTGCAAGTCTTTGAGTTCCACCGTAGCCTGGAATAATTCCAAGATTAACTTCGGGCTGTCCAAATTTTGCATTTTCAGAAGCAAGTCTGATATTACAGGCAAGGGCAAGTTCGCATCCTCCACCAAGCGCAAAACCATTTACCGCTGCAATTACAGGTTTATCAAGTTTTTCAATCATACTAAAAACAGCCTGCCCGTTTTCGGCAAATGATTTGCCGGAGACAACATCAAGTTTATTTAATTCCGAAATATCAGCTCCCGCAACAAAAGCTTTTTCACCACTACCAGTAAGAATAATAACAAATACATCTTCATCATTTTTTAAATCTGTAAAAGCATTTTTAAGATCAGTAATTGTTTGAGAATTTAATGCATTTAATTTGTCAGGACGATTTATTGTTACGACAGCGATTCTGTCTTTTTTTTCAACTAATAAATTTTGATAACTCATTTTGTCTCTCTTAATAATTAATATAAATTGGATATCTTACTTTTAGATCAAGAGCAATGTACTGATGTTGATCAAAGTAATTGTAGGAGGCAAGAATTTCAAGCATAAATGCCGATATTCCAGCACCTGCTGAAAAACCAAACCTCGATTTATTCTCAGAAAAATTCGTTTGCCCGCTTCCGGGTTTAAATTCATTTAACGTGTGAAAAAGTCCGTAAGAAGCCGAAAGTTCCAAAATTGGCATCAAAAGTGCCTGGCTTTTTACTAATGGAGGTAAAAAATATTGCACTCCTAATTTTACAGGGATTAAATTTGTTGAAAGATTTGAATAATTGCTTTTACTATAATAATCCTGTGAGCCGGGATAAGTTTCAAATCCTGATTTCAGGAAAATAAAAAACGGAAGTGAGTCACTATTTGTGTAGGAAATTTCAGCGCTCAGCCCGTAACCAAGTTTCGAAGTATTTCCAAAATCACCCATCGGGAAACGGGGACCCACGCCAACAGCCAGGAAAAAACCCTTTGCAGATTTATCAGGACTTTGCGCAAAGGACAGATTAAAGGCTAATATTAAAAATAGAAGTAAATATTTTTTCATTATAGTGCGTTTTTTTCATCAACAAAATACAAAATAATAACATCTTCTAAAATCCGGCTGTCACTCTTCTTTTTCGAATGTAGGATGAAATTAAAACCAGTAGAAAAGTGAGCAATAGCTGAACGGGAAGCAAATATTGCACAATATTTTTATTCACAGAAAAGAAACCTTCCCAGGAATTGTATCGGGCTGCAAATAATAAATTAATAATTGCCTCAGAACCCGATCCGAAGCAAAGAAAATACAACCAGAAAACAGAGAAAACCACAATAACAAACCAGTAAATATTTTGAAAATATTTTATTAGTAATCCTGAAACTGCTGCCGTTAAAATGAGTGAAATGGTTCCGGTAATAGTAAAACCGTTTGATCCAATCGGTATAAATTCATATAGGAAAATGCAAACAATAAAGAAAAAAGGGGTTATTATATTTTTATTGTTTAAGGTAGATGAAACTGCAAGGAAGATAAAAAGCATTATAATTTGCGGAAAATTCCACAAAAGATAAATTGGGTAATCAACTATTGAGGAAAGACCAAATTCATAAAAATATTCAGGATCACCAAGGTTTATTTTCTTTAGTAAAAATAATACAACTATAATTAGCAAAACCGGAAGTAATATCCAGAGAAGTGGAAGAATAGTTTTCTTAAAATGAGGCTCTGTGAAAAGTTTTTTAATAAAGGTCAGCTGATCAGTCCTGAAAATAATCAGGAAAGGTAGAACAAAACTTAAATGAAAACGAAAGCCCACAATTATTATATAAGTATCAAGATTGAAATAGCGCAATACAATTCCTGCAATATTTACGACAACTACTGCAAATATTACAGGATAAAGTTTTGTCTGTTTCACTATTTATTTTCCTGGATTTCCATTTTCTTTAGATCAGTACCCAATCCATATTTATAAACAAGTTTGCCACCGTGTTCCCCTGTTTCATAAAGGAAATAGCATCCAACAAGTGCAAGAACTACAAAAATATATTTTATATAACCTGTAAATTTTTTCTTTAAAACCAGCACAGTTCTTAAGATAAGAATTCCGACAAATATCCATAAAGTCGTGTTTGCAAGTTCTTCATGTTCACCAATAGCATGCAGCTGGATAATCGCTCCCTGGCTTTCCCACTGACTCATAAGCGATTCAGCCTGATTTCCAGTTAGTACAGCTGCAATTGCTCCAAGTACACCAAGAAACAGAATTATGTGAGCTGCTTTTGAAAAGAATTCATTTTTCGAAAAAGCACCAATAGTTTCAAAAAGAGCATAAATTATAAACAACACAATCGGGAAATGAATTACTATGGGGTGAAGGCTGGCAAGGGATTCCATTTTAAGTTCCTCTTAATAATTTATATTATAAAAATTCACTAATTAGTCCCCAGAAATAGATGTATTATAAAATTCAGAATATTTTATCCACAAAGAATTGAACCGCCGTTAACATTAAGTATTTCACCATTTACATGCCTGCCAAGTTCCGAAGCCAGGAAAAGCACCGGACCTGCAATATCTTCCGCCGTTGCCACTCTTTTTACAGGAATATCATCTTCCACACTTTTACGATACTCAATATCGGATAAAGCATCGCTGGTCATATCGGTATCTACCCAGCCTGGTGCAACTGAATTGGTAGTAATATTATATTTACCATATTCCGTAGCAACGGATTTAGTAAATGAAATTACTCCGCCCTTTGATGCAGCATAGTGAGAATAATTTGCTTCGCCTCTCTGGCCCGCTGTAGAAGTAATATTAATAATTCTGCCAAAATTATTTTTTACCATTCCCGGAAGAATATGCTTTGTAAATAAAAAAGTCCCTGTTAAATTAATCCTGATTGTTTCATCCCACTCTTCCAGCGACATTTTATCAACCGGACCATACTTCCATATACCGGCATTATTTACAAGTACGTCAATTCTGCCAAAGTCAGATATTACATTATTTACAGTTTGTTCAATATCATCCGGTTTGTTCAAATCACATTTGTACGCTTTTACGTTTCCAGAGCTGCCACTTAACAAAAGATCAGCAGCATTTTTATTTGACTGATAAGTAAAAGCTACATCGGCTCCGGCTTCTGAAAATAATTTAACACAGGCGGAACCAATACCACGGGATCCGCCGGTTATTAATACAATTTTTGATTTTAGATTTATCATAATTAATATTTTACTTTATAAAGAAATAATCCTTTTGCTGGTGCAGCTTCTCCCGCTACCTCCCTATTCTTTTGGTCTAATATTTCAATTAGAAGTTTTTTGCTGTTTTTTTCTTTCTCCAGTTTTAATAATGTACCAACTGTGGTTCTCACCATACCGTGTAAATACCTGTTAGCTTCAATCATAAAAATTACAAGGTCTCCCGAGACTCTCCATTTTGCTGAATAAATAATACAGTTTTTATTATCTACTTCTGTATTTTTTTTTGAAAATGATGTAAAATCGTGGGTGCCGATTAATATGTTTGATAATTTATTTAGTCCCTCAATATTAATTTTATTATGATAAAGCCAGGAATAATTATTAAAGAACGGAGATTTTTTAAAAGATAAAATGTATATATAACTTCTTTTTTTTGCGTCAAATCTTGAGTGAAAATTTTCATCAACTAATGAAATATCTTTTATTGAAATATCCTGTGGAAGAATTGAATTTAATGAATGCTGAAAACGGTAAATATCTAATGCTGATTCGGTTTTAAAGTTAGCCACCTGACCAAATGCGTGTACACCGGAATCGGTCCGTCCCGAACCGATCACGTTCACATCTTCCTTTAATAAAACCTTGATGGCGTCTGTTATTTTTTGCTGAATTGTGACAGCATTTTTCTGTATTTGCCAACCGGCAAAATTTGCCCCGTCGTATTGCAGAGTTAGTTTAATATTATTCAATTTATAAGGTTTTTTGGATTTCTTACCCTAAATTACCCAAATAGAACAGCTTATCAAAGAAAAGAAGTGAAAATCGAAACTTCTCATTATTGGAAAGAACCTGTATACCAAACTTGTTAATCTATAAACCCATTAAAAAATACGTGTTTTTAGTGAATAATATTGTTGGAATAATAATTGATATAATAAGGTGCTTTCAGATTATTCTGAATATAATTTATTAACATTTTTGGCGCGAATTGATGAAAACATCGGAACGGAAAAAAAATTCAGTGAAACCATTAAAAAGCAGGCAAGCAGAACTTTTGGATTCGAAAAAAGATTTGGCGGCTATATTTTCAGCTATGACGGAAATTATCCTGCTTTTCGATAATAAAGGTAATTATTTCAATATCATTCCAACTGGCTCGAAGGATTTTTATCAATCACCAAATAAATTAATTGGTAAAAATATTACAGAAATTTTCGATAAAGAGACTACAAAATTATTTTTAAAAAATATAAAATATGTTGCCAGAGAAAAGGAAATAGTTCAGTTTGAATATTTATTGAAAATAAAAAGAAAAGATACCTGGTTTAGTGCTACTCTTTCCCCTTTCAATCACAATAAAGTATTGTGGGTCGCCAGAAACATTACCAAACAAAAATTAATTGAGCTTGACCAGATAACTTCCAGCGCCAAATATAGAAAACTAATGGAAGAAGCTAATGATGCAATTTTTATAGCTGATGCAAAAACCGGTAAATTGCTTGAAGCAAATAGAAAGGCTCAGGTATTAATAGGTAGGCCACTTAAAGAAATAAGAAAGATGCATCAGAGTGATCTACATCCTAAGAAGGAAATTAAAAACGCTAAGAGAGAATTTAGATTATTCTCTGAAGGATCATCCGGCGGTAAAAACCTACAATTGGTACAACATAAGAATGGATCTACAATTCCAGTTGAAATAACTACGAGCTTAATAGAAATAAATAGTAAGAAATATGTTCAGGGAATTTTCAGAGATATTTCGGAGGAAATTAGGACCAAAGAAAAATTAAAAGATCAAGTTAGTTTCATGGAACAAGTCTACATGCAGTCATCACTAAGTACTCAAATTTTAGATAAAGAAGGCTGGTGTTACAGGATAAATCCTAAATTAACAGAATTGTTCGGTGTTCAACCTGAAGATATTGAAGGTAAGAAATATAATATTTTCAAAGATAAATCTTTAATTGACGGAGGAATTATCCCAATATTAAAAAGAGTTTTTGAGAAAGGGGAGACTGCAGAATGGGACATCCTTTTTGATATTGGCGTAGCTGCGGATTCACAGAATATTAGAACATTCCAAAACCAAAAAAAATGGTTCCATAATAAAGCATACCCCGTCTTTGATAAAGATGGTGAGATACAGAATGTAATAATTCACCACGAAAATATTACAGAAAAAAAGATTAATGAAGAAAAAATTAAGATGCTGGCTTTTTCACTTGGAAATATTAGTGAATGCGTAAGCATAACTAATCTTGACAACAAAATCATATACGTAAATGATGCATTCCTAAATACTTATGGCTACAAATCTGAAGAGATTATTGGAAAAGAAGTCGATTGTTTGAGACCTCGGAAATTACAGAAAGCATTATGCCCAAATTCGTACCCCAACACAATTAAGGGAAACTGGCAGGGTGAATTAATAAATATCAAAAAAGACGGCACACAATTCCCTATTAACTTATCAACTGCAATAGTTAGAGATGAGGACAAACAACCAATTGCTTTAATTGGAATCGCATCAGATATTACTGAAAGATTGAAACACGAAAAATTATTGAGAGAGAGTGAAGAAAAATACAGAGTTTTAGCCGAAGCCTCTCAGGATATGATTTTTATTGTCGACAAAAATGGTGAGATTCTCTATGTTAATAATTTTGGGTCAGCACAATTTGGACTGAAACCTGAAGATATGATTGGGAAGAAAAGATCAGAATTTTTTGATAATACATCTTCTGCCCGTCAGGAATCCAGATTCCAAAAAATATACAAGACAAAGGAATCAGTATATATAGAAGACAAAACTGAATTTCCCGATAGAATTCTTTATCTCGGAACGTGGCTAACTCCGATAAAAGACTCTTCCGATCATGTCGTTTCTATAATGGGAGTATCCAGAGATATTACAGAAAGGATAAACCACGAAAATGAATTACGGAAATTATCAAGCGCGGTTGAGCAAAGTCCGGTTTCAGTTTTAATTTCTAATCTATCGGGTGACATTGAATATGTTAATCCTACTTTTACCAAAGTTACAGGCTTTACTTTTGATGAAGTCAAAGGAAAGAATCCCCGTATATTGAGTTCCGGTGAAACTCCTTCTGCAGCTTACAAGGAATTATGGGAAACAATTAAATCGGGCAAAACCTGGCAGGGTGAATTTCATAATAAGAGAAAAAATGGAGAACTATTCTGGGAATTTGCGTCAATTTCCCCAATAAAAGATGAAAAAGGCACAACAACAAATTTTATTGCCATAAAAGAGGATATAACAGAAAGAAAACTTGCACAAATGGAATTAGTTGCAGCTAAAGAGAAAGCAGAAGAAATGAACTCATTAAAAACAAAATTCCTGGCCAATATGAGCCACGAACTAAGAACTCCACTTATTGGAGTTCTCGGGTACGCTGAGATCTTAAAAGATGATCTGAAATTAGCCGAACAAAAAGAAATGGCTGGTACCATCCACGAAAACGGCAAAAGATTGCTTCACACCTTGAACTTATTACTGGACCTGACAAGAATAGAATCAGATAAAGAGGATCTTTTTATTAGAGAAATAGATGTAGGAGAAGTTGCAAAAAAAGCAGTAAAACTATTTGATATAAATGCTTCAAATAAAAATTTACTTTTAACAACTTCTATTATTAATAATATTAAAGCTAACCTTGATGAAAGAATATTTATTCAGATAATTAATAACCTTGTAAATAATGCTATTAAATTTACTGACAATGGCAAAATTACAATTGAAATAGACACAGAGAATGATGACGTTATATTAAGAGTCAGGGATACAGGTATTGGCATTCCAAAAGACAAACAGCAAATTATTTTTGAAGAATTCAGACAGGTTAGCGAAGGTCTTAACAGAAGACATCAGGGCACAGGACTTGGATTAACCATTACAAAGAAATATATTGAAATACTAAATGGTACAATTTCAGTAAATAGCGAAATTAATAATGGATCAGTTTTTACAGTTAAGATACCATCTGGTAATCTAAATTAGAAGGATTTCAACTATGACTAAACCGACTATTTTATTAGTTGAAGATGATTTAGCAAGCACAGACATAACGAGGCTTTTCCTTAAAGAAATTTGCGACATTGACATAGCACACGAAGGTCAGGAAGCGATAAATATGGCCAAAAATAAAAAATATCCTCTGGTATTAATGGATATCGGCCTGGCAAAAAATATGAACGGTATGCAGGCTACGCATGAGATAAGAAAAATTCAAGGTTACGAAAATACACCTATAGGGGCGCTAACGGCATACGCAATGAAGGGAGACAGAGAAGAATTTCTGGAAGCAGGGCTTACAGATTATTTATCAAAGCCATTTGAAAAGCCACAACTTATCGATTGGGTAAAAAAGTTATTATTTGGAACCGATGCTGATATTAATTAAATATTATTTAACATAAACAGTTTTAATATTTACAAATTCACGAATTCCAAAGACAGAAAGTTCCCTGCCGTATCCGGATTCTTTAATTCCTCCAAACGGTAATCTTGGATCGGACTTTACAAATTCATTTACAAAACAACTTCCGGCATTCAAATATTTTTTTGCAATATTTTCGCCGCGTGCTTTATCATTAGTAAAAACCGCAGCTCCCAGTCCAAAGACTGTATCATTAGCTACTTTAATTCCTTCTTCTTCATCTTTAACCTTAATTATCGCAGCCACAGGCCCAAAAAGTTCTTCATCGTAAGCTGGCATACCTGGTTTTACATCAGTTAGTATAGTAGGCGGATAGTATGCACCTTTGCCTTCAGGAATTTTTCCGCCTAGCAAAAGTTTGGCCCCCTTTTCCACACTTTTCACAACCTGCTGATGCAATTCATCCCGTAAATCGTTTCTTGCCTGTGGTCCTAAATTATTTTCTTCATCAAACGGATCACCCATTTTTCTGGATTTCATTTTTTCAAGAAATAATTTTTCAAAATCATTATAAATTTCTTCTACAACAATAAATCTTTTAGCAGCTATACAACTTTGTCCACCATTTAATAATCTTGAATTCACACAGGTTTCAGCGGCAGCATCAAGATCAGCATCTTCGAGTACTAAATAAGGGTCGCTTCCTCCAAGTTCGAGTACTGACTTTTTAAGCTGTGCACCTGCATTTTTTGCTACAGAAATTCCAGCAGCTGTACTCCCTGTTAATGTTACAGCTTTAACAAATTTATTTTCAATTACGCTGCTCACTTTTTTTGAGGAAATAATTAAAGTTCTGAATAAATTACCGGGAAAGCCTGCTTCTTTAAAAATACTTTCAATTGCAAGTGCACATCCTGTTACATTTGAAGAATGCTTTAGTATTCCGGCATTTCCAGCCATCAGGTTTGGTGCTGCAAAACGGAATACCTGCCAGAATGGGAAATTCCACGGCATAATGGCGAGAACAACTCCAAGTGGTTCGTAAGAGATAAAACTTTTAGAGGCATCAGTTTTAACTTCTTCTTCCATTAAGAATTTCTCAGCATTATCTGCGTAATAATCACAAACCCAGGCGCATTTTTCTGCTTCTGCCCTCGATTGTGCAATGGGTTTTCCCATTTCCATTGTCATAATTTTCGCAAATTCTTCTTTCCTGTTTCTCAACACCTCGGCGGCTTTCTTCATTTTTTCCGATCGGAGTTTGAAATCAGTAGTTTTCCAATCAAGAAAATCATTGTGTGCATTTAAGATTATCTTATTTAATTCTTCTTCGGGTGTCTCCTGGTATTCTTTTAGTATTGTGTCATTGGCTGGATTAATTGACTGGATCATAGCAAACCTCTACATTTTAATTCTATCAGAATAAAAAATAGTAAAAATAATTTATACTTTGCAGGGAATTAAAAATCAATAATATCCCCTATTGATTTTATGATTGTAACCTTTTGATTGTTACAATAGTTCGGTCATCCTGATATTGTCCATTCCGTGAAAATTTGATCACTTCTTCAAGTACTGTATAGGTTATTTCCTTTGCTGATAAGTGTTTAATTTTCTTTAGCAATTTGTATAACCGTTCTTCTCCAAAATTATTAAATTTCGAATCAGCAGAATCTGTTACACCATCTGAATAAATAAACAACAGATCTCCGGGTGCAATGTTAATACTTTCAACGGAATATTTTGCATTAGGTGCGGGACCAAAAACCGGACCTGTCGGGTTTAGCAGCGTTAAATGATTTGAATCCTTTTTTAAGAAAACCGGCGGATTATGTCCGGCATTTGAATATAAAAATAGTCCGCTTTTTTCAGTGGACAACTCCCCATAAAAAAATGAAGCAAATTTGTCATCTGTAAATATTTTATTTACGAGACGGTTCATTCTTTTCATTAAAGGTGAAATTTTAATTTCAAAATTACTCGCCATCCTGAGAGCCCCTGAAATATACATGGCTTCAGCAGAAGCACTGACACCTTTACTTGCAGCATCTCCTACAGTAACAGCTAATTTATCTTCGTCTCCAATTTCAACGTAATCAAAGAAATCACCGCCTACAATTTCAGCAGGATCAGTAACTCCGTAAAGCTGATAATCAAAAAAGTTGTATTCGTGTTCTGGTAATATACTTTTCTGTAATTCCCTGGCTTTATCAATATCTGCTTTTAGATGCGCTGCCCTGATCGAACTTTTTCTTTGTTTTATCTGAGAGGTAAGAGCTGTAGCAATAATATTTAACGTCAACCTGAGTTCTTCATTAATTGTTTCTGAGTTAAGAGCCAGCAGGTATTCATAATATGAATCACCATTAATTTTTACTTTGTAGCCCACTCCCGAAGCAGAGTATTTAAAGATTCCTTTTTCTCTTAAAGTTATATTTGTTTCATTCCCCAGAATGGTCCGCTCTTTTGCAATAACATCAAAGAAAGGATAATCTTTAATTTCCAGGGTAAAATTTTTTTTTATTCTTTCAAGCTTTCCAGTCTGATATAATAATTCATACGATTTATCTTCGGCTCTTAATTGCCATATTCGTCCGCCAGTTATTTCTATCTTTTCGTCTGAGACTATTTGATTTAAGACTTCAAACATCATTTCATTCTCAGACTTAAAGTCACCAGATGCTATTGTTTCCACTGTTTTATATAATTTTCTTTGGTCCATTTTAACCGATGTTTTGTCAGATTTATTCATATCTATTAAAAATTTGAACTTTAAAAATACAATTATTCTTCGAGTCTGCCTAAAATAAACGATGACTTTTTCTAATTGTAGGAATTGTTGATGCTAAACATTTATTCTGTGTAATAATCTATCATTTTTTGTATAGCGGTTCTGCAAACAGGACAGAAATGATTCAAAACAATCTGATGCATTGAACAAACTTCCGCCGGGCGATAAACTCCTTTTTCAACATAACCTCCGCCTTCAAAAACACCAACAACATTTTTGTATTCTGGAGTATTCGGTGTTGGAATTGGAATTGTATCAGCTACCATACTTTTCCATTTTGAAGTAAAATCTACCATTGTTGTAAGATTTGGTTCCAGTGGTTCTACACCTTTCGGGTAAAAATCATTGTATGCAACAGAAGATGTGTAATATTCATCTCCCAAAAATGCGAAGCCGTGACCAAACTCATGCGTAAATACAAATTCTGAATTTTTATTATCAGATGTGCAAATATTATAAAAGTTATAAAGTCCGCCGCCGCCATATTTTGTTGTATTTACAAGAATAAATATCTGATCATATGGCGCATTTGATGCAACATCCCGAACAATTTTATCTTCCGGTGTAAGGCAATATCTTTCCTCATCAAAAGTATAAAACGTAGTACCCAGCAATGTGTTTTTCCAGATTCCCTTTCCCGGTACATCTGTTCCGGAATCCTGTGAGGCAGCTTCAACACCCCAGATATTAAATTTATCGGAATTCTTATCATAAGGAGAAACTTTAAAAAGATAGCCTGCAAACCTTTCGCAATCATTTTTAAATTTTCCGAGTTGATCTTTTGTATATCCCTCGGGAAGAATTACTATATCAACTTTTGTTGAAGGATCTCCTGAATAATGAACTTTGAAAGTCGGGAATTTGTAATTGTTATCGTGCTTAATAAAGTAATTATCCGGATCTATTTTATAGACATACTTTTTAACAGGAATATGTTCTTTATTGCGTGTGTAAAATTCAACCCTGATTTTATGTTTGGGGAAAGGCATTGTCACTGTTTCTTCAAAATTCCGGGAGGTATGTTTAGCCTCATCAGTTGTCTGCCATTCATTCAGCATTGAAGAATATGTGTGATTAAATATTAATGTATTGGTACTGTCATCATATGCCTTAAATACAAATGCACCATAATTAAAACTGCCTGTCAAATTTGTTTTTGTCCCACCCCAGAACGGTTCTTCTTTTAACTGATCAATTGAATAATAATCGTGTGCTGAATCGGCAGTGTGAGAATAATCAATTCTTAGAGTTTTATCGATGAAATAATCATCAAATTTTACCTGCGCAAATACAGCAACAGACAAAACAAGTGAAATAATAATTGTTTTCATTTGAGTAAATCTTTAGGTGAGAAAAATTTATGTATCTTTTTTCATATGAACAACTCTTTGCGGGAACGGGATTTCAACTCCGGCCTTGTTGAATTCTTCATAAATAGTTTCTCTTAGTTCGCATTGCATCGTCCAGGCATTTCTGTAATCATCAGTACGCGCGGCAAGGCGTACATTGAGTGATGAATCACCAAATGCAATTAAAACCACATCAGGTGGAATTTCCTGTGAAATAAGTGAATGGTCATTTGCTGCTTTAAGCATGATTTCCCTAACTTTTTTCAGATCGCTTCCGTACGCAATTCCAACTTCTATAATTACCCTGGTTAAAATATTTGGATAAGTAACATTTACAATTTTAGATTTAACTATTTCATTATTCGGCATAATAACAAGGTTGCTGTCAAAGTTTAAAATCTTTGTACTTCTAAGCCCTATACTTACAACATCGCCTGTTTCACCGGCTGCATAATTAATCCTGTCCCCAATTCTAAAGGGTCTGTCAACCATAATGATAAATCCGGCAATCATATTTGATAGAGTATCCTGAGCAGCAAGGGCAATTGCCAGAGAACCAACACCAAGAGAAACAATGAATGCGCTGATATCAACATTAAATTTTGAAAGTACAATTACAACAGCCAAAGCAGCAATAATAATTTTAGCGACCTTTTTAAATAAAGGGAATAAACTACCACTAAGATCCCTGTTTTCGCCAGCATTAATTTTATCGGCGTACCAGTCAAAAACAATTGTAATTATTCTGTAGGTAAGGAGAAGTAAAATGAAGACAAATGCTATGTAAAGGACATAATCTACAGCAACTAGCATTTTATTAATATATGGATAAGCTTTTGCAAAATTAGCTGTAGCATTTTCTTCAAATAAAAAATATCCTTCTCTCAGGTTTCCAATTGCCAGATAAAATCCACCAATTATTATTAACCTGAAAGTTGCAGACTCGGCAACTTCAAGAATTTTATCATCAAGAATTGTTTTGGATTTTGCCGTAAACGGTTTAATAATTCTTTTGAGGAGAAAGCTTAAGATTTTTGCCAATAGGAATGAGGTTAAAATTATAGCTACGGAAACAATTAATCCAAATAACAAATCATTTCCAATAAGTTCTCGTATGTAATTTACAAAACTCATCATATTTTAACTTTCCTTGATCCTGGTTTTACCAAATTTAAGCCTTCTTTACATAATTTGCACTCATCGGATTCGTAGGAAATCACTTCCATCTTCATTGTACTGAATTGCGGGTAGCCGAAATTAACTTTTCCGTTACTCCTGTCCACAATAAAACCAACCCCGGCAACAACTGCTCCGCTGTTTTTAACAATATCAATTACTTCGAAAACTGATCCGCCTGTAGTTACAACATCTTCGCAAACCAGCACTTTTTCTCCTTCTTTCAGTGAGAATCCTCTTCGCAGTACCAGCTTTTTGTCTTCTCTTTCTGCAAATATTGATTTTTTATTTAATTGTCTCGCAACTTCCTGTCCGACAACAATACCGCCAATTGCCGGAGCAATGACAGTATCAATTTCATAATCTCTAAAATATTCTACAATTTTTGCACAGATTTTTTCTGTGTATTCCGGGTATTGTAAAACTTTAGCACACTGAAAATATTTATCACTGTGTCTGCCGGATGTAAGAAGAAAATGCCCCTGCAATAATGCTTCAGATTTAAGGAACATATCGTAAATTTCTTTTTCAGTTAAGCTCATCTAAAAAATCCTCCATTTCTTTTGCCGCGTGATTGTCTCCGGACTTTTGTGCTTTTTCTATTCCCTGTTTATATAATTCTTTTGCTTCATCTATCTTATCCTGTTTTTCTTTCAAACCTGCATACTGCATGTAGGCAGCTATATAATCCGGATCAGCATTAATTAATTTTATAAAATATTTTTCTGATTCTTCTAAATTATTAGCCGACATATATTCCAGCGCAACGCCATATAACAGGAAAGAATCCTCCGGTTCTTTTTCAAGTAATTTTAAAAGCGAATCGAGCCTGTTATTCATTTCAATATTTCCTCAATTTTTCCTGCCAGTGAAAAATCTTTTTCAGTAACTCCGCCTTCTGTGTGAGTGTTTACAGATATTTTAACTTTATTCCAGGAATGCATTAAAATATCAGGATGGTGATCCAGGGATTCCGCTTCAGCACCAACTTTATTTACAAAGTCCAGCGCCGATTTAAAATCTGCAAGTTCAAATTCTTTATTAATTTTATTTTCACTGAAATTCCAGCCCGGTGTGTTTTTCAGGTTTTCCTGTATCTGATTTTCATTAAGTCCTGCCATTTTTACCTCCTGCTTATTCAACGAAAATTCGTTGTATCTTTTTTATAAATAATCACTTACAAAATACAACAAAAAAAGCGCATTATAAATAATACGCTTTTTTTTTGATCATATTCAAAAATTATTATGCTTCACCTGAATCTGACTTTTCCTTTTCTTCATCTATATCAAGATCCAGATTTTCATCTATGAATATAAGTTCTTCAGTATTTTCTACGTGTTTAGCTAAAATCTTAGCACTTTCCTTAAAAGAACCTCTTAGAATTTCTTCTGCAAGGGGATCTTCAACATATTTCTGTATTGCCCTTCTTAATGGTCTGGCACCGTATTTCTGGTCAAATCCTTTTTCAACCAGGAAATTCTTTGCGGACTGATCAAGATCGATTTCCATTTTATGTTCGGCAATATTTTTTACAAGATCCAGTAATTCGATTTCAATAATCTTAAGAATATCTTCCTTCTCAAGATTCCTGAATACAATTGCCTCATCAATCCTGTTAAGAAATTCAGGATTGAAAAGTTTTCTCATTGCTTCTTCAACAGTGCTCTTCATATTGGTATGCTGATCTTCCGGCTTTTCTCCACCAAAACCAAATGAACCGATATTTTTAATATCTCTTGCACCAACATTTGAAGTCATAATTATAATTGTATTTCGGAAATCAACCTTTCTGCCGAGACTATCGGTAAGCATTCCGTCATCAAGCACCTGCAGAAGGATACCGAAAATATCAGGATGTGCTTTTTCAATCTCGTCAAAAAGCACCACAGAGTATGGTCTTCTTCTGACTTTTTCTGTAAGCTGTCCGCCTTCTTCATATCCTACGTATCCCGGAGGCGCTCCGACCAAACGTGAAAGAGAGAATTTTTCCATGTACTCGCTCATATCAATCCTGATAAGAGCATTTTCTGAATCGAAGAGATATCTTGCCAGAGCTTTACTGAGTTCTGTTTTTCCTACACCTGTCGGACCGAGGAAAATAAAACTTCCAATTGGCCTGTCAGGATTTTTAAGTCCCGCTCTTGTTCTTCTAATTGCTTTTGTAAGTTTAAGAACCGCTTCATCCTGACCGACAATCTGTTTTTTAAGCCCATCTTCCATATTAAGAAGTTTCTCAGATTCTGTTTGTGCAACCCGGTTTACAGGAATTCCGGTCATCATTGCAACTACAGTTGCAATATCTTCTTCACTAACATCGTGAACTATGTCTCTGGTTTTTGCTTCCCATTCATTTTTAGCAATTTCAAGATCAGACTGCAAATTTCTTTCTTTATCTCTCAATCTTGCAGCTTCTTCATAATCCTGCTTTTTAACAACCTGGGCTTTTTCCAATCTAACTTTTTCAATGTCCCCTTCAAGGTCAAGAATATCTTGAGGAACCTCAAAATTGCCCATATGAACTCTTGAACCGGCTTCATCAATCACATCTATTGCTTTATCAGGAAGATGCCTGTCTGTAATATATCTGTTGCTAAGTTTTACAGCTGAATCCACGGCATCTTTAGAATAGCGAACGTGATGATGTTCTTCGTATTTGAATTTAATATTTTCAAGAATCTGGATTGTTTCTTCATAACTCGGTGGTTCAACCATTACTTTCTGAAATCTTCTGTCAAGCGCGCCGTCTGTTTCAATATACTTTCTATATTCATCCATAGTTGTTGCGCCGATGCACTGAATATCGCCACGAGACAATGCAGGCTTAAACATATTTGATGCATCCAGAGATCCTGAAGCACCTCCGGCACCAACTATAGTATGAAGCTCATCTATAAAGAGAATAACTTCGCGAGCTTTTTCCAGTTCATTCATTAGTGCTTTCATTCTTTCTTCAAACTGTCCGCGGTATTTTGTACCCGCAACCAGTCCGGCAAGATCAAGAGTTACCACTCTTTTTTCCTGAAGTATTCTGGGTACTATTTTCTGCACTATGCGCAACGCCAGTCCTTCTGCAATAGCAGTTTTACCAACTCCCGGTTCACCAATCAGAACAGGATTATTTTTCTTTCTTCTGCTTAATATTTGTGCCACGCGCTCAATTTCCATTTCGCGCCCAACTACAGGATCAAGTTTATCCTCAGCAGCTAATTTTGTTAAATCTCTGCCAAAATTATCCAAAACCGGTGTTTTCGTTCTATCAGATTTTTTATCAGCAACCGGAGCAGTTCCGGAAACCTCTTTTGGATTTTTAGTACTTAACATTGCATTCAGTTCAGAACGCGATGCATCATAAGTAACATTGAACTGATGTAATATCTGTGTAGCGATATTATCTTCATCTCTCAATAAAGAGAGTAAAAGATGTTCTGTACCTATAACATCTGCTTTATAAATTTTTGATTCTATCTGTGTTATTTTTAAAACTTTTTCTGCCTGTTTTGTCAAAGGAATATTACCAATAGTAAGAGTACCTCCTGATGTTCTCACTGTATCTTCTATCGCTTTTTTCAACTTCATCAAATCGCAGTCAAGGTTTCTCAGAATTCTTACAGCTACTCCCTGTCCTTCACGAATAATTCCCAGAAGCAGATGTTCAGTTCCAATGTAATCATGGCCAAGCCTTAAAGCTTCTTCACGACTTAATCTAATGACATCCTGGAGTCTGTCCGAAAAATTTCCATCCATATTTATTATCCTTTAATCATTGGAGGTTATATTGATTGACTGTTTCTAATTCAAAAATAAAGATTGCTGTTTATCCAATCAAGCTAAGGCTAATGTACTAATTTTTGCCTGATTTCAAGTATAAATCGGGTAATTTAAGATAGATCCCCGACCCTTCCTGCAGTAATATATTATAAGATTTTCATTAAATCCAATAGGCTTCTGTTAATAAATTATGAATCCTTCTAAATCATTCGTTTTTGATCTAAATATTGACTTTTAGCTTCAACCTAATTTTTAAGTAAATTTTGCATCTCATTATAATCTAAGCACAATTTGCTAATTCGTATTCAGTTACTCCTCAGATTAATCATTCATTATTTAGTATTGGTAGGATTTTAAATATCAAAAGCATTACATTTAATAACTTATAGATTAATTATAGTAATTTTTGCCTGGCTCAAATTTGAATCAAAAATCAGAAGATTTGTATTCTCTTTGTTTATTTGCTTAAAATTTAATTTAATAGTAAACTGATTTGCCAAAAAATTTAAAAATGGAGTCTGAATAATGGAAGCGCTTACGGGGTTATCAATAGTTATAATAATTGCAGTATTTCTTTTCCTTATAGTTTTTCTCTATTTCGTACCATTGGGATTGTACATTACAGCTTACTTCTCAGGCGTAAGGATGAAAATCTTCAAAGATCTTGTTGGTATGCGCTTGAGAAAAGTTCCACCCGTAATAATTGTTCGAAGCATGATAACAGCTACAAAAGCAGGAATTAAACTTGAACAGGGAAAACTTGAAGCACATTACCTCGCAGGCGGTAATGTTGTAAGAGTTATTAACTCGCTTATTTCAGCGGATAAAGCAAATTTAGGATTGTCCTTTGAGCGCGCAACTGCTATTGATCTTGCCGGCCGTGATGTTCTCGAAGCAGTAAAAATGTCTGTTTTGCCAAAAGTAATTGAGACACCAATGGTTGCAGCAATTTCAAAAGACGGTATTCAGTTGAAAGCAATCGCAAGAATAACTGTAAGAACAAACATAGAACGACTTGTCGGTGGTGCTACAGAAGCAACGATTCTAGCACGTGTCGGTGAAGGAATTGTTTCGACAATAGGGTCAAGCAATACACACAAAGAAGTGCTTGAAAACCCGGACAGAATATCAAAAATGGTTTTATCAAAAGGACTTGATTCAGGCACCGCTTTTGAAATTCTATCCATTGATATTGCGGATGTCGATGTTGGAATAAACATTGGAGCTAAACTGCAAACTGATCAGGCCGAAGCCGATCTGAAAATTGCGCGCGCAAAAGCAGAAGAAAGAAGAGCAGCCGCTGTTGCCCTTGAACAGGAAATGGTTGCAGAAGTTGCAAAACAAAGAGCGAAAGTTGTAGAGGCCGAAGCAGAAATTCCAAGAGCTATGTCTGACGCTTTCAGATCGGGAAATCTTGGTGTGATGGATTATTATAACATGAAAAATATTCAGTCTGATACTGATATGAGAACATCAATTTCAAAACCTGAAGGAAAGAAAGATAAAGGAAGCGATGGATAATTTTCTCCAAATATTATTTTTTCTCTTTATAATCTTCAGTTTTATTGCCCCTCTTTTTAAGAAGAAGAAGGAGCAGGGAAAGGAACAGCAGACAAAAGCACAAAACCAAAATAATCCTGAGAGACAGAGAGCAAAAGCAGAATTAAAAAAAGAAATGGAGGAATACGATATCCTGAATGAAATTCAGGGATTATTCAAACCTCCTGAAGAGGTAAAAAAACCTGCCGAGAAACAGACGTATGCGCAAAGCTATGAAGAGAGTCCCGCTGTGACACAGCCGTATGAAGAAAGTTCATACGAAACTCCGGAATGGGAAAAGGCGTTAAAGACAGAACACACTGTTAATGATGAATGGCACAGGGCAACTACTGAGGCAGATTTTAATAAAGAATCCGCAGTTATTGATAAAGAGGCAAAAAGGATTCAAAAATTAATTGATGATAGGAACAAACCTGTTAATGTAAGATTAGGTGAACTTAGAAAATCGATTAGAAACCCGGAAACATTAAAACAGTATTTTTTGATTTCCGAAATTATTGGCAAGCCGAGAGCAGTTAAAAGACAGATCAGGTAACAGGATTTATTCCTGCTACCTGTTTAGATGAGGACTTAATTTGGAGAGTAACGACAAACCGCTGAAAAAATTCAAACTCAAAAGAACAAGCTTAACAAAAAACCTTTACGCGGCAGTTGATGAATCAAAATTTACAATTAATTACCGGGATGAATTAAATCCATCTCAGTATGAAGCTGCTGCTGCGGTGGAAGGTGCGTATCTGATTATTGCCGGAGCTGGTACAGGTAAAACAAGAACTCTGGTTTATCGCGTCTCGCGGCTTGTCGAACTCGGTTACGATCCTAAATCAATTCTGCTTTTGACATTTACACGTAAAGCTGCCAACGAGATGATGAACCGTGCCTCCCTTTTGCTCGATAATCGCTGTTCAAATATAAACGGTGGTACATTTCACTCGTTTGCAAATCTTACTTTAAGAAAATATGCAAAGGCTGTGGGACTGGAATCTTCATTTACAATTCTAGACCAGGGAGATTCGCAGGATATCATTAACCTTATCCGTTCTCAGAAAGGATTTATTTCAAAAGAAAAAAGATTTCCGAACAAAACCACCTTAAATAAAGTTTTTAGTTTAAGTGTAAATACAGAAAGAAAAGTAGAAGACATTATTCTTGAAGACTATCCTCATTTTGAAGACCAGCTCGATAAGATTTTAGAGATTCACAAAATTTTCCACAATTATAAAAGAAAAAATAATCTCCTTGATTATGATGATCTCCTGATCTACCTGAGAGATTTCCTGAACGAATCCGGTCCTGCTGCAAAATCGCTCCTATCAACTATAAAATTTGTAATGGTAGATGAATACCAGGATACTAACAAACTACAGGCTGATATAGTTAAGGGTCTAACACAATTTAACAGAAATATCATGGTAGTTGGAGACGATTCGCAATCAATTTATTCTTTCAGGGGTGCAAATTTTAAGAACATTATCAATTTCCCCAAATTTTATGATGATGTAAAAATTATAAAACTCGAAGAAAATTACAGAAGCATTCAACCGATACTCGATTTTACAAATCACATCATTAAAAGCGCGGCTGAAAAATATTCGAAGAATCTATTCACAAACCGGGGCGGAGGAAATCTTCCCCACATTGTTGCAGCGGGTACAGAAAATCTTCAATCAAAATATATTGTTGAAAAAGTCCTTGAATTAAGAGAAGAAGGTGTTCCCTTAAATGATATTGCGGTACTTTTCCGGTCATCATTCTTTTCATTTGATCTCGAAATAGAACTTGGTAAAGCCAATATTCCTTTTCAGAAATTTGGAGGGATGAAATTTATAGAAACGGCTCACATAAAAGACGTACTTGCTTTTTTAAGAATTGCATCAAATCCCAAAGATGTTATAAGCTGGTACCGGGTTTTACTTTTGCATGAGGGAGTCGGACCGAAAACAGCTCAAAAAATTCTTGATGATCTGGCATCAGCAAATCTTACTATTAAATCTGATCCGGGCGATAAATCAAACTGGCGATATAAAGAAAGCATCATAAGTCTTTTCAGGCTGCTTTATAAATTGCATACCGAAAAAGCGCTTCCTTCGGAAAAAGCTCAACTTGTATTCGATTATTATCACCCGATATTTAAAGACAAGTACGATGATTTTAACAAGCGCAAAAAGGATATTGAAATCCTTCATAATATAACTGAAAATTACCGGACGCTTGATAGCCTGCTGGCTGATATGGCAATCGAGCCCATTATAGACAGCGTTGTTGATGTAGAAGCAGAAGACAAAGAAGAAGAATATATTACTCTGTCAACTATACATTCTGCAAAAGGACTGGAATGGAATTCTGTATTTATCATCCATGTAGTTGAAGGTTACTTTCCTTCAGGCCGTTCAATTGAAAAACTTGAAACACTGGAAGAAGAAAGAAGATTAATGTATGTCGCATCAACACGGGCAAAACAAAATCTTTTTATAACTTACCCTATGAATTTATTTGATCGGGAAGCCGGGATGACTCTTTCCAAGCCTTCAAGATTTATATCAGAAATGAATCCCGATCTTGCAGAGGGCTGGCTGCTTGATGAAGAATTTTAAATAATTACACTTATTTTATGACATTTATTTTCATAATAGCCACTATTTATCTCGTATTTATTTCAATAATTATAAATACGGTAAAGACAATTTTTCTTTTATCCCACGCCAATATTAAATCAAAAGTGAAAATATCTGTTGTAGTCGCAGCAAAAAATGAAGAGAAAAATATCCATGGTTTTATAAAATCATTGACAGAACAAAAATACTCTGACGATTTATATGAAGTTATTATTGTCGATGATAACTCTACAGACAATACCTTAAATATTGTTAAAGAGCTAATCAAAGACTTGAATAATTATTCAATTATTACGGCAGACGAGAAAAAGTTTAAAGGCAAAAAAGGTGCACTTCAAATAGGCGTTGAAAAGGCTCAAAATCCATATATACTTATTACTGATGCTGACTGCCGACCGGAATTTAACTGGATTCAGGCATTCGCTGACAAATTTTTCGTGCGATTTGATTTTGTCTTTGGCGTTGCTCCTTTTTTTGAAAGGAAAAATTTCATAAATAAAATTTCGTGTTTTGAAAACCTGCGATCTTCACTTTTAACTTTAACTGCTACAAAATTAAGGCTCCCCTATTCAGCCTCCGCAAGGAGTTTTGGATTTTCGAAAGAAGCATTTCAAAAAATTGCAGGATACTCAAATACAATAGAGACACTTAGCGGAGATGATGATTTACTGCTTAGGGAAGCTGTAAAACATAAGATGAAAATTGATGTGCTTGCGGATAGGAATGCTTTTGTCTATTCAGAATCGATGGAAAAACTGGATGATTATCTGAAACAAAAAACGAGACACACTTCAACTTCAGTGCATTATTTATTTTCCCAGAAATTATTTTTGGGTTCGTGGCATTTACTCAATTTGTTTTTTTTAATTTCTCCCGCATTGCTTTTTATAAGTAATAAATTTTTGATTTTATTTTTCTTAAAACTATTCGGTGATATTTCATTGGTTTTAATGACACAGAAATATTTCAGCTATAATTTCAATTTCATAGAAATAATTCTGCAGCAGATTATTTATGAAATTATGCTCATCATTAATTTCTTTAACGCAAATTTTAGAAAGATTGAATGGAAGTAACAGAAACAAATGAACCGGCCTGGCTGGATGAAAATCATCCTAATTATGAACGCTGGAAACGTGCACGCTATATTGCTGAAGAACGTGGCAAATTTGTAGTCTCTATAATTGAGCAACAGATTAAATGCGAAGGGCTCACTGTTCTGGATCTAGGTTCCGGTGAAGGAGGTACCGCAAAAGTTTTAGCAAAAATTAATTCTGTATTCAGTATGGATATTAGTTTGACACGACTTTTAAGACAAACTGACCGGGAGAATAATCTTTACAGGATAAACGGCGATGCTTTGAATGTCCCTTTAAAAAATGAGTCATTTGACCTGATAATTTTACAGGATGTAATTGAACACGTAAAATCTCCCGCAGAAATGATTGACAGCTTATATTCATTATTGAAGAAAGACGGAATCTTATATTTGAGCACGCCAAATAAGTTTTCATTGTTTAATTTTATTGCAGATCCTCACTGGGGCATGCCTTTTGTTTCTGTTTTGAAAAGGGAAACAATTAAGAAATATTTTTTAAGGAATTTCAGGAAGAATGATTCCGAACGGGAGGATGCAGCCCAATTATTATCGCTAGATGATCTGGATAAAATTTTAAGAAATAAATTTGAGATAAAATTAAATACAAAATTTGCAGTTGAAAAATTAATTGAAGGAAATAAAGGAATTGTCTGGAGTGATTTACATTTAAATTTACTGGAAATAATTAGAAAAGTTCATTTACAAAACTTTATTTTATCTGCAGCCAACGATAATTATGGTTTTACAAATAATTTTCTGAATCCTACTTTTTATTTTTTACTGAAAAAGAAATAACAATTACCACATTTGATTTAAAAATCAAATGATCTATTTTGATAACTAAATTTTACGGATTCTTTATGGATGACAAGTTACTGGCCGATTTAGCAATAGAAGCAAAAAAGACATCAATGCCGACCTATTCAAATTTTCACGTTGGAGCCGCACTTCTTACAGAAGATGGGAAAATTTACAAAGGCGGAAATATTGAAGTTAGTTCGTATAGTCTGACAATTTGTGCCGAGCGTACTGCACTTTTTAAAGCAATTTCTGAAGGAGAAAGAAAATTTAAAGCCATTGCAATTGCCAGCGACCTTGATGGTTTTTGTTCACCTTGCGGGGCCTGCCGGCAGGTTATTAGCGATCTTTGCGGCGACATTGACGTAATTCTGGTTTCTCCGGATAAAAAAATAGAAAAACACAAAATGTCGGAATTACTTCCGCTTGCGTTCAGCGAAAAGGATTTGAAATAATTCAATGTCTGTAAACCCGGGTTGATCAGACAATTTTTAAATTTAACTTTTACTTAATATGGAATACACACCACACTCTCTTCCAAAAGATACCGGCTGGATTGAAGTAATTGCCGGTTGTATGTTCAGCGGAAAAACAGAAGAACTTATCAGGCGTTTAAGAAGAGCAAAGATTGCCAAACAAAACGTGAAAATTTTCAAACCAAAGATTGATACAAGATATTCTGACAGAGACATAGTTTCCCACAGCGAACAATCACTTCCTTCAATACTGATTTCAGATATAAACGAGGTACTTGAGCATTCAAACGACGCTCAGGTAATTGGTATTGATGAAGCCCAGTTTTTTTCAAATGACATTATAGAAATATGTAATAAACTTGCCTGCGAAGGAAAACGTGTAATAGTAGCGGGGCTTGATCAGGATTACAAAGGTATTCCCTTTGAACCGATGCCCCAATTGCTGGCAATTGCTGAATACATTACAAAAACACTCGCAATCTGCATGAACTGCGGTAACCCGGCCGACAAAACACAAAGAAAAACGACATCATCTGAAAGAGTTGTAGTAGGTGCGGCAGATGTTTATGAAGCACGCTGTAGAAAATGTCATTACATCCCGAAAGAAAACTAAAGGAGATTTATGGACATTCTTAGAGGTATCCTTGGAATTATTCTTTTATTAGGTATCGCATTCCTTTTATCAAACAATAAAAAGAAAATTAACTGGCGACTTGTAGGTGGAGGACTTACCCTTCAGATTACCTTCGCTTTCCTGATACTTAAAGGTGAATATCTCCGTTCGGTTTTTAGCCCGCTTGGCTGGGTAAAAGATTTTTTCAGCTGGGTAAGCTACTTTTTTGTTGTTCTACTTAATTTCACAACCGAGGGCGCAAAATTTGTTTTCGGAAATCTTGCAATAAGCCCGGGTCAGGACGGGAGTCTCGGATCTTTTTTCGCATTCCAGGTCCTCCCTACAATTATTTTCTTCGCAAGTTTAATGTCAATACTCTATTACCTTGGAATTATGCAGAAAGTTGTGCAGGGTATGGCCTGGGTAATGGCTAAAGTAATGGGAACCAGTGGTGCAGAATCTTTATCCTGTACAGCAAATATTTTTGTTGGACAAACTGAAGCACCTTTAATGGTAAAACCATTTATAAAAGGAATGACAAAAAGTGAAATACTGACAATAATGGTCGGTGGAATGGCGACCATAGCTGGCGGAGTTATGGCAGCCTACATTCAGATACTGGGAAATTCTTATGCGCAGGCCCACGGCATTCCCCTCGCACAGGCTCAGCAAATGTTTGCTACTCAGCTTCTGGGTGCAAGTTTTATGGCAGCGCCTGCAGCAATGCTTCTTTCAAAAATTATTTATCCTGAGACCAGTGAGCCGGAAACAAAAGGTGAAGTAAAAGTTAAAGTAGAAAAGAATGCTTCGAACCTTGTTGAAGCCGCAGCAAATGGTGCCGGGGATGGACTGATGTTAGCATTAAATGTCGGCGCAATGTTGATAGCTTTTATAGCCCTGATTGCACTTGTAAATTATCTGCTTATGGGTTTAGGAAATATAACAGGATGGAATGCAGGTCTCCAGGCAACATACGGACAACCGCTAAATTTCCAGTTAATTCTAGGCTGGGCACTTCAGTTCCTTGCCTTTGGAATTGGCGTTCCCTGGCATGACGCTCTTCACTTTGGAAGTTTGCTGGGAACTAAAGTTGTATTGAATGAATTTGTGGCATATCTGGAAATGGGTAAAATGATTGCATCAGATACGCTGACAAGCCCCAAAGGAATCTTAATGGCAACATACGCACTCTGCGGTTTTGCTAATTTTAGCTCAATAGCTATTCAAATTGGGGGTCTTGGACCATTGGCACCAAACAGAAAATCGGATATTGCGGCACTTGGAATTAAGGCCGTAATTGGCGGAACCCTGGCAACTTTGATGACGGCCACTTTAGCAGGAATGCTTTTTTAATTTGATTGATCTTAATTTTAAATACTGTGATTTAATAAATCAGCTTCTGAAAGAAAGCCCGTTTCAGCCGGATATTGCATTGATACTTGGAAGCGGTTTAGGTGATTTTGCTGAAAGCGTAGAAATAAAGAAAACTGTTCTGACAAAAAATCTTCCCGGCTATCCCCCTTCAACTATTATTGGTCACGAAGGTAAAATCCATTTTGGAGAATTTGAAGGTAAAAAGCTTTTAATCTTCCAGGGTAGAATTCATTTTTACGAAGGTTATCATATTTCCGAATGCATTCTGCCCGCTTTTATTTCGCACAAGCTGAAATGTAAAAAGATTTTTATAACAAACGCTGCCGGTGGTATAAACAAAGAATTTCAACCTGGCGACCTGATGTTGACATTATCCTTCAACAGTCTGTTCATCAAGAAAGAATTGACACAATTACTTGGCATTGCATCAGAATCAGGTAAAACTAATTTTTCTAATTTCCCTTCCGATCCTTTCAATGAAACAATTAAAAAAGCCGCACAAATTGAAAATATTGATCTAAGAGAAGGTGTTTATTTCTACGCAAAAGGCCCCTCATACGAAACACCCGCGGAAATCAGAATGATGGGAAAATTCGGTGCCGATGCTGTTGGTATGTCGACCGCACACGAGGCAATATTTGCTGCATATCTAGGAATGGAAACTGCCTGTGTATCACTAATCACAAATTATGCAGCAGGAATTTCTACAGAAAAACTCTCACATAAAGAAGTAACCGAAACCGCTGCTTTGGCTAAAGACAAATTTGAGCGACTTGTAAAAAGAATGATCAAGCTACTTTAATACAAACCATTTTTTCAAAATTGCCAGACTTTTAAGAAATCCGGAAAAACATATTTTTCTTCAAAAATTATCCAATTTTAAGGCTTTTTTTTGCCTGCCAAGTTGACTTTCAGGCCCTTAACCGGTAATTTTAGCAGTTAATTATTTTCAAAAATTTCCACATAAAATTATAAGATATGAAAGAATACAGGTTCACTATAATAACAATTCTTGCTGTAATTGGATTGAGTTTATACCTGCTCTACCCTACCTACAAAAATTATCAGAATGAGAAATATATCTCAAAGGTTCTTGATAAACGTAGTAAACAAATTGAGTTGGCCAATCCAGATATGTCAAAAGATGACCTTTCAAAGGAATTAAGACTTGTTGAAGACAGTATAAAAGCTGCAAATCCAAATTTTACCTCAACAAAATTAAAAAGCGTAAAACTGGGACTCGATCTTCAGGGCGGTATGAGGGTCGTGCTTGAAGTAAATACGGGTAAGTTATTAGAAAAACTTGCTAAAAACCCGGACGACGTTTTTAAACAAGTAATTTCAGAATCTGAAAAAGAGGCTGCATTATCAGATGAATCTGTTGTGGATATTTTTGCAAGAAAGATGCAGCAGCGTGGAATCAGGCTAAGCCGATATTTTGGCTCAATCAGGGATGACGACAGCAAAATTGTAAGTAATCTCAAAAAAGATGCTGATGACGCTGTTACAAGAGCAATGGAAATCATCAATAACAGAATCAACCAGTACGGTGTTTCTGAGCCAACAATACAGCGCCAGGGAACAAGAAGAGTAATTGTTGAACTCCCGGGTGTTGCTAGAGAAGAAGAAGCAAAACAGCTTCTGCAGGGAACAGCATTACTGGAATTCAAACTTTTAAAAGATCCTGAATTTGCTATAAGCGTAATGCAAAAAATTGATGACGTACTTGCCGGCAATGCTGCCCAAAAGGACTCAACAACTAATGACAAAAAGTCAGCTGAAAATGAGAAAAAGACGGCTCTCGATTCAACACTTGCTGCGAATGATACTACAAAGCAACTTTCAAAAGAAGAATTTGAAAAAGAACATCCTTTCTTTTCAATTGCGCTTATCAATCCCAATGATAATTCGGGTGTTGCCTACGTAAAAGAAGATCAGAAAGACAAATTAAAATTATTACTTGCCAGTCCTGAAGTTCAGGCAGTTATTCCAAACAATGTTGAATTTGATTTCGATGCAAAGCCGATAGGCTACCAGGATGGGAAAGCCGTTTACAGATTATACTGCGTAAACAAAACCCCTGAACTAACAGGTGGAGTTATTACTAATGCCCAGGCACAGATTGATCCTAACACTTCCTCAGCTATAGTAACTATGGAAATGAACTCTGAAGGCGCTACCGAATGGGCAAGAATTACAGGCGCTAATGTTGGTAAAAGGATGGCCATTGTACTTGATGGTTCTGTTTATTCAGCACCAAACATTAACGGTAAAATTCCCGGCGGCCGTTCTCAGATTGAAGGTATGGCCAATATGGAAGAAGCCAAACTTCTTGAAATTGTTCTAAAAGCCGGTGCTCTTCCTGCTCCTGTAAAAATTATTGAAGAAAGATCTGTCGGACCATCACTCGGACAGGATTCAATTTATGCCGGATTGAAATCTACAATTATAGGTTTCTTATTTGTTGCAATTTTTATGGTGGTCTATTACAGAAGAGCCGGTACAGTTGCATCAGTATCGCTTGTTTTTACTATTTTATTCATTCTCGGTACTCTTGCTGGCTTTAATGCCACTCTAACATTACCTGGTATTGCGGGTATAATTCTTACAATTGGTATGGCTGTGGATGCTAACGTACTAATTTACGAGAGAATAAGAGAGGAACTAAATACCGGGAAGACAATTAAGGCATCAGTCGATAGCGGATTTGCTAAAGCAAATTCTGCGATTGTTGACTCCAACATTACAACATTCCTTACAGGTATAATTCTTTACCAGTTTGGTTCTGGTCCGGTACAGGGATTTGCGTTAACCCTTATGATCGGTATAGGTGCGAGTTTATTCAGTGCTCTCGTTATTGCAAAGCTCGTGTTTAATGTAATGCTAGCAAAAGGAATGAAAATTACTATTGGTTAATTTTAACAAACCGGTTAAAATGCCGGCAAGTATATAGGAGCAAAATTATAAATGCGATTATTTGAAAATTTACACGTTGACTGGCTGGGTAAAAGAAAGATCTTTTATGCTGTTTCAGCAATTATGTTCTTAATTGGTGTAGTAAACGTTGCGCTTCGCGGCTTCCAGTTCGGTATAGATTTCAAAGGCGGAAGTGAGATTGTACTACAATTTGATAAACCTGTTGATATTACCCAGGTTAGGGGTTATATAGAAAATATCGGACTTGGTAGTGTAGAAATCAAAACTTTTGGAAGTCAAACAGGCGTAATGGTACGTACAGAACTTCAGCAAATTCCTCAAAATATTTATCCGAGAGTTGTTGATAATATAGGAACCGCCATCCACAATATTTATCCGGGACTTCCATTAAATATTGTTGACTCAACAGCAAGTTCAGTTACTTACGAATTTGCGAGTCACGATACAACCAACAGACTTGTTTCACAACTTTTTGCAGGAGGTTACCAGGCCGGTAAAGTATCAGAGGAACCGGATAACAAGCAAATGGTTGTTAATGTAGGCATTTCAGAATGGGTAAAAGAAAACCTTCGATCTAAAATGGCTGATAATCCTTTCAAGATTATTAAAGAGGACCACGTAGGTCCAAAAGTAGGAAAGGAATTAAAACAGAGTGCGGTTGTTGCAATTATCTTTTCGCTTATTGCAATACTTGTTTACCTGGCATTCAGATTTAAGTTTATCTTTGCTCTCGGGGCGGTTGTAGCGCTTTTCCACGATGTTCTTATTACACTTGGACTTTATGCTGCACTTTATGGAGTTATACCGGGGCTCAATCTTGAAATTGACCTTACAGTTGTGGCAGCGTTCCTGACACTTGTTGGATATTCTGTTAATGATACAGTTATTGTATTTGATAGGGTTAGAGAGAACCTGAAAATACATAAAACTATGCCTCTCTTTGATTTGATAAATATGAGTGTTAACAGAACAATGAGTAGAACAATATTAACCGGTGGTACAACTTTAATGGCAACCATAGTACTGCTCATTTTCGGTGGTGAAGTTCTGAGAGCTTTCTCTTTCACACTGTTCTTTGGTATTATCATTGGTACATATTCTTCAATTTTCGTAGCGAGTGCCCTTGTACTCGAATACGCGAACAGATCGAAGAAGAAAGTTCAGTTCTGATAAATATATTTGTTAATAAAAAAGCCGCCGATATTTACCGGGCGGCTTTTTTTGTTTTAAACAAAATTTGATAAAAATTCTTTATACCACAATATCTTTTGGTGATTGTTCGGAAAGTTCAGTTTTCTCAGCATTCTCTTCTTTAGGTTTTGCAGGGGGATAAGAAGGAAGTGGTCTGCTACGGGCAAATTCTACTATCTTTGCCAATGTTTCTCCAAATGAAAGATCGATCCATTCAGCGGACTCCATAAATGAAACTCCTTCAGTCAGGTCCGGATTAGGATTAACTTCAAGAACGAATACCTGGTTATCATCAGTTAGACGTATATCCAGCCGGGCATAATCGCGACATCCAGTGATTTTGTAGGCAGCAAGTGTAACTTCTTTTACTTTCTCTTCTACTTCTTTTGTAAGATTTGCCGGACAAACTGAATGTATTCTGTGAAATGATTCAACCAGTGGATTCCATTTGGCATCGTAACTTATTACAGCCGGATGCTCTGAGGGTAGTTCCGAAAAATCAAATTCAATAATAGGTAAAACCTGGGGTGGATCATTTCCGAGAACAGACACATGAAGTTCACGTCCTTCAATAAATTCTTCCACTAATATCGGTGGATAATGTTCATCAAATACTTTATTAAGTTTTGCCTTAAGTTCTTTTAAATTATTAACAACTGAATTTTGATCTACACCCGAACTTGCATCTTCACGAGCAGGTTTTACAATCAATGGATAATGCAGCCCATGTCTCCGTGGCATTTTAGGTTCAGATAATAATTTATAGCGTGGTGTAGGAACATCATTAGAAACCAGCAATTGCTTTGTTGTTCCTTTGCGTAAGCACAAAGCTAATGAGAAAGGTGGTGCCCCGGTATAAGGAACTCCATAAAGAGCAAATAAACCTGTAACCATATATTCAAGTTCAGGATCATCTCTATAAAATTCTATAAGATTAAAAGCTACATCGGGTGGATCATCCCTCAAAAGTTCAATAAGAGATTCAATGTCTTCAGCAATGTTCAGAAGTTTGACTTCGTATCCTTGTTCTTCAAGGGCATTACCGATAGCTTCGTATTCCTCAACAATTGTGGCTACTTTGAGATTATACTCCGGTTTAAAATCCAGCGACTCAGGATCAACTTCACGTATTTTCTCATAAACATCATCACCGTAGTGATTATATATTACTGCAACTGTTGTTTTCTGATTTTCTGACATATTTATGATTTACGTTTAAAAGTAGATATAATTTTAATTTAGCATTTATTTATTGGTAAGCAAATATAAATTCCCAAATGTAAGGTAAATTATATAATAAATTAATTTGCAGTCTTAATTTAATACATTTATTCTTAAGTAATGAATCAAAATAAAAACAATCGAAAATTTTATTCCTAACAATAGAAAAAGTGTTTTGATATGAGTAATAGCAAATATTTATTTGACTTTTACTATTACCATAGTTTGATCGTCGTACTGTTCTGTTTTGCCACAGTAAGTTTTTAATGCGTCCCAAACGGAATTCATAATCTGCGATGATGCTGCATCGGAATTATTCTTTAATACTTCGGCTAATCTTTCCTCGCCAAATAACTCTTCATTTTCGTTCATCCCTTCAGTAATTCCATCAGAGAAAAAAGTATACACCTGGTTCTTCTTTAATGGAAGTTCCTCTTCGATCAATGTTTTCTCAAAGATAACTCCCCTTTCAAGTCCAACACCCAGTCCTGTGGTTTTATAAAAATCAATTTTCCCTTTTTCGGAAACAAGAACCGGCACGTGTCCGGCACGACAGAATTTAACTGTTCTCTTCTCCATATCGAACATTGCCAGAGAAAGAGTAACGAACCAATTTTTTTCCATCTCCTGGTAAAGTTTTTTATTTACCTGAACAAGAATTTCTTTTGGTGACCTGTTATCAACGCAATAAAGCTGCATCATCGTCTGCAGTTTAGCCATATACAACGAAGCTGAAAGTCCCTTGCCGGAAACATCTCCAACAACAACAAACAGTTTTTTGTCGGAGACCGGAATTAAATCAAAATAATCTCCCCCGACCTGCATAGCTGAAAACATTTCGCCGCATATATCAAGTCCGTTGGTATCCGGGATACACCTGGGTAGTAACCCAATCTGGATTTTCTTAGCAAGTTCCAGATCACGTTCAATTTTTAATTTCTGGGCTTCCATTTCATAAAGGCGGGCATTTTCAATAGAAACTGCGGCCTGATTTGCGGCTGCTGAAAGGAGTTCAAGATCTTTACCTGCAAACTGAGCTCCTGAATGTTTAAGACCAAATAACATTAACCCAACAACTTCAGATTTAATTATCATAGGAATGATTGTGAAAATATTTTCGGAGATCAGTAATTCCTCTGAAGCCGGGAATAATTTAGCAAATTGATCTGCTTCAATAACAATGTCGCTGTCAATATTTAATTTAAAGGTTACAAATTTTTGCAATTCATTGTTCATCAACGCTAATCTTTTATTTTCAATTCCAACCGATCTTACAAGTGTAAAACTTTTTTTATCCTGCTCGCGAATCATAATTCCAAAATGATCTATCATCAGAGATTCAACAAGTGTTTCTTTGCTTCTATCAAGAATATTTTCCAGTCCTACCATGCTTGCAACATCATTGCTGTACCTGAGGATCACCTTCTGGTAAGCAAATTGTTCAGGATAAAATTTAGCAGTTATAAAATCCTGGAAACGGTCTTTAGTAGACTGGAAAACAAGTGCGAAACTAATAAAAAAGATTCCTGCAATTATACTCTGGTACTCAGTTCCGATTGCCTTACTAATTCCCTGCCCTACCACATAAATAAGGAAAAAATAAATTGCAGCGAGTGTAAGAGTTGCGGCTCCATAAATAATTGTATTTTTAACCACAATGCTTACATCCATCAACTGATACTTAAATATTGAATAAGCAAAAGAAATGGGTAAAAGAATTATCAATATTACCGGGGTGTAAAATTCAGGCGAATTGAATACTGAATCAGTAATTGCCGGAGCAATTTGTATAGTATAAAAGAGAGCCACAAGCGCGAGTGTATATGCAACAAGGATAATAAAAATGGGTTTCTTTTCCTCTTTTGTCGTCAACCTTCTATAATTCACTATAAGCGAAATCCACCCAACTATACTCGCAGCTGCCAAAAGCAAATTTATATCCCTTATCAGAATATTAAAAAACATATTGGCATTTTTCATCTTTGGAACGAACAGAAATATAGAGAATTCCATGCATTGTCAATAACAACGACAGGAATTCCCCAGAAAACTCTTTTAACCCATTTATGCTCTATAAATTTAAAAGGTCCTGGGGAAAATCCAGAAAAAGTAGACAATCAGGAATGGGAAAAAACTCATTCCAAAGGTCCATCCTATGGCAATAAATAATTGATAAAACTCTCTGGACTATCATACCCGGGCCAATATTCTTGTGGAATTAGCAGATATGCAATTGATAATACCGAAGCAACACCTGTAACGTAAAATGTTTTCTGAATAGGCCCCTTTTTAGCCATCAGAACAATAAATCCAATTGACATCCAGATTAATCCAAGAATACCAAGCGCGAGTAATTGAAACTGTATTAGTTTTTTCACAAAGACTTTAGTCTTTAGTACAGTCCCGTCTTTCTTTTTTACAACATAGTCAGCATACTCACCATAATTCATTAGATTAAGAATTGCCTGAGCCTGCTGGGTATTTTTTATATTATGTCCATTAATCTTTAAAAGGTAATCACCATTGCGGATACCCGCATTCCAGGCTACTCCATCTTCTTTAACAAGGGAAAAATGAATTGCAGTGCTATCATTTTTTGCTGTCTTCTCAGGAACCCAGAGGCATTCATCATTGGAGGTTACCCGAACTTCAAGTGTTGAATATATATTCATAAAAGCCACAATAATCATCAGTAATGAAAAGACGATAATCGCTTTAGGTCTGGCTTTTAAATATATTTCCTTGAATTTTGTCATTGGATTAAGGTAATGTTATAAAGAATATCTTAAAGAAATTCGGAAAAGTAAATTTATAATAGCAAATAATACTATCAAAATAGTTAAAACAAAAGCTGAATTACCTTGCTTTAAGTACGAGTAAGGTAATATCATCGGACTGTGTGGCTCCCTTTGTAAAAGACTCAACATCATCACGAATAGCATCTAAAATTTCCTGTGCAGACTTTTTATATAACTTGACTGCCAATTGTTCCAACCGTTCATCAGAATATTCATTTCGTGCTTTATCCATAGCTTCAGTGATTCCGTCCGTAAACATTATAAGAGTGTCGCCGGGTTGTAATTTAATTTCTTCCGATTTATAGGCGTAATCGGTTTTCATTACTCCCAGTATCATACCACCAAGTTCAAGTTTTTTAATTTCGCCATCCCGTATTAGCAGTGGCGGATTGTGTCCAGCATTTACGTACTTTATAATTTTATTTTCATCATCTACAATAGTCCAGAAAAAAGTAATAAATTTTCCATCTGTGATATTCTCACAAAGCAAATCATTAATAAGACCGGTGGCCTCTGAAATCCCAATTTGCTGTCTACAAATGGTTTTTAAAAATGCCTGAATATTTGCCATTAAAAGTGCGGCCGGAACCCCTTTGCCGGATACGTCCGCGATAGCTACAACATATTTGTTATTATCCACGCTAATGACATCATAATAATCGCCGCCAACTTGTTTTGATGAAATATTTACAGCGGCGATATCAATATTGTTGAATTCCGGGAATGAGCCCGGTAATAGATTCCTCTGAATATCCTTAGCCAGTTCCAGTTCTTCTTCCATTTTTTGCTTTTCCAGTTCCTCTTTAAATAATCTTTTATTTTCAAGAGAAATTATCGCAAGACTTCCAACAGAGTAAATAAATTCTATATCGCTTTCAGAGTAATCAAGATTGTTAATTCTTTTACTCAAGAATATCAGACCTTTTGTTTTACCCTGCATCTGCATCGGGACAATAAGTTCTATCCCCAATTTTTCATATTCCGGGTATTCTTTTTCTATTGTCTCTTTTTTAATCGATGTTTCTAATTTTGAACTTTCATATTTCCTGATTAAGGTTATAAGCAAATCCTGTGGAAATTTTGATTCCAGTATTTTAATCCCTTCCCCATCAAACGAGACCACTGCAAATTTTGATACAAGAAATTGTCCGATTACTGAGTAAACCAAAAGCTTTGCTACTTTTGTGGACTCGGAAAAGAGACCAAATTCTTTACTCAATTCAAAAAGTGAGTTTAACCTGTTAATCCTTGAATCCAGCTCCCTGTTTACTTTTTTTATCTCACCAATAATTTGTGAGTTTTGTACGGCTGTTGCTGAAATATTTAAAATTGTTTTAAAAATTCCTTGTCATCATCTGTGTAAGGAGTCTTATTTAGTTTTTCACCAAGACAAATAATTCCAAGACATTCATCGGATGATTTAATTCTTTCGAAAGTCTGCAGATTTGAATCAAGCATAAATTTTATAAAAATATTATTCGAATCCAGAGAATCACCGGTTTCAATCACCGGAAATTGTTCAATGATTTCTTTAGTAATTCCTTTTGATACTTTTATATCAAGTTTTCCATTTTTATTAATAGCAACAATTCCTTTAGTAGCGAGAAATTTACCCATACATGTCAAAAGGATATTATTTAATATAAAATCAAGATCCAGACTGGAGTTTATTATCCGGCTGAACTCAATCAGAGCAGTTAAATTTCTTCTCAATTTCAGATTATCTGAATCAGCCATTTTATTTTAATTGGTTAAATTTTTGGAAAGCAGTACCTGGTTATATTTACCGGGTACAGAAATATACTGGACATCGTCCATCAGAGTTCTCATCAGGTATAACCCAAGTCCCCCGACTCTTCTTTGCCTGTAATATTTCTGAAGATCAGGATCAGGGATTAAATCCGGTTCGAATGAAGTACCATAATCAATTAGTTTAACTGTAAATGTTTTAGAATTATATTCAATTTCTATTAGTATTTCGCCTTCAGGAAAAGATTTATAGGCATGTTTAATAATATTAGTGCAGGCTTCATCGACGGCCAGAATTATATCGTCTATTTCCTTTCGCTTTAAACCGGCTTTTTCCGCATTTTCAGAAACGAAATTCCTTATCTCGGAAAGTTTTTCCGTTTTACTACTGACACCCAGTTTCTTTTTGATATGTCTGCTTTTTTTGTCCATTATTCAATTATTTTTCATTGAACTTTTTGATTGCTTCTTCCTGATTAGGAAATATTTCATAGAGGAGCGGAAAACCCAGCAAATCAAAAATATTGAAAACTTTCTCCGACATCGTAGACAATTTAATATCGCCGCCGTTTTCTCTTACTTTTTCTATAAAAGCCATAAATACGCCAAGCCCGGCGCTGCTTATATATGAAAGCTCATTAAAGTTCACAACGATTTTATATTTATTCTTTTCGATCAACTCTGAAAAAGTATTTTCAAGGACAGATGCTGTATGAGCGTCGAGAAATCCTTTCAGATTAACAATACTTATTTTATCCTGGTGTTCAACCGAGGTATTGAATTCTGCCATTCTGGTTCTCCATAAAATTTATTTTTTTTGTTTCCATTTTAATATAACCAATGTTATATCATCGTGCTGAGAATTATCTTTTGAAAATTCTGTTATCTCCCTCATTACTTTATTTGCAATTCCATTTGCATCCTGGTTATTGCTTTCCAGTAATGCTTTTTCAAAATGTCCGTCGCCAAAATCTTCAAGAGCAACATTTTTTGCTTCCGTTATCCCATCAGTGTAAAGTACTATCGTATCGTCATCTTTCAATTTTATTTTTATCTCTTCAATACTCTTCTCGAAAATTTCTCCAAAATGAAGTCCGAGTCCAATGCCAGCTGGCCTGAGATCCTTAACTTCATTATCTCGTAGAAGAATAATCGGGCAATGCCCTGCTCTGGCAATAGTTACCTCTTCTTTTTTCGTATCAAGTAATCCAAAAGCTGCACTGATAAAAGTTTTTCTGTCAAGCGTTCTCTTTAATATTTGATTAGCTTTAACCAAAATTTCTTTTGGAGTATCAATTGTTTGAGTAAGCGATTCAAATATTCCTTTTATCTCAGCCATTACAAAAGCAGCAGTGATTCCTTTGCCAGAAACATCTGCGATAATGAAGCCCAATTTATCCTTACCTAACTCGAAGAAGTCATAATAGTCGCCACCAACTTCAAATGCCGGAATAAACACAGAGGAAATGCTCAGGTTATCAAACTCAGGATTTTTAGCCGGAAGAATCTTCATCTGGATTTCACGTGCGACATCAAGTTCTTTTTCCATCCTTTCTTTTTCAATTGATTCTTCAAGCAATCTCGAATTTTCTATTGCCACAGAAGCATAATCAGAAAAAGTTCCGAGAGCGTTTTTATCTTCATCATCAAAAATAAATTCACCCTTCTTGGCTGCAACAAGAAATCCTTTTACATCATTCCGCATTTTTAACGAGGCAATAGCAAGACTTGAATATTTTTCACTCAATTTTTCATCACTGAATTTATTGAGCTTAATTATAAATGTCCCTTGCTTATCCTCATATTTATCATTGCTAAAGATATATTCGTTTATCTTGTTTGCATCCAGATAACCAATATTTTTATTTGCAATTGATTTCATATCCGCGCTATCTTTTAGAATTATCCACGCTGCGTCTGCATTACAAACCTTGGTTGTAATATCTGTAACAGTTTCCCCAAGTTCATTAAAATCCAGTACCTGTGTTATCAATTTGCTAAAATACTGAAGAGAAGATACTTCCTGCGCTTTTCTGTCAAATGCTTCGGCAGTTGGCAAATGGAATAATGTAGTAAAGAACAAAATACTAAAGTAGATCGCCCCGTAAATCATTATTATGGTGCTTAATTGTTCTAATGCCGGAGAAAAGCCATATAAAAGTTTGCCATGTAAATTCGCATCTGTATTGTTAACCAGATTTACCACAAAAAGAATTGATATAACAACTGATAAAATCAGCAGAGAAATCTTTTCTTTTTTTACAAGAAATGCAATCCAGGAAATCTTCAGGGAATTTATTATTATCAGAAGAATTGCTACAATTAGAAAAGTATTTTTTATAAAAGAAAGTTCAGGATAGTCCTTTAATGAATAAGAAACTGACGCAAGTATTATAAATACAATCATGGTATTGAAATATGTACTTGCATTTCTCTTTTGCTTAAGAAAATATAGTTCCTTAAATGCCAGGAAAATATATGCAATACTCCCGAGGATCAGGAAAGCATAAATAAAGCCTGCAATCGATAGAACAAATCCCGGATTTTGGACTTTCTCAGTCACGTTTTCAAAGAACAATTCAAAAATAGAGCCCGAAAAACTAATCAGGCAGAATAAAATCACATTCAGAATGCCCACATTCATAACAAGTGAAAGAGGGCTAATAGTTTTTGAACTCAGCTGTTCAATAAAATATATTACCAGCGTGGCTGTCGTTACAAGAACAAGAATATCGCCAACAAACCTGAAAACAAACGAGCTGTTGGACGGCAAAAACAGCTTATAAATAAGTAGAATAATAGCCGCGCCAATGAACGTCTGAAGTTTTAAATTTCTAAAAATATCTCTTAAATTTATCGCCATATATTTTTATTTAACCAAATCCTCAAAAAAGTATTTAATTTGTACGAAAATTTTCATCACTAATTAACAAAATAACACTTTTTGAGCATTTTTCACTAACATAAAATATAGGATGAAGGCAAATTAGTAAAGGAAAGTAGTATGGACGGATAATTACAGGGATAGCAGCAAAATAGCAGGTTTAAGCCATTTTACAGATTTGGTTGATATTTTGTCAATTTCAGGTTTTTACAGTATCTAATTTTTCCTCTAAAGAAGGCGGTTTTACCTTATTTTTCTTTAACTCTTTTCTCATTTTTTCCATTTCTTTTTTCATTTCCTTCTGTGCCTTTTTCATCTGCTCTTTGAATTTTTTGCTATCAAACTTCTTTAATGTATCTGAGTCCATGTATTTATAATAATTACTTTTCTGTAGCAACGAATCTAGATTAAAGTTAAAATTCTGCGGTAATTTAAGATCCAGAGTATCCAGCATTTTCATATTTACTCTTATTATAGAATCTACATTTACTGATGGAACATTTATTTTAAATGAACGAGTCGAATCACCGTCACCAAATTTAAACTTGAATTCGCCGCCTTTATTTGGAAAATTCTTTGGCATTTCGAAAGAAAAATCCTTCATCATTTCAGGTAATTTTTCCAGGTGCAAACTTGTAAAGATGCTGTCAAAATTTGGCATTTTAGGGTTTACAGTAATCCTGGGAATATTTATTCTTGTGAAATTTGAATCAATCATAATCTGGAAATTCTTAATCCACGTACTATCAATTTTATTCTGAGAATTATATTTGCTGGAATCGGCCTTAAAATCAAAATTGAACTGGATGTTTTTTAATTCCTTTTTAGCTTCCTTAAGATCCTTCTGCATTTTTTCCATTTCTTTTTTGTACTGATCTTTATCGAAGGAATATTTCTCTGAAAAAACTGTATCCGGAGTTACAAATATATAATTGTTGTTATTACTGTTTTTTACTTCATTAACTGCGTGAACAACTTTTAGCTGGTTAATATTTCTGTAACTAACGGGGACCATTTTTACGTACTGTTTTTTGTTACTTTTTTCCGCAAATGCCAGCAAATCAGCGACTAATGCTTTGTTATAATTCCATAAATTCGGATTTATAGCAACTGTGCTGTTTTCGTTAATTAATATCTGAGATTCCAGTTCATTTGCATAAGAACTAATGATTGAGTCTACCTGATCTTTTTGCCTCTCGTTAAGATCCATAGCAGAAACAAACCGTTGCAAATTGTTTTCAGGTTTAGTTTCGGGTATCTCTTTAATTTCAAAATATTCGCGGCCTGTACTGTCAGTACCCAGTCGAATAAACTGGTTACGGGATTTATCGAGTGGAAGTTGTTTATTAAAAGCAAAATTGAAAATATCTTCGTTGGTCAGATTTGCTGCAAATAGTAAGGGCTGAAGATTTTCTTTATAAAAGCCAGCAAGAGTTGTTTTTTGCTGTTCAACAAGTTCGTCAAGCACCCTGGGATTAAATTTCAGAATTAACATTAATGCCAGCGTTAATGCAGTAATACCGACAATGGGTATCCATCTTCTGACTTTCAACTTTGTCGAATTACCGGAATGAACTTTCTGCATTACCCGTGTTTCAAAATATTCGGACTCCGGTATTTTACTGTATGCTGAAGAAGTAAGAGTTTGAATTCTTTTTAGTTTATCGTACTCGCTTTTAAACTCAGCTGATTCATTTATTTTCTTTTCAATTTCTTCAGCTTCCTCATCTGATAATTCACCATCAAGATATGCTGAAATTAATTCCAATTCTTTTTGCGTTATCTTTTTCATACCATCAGCTCCTTTTCAAAAGGCTTCAGCAATTCTCTTAAACTTTCGCGCGCTCTGAATATTCTGGATTTTACCGTCCCGATTTCACATTCTACAAATTCTGCAATTTCCTGGTAACTGAAACCTTCAATGTCTTTCAATAATAGCGGGATTCTTAATTTTTCAGGCAATTTTGAGATAGCCTTTTTTACAATATCCTGAATTTCTCCGCTATCTATGTCGGGTGAATACTTTAAATCTTCTTCCGTTTCTTTTAGTGGAATAAAAACATTCCGGATTTTCATTTTTCTACGGTGATCTTTGCACTTATTCACCGTAATTCTGTAAAGCCAGGTAGTAAACCTGCATTCAAACCTGAAATGTGATAAATTCTTGTAAACTGCTATAAAAACTTCCTGCGCCAGATCATCTACAGAATTAATATTACCCAAAGTCAGGTAAATAATATTCCTCACCTTTTCCTTGTGTTTTCGCACAAGTCCGGGAAAAATAGATTCATCACCTTCATTAAACCGTTTGATAAGTGAAAAATCATCATCAGTATCAGGAACTTTGGAATACTCCAATATTTCTTTATTTTTTCTGATATTCACCTCTTTAGACGCAAGGTTCATTTTAATGTTCCGTTTAAAATAACCAATATCTGTATATACTCAAAAAGATCATTTTTTCAGCAATTATTTAGGTTCTTTTAGTTGCATGAATATGTCCATTCGATTAAATTAACAAACAAAAATCAGGAGATATTCATGAAAGTAAAAACTACCGAAAAGTACGAAGCTGTCATAATGGAATTAAAGGGAAATGTGATGGGTGGTGAAGAAACAAAGGAATTTAATGATATGCTTCATAAGTACATTGATGAAGACAAGAAAAATATAATTCTTGATTTATCTGCTGTCAAATTTATGAACAGCTCCGGTTTGGGTATGTTAATAAGTGGACTTACAACAATGAAAAAAGCTGGCGGAAGTTTAAAGCTTGCCGGTACTACTGAAAAAATTCAAAGTTTATTGATAATTACAAAATTGATAACAATTTTTGAATCATTTGATTCAGTTGACGAAGCATTAAAAACTTTTACCAAATAATTTTTTATTAGAATTTTGATTAATAGAAAAACTCCGGATTCCTGTAATTCGGAGTTTTTATTTTGTTTAACAAGACAATTCGGGAAATATAAATGAGTGTAACTGTTCTAGTCGGCAGTCAGTGGGGAGATGAGGGCAAAGGAAAAATTGTCGACATCCTCAGCGAAAATTTTGATATTGTTACAAGATACCAGGGGGGCGCAAATGCAGGACACACTGTAGCCATTGGTGAAAAACAATATATCCTTCATTTAATTCCGTCAGGCATTCTTCGTAAAGATGTAATTTGCGTTATAGGCAACGGTGTTGTAATTGATCCTACGGCACTTCTGGAAGAAATAAGCCTTCTCGAGAAAAACGGGATTAAAGTTGATGGAAGATTATTCATTAGCCATAATGCTCACCTGATAATGCCTTACCATAAACTGCTGGATTCAATAAATGAAAAAGGAAGCAAGAAAATTGGAACTACAGGCAGAGGTATTGGTCCTTGTTATATTGATAAATACGCAAGAAAAGGAATTAAGATAGTTGATCTTTTAAACAAAAAAATACTCGAACAAAAGATCAGGGAAAACCTGGAGGAAAAAAACAGGCTACTGGAAAAAGTTTATGATAGCAAAGGACTGGATGTAGAAGAGATTATTGAGCAATACCTGGAATTTGATAAAGCAATAGATAAGTACATTAAAGACGTTCCGGCCTTCTTAAATGAAGCAATTTCAAAAGGTAAATCAATATTACTCGAAGGCGCCCAGGGTGCACTGCTCGATGTTGACCATGGGACCTATCCATATGTTACTTCTTCCAGCCCAACATCAGGAGGAGCGTGTACAGGCACCGGCATTCCACCTACAAAAATTGATAATGTTGTAGGAATTGTAAAAGCATATACCACAAGAGTAGGAAACGGCCCCTTCCCCAGTGAGTTATCTGATGATGACGGTGAAAAACTGAGAAAAGTAGGTGCTGAATTTGGCGCAACAACCGGAAGGCCAAGAAGATGTGGATGGTTTGACGCAGCACTTGTAAAATATTCACAGATGATAAACGGAATTGACTCTGTAGCAATAACCAAGCTTGATGTGTTGAGCGATTTTGATGAGATTAAAGTTTGTGTTGGATATAAACTTAATGGAAAAATCCTTAAATCATTTCCAACTGATGTAGACAGACTTTCAGCAGTAGAGCCGGTTTATAAAACATTGCCAGGCTGGAAAACAGATATTTCAAATTGTTTGGCTTATAAAGATCTTCCTCAACAAACCAGAGATTATCTTGATTTCATTGCCAAGGAAGCAAATATTAAAATTGATATAATTTCAGTAGGGCCAAAACGAAAACAGACATTTTACGTTGCCTCCTGATTAGTTCCTCAGCAACTATAGATTATTCAGTTTAAGAATATTAATTACCAGGGATATTCCATAAAAAATGTCCACAGGTTCAACTTCATTAAGACTAAAGATTTTCCTTCTAATTCTCGCTCTGGTTATAGCGGGCGGAACACTTTACTATACCCAAAATCTCGTCACAAAACTTCAGAATAAAGAAAGAGTAATTGTACAACTTTATGCAAAGGGTATTGAGTATCTTGCTAACACTCTGACCCAGGATGCGGATATTACTTTCCTTTTTGATAACATTATTAAGCCTATCGATTTTCCATTAATTTTAACTGACGCCAATAATAAGATTACGTTTGGACGTGAAGACATCAGGAATATTAAGTATGATACAACTCTTACAAAAGAAGAATTAAGATCATTTTTAGATGAAAAAGTGAAGGAAATGGATAAGATACACCAGCCGATTATAGTAACTTATGCGGATACACTGGTGCTTACAAGAATTCATTATGGAGACTCCTCACTTATTAATCAATTAAAATTTTATCCCTACCTGCAAATTATAATTGCGGCACTTTTTATAATACTGGGTTATATTGGTTTCAGTAATATTAAAAGTACTGAGCAGCGCAGTATATGGGTGGGAATGGCCAAAGAAACAGCACACCAGTTTGGTACACCAATCTCCAGCCTGATGGGCTGGCTTGAAATGCTGAAATTAAATTACAGCGATCCTGATAAAGTTCTGGATATTGCTGATGAAATTGATAGCGATGTTGAAAAACTGAATAAGATTACCTACAGATTCTCTAAGATTGGTGCTAAGCCCGAAATCAAAAAGAAAATTGTTTATGAGGAAATTGCCGCCATCGTAGAATATTTTGAAAGAAGATTGCCGCAATCAGGAAAAAATGTTGAACTTAGTATTTCCGGAAATCGTGAAGTTTATGCAGAACTAAATTCTGAATTATTTGACTGGGTAATAGAAAACCTTGTAAAGAACGCACTTGATGCAATTGATCATTCAAAAAAAGGTAGAATTTCAATTAACGTATATGAATCCCGAAGTCACGTGGAAATTGAAGTCTCTGATAATGGCAAAGGAGTCGATCTGAAAAGAAGAAAAGATGTATTCAGGCCCGGTTATTCTACAAAAAGAAGAGGCTGGGGGCTTGGCCTGAGCCTCTCAAAGCGAATTATCGAAAGTTACCATGGAGGAAAAATTTTTGTTAAAAGTTCAATTCCAGGGGAAGGTACAACATTTAAGATTCTGCTAAATAAACCCTCATAATTTCAATTTTATCTGTATCAGAATAATTACAATTTATACCAGTGTATTTAACTGAGATTGCCATATCCTTTAAAAATTTAGCAAAAACAGAATATTTGAGCTGGCATAAATGTTGTTTTTTAATGATTAGAAAATAGTTTTAAGCAAAACTTCCTCACACATTTTAGCACACAAATTAGACTGTCGGATTTTGAGAGCTTAGAATCCGACAGCCTACCTTTCAAATAAGTCATTAGGTATAAATCAAGTACTCAAGATTTTGCATATTTTACAGGTAGTAATTCTTTTGATAAGGTAATTATTACCGACTAATTCAGGCAAGTCATTAATTATTGTTTGATATTTAGATAAAATCAAAATAAATAGAACGGCACGACAATTGAATAACCTATTACAGAAAATAGTTTTAAGCAAAACATCCCTCATTTGGCACACACAAACTGTCGGACTTTAAGCCCTCAAAGTCCGACAGTTTACCCTCTCTAAAATAATTATCTCTCCCTATTTTTAACAACGCTAACAGATTTTTTTAATACTATGGGAATAACATCGGAAGGTATGCTTTCGTTATTTCCCCTGTCCAAAGATGTTATACAAATAAAATATTTACCCTCTGCATAAGAGCTTAAATTTATATCAAAATAATTTGCGCCAGCTGGTAAACGTAAATGATAAATATTTCCAGGATCATCCAAATCTAACAGGATTGTTTTACCGATGTAAATGTTATAGTAAGAGGCTGTATCGCCGTCAATTGAATTGGTAGGAGTTCTCCAGAAAAGCGTGTATTGTGATACTGAATTACGAAATGAGGTTAGCCCAGTTGGCGGAAGTGGTTTTATTTGGTCCTTCCAGGGCATAGGCGGAATATTAGCAGGATATTTATAGACACCACTTTTTAAAAAGGAAAGAATATTTTTATTATTTTCTAAAAGATTTTCTGCACGAAAAAAAGCCTGTCCCTCTACCCCAAAAACCCGGCCTGAATCGATTTGTGCAGATAATTCTTTCAACGGCCAGTTTTTATCGTTTTCAGTTTTGAAAGCTGCCACGCCAGGGAAAATTTGTCTTTCACTAATAAGATTTTCCCAACTTCTTAAAGTCCCGCTAAAATTTGGTAAAGAATTAATCTTCCAGTATGTCTGTGGAGAAACGTAATCAAGTTTTTTATCCCTTATCCATCTAACCGGGTCCTGATAGGTATCAGCAAAAGCTTCCCAACCTGAATAACCATTTTCAGAATTTTTATAGATACCAAGTGGCGCGCAGCCCAATTTTATTTTTGGATTAATACTCTGAATTGAATCATATAATGCTTCTACAAAATCGGTAACATTGTTTCTTCGCCAATCATCCTTATTATCTCCATTACCATATTTTCTGTAAGTAACGCTATCATTAAAATCGGGATTAGGGTATCTGACGTAATCCAGATGGATTCCATCTAAATCATAATTGTGCAGCATCTCGGCAGCTACGGAAAGCAGGTATTTTCTTGCAGATGGTATCCCCGGATCAATCCACCATTGTTCACCGTATCTTTTACAAAATTCAGGATGTTTATTTATTACGTGCTCTGAATCTGATTTATCGGGCTCCCCTTTTCCATAGACTTTAAAGACATTCCACCAGGCATGAATTTCAAGTCCCCGTTTATGAGCTTCTACAATAATAAATTTTAGAGGATCGTATTCTGGCTTACCATTTAATTTACTCAGAATTGATTTTGACCATGGTTCTATTTTGGATGGGTATATTAAATCCCCTCTTGCCCGAACCTGGAAAAACACAGTATTAAAATTAGCATCCTTTAAGGCATCAAATAGATTTATTATTTCCATTTTCTGATTCTCTTCACCATAAGTTTTTGGCCAGTCAAGATTATAGGCAGTTGTAACCCAAACTGCACGAACTTCATCTTTCGGCTGGCAATAAATCAGGCCGGATAAGATATAAATTAATAACAGGATTTTTTTCATTAACTGATAAATTTTTGTGCTGAATTAATAGCTATCTGAACATCCGATTTACTGACTTCTACATCCGTTACTATTTTACCGATATCCTGCAAAAGTACAAACTTAATCTTGCCTGCCCTGTTCTTTTTATCGTGAGCCATTATCTTGTAAAGATTCGTAGTATTACATTTTTTTAGTTTCGCTGGTAATTTTATTAATTCAAACATTTCTAAAAATTTATCCAGCTTTTGTTTATTAAATAATCCGACACGATTTGATAAATAAAGAGCAGAAATAATTCCCATTATTACCGCTTCACCGTGCTTTATCCTAAAATTAATTTCGCTTTCAAATGCGTGGGCAAATGTGTGCCCAAAATTCAGGATCTTCCGGATTCCACTTTCTTTTTCATCTGCGGTTACAACAGAAGATTTAAAATTTACAGATTTAAATATCAAATCTTCAATTGTTGCCGTTTTAAGGTTTTGAAATTCAGGCAAAATATTTAATACAGTTTTATGGAAATCAACATCAATCAGAAATGAATATTTAATAATTTCCCCAAGTCCTGAAATAACTTCCCTTTCGGGCAAAGTATTCAGAAAATCAGTATCTGTAATTACCATTTGTGGCTGATAAAAAGTACCAATTATGTTTTTTCGATCATTCAAGTTAAATCCTGTTTTCCCACCGATTGCACTGTCAACGTCTGCAATCAGTGTTGTAGGAATATGAACCAGTTGAACACCCCTCATAAAAGTTGAGGCAACAAATCCTGCAATATCGCCCGTTACGCCCCCACCAATTGCTATAATAATAGTATCACGCCCAAAATTATCCTTCAATAAATGAGAATAAATATCGTTTATTATCCTGTATGATTTTGATAACTCTCCGGGTTTCAGGGAATAAATACTAAATTTATCAGAATAATTTCTTAGAACTATTTCTAGTTTCTTTTTATATAATCTAAGTACATTTCCGTCCACTATAGCAAAAACATTTTTGTATAAATTCTCCTTATTAATAATCTTATTCAGATTATTAAATATTTCGGTACCAATTATTACAGGATATGTGGAAGAATCAGTTTTTACTAATAGTTTTTTCAAAGACCTAACTCCCTATTTTATAAATCTCTTGTTAATATCTTCACAAGTTTATCTACAGTTTTGCCTATCGATATTCCGTCAGTCTGAATTTTAAAATCCGCCTGGTTATAAAATTTACTTCGATAATTTAGCAGATTATTGATTCTGTTTTTTAGTTCTTCCTGCGACAAGGTTTCATCATTCTCATTTTTTAATATAGGCCTGTCATTCTTAAATCTGAGCCTTTTATAAAATGATTCCGGTGAAGCCTCAAGAAAGATAATTTTCCCTTTAGACTTCATAAAATCAATATTTTTTTGATTTACTATCGTACCTCCGCCCAGAGAAATTATCATATGTTCAGACAAAGAGATTTCCTTCAAAATTTCCCTTTCCAGTTTTCTGAATTCAGTCTCTCCTTTTTCAGCAAAGATATCCCCTATTTTTTTATTTAGTTTTTTTTCAATTACCTTGTCAAGGTCAGCAAAATCCCAGCCCAAAGAATTCGCCACAATTGGCCCAATCGTACTCTTGCCGGAGCCCATAAACCCTGCCAGGTAAATGATTTTAGCTTTCATAATAGATAGGATAAAATTAATAGTTTATTTAACACATACAAGTTATCAATTTATTTTCAAATAAATCACGGAAGGAAAGGAGATACAGGATGCTATAACTGGAAGTGGAAAACCGTACCAAGGATAAATGAAATTCCATCAACATTTATCCTGGTATCAAATTTATTTTGTGGTAAAGTTATGGTCTGGCCGTTGTAGTCAAACGGGTTTTTAGTGTAGGTGTTTGTAAGATTAAATTGCGGATCTCTGAATTTCATTTCAAGTCTGACCGATAAAAATGGTAGTGGGAGATAATCCATCGAGGCAACAACATGAATACCGTAGGCAAAATCCCGGCCTGTTGTAATTCCTTCCACATCACTAATTTTTCTGATCTGGCTTCCGTAATAATAAGCACCGCCGCCGCCCATTAGAAACTTAAAATTATCAGTAGAAAACGGAAGCAAATAGTAAACTGTTAATTCAACAGGGATTAATTCAAATCCATCATTTACCGGAATTGAAACTGTACTGTTATTAGCAAATGCTGTGATTCTATCCGTCGTAGTTTTTTTCATATACTCAGTACTGAGGCCAATTATTAAATCATCAGTTAGTCGGTAACGTATATCAAAGCTGGGATTGAGTAGGTGTGTAATTTCAGTTGAGTTATTCCTAAGGACGGGATCAGATGAATTGGGGTATAAAAATATCTGCGCGGTTGTAGTATAAACACCATTCAGGCTTACACTAAAATTTCTATTATTATATTGTGCATTTGTTCCGGAAGCGGACAGAACAATAAAAAGAACTATAAATACTGCAAACCTTACTTTCATAGTATAACCCAAATAAGAATAACTGCTTAAGTTTACTATTTTTATTTAAAATAAAAAACCCCATTCTTACATAGAATGGGGTTCTTATAAATATTACTAATTTATTTATTGTCCGTAAAATATATATCTGTTATCAACAATATCAGCATCTTTTTTAAGTTTTGCCAGCCATTCGTTAAAGAAAGTGCCTTTCTTTTGCTGCAATATTTTATCGCGTATACTGTTTTTCTGGATTGAAAACTTCGTAGAATCAAACGGTGTTCTGTAGGTAACATCAATAAGATAATATCCGCTTATTCCTTTTACCGGGGCTGAGACTTTATTGATTCCCTCGTTCAGGCTTGTTTCTATAAAAGCATAATCCTTGCCAATTCCCGGAACTACTCCGCCGGGCTTAAATGAACCTGTAGTATCAAACTTAACATTTGGAAATAGAGAACTTACTTTATCAATATCATTGCCTACCCGGGCTTTTATATTTTCAGCCAGTGCTTTGGCTTTTTGTTCCTTCTTCTCTTTAAGTAAATCAGGTCTGATCTGTGCTTTTACTTCATCAAAAGTTTTAACTTTTGGATTGATAACGTCCGATACCATCACAACAACATAACCATTCTGCACTGAGAAAACATCACTTATGGTATTTAGGTCATTATCAAAGGCAAAATCTATGATTCTCTTATTAACGCCAATACCCGGAATGAAGAATGCATCCTTTTTGAAAGGCGTTGTTTCCTTAATTGTATAATGAGCAATTTCAGCTTCTTTTGAAAAATCATTTTTCTGAGCAAGATAAGCAAAATCGCTTGCTGCATTTTTTCTGTCGTCTTTTGTAGTGGCTGAAGCATTTACAGGAGTAACAATTTTTTCAACAACATATTTATAATTAATTTTTCCTGTAACTTTTATAATGTGGTAACCAAATCCGGATTTAACCGGTCTTTGCACCACTCCCATAGGCCCATTGAAAACTGCCTTTTCAAATTCAGGTACTGTTTCGCCTTTACCAATCCAGCCAATATCTCCGCCTTTTACAGCGCTGGAAGGATCAGCTGATTTTTCTTTTGCCAATATTGCAAAATCAGCGCCCTGTTTTAATTCATCATAGATTTTATTTGCTTCTTCTTTGTTCTTTGCATCATCACTTTCTTTATTAATCAGAATGTGAGATACTTTATAAAATGTTTTTGAAGATCGAAGTTTAGCAATCACTCGATATAATACATAGCCCTTAGGACCCGGCGCCGGACCTACCAACTGTCCCGGAGAAGAATTAGCAATCATATCCCTTGCACCTGCGGGGAATTGATTAAGATCGAGTGTGTCTTGTGAATATGGTTCGGAAGAATAAATATTGATGTAAGATTTGAAACTTGCGGTATCACGTTTAAAATGATCAGCTACACTTTCAAGATTATTTTTCACTCCCTGTGAATCAAGAGCAGAGGCAGTTGTTGGGAAAAAAACATATTTTAATTTTCTTTGAGCATCTACTTTAAATTTATCAAGATTTTCATTGTAATAGTTTTGCATTTCCTCATCAGTAACGGTGAACATTGAATCAGGAAACATTGCAAAAGTTGCTTCGGCATACTTTACTTTTATGTCGGTGTTTTCATCTATAAAGTTTCTTTTAATCTCAGCATCATTAACAGTAATTGATGCCAGCAGCATACTCTGGAGCTTTTCATTCATCGAGTTTTGCCTGACAACTTCTTCAGCCTGAATTAAAGCCTGGCTGTTTCTCGTATCCATTAGAGCCTGCTTGTAAAGCGCTGCGTTAAACTGCCCTGTAGAATCGATAAAACTTTTTTTAAGAAAATCCGGAGGATTGTCGCTTAAGATGATGTCCTTTATTTCCTGATCAGAAACGGTAATACCGTATTTTTCTATTTGTTGTTCAAGCAATTTTTGAGTTACAACGGCATCCCACACCTGGTTACGGAATTGAGTCATATTATCTTCATCAACATCCTTCCCGGTCTGGGCTTTCTGATTTTCTCTCTGCTGATCGAGTATCTTTGAAAATTCCTGGTAAGAAATTGTTTCACCGTTTACAGAACCAACATCATTTGTCCTGCCTCCCAGTGCTTCCAATACACTTGAATCTGAAATTACCATAAAAAGAACAAACAGCACACCGACAGTAATAATAAAGGCAGGTGCCAAACTTCTCATCTTGGCCATCATAGCCATAATACATTCTTCTCCAGAATTTGATTAAAAATTTTAAGACATTAAAAATAGACACATAAGGCTAAAAAAGCAATGTTTTTTGAAGTGTTTAAGGCATATTAAGGTAATTTTGATCAATGTTTTTTATGCTGGTTGAAGTAATTATAGAGATCGGACATTTCTGTCTTTGTTTGACTTTCAGAGGGCTCAAAGGTATATTACTTTTTGTTTATTTTTAGAAAAGGCGTAAAATATGCCGGAAAATGGCGGCTTTTTAGCAAAGATACCTATTTTCTCAGGCCTTGATTTTAATGTCCTCTCTGATATTGAAAAACTTGGGGAAACGAAAAAATTCAACAAAGATGCTGTAATCCTCTTTGAGAAACAATCCGATTCAGCACTAATAGTTGTATTAAAAGGAAGCTTGAGACTCACCAAAATGAGTGAGGGCGGAAATGAGGTTACTCTTGATATTGTGGAAGAGGAAGATTACTGGGGCGAAACTTCCATTCTTGACGGACTCCCTCCAACAGTTAACATAACAGCTCAGGAAGATTCTGAAGTTTTTATTATTAACAGGGATGAATTCCTTAATCTCTTAAAGAAAAATCCCGGGATTTCGATTTCCCTTTTAAGCGAACTGACAAAAAAACTTCGATCTTGTAGCATGAAAATGAAGGCAAATTCTCTAAAATCTTCTGAAGGAAAAGTTGCCTCAGTATTAATTGAACTGGTTGATAACCTTGGTAAAATTAAGAACGGATGTTTAGAAATTGAAAATCCTCCTGATCATCAAGCGCTTGCTGATATGGCAGGTACCTCGAGAGAAACTATTGGACGTACGCTTCATTCCTTTGCCAAAAAAGGATTAATCGAAATTGAGGGCCAGAACATCAGGGTAAAGGAATTCGATAAATTCAAAGAACTTTATCATTAAAAAAGAATTGAAATGGACGGGAAAGTAGATCTACATATGCATACAAATCATTCAGACGGTGTCTACTCCCCTTCTGAGATTGTTACTAAAGCTAAAGAATTAGGCCTGGAAGCAATCAGTATTACTGACCACGATAGCACTAATGGAATTGAAGAAGCAATTGAAGCAGGAAATTCTGTTGGTGTTGAAGTTATTCCCGGGGTTGAAATCAGTTCTGAATTTAACGGGAAGGAAGTTCACATACTGGGATATTTTATAAACATTAAGGACCCTGAGTTTAAAAGATATCTTCAATTTTTTAGAGAAGAAAGAGTAAAAAGAGCCGAAAGGATATTAGAAAAGCTCGATACCCTTGGACTTCACCTGACATTTGATGATGTAATGGATATAGCAAAAAACTCCGCAATAGGTCGTCCACATATAGCAAAAGCTATGCATGCAAAGGGACTTGTTTCTTCATATTACGAGGCCTTTAATAAATATATCGGTAACGGATGTCCGGCATATGAAAAGAAAGTTCATCTTTCCCCCGAAAGTGCCTATAAAATTATTACAGATGCCGGAGGTTTATCCTTTATAGCGCATCCGGCATTTATGCAGGAAGATATGCTGAAAGATTTGATTGAATCTGGTGTTGATGGTATAGAAGTTTACCACCCTTCTCATCCTGCACAAAAAGTTAAATTTTATAAAGGCATTGTCAGCGAATATTATTTGCTCGAATCAGGTGGATCAGATTATCACGGCGGTCAAAGAAATGACGATGGTAATTTTGGCCGTTTTTATACCTCGTACTCATCTCTCGAAGCAATGAAAAAAAGACTTATTAAATCAACAGCTTAAAAATTCTAACTTACAATGGAAATTATCAGAGGAAAAGCAGACGGAAAGAATTGTAAAATTGCAATTGTAATGAGCCTTTTCAATGAATTTATTGGACAAAAATTATTAGAAGGTACACTTTCCGGTTTAAAAGAACATAATGTCCCGCAGGAAAACATTGATGTTTATAAAGTACCCGGTGCATTTGAACTTCCTGTTACTGCAGATAAACTTGCTTCACTCAAAAAATATGATGCAATAATTTGTCTTGGCGCCGTTATAAGAGGTGGCACGCCTCATTTTGAATATGTAGCGGGCGCGGCAAATAATGGAATTCTTAACGTTTCACTTAAATATCAATTACCCGTTATTTTTGGAGTTCTCACTACAGACACTGTAGATCAGGCAGTAGAAAGAGCAGACACTAAAGGGGAAAACAAAGGCAGAGAATCTGCAATTACTGCATTAGAGATGATCGATTTATTCAAAAAATTATCCTGACTTAACCCGGCATTTTCACATCTAAATCTTAAAAGTACAAGAATAATTTATATCCTTTAAAAGGAAATTTTCATAATTTAGCGATAGTAATAAAACCTTAATTCTATTATGTAAAAAGCAGGATTTTTAATGCGAAGAATTATAGTTCTCCTCTTTATAGCTCTCTGTTACTCTAACACATTTCCGCAGCAAATCAGCTATTCTAAAAATTACACTGATATGAAAAACATCACTGGTGTAAGAGTTGGGGCAAATGGCATTTGGGCGGCAACAACAGGAGGAGGATTCTTCTATAATACTGAAAACGGTTCTTTTACTACAGTTAATAAGGTTGATGGTTTAAATAGTATTTCACTTTCCGCCGTTGCAATTGATAATTCCGGAAATATCTGGTTCGGAAGCACCGACGGTACACTAAATGTTTATGATCCTTCAAATAAAACCACCCAGCCAATACTGGATATTTTTAATTCCGGCCGAAGCAGCAAACAGATAAATGATGAAGAAGTTTCAGGAGATACAATTATTATTTCTCACGACTTCGGCGTATCACTTGTTGATTCTAAAAATTTGGTTTTCTTCGATACTTATTTCCGATTCGGAAATTTGACTTCTAACATAAAAGTTAACAGCGCATATAAGAACAATCTTTTTTATGTATGTACACAGTTCGGGATAGGAATTCAAAAGGCCGGTGCAGTAAATTTATCTGCTCCAGATTCCTGGAATGTTTATACTTCAGCCAACGGTTTGCCTTCTGATAATGCTTTACGTGTAACTTCATTTGATGGCAAAATAATTGCCGCAACTGATAAAGGCCTGGCACAGTTTGATGGAACATCCTGGAGCTCATTTTTACCTCAATTCAATAATAGAAATATTAAAGATATTCTTGCTACAGGTGATTCACTTCTAATACTTGTGGATAATGAAATAGATGTTTATAAAAATAATACGGCTTATACGTTAGACGGATCGGCAAGTGCAAATTTGTTGAAATTAGGATATTCACAAACTATGGGCGCTATCGCTGCTAGCCAGAAAGGTATTTTTATAGCAAAAAGATCTGCTGCTGAAAATTACATAAAGCCAAACGGTCCAACAGCTAACCAGTTTCCTTCTATGGTCGTAGATTCAAAAGCCAATTTATGGTCAGCAAGCGGGAAAGATGGAAATGGAGTAGGATTCTATAAATTTGACGGATCTGAATGGACTAATTTTAATAGATCAGATAACTCAGAGTTGAAATCAAATGATTTCTACAGGGTTTACGCAGCACCCGATAATTCGGTTTACTTTGGTAGTTGGGGTGCAGGATTTATAAAAGTGTCGAACAATCAGATAACATCATTTGATACTACCGGAACCGGATTAGTTGGAATACCGGCTGATGCTAAATTCTTGGTAATTACAGGTTTTGCAGTTGATACAAAAAATAATTTATGGGTAATGAATTACTGGCCGGGCGATGGGAATACATTAAGTGTTTATTCAGCAGATAAAAACTGGTATCATATTAAAGTCTCTGCTGAAGTAAATTTAACCCTGGAAAAACATTTTAACCTGGTTATTGATCAAAGCGGTACCAAATGGTATTGCAGCCAGGATTCAAGGCGAGCCGGTTTATACTTCTTTAATGAAAACGGCACTCTCAATAATTCAAATGACGATATTTCCGGATTTATTTCTACATCAAGTGGATTAAACAGCAATTTGATTAACTCAATGGTTGTTGATAATCGCGGAGATCTTTGGGTTGGCACAAGCTCAGGTGCAAATGTTATTACAAATTTAAGATCCGTTGCTACCGGTACAAATAGCCTGAAAATCAACAATGTTTTTACACTAAGTCAGCAAACTGTTAACTGCATCGCAGTTGATGGACTAAATCAGAAATGGATAGGCACTAACGGCGGCTTGTTATTGGTAAATTCTGATGGTTCTTCTCTTTTGGCAGCTTATAATACAAAGAACAGCGCTTTGCTGTCAGATCAGATTGTAAGCCTGGCAATTGATGTAAACAGCGGAATTGTTTATGCAGGAACAAATGATGGAATAACAGCATTAAAAACTTCTGCTGAAAAACCACAATCTGAATTTTCAAGTTTGTCAGTCTACCCAAGTCCTTTTAGGTTAACTTCCGGACAAAATCAATTAACTATAAAAGGGCTTGTAAAAGATTCAGATATAAAAATTCTCACCATTTCAGGAAAACTCGTTCGCGAGATGTCTTCACCCGGTGGAAATATTGCTTTCTGGGATGGAAGAAACGACAGAGGTGAACTTGTAAGCAGCGGTGTATACCTGATTGTGGCTTATGATAAAGAAGGTAACAATGTTATCACAGGAAAAGTAGCAGTATTACATGAATAACTTTAGCATTCTCCGGTTTAGCTTCAAATGATAGATCTTTCAAGAATTTCACTCCAGTTCAATGGAAAATATCTTTTCCAGGATGTAAATTTCAAAATTAATTCCGGTGATAAGATTTCACTTGTCGGTGCAAACGGTACCGGTAAATCTTCATTACTAAAAATCATTAAAGGTGAAATACAGCCGGAATCCGGAAAAATACTAAAACAAAAAGATGTAACCGTAGGTTATCTTCCACAGGACAATGTAACGCATGCAGGAAAAACACTTCTGGACGAGGCAAAGTCAGCTCTGACCAACATTGTCAGTCTTCAAAATAAAGAAAGAGAAATTACAGATAAACTTTCAGACAAAAACTTGTCTCCTGACAAACACAAAGATTTAATACATCAGTTAGGAGAAGTTCACCACCGGCTGGAAGAACTTGATTCATACAGCGCCGAGGCGAGAATAGAAAAAATCTTAACCGGATTGGGATTTGAAGAAAATGATTTTGAAAAATTAACAAATCATTTCTCGGGTGGCTGGCAAATGCGAATTGCTTTGGCCAAAATTCTAATTTCACAGAACGACATTCTCCTTCTGGATGAACCCACCAATCACCTCGACTTTGATTCTCTAGATTGGCTTATAAGTTTCTTAAAAGGTTATAAGGGCGCCTTGCTAATAGTTTCACACGATAAACATTTTGTCAATGAAGTAACTGAAAAAACCCTGGAAATCTTTTTAGGAAAGTTTAACACATTTAACGGTGATTACGATGCTTACCTAAAGTTCAAAAACGAAAGAGATTTACAACTTGAGAACCAATATCAGCTTCAGCAAAAAAAGATAAAAGAAACAGAAAAATTTATTGAGAGATTCCGGTATAAAGCTACAAAGGCCAAACAGGTACAGAGCAGGGTTAAACAACTTGAAAAAGTTCAGCTGATTGAGCTTCCTGACAGCAAAGATGATATTTATATAAAGTTTCCGTCCCCTCCCCCAAGTGGTAAAATAAATATGGAATTAAAATCCATTAACAAATCTTTTGGAGAAAACAAATTATTTGACGGACTGGATTTTACAGTTGCAAAGGGCGACAAAATTGCTTTTGTTGGACCGAATGGGGCCGGCAAAACCACACTTTCAAAAATAATTGCAGGGACAATTGATTTTGATTCCGGTGAACGTAAAATCGGCCACAATACAATTATATCATATTATGCACAGGACGTGGCCGATAATCTCAACCCGGATTTGGATATTATTGAATCAGTGGAAGGAATTGCTGAGAACAAAACCATAGGCCAGCTAAGATCACTTTTGGGATCATTTTTATTTAGCGGCGATGACGTTTTTAAGAAAGTCGGAGTGCTCTCAGGAGGAGAAAAAAGCAGGGTCGCACTCGCTAAAATTCTACTTACAAAAGCAAATTTTATTATACTTGATGAGCCTACGAACCATCTTGATATTTCATCGAAAGAAATTTTACAACAGGCACTTGTTGATTTTCCCGGTTCATTAATACTTGTCTCTCACGATGTCGATTTTTTAAACCCGATTGCAAATAAAGTCGTTGATATTAGAAAGGGTCAGCTAAAAATCTACGACGATGGAATTGATTACTATCTCGATAAACGAAAAGAGCAGGCTGAAAGCGAAAAGAAAATAGTCGCAAATAAAAAAGCTGATTCGGAAAGTGCTTCAAGAAAAGAACAGAAAAGGCTTGAGGCTGAAAACAGGCAAAAAAAATATAAGGCAACAAAAAATTTGATTTCAGATATTGATAAATTGGAAAAAGAAATTGCCTATCTGGAAAATAAAGAAAAAGAACTCGAAAAAACTCTTGCGGATGAAAAAATATATGCTGACACAGAAAAGACAAAAGAAATTACTCTTGAATATAAGAGTATAAAAGAAAAACTAAATTATAAACTTGCTGAATGGTCGAGGCTTTCCGAAGAACTGCAAAAAATTGAAGACCAGTTTTCTTAAAATGTTATAATGACTTCTATAAAATATTAATTACTTTAGTCATTAGATTATATCTCTAAATAAAATTTACACAAATGGATAAAATCAGGCCACTAAAAAGATTCGGACAAAATTATCTTCAGGATAATAATATCCTTACAAAAATTGTGGATGAAATTGATCCCAAAACCGGCGAAAATATAATGGAGATTGGACCGGGTCAGGGCGCACTGACAGAAAAACTGCTTGAGAGAGTCCCGCAAATTACTGCCGTAGAAATTGACAAGCGCGTAGCTGATGATCTTAAAGAAAAATTCCAGGGATTAAATTTAATCAGAGATGACTTTCTCAATATTGATCTGCATAAATACGCCACAATTGGGCAAAAGTTACGAGTTTCGGGGAATATCCCGTATAATCTCACTTCTTCTATAATATTTCACCTGATTGAACACAAAGATGTAGTGGAAGATGCGGTTTTAATGGTTCAGCATGAGGTCGCTAAAAGAATGCAGGGCAAAAAAGGCACGAAAGATTACGGAATTCTTGCTGTAATATTACAATACTTCACAGAGGTCAATTATTGCTTCAAAGTATCACCAAATGTCTTCTATCCTAAGCCCAAGGTACATTCCGCTGTTGTCCACCTAAAATTTAGGGAACTTAAATCATCGGAAAATGTTAATAATACTTTCATACGCATGGTAAAAGCCTGCTTTGGAAATAGAAGAAAAACCTTAAAAAATTCATTAAGTAATAGTATATTTAAAGAAATAAATTTTGCTGACTCCGGGATCGACCTTTCATTGCGTGCGGAACAACTTGAACCCGGCGATTTTATTACACTTGCAGAATTTGCCCTCAAAAAACTAAGTAATTAAGCTTCGGCTGATTTTTTTATTAATTCAACTGGCAGATGAACGACTTAAAGTCCTTTTTAAAAACATTCAAAGCATTTGATCTTGTAATCATTTTATTTTTCATACTGCTTAGTTTCATTAATATCATCTTTTTTGAAAAGATTGCTGTTTGGGATCAGCTCTTAATTATTAATTGCGGCGTAATATCAATGGTGATGATCATCACCTATCTTGAGAGCAGATACAACAGCACTATCATAAAAATATTTCATTATTGGTATATAGCACCACTTGTACTACTTACCTTTAAAGAACTTTATTTTATGATTCACCCGCTTCGTCCGCACGATTTCGATTGGCTGTTTATCAAAATCGATTACTGGATATTTGGTGCGAATCCGACTCAGGTTTTACAAAAATTTGCCTTTCCTCTCTTGACTGAAATACTTCAGATTATCTACGGAAGTTTTTATCTCCTGCCGATTTTATTATGTTTATTCCTGCTCAGGAATAAGGAAAGAATTGTTTTTGAATATGCAATTTTTTCGATTATTTATGGCTTCTATTTATCATACATAGGATATTTTGCTTTGCCGGGGGTTGGTCCGCGTTTCACATTACACGATTTCTCTCTTTTGAATATTCAGCTTCCTGGAATATGGCTGACACACTATCTGAGAGATTTTGTAAATATTGGTGAGTCAATTCCTCCGGGCACTCCAAATCCTGCAGCGATAGTGCAGCGCGATGTTTTCCCAAGCGGGCATACAATGATAACTTTACTTGTAATGTACCTTTCGGTAAAACTAAAAAGCAGGTCAAGATATTTCTTTATTCCAATTGGTACACTTCTAATATTTTCAACTGTCTATTTGTGGTATCATTACGTAGTTGATCTTGCCGGCGGACTTGTGTTTATGATTTTTTCAGTCTGGTCCGGAAAATATATTTTTAACTGGTGGCAGAAAAAGGTTGGCCATCCTGAATTTAAGTACGAAGACATTAAACTAAAAGATAAAAATGGCTGAAAAGAAAAAACAAGTTAGAAGAATTTTTGAATCAATTGCCGGTGATTATGATTTTTTGAATCATCTTTTAAGTTTTGGTGTAGATTATTACTGGAGGAATAAAGCACTAAGACTAACAGGAATGACTCCTGAATCAATACTGCTGGATGTTGCCTGCGGAACTGGTGATGTTGCAATAGCTGCAAGAAAATTGGGAGTTACAAATATTATTGGTGCGGATTTTTCCTTTAATATGCTTAAACTATTTAATCAAAAAAGTGATTGGATTGTTGGTAAGAATGTACAATTAGTAGCAGAAAATATGCCCCTTAAAGATGAAGCAGTTACAAATATAACAGTGGCTTTCGGAGTAAGAAATTTTTACGATATCCAGGAAGGATTTAATTCTTTTTACAGAGTACTAAAAAATAAAGGCAAAGCAACCATTATAGAATTTCGTTTGCCTTCTAATCCTATATTTAAAGGACTTTACAAATTCTATTTTAAGAAAATTCTGCCCTTTATTGGTGGAATTATTTCTGGTGATAAAGAAGCTTATAAATATCTTCCAAAATCAGTTGAGGAATTTGACGAAAAGATTGATGTACCAGAATTGTTAAAGATTTCGGGATTTAACAAAATTGAGAGACACAGTCTAACATTTGGAATTGTACAGGTCGTAATAGCAGAAAAATAAGTCCCCTGTCATTAAATTATTCCTCTAAGCGCTTCCTTCATCACACCAAAAGCAATTGCCCGGTGACTGAATTTATTCTTTTCTTCAATTGATATTTCAGCTAAGGTTTTGTTAAATCCTTCAGGCACAAAGACTGGATCATAACCAAATCCGTTTGTACCACGCTGAGTTTTAATTATCTGTCCTTTTACCTCTCCCCTTCTAATAATTTTTTCTTTCCCATTAAGAAAAACAGCCGCGCATACAAATTTAGCAAAATGTGGCTCCGGATAATTTTCAAGTTCTTTAAGTAATTTCAGGTTATTCGATTCATATGTTGCATCTTCACCCGAATATCTTGCAGAATATATCCCCGGCTCACCATTGAGCTGATCAACTACCAAACCCGAATCATCTGCAATTGCAGGAATTCCTGTTTTTTCAAAAACAGTACGTGCTTTAATTTCTGCATTTTCTTCAAATGTACTGCCGTCTTCAACTATATCCGGAATTTCAGGGAAATCAGAAAGTGATAAAATTTTCAGATCAAGATCTGCAAATATTTTTTTTATTTCTTTTAACTTTCCCTGGTTTGTTGTTGCAATTACAATTTCATTCATGCTTTAACCCTGTTCATTGCCCTGAGTTTATAAAATAAATTTATAAAAGCTCCCAGCGAAGTCATAGAATTTAGAATTGTAAAAACAGGATCTTTCAAAAAGATTGCATAAGTTGTTAAAGATAAACTACCAATCAGGTTAAGTATCAAAAACATAAGATTAACACTACAATCTTTTTCTTTTATTGTTTGAATTGTTTGAGGGACCCAGCCGGCTGCAAGTGCAAGTAGTCCGACAATACCAATATATTGCATAATTTATTCCGTATTAGTTTTAAATATTAATCATTTTGTTCTTCTAAGATTTCATCCATAATTTCAAAAGCATACCGTAGATGCGGAATTACAATTGATCCGCCAATAATTAATGCAATATTAAAAGATTCCATCAATTCCTGCCTGCCCGCACCTTCCTGAATTGCCCTGTCAATGTGATAAAAGATGCAATCGTTACATCGCAAAACCATAGAACCAACAAGTCCCATTAGCTCCTTTGTTTTTGCGTTTAGAGCACCGTCTATATAAGCTTTATTATCAAGAGCAAAGAACTTATTAAAATCTCTAAATCCCGAATTTAGAATTTTGTCGTTCATATCTGTGCGGTATTTCCTTGTTTCACTTGAAGTCTTTTTCATTTTAATCCTTTAAATACATTTGGTTTTATGAAATGCTAAGAAACAAAAATATAAAAGAATTCCCTATAAACATAAAAATATATTATTCCAGTCTTTTCCGGAATCTTAAAGCACTGGCAAACAGAATTAAAATTCCCATGCCGAGAAGTGCAGCTGTTTCCGGCAGCAATTCCATAAAAGTAGTGCCTTTTAAAACTATATCCCGGACAATAGTAATAAAATATCTAAGGGGTATCAGGTAAGTAATATACTGAATAAATTTAGGCATATTTTCAATCGGGAAAGCAAAACCTGACAGATAAATCATTGGCATCATTACGGCAAATTGTGCTATCATCATTGCCTGCTGTTGCGTTTTTGTTATGGTAGAAATAAAAAGTCCCAGTCCAAGCGTTGATAAAACAAAAATAAAGGAAGAGAATAAGAGAAAAATAAAACTTCCTCTCACCCCAATTCCAAACCAGAAAACCATAACACTAGTAACAAGTAAAACATCCATAAATCCAACAATTACAAACGGAACAAGTTTCCCGATAATTAATTGCCACGATTTTATAGGCGTTACAATCAATTGTTCCAGGGTTCCTATTTCACGTTCTTTCACTACTGCCATAGACATAAGGATTATTGTAATTACCATAAGTAATAATCCCATTATGCTAGGAACCATAAAATTTCTTGTTTTAAGATCCGGGTTGTACCAGACGCGCGTTTCCGGTACTAACGAGCCGGTTGGAATTATTTTTCTACCTGACTTATCAAGATTAGTTAGCAAAAGATTTTTAGAATAGCTCGAAACAATTCCCTGAACATAGCCCGCTGCTATTGAGGTTCTGTTTCCATCCGAGCCATCAAAAATTGCCTGTAAAGGAGAAGACTCTTTTCTGTTTATGTGTTTTTCAAAATCTTTCGGTATTACCAGTCCAAAAACTACTTTACCTTTATTTATTAAATCAGTTAATTCTTCATAATTATTAACATGGTAATCGATGGCGAAATAACCGGATTTTTCAAATTTTTCAACAAACCTTCTGCTCGTAACTGTGTGGTCCTGGTTATATACTGCAGTTGGAACAGTATTTACATCAAGGTTGGCAGCGTAGCCCAGTAATATTAACTGCACAACAGGTGCAACGAAAATTATTCCAAACAATCTTGGATCACGTTTTAATTGTAAAAATTCCTTAATAATAATATTTAAGATTATTCTCATACTGATTCAGATTTTTTGTTAATTAATGTGGCAAGGCCCAAAAAGAAAAATGCGAAAATACACAAGTAAATTACCTGTGGCCAAAATGCACTCAGTCCAACTCCCTTTAGTAAAATATCTCTTAAAATAATTATGTAAAATTTAGCCGGAGTTATGTTCGTCAATATTTGAATTGGCAGAGGCATACTATCTATTGGAAAAATAAATCCCGATAAAATAACCGACGGTAGCAGCGAAACAAGTGTTGCAATCTGGAATGCAACCTGCTGTGTATCAGCAATACTGGATACAAAGATTCCTAAATTTGATGATGCAAAAAGAAAAAGAAGAGTTGTAAGAAATAAAAGAATAAAACTTCCGCTAACAGCAACATCAAACAAAATGTTTCCGGCCACCAGTATCATTGCCGCAATGAACAGACCGATAATTACATAAGGGATCGTTTTACCCACTAATAATTCGATAGCTGTTAACGGCGAAACATGAATTTGCTCAATTGTTCCCCTTTCTTTTTCCCTTACTATAGATAAAGAGATAGCAATTACCGCGGTAATAATTAATATCATCGCAATAAGTCCGGGGATTAAAAATAATGTGGAAAGGAGTGCGGGGTTAAACCAGAAAACAGGTTCAAGATCTATTGGATTGTATGACTTCATACCCTTAATATCCAGAACCTGCTGCGTTATTTTATGAGAATAGGCAGATGCTGCTGCGGTAATATAATTTGAAACAACTGTTGCGGTATTTCCGTTTACTCCATCTACAAGTATTTGAATTTTAGCTTCCCTGCCCGCATAAAAATCTTTTGACATATCTTTTGGAAAAACCAGGACACATTGTGCATCCTGAACATCAAGTATTGTTTTAATCTGGCTTTCATCTTTTATATAGCCAACAACATCGAAATAATCAGAACTAGTTAACATTTCTATAAAATTTCTACTATCTACAGATTTATCCTGATCATATACGGCCATTTTTATATGATGGACATCAAAATTGATTGCATATCCAAAAATTACTAGCAAAATTACCGGGAAAAGCAAAAAGGACAAATAACATCCGTGAATCTCTTTTAAGCTGTCTTACTTCCTTTTTTGCTATGGCCAATGTTCTCTTAAACATATTTATTTTTTATCCTTTTCCAGCAAATGAATAAATACATCTTCAAGCGTAGGAATTATTTTATCAATCCTTCTAATTTTTATTGAATGTTGATTTAGAGTCTTTTCTATTATTTCTTTATTGCCGGCTTTTCTCATCTACTATTACGTGTATCTGGTTTCCAAATATGGATGTATCATCAACGAAATTCTGCTTTTCCAGCAATTCCATTGCATCAACAACTCTGTCACACTCAATTTCATAAATCGGATTCTTCAAATAATTTGTTTTCAATTCCTTTGGATTTCCTTCTGCAATTAATCTGCCTGCATTCATCAGAATTATATTATTACAGAATTCAGCTTCCTCTAAATAATGAGTTGTTACAAGCACGGTTGTTCCACCTGATGAAAGTTCGTTAATTAAATCCCAGAAACTTCTTCTTGATATCGGATCAACTCCGCTTGTTGGCTCATCCAGGAAGACAATCGCAGGGCGATGAATTACAGCAGTTCCCAGAGCCAATCTTTGCTTAATTCCTCCCGGGAGAGAACCTGTAAGAATTTTTTCATCTCCTTTCAGGTTGGAAATATTTAACACCCACTCTTTTCTTTCAGCTAACTCTTTTCCATATAAACCATAAACACCGCCAAAAAAGTTAATATTTTCTTCAACGGTCAGATCATTATAAAGAGAAAATCTTTGAGACATATACCCAATATTTTGTTTTACTTTATCAGGCTCATTCATAATGCTGAATCCGCTAACTAGTGCATCACCGTCACTAGGTTCCAGAATACCGCATAGCATTCTAATTGTAGTTGATTTACCAGCTCCATTTGCGCCAAGGAAACCAAAAACTTCTCCTTTCTCTACCGAGAAGGAAACTTTATCAACAGCTTTAAAATCACCGAATATTTTTGATAATTCTTTTACTTCAATACTTTTAGTCATTTACTTTGTTCTTCTACCAGGTGAATAAATACATTTTCCAGGGAAGGAGGTATCATTCTGTGACTAATTACTTCAATGGAGTTTTTATTTAGAAATTTTTCAATCATTTCATATTCATTCGAATCTTTTTGAAGCAGTACATTTATTCTATCACCAAAAAGCTGAACTTCTTTTTTAAGCTCGCCTTTAACCAGTTGGTATGCTTTTCGAACATTTGTACAAACAATTTCTGCAATCACTTTTTTAATCGAATCTTTTACTGCTTTGGGATTATCGAGCACTATTATTTTACCTTTATCCATCAGCGCTACCCTGTTACATCTTTCAGCTTCATCCAGGTATGGAGTTGTCATTAAAATTGTAATTCCTTCTTTCATTAAGCTTGAAAGAATTTTCCAGAAATCTCTTCTCGAAACCGGATCAACACCGGTAGTTGGTTCATCCAAAAAGAGGATTTTAGGCCTGTGAATTAAACTGCAGGCAAGAGCCAGTTTCTGTTTCATACCACCCGATAAATTATCCGCCAGTCTATTCCTGAACGGAGTTAATCTTGTAAATTCAAGGAGTTCGTTCCGTCTTTCTTCAAAGTTTTTTACGTTATGTATGTCAGCAAAAAATTCAATGTTTTCGTCGACTGTGAGATCGCCATACAGACTGAATTTTTGAGATAAATAACCAACCTGATCCTGAATTTTATTCCTTTCTGTTGATAAATTCATCCCGAGTAAATCGGCTCCGCCTTTATCCGGTTTTAGCAATCCACAAAGTATTCTGATTGTAGTGGTTTTACCGGCACCATCCGGACCAACAAGTCCAAACATTTCTCCTTTTCGGATCTGCATGCATATCCCGTTTACAGCCTTAACATCATCGTAACTTTTATACAGGTTCTCAATATTTATTGTTATATCGTTCATACTTCTTTTTTATAGATGGACTACTGCGTCCGCAGGCATCCCGGGCTTTAATTCAAAATTTGGATTAGGTATTTCAATTTTTACTGCAAATACCAGTTTTGTTCTTTCATCTTTGGTCTGAATATTTTTTGGTGTAAACTCGGCTTCAGGTGAGATATAAATCACTTTGCCTCCATATTTTTTACCGTCATATGAGTCTGTTGTAACATCCGCTTCCTGTCCTAACTTTACTTTGCCAAGTTCTTTTTCGGAAACATAGATCAATAATTTAACTTTTGATAAATCCGATAACTTTAGCAGTGATGACATCGGGGCAACTGTTTCCCCTGCTTCAAAATATTTTTTTACCACAAATCCACTAATTGGAGAAACAACATAGCTATCACGAATATGTTTCTTAACAAGATTCTCATTCGCTATTGTCTGGTCAACTCTGGCCATTGCCTGTTTAATTTCTTCGGGACGGGCAAATTTTAAAAGTTTGTCATAATTTTCCCTGGCAGATTTATATTGCTGCTGCATCGAGTTATATCTGTTAACAGCGTCCTCGTGCTGTTTTTCAGAAATTGTTTTGGCAACATATAACTGATCCATTCTCTCTTTATCCTTTTTAGCCTGATCAAGACTTATTTTTGCCTGTTCCTTCATTGCTTCAGCAGATTGAATATCTTCCTTACGGGCTCCGTTCCTTAATAACTGTAATTGTGCTCCAGCAAGTTCTCGTGCCGCCTCAGCCTGCTTCAATTGAATTTGAAGTGCTTCGCTGTCAATTACTAGTAGAGTATCGTTGGTACGAACTTTATCTCCCTCTATAAAATTCAGTTTTTCAATTTGTCCGCCTACTTTTGCGCTTACAACAACATTGGTGGCTTCAATATTACCTGAAGCTTCGATTTTGTTGCTATCGTTTCCATTTCCGCATCCTGCTATTACTGCTAATAAAACGGGCAGAAATATCAACATCACTTTTTTCATTTATTTACTCCGCTTTTTAATTTTACAAAAATCCTTCTCCCTTTTGGAGTTAATATTCCGTTTAAGAGTATTTCAATAACAGACTCTGCTGCTTTTTTCGGGGACATATGATTATTAATTAACACATCCGGATTTATTACTCCTCTTATAGATGCTGTAAATGCGCTAATCAATATTTCGCTCTGAGTTTCAATTATTACTTCCTCAACCTGTCCCTGTTCAATAATAATTTTCAGATTTTCAAAAAGAATTTTTGCTCTGATTTTATCAACATCTTTCCAGAGGTCTGGCATAAAATCTCTTATATCTATAACAAATTGTTCACTGATACTTATCAGCATGTTGCTAATAAAACTGAACATATTAAATAATTTTTCAACTGCATTATTATCAGATTTAACAATAGCATTAATATTTTTATGCTTCTCTGATAGAAAATGCATTAAGGATTCACGGACTATTTCTTCCTTAGAGCTGAAATGTTTGTAAATAGTCTTTTTGCTGATTTTTAGATATGCCGCAATATCATCCATAGGAGTTTTGTAAAATCCATCGGCTAAAAAGATTTTTTGAGCTCCGAATAATATTTTTTCTTTTTCTTCATTCATAATTTTTACTGGAAACTATTTTGTTAATTTTAGTTTCCAATATAGCAGATGGAAACTTGTTTGTCAAGTTTAAGTTTCCATAAATTTTGAAAAAATTCTTAAAATAGATAAAGTTATTCTTTGTAAAGTATTGAGATTAAATGTATTAAAGCTCTGATTTGAGGAATTGTCCTGTGAGACTTTTTGGTTCTTTACTTATATTCTCCGGTGTACCTTCTGCAATAATTTCTCCACCATGTTCTCCCCCACCCTGTCCGAGATCAATAATCCAGTCGGCCATCTTTATAACATCGAGATTGTGCTCTACTACAATCACCGAATTTCCTTTATCAACCAGCTTATTTAGGACATTAAGTAGAATCCTTACATCTTCAAAATGAAGGCCGGTGGTGGGTTCATCCAAAATATACAAAGTTTTTCCTGTACTGATCTTGCTAAGTTCAGTTGCAAGTTTAACACGTTGAGCTTCTCCGCCTGAGAGAGTAGTCGCCTGCTGGCCCAGCCTGATATATCCAAGGCCAACATCGTGAATGGCTTTTATCTTTCTATTGATCCGGGGAAGATCTTCAAAAAATCCCAGGGCCTCATCAATACGCATTTCCAGTACATCAGAAATAGATTTTGTTTTGTATAGAACTTCAAGAGTTTCCCTGTTGTATCTTTTACCGTGGCAAACGTCACACTCAATATAAACATCAGGAAGAAAATTCATTTCAATTTTTCTTAATCCGTCGCCGCCGCATTCTTCGCATCTTCCACCGGAGACATTAAAACTAAACCTTCCCGTTGAGTATCCTCTTATCTTTGATTCCGGTAATTGTGAATAAAGATCACGAATATGAGTAAACAGTCCGGTGTATGTTGCCGGATTGGATCGTGGTGTTCTCCCAATCGGAGCCTGATCAATTTCTATTATCTTATCAATATTTTCTAATCCCTTCACAGATTTATACGGAAGAGGCACAACTTTGGACTTGTAAATTTTGTTCATCAGAATTTTTACTAGAGTTTCGTTTACAAGAGAAGATTTTCCGGAACCACTTACCCCAGTAACCAAGGTCAGGGTACCAAGTGGAATTTTAAAGGTGAGATCCTTTAAGTTATTTCCGGTCGCTCCCGTTAAGGTAATATGTTTCCCGTTACCCTTTCTTCTTTTCTTTGGAATCTCGATCTTCTTTGCATTTTTTAAGTATTGAAGAGTCAGTGAGTTTATTCCATTTTTTGAATTTACAAGATTTTTGGTCTCACCAAATAAACAAATCTCGCCACCATGTTCTCCGGCCGCGGGCCCAAGATCAATCATGTAATCAGAACTTTCGATTGTTTCCCTGTCGTGCTCAACTACAATTACTGTATTTCCAAGATCACGCAGGTTTTTAAGTGAATTAATTAATTTTAGATTGTCACTTTGATGAAGCCCTATACTCGGTTCATCCAGCACGTAGAGTACACCTGCAAGCTGAGAACCAATCTGTGTAGCTAATCGGATTCTTTGCGATTCGCCACCGCTCAGGGTTCTGGCTGACCGGTTAAGTGTTAAATAATCAAGTCCTACATTTAACAGGAATTTCAGTCTGGAAATTATTTCTTTAAAAATCGGCTTTGCAATAATAGCTTCGCGACCTGTAAGTTTTATCTTTTTGAAGAATTCGTGCGCTCTGAATATTGAAAGCCGGGTTATTTCACTAATGTTTTTTTTCTGAAATTTTACTGATAACGATTCCTGTTTAAGCCTTCCGCCCCCGCAAGCTGGGCACAGAACAGTTGTCATATAAGATTCAACCCATTCCCTGACATTATTTGAAGTGGTAGTGTTATAATAATTTTTCAAATAGTTTATTATGCCAGCAAATTTATGATAATAAGTAACCGGCTTTCCGCCACCGTATGAATAAGAGAAAGAAATTTTCTCCTTAGTTCCGTGCAAAAGTATTTCTTTTTGTTCCTCAGTTAAATCTTTAAGCCTAGTATCGTAATCAAAGTTAAATTTTTCTGCTACAGCTTCGAGCTGGTTAAATATCCATATCGACCGGGGTTTTCCAAGAGCGGCAATTCCTTCTTCGTTGATAGTTTTATCCCAATCGGGAATAATGAGATCTAAGTTTAATTCTTTTTTCTCGCCGAGTCCTTCACAATCCGGACAGGAACCATAGGGAGAATTAAAAGAAAACGAATTTGGCGCTAGTTCCCTGTAACTAATTCCGCAATCAAGACAGGCAAGATGCCTGCTGTAAATATGATCCTCAGTACCATCATTAACAATTACAATTCCATTACCGTAATTCAAACCAACATCAACTGATTCTGTCAAACGGCTTCTTGAAGATTCTCTTACATTAATTTTATCAATTATAATTTCAATATTATGAATTTTGTACCTGTCAACATGAAAGCCTTTTGTAATTTCCTTAACTTCGCCATCAACACGAACTTTCAAAAATCCATCAGACTGAATTTCCTCAAACAATTCCCGGTAGTGTCCTTTTCTTCCCCTGACTACAGGTGCAAGAATATTCACTTTCTTCCCGTTCAACGAAGAAATTATTGTATCAATTATTTGTGCTGAAGTTTGTTTGCTTACTGGTTTTCCGCAATTATAGCAATGTGGTGTTCCAAGTCTTGCATATAGAAGGCGTAGGTAATCGTAAATTTCAGTGACTGTGCCAACAGTGGACCTTGGATTACCGGAAGTGGATTTTTGTTCGATTGAAATTGCAGGGCTTAAACCTTCTATAAGGTCAACATCCGGTTTTTCAAGCATGTCTAGAAACTGGCGTGCATAAGCGGACAACGATTCTATATATCTTCTCTGTCCTTCAGCGTAAATAGTATCAAAAGCCAGCGAGGATTTCCCGGAACCCGATAATCCTGTAATAACAGTCAAAGAATCGCGGGGAATATCAATATCAATATTCTTTAAATTATGCTCGCGGGCGCCTCTTATAATTATCGTTTCTTTTTCCAATTTCACATCAAGTTTAAATATTTAAATATTTATATTACCTATAGAGAGTTTGAAAATCAAATAATTTAGCATTGACCCGTACAGCTTTTTAGATCAAAAACGGACTAAAATGAAACAATTAGAAGAAATAGTTACAATACAGAAATTTCACGAAACCGGATTTAAAGAAAAAGGCTCCCAATTTACCGGGCAGGCTTTTCCTGTTAATTCTGAACAGGAGATTTCAGATATTTTAACAGATGTAAAAAAGAAATTCTATGATGCTACACACCATTGTTACGCATACAAATTGCTTGACGGCCAATTTAAATATTCAGATGACGGCGAGCCTTCGGGAACAGCAGGCATAAGGCTATTAAACGCAATCGATCATTTTGATTTATTAAATGTGCTCGTTATTGTTATCAGGTATTTCGGCGGGACCAAGTTAGGGGTCGGTCCGCTTGGTAAAGCATATTATTCGTCCGCCGAATCTGTACTAAACGAAGCGAAAAGAATCACTAAAACAGCATATCAGCAGGTACAAATCACAGCAGACTTTTCACACACCAGTCTGCTCCACAAGTCTTTTTCTGATTTTGAAATGGTGGTTCAAAATACAGAATATCTGGAAAATATAAATTTTACCTGCCTGATAAAGCCAAAGCTTTTACAAAATTATTCCGATTATATTACAGATAAATCCAGCGGCTCAATAATAATTTCCGCAGGTGATGAGATAAGTTATTTCTAAAAATCTAAGGCTTGTTTCTCTTTAAATCATTGAAAAACTTTTTAGTCCATTCCAGGTCCTGCAGAAGTTTATTCAAGTTCTGAAAGGCATCCGGACTCATTTGCAGAAAATTTTCTTCAAAGTAATTTTTATCTGTCTCAGGACCATCTGAAGTCAATTCCCTTAGTTGCCCTACAATCTTCTTCATATTTTCAGCGAGGTCTGATTTCACATTCTCCAGGCTGTCCACATCCGGGTTTGATGAACCTTGCTGCAATACTCTCATAAGCCCCAGGACATATTTAGCGGTGAAAATTGTATCTTCGAAAAGGTCCTCTTTTTTTTCATTCACAGAAACTGAAAATAATCGTTGAAGATCATCTCTGACAGATAATTTATAATTTGAAAATTCGTCAACTTGTTTTACTAATTCTCTCGGATTATCATAAAATTGTTTAAGCATTTTTTCTTACCCCCAGACCTATTCCATCACCAACCGGAATAATTGTAGTATTTAATCCGGGATAATTAGTAAATATTTTGTTGAACTCTCTGATGAATTTCGTTGAGGTTTTATATTTTTCCGGTACATCATCTGATGCTGCGTAACCGTGCCAAAGCAGGTTGTCTACAAAGATTACTCCCTTTTTTTTCAACAATTTCATTGCCAGTTCAAAAAGATCGAGATAGTCTTCCTTATCAGCATCCAGGTAGATAAAATCATATTTCTTTTCTAGTGTTGGCATTACTTCCTTTGCATCGCCAAAAAACAGCTTAATTTTTTCTTCAACTCCTGATTTCTTAATATTCTCTTCTGACAGTTTTGCATTGTCTTTGCTGAATTCAATGGTGTGAATTACAGCTTCTTTTTTAAGATTTCTTGCAATCCTTATAGTTGTGTACGCAATTGCAGTTCCAAGCTCCAGCACACGTTTCGGCCTTTTCATTTGAATGAGTATTTCCATCAATTTTGCCGAATCACGGGAAAGAATTGGGACACTATTTTTCCTGGCGAAATCCTCCATTTCTAAAATCAGAGCATCATCTTCTTTATTAAATGATTCCAGATAATTCATTTGTTCGGGATATAATATTTCCTTCATAAATAATCTCTTTTAATTAATGAACTTAAAAATTCTATTTAGTCTAAGCGGAGCCAAAAAATCTTTCCAGTTATCGACAGGTTTATAACTGTCCCAAGACCAGTAAACTATGAAAGCTTTTCCGATAATATAATCTTCGGGCACAAATCCCCAGTACCGGCTGTCCATGCTGTCTTCCCTGTTATCCCCAAGCACAAAATAATAATTTTTTTGTAATACGTATTGTCGGATTGCCTTATCATCAATATTTATTACGCTTCCTTCCACACTAACGGCTTTATGACCGAGTTCCCTGTCTATCAGAGCCTGCCATTCTGCGATGTTATTGTTAGATAACTTTAAGGTATCTCCTTTTTGCGGAACGATAATCGGGCCGTAATTATCATTTCTCCATCCGTTATTAAAGGGATAAATCCGAGGGTCTTCTCTCAAATCCTCAGTAGAATTATTTAATCGAAATAATGCATCTTCCGGTGCTCTAACTAAATTATTATTTATAAAAACACTTTCGTTTTTGATCTGTACGGTATCACCCGGCAAACCAATTATTCTTTTTATATAGCTGCTGTTCTCAGACGGCGTGAATTCATTCGGATAACCGGGGAATTTGAAAACTACAACATCGTTTCTGTCAGGATGTTTAATTTTAACAATCGGATAAGAATCCAGCCAGAGATTTAAAATTGTAATATAGTGTGGTGTAGAGATTGAATATGCCGCTTTATTAATCAGAATAAAGTCACCGGGCAACAAAGTATTCTCCATCGAAGCAGAGGGGATGTTAAATGCATCAATAAAAAAAGTTTTGATAATCAGAGCTGCAACAAGGGCTATAAAAACAGATTTTAAAAATTTTCTAGGTATAAAAGATTTACTGTTTTTTTGTCCCATAGATCAAACTGTAGTAATTGATTCTTTAGTCATCAATTTGCAGAACTGCAAGGAAAGCTTCCTGGGGAATTTCAACATTCCCAACCTGCTTCATCCGTTTCTTTCCTTCTTTCTGTTTCTCGAGGAGTTTTCTCTTTCTTGAAATATCACCGCCATAACATTTTGCAAGTACATTTTTTCTTAATGCTTTAACAACCGATTTTGAAATAACTTTTGACCCCACTGCTGCCTGAATTGATATTTCAAACATTTGTCTCGGGATCAGGTCCTTTAATTTATTACAAACTTTACGGCCCCAATCATAGGCCTTATCTTTGTGAACAATCATCGAAAGTGCATCAACCGGCTCACCATTCAGGAGAATATCAAGTTTAATCAAATTTGATTCACGATATCCAACATATTCATAATCAAATGAAGCGAAACCACGCGTAGTAGATTTCAGTTTATCGTAAAAATCAAAAATTATTTCCGCGAGGGGAAAATCAAACTGTATATCCGCCCGGGTTGGATCAATATAGTTGGTGTTTTTGTATGTACCTCTTTTATCCATTCCAAGTTTCATAATATTTCCAACGTACTCGCTTGGACAGACAATCTGTGCTTTTACATAAGGCTCTTCCACGTGATCGATTTCACCGGCCGGCGGCATTAAAGCAGGATTATCAACTATTATTTTTTCACCTTTATTGTTGAACACATAATATTCAACGTTTGGAAGTGTTGTAATAATTGACTGATTGTATTCTCTAAATAATCTTTCCTGCACAATTTCCATATGCAGAAGACCAAGAAATCCGCATCTGAATCCAAATCCAAGTGCGGCAGATGTTTCAGGCTGATAAATTAAAGCAGAATCATTAAGTCTGAATTTTTCCAGTGAATCCCGCAGATCTTCAAAATCTTCCGCGTTTGTCGGGTACAAACCGCTGTAAACCATCGGTTTTACCTCTTTATAACCTGGCAATGGGTTTTTAGATCCATTTTTTGCATGAGTTATAGTGTCACCGACTTTAATATCGTGGACATCCTTAATTCCTGAAATAAGATAGCCTACATCACCTGCTTCAATCTCTTTGGATTTTATCTTTCTGAGCCCAAGAATACCCACTTCTTCAGCTTCAATTTCTTTATCAATTACAAAGTATTTAATTTTATCGCCGGTACGAACAGTTCCGTTAACAACACGAATAAAAGCAATGGCTCCACGGTATGGATCGAAAACTGAATCAAATATCAGGGCCTGCAAGGGTGCATCCGGGTCTCCGGTTGGTGGAGGAATTTTTTTTACAATCTCTTCGAGTAATTCATTTATACCAATTTTTGATTTCGCACTAACCTGAAGAATTTCTTCTTCTTCACAACCAATCAGATCAATAATCTGACTTTTAACTTTATCAATTTCAGCGCTCGGAAGATCGATTTTATTTATTACAGGAATAATTTCAAGTCCGGAATCAATTGCCATATACAAATTGCTGATAGTCTGCGCCTCAACTCCCTGCGAAGCATCCACAACAAGTACAGCTCCTTCACAGGCAGCAAGCGAACGTGAAACCTCGTAGGAAAAATCAACGTGCCCCGGAGTATCAATTAAATTAAGTATATAGTTTTCATTGTCTTTTGACTTATACTTCATTTTGATTGCATGAGATTTTATAGTTATCCCACGCTCCCGTTCCAAATCGAGATCATCAAGCACCTGAGACTTCGCTTCCCTCTCGGTAACCGTGCCGGTGTTTTCCAGCAGGCAGTCGGCAATAGTCGATTTACCGTGATCAATATGTGCAATTATGCAGAAATTTCTAATTTTGAGCATTAATTTTTATCCGGAATTTAATTAGCAAATATACGCAGGGTAAAAGACTTATTAAAGGTATTTAGAGGTAATAACTTACACTTTTCGTGGTTTTTGAAAGAAATTTAGCTGTTCTATTTAGCCTGTCTTTTCAGCATTTCGATGATTATTCCCGAGCGCAGAGCATATTCTGAAACCGTCATACATTCAATATCATATAATTGAAAAATTTTTCTCAGTATAATTAGTCCGGCGGGAATAATATCAGCCCGTTTTTTTTCGAGCCCTTTTATCTTAAGCCTTTCTTCCAATGTTTTTTTTGAAAGGACATAATCTGTAGCTTCAAATAATTTTTTCCTGGAAAATCTCATCCCATTTATGGTTTTTTTTTGTTTTTTATTTTTGATAAAATAAATCAGCGACGCGGTAGAAAGTATAGTCCCGGATGAGCCAATTGCAATATCATAATTTTCTTTCGTATTAATGTTTTTATTTATACGAATATGTTTCTCTACATATTGATCGCATTTTTCAATTGATTTCTTATCTACTGTAAAATCAGGGAAAAATCGTTTAGTAAGCCTGACTGCACCAATTTTAATACTTTCTGCATAAACCGGGCTGTTATTTTCTGCAAAAATAAATTCTGTGCTACCGCCGCCAATATCAAAACAAATAGCGCGTTTCTTTTTAACAGGAATTGCAGACTGCACGCCCATAAATATCAATTTTGCCTCATGATGTCCTTCAATAACTTCAACTTCTATACCCGTATTTTCTTTTACTCTTTCAATAAACTCATGCCTGTTTTTTGCTTCGCGCACAGCACTTGTAGCCACAGCTCTGACAGGAGCGTTATAAAAACGTGATATCTTTTTGAATTTGTTAAGGGCTTTTATTGCAGTATTAATTTCTTCGTCGGTAATGACGCTTAACCCTTTACCTTTGTGGGAAGCGAGCCTGATAAGTTCTTTTTCCTTTGCAATAATTTTGAAACTACTGTCCTCATTTACCCGCGCCACTACAAGCCGGAACGAATTTGTCCCCATATCAATTGCAGATAAATAGCTGTAACTCATTATTTAGCAGATTTCTTTGACAAAATATTTTTACACATATCGTAAATATCCTCAACTTCTACGTCATCAATCAATTCTGATTTCCTTATAAACAATTTATTTTCACCAATAGGAGCCCAGTTAAAGGGATTAGTTGGACCAAATATTGTTATTTGAGGAGTATTTGTTGTTCCTGCAACGTGCATAATCCCCGTATCATTGGAGATAAAAAGATCAGATTTTGAAATAAGTGCTGCTACCTCAGGTATTTTTCTATCAATAAAAAGTCCCAGTTTGATTTTTGTTTTTTCAACCATAAAGTTGATTGCTTCGGTATCAGCTTTACTCCCTGTTAAATAGACCTTTGCGTTAAATTCCTTATTAAGCTTTTCAATTATTTCCAGATATTTATAAAGCGACCACATGTTCGGAATTTTTCCGGCACCCACATGAAGCCCTATCAGTTTATTATTTTCTTTAGAATCAATTGAATTGATAAAATCCTCAGCCACTTTTTCATCATCTTTATCAAAAGATATTTCAGAACGATAGTTATTAGTATTTATTCCAAACGGGCGAAGAATATCTAGAGATCTTTCCGATATATTGGAATCCGGATTTTTTCTCCAGTCCAGCACAACTCTTCTATCAAAGAAAAACCGGCTTCCATTTATTTTTCCATCCAGCATTTGAGGGCCAATTCTGATTTTGGCTTTTGATATTCTTGCAAGCAGGTTGCTTGTAAAGGATATCGAGACTACAACAGGGACAACAGCAACATCATATCCTTTTCTAAGTAATTTTAGAAATTTTGAGAAATAAAATGGATTATAAATTTTCTTTTTATCAAAAATAAAAATCTCATCAATAAATTTATTTTTCATCAATCCGGGATAGTTAGATGGACTGACTATCAGTGTGATTTTACTTGCTGGATAAGTTTCCTTTATTGCCCTGAATAAAGACACACCGGAGAGAAGATCTCCAAGTTGATTATGCTGACGAATTATGATAAAATTTTTCGGATCACCGAGGTCGAGGTTTTTATTTTCCTCAAGTGACATTGTTTTTTCAAAGGCTAAGCAGACTAGTCTGGATAATTGTTTTTCAAAACTCATTAATTTTATTCTTGTGTCTTTTCTTTCTTGGGATTCGATTCTATTTCTGTAAATTCAGCTTCTTCAATATCCTGAAATTTTGATCTGTAATTATTTGTATTGCTATTTCTGTGTACGTGATCTTTACGTTCAACAGGCTTTTTCCACCACCTGGAAACAGCATTGAGTATCTTGATTACTATCCAGAAAATTATCGAATAAAATATAAATTCAAATATCATTGCTCACTCTTTTTGACTCAGGCTTAAAATATTCAGTCATTCCCCTGTCGTCTCTGAAAATCTGCTTATAAAGTTCTTCAAAGTCGGCCTCACTTCTTACAAAATCTATCTCGGTAGAATTAACAATCAGTAAAGGAGTTGTTGTATAGCGAAAAAAGAAATGATTATAAGCTTCACTTAATTCTTCAATGTAACTTCGCGTCAGGTTTCTTTCAATTTTCCTGCTTCTTTTCTTAATATTATACATTAACCTATCAACACCTGACTGCAAATAAATAACAAGATCAGGTTTACGAAGGTTCCTTGATAAAAGAGGGAAAATGCTTTCATAAAGTTTTAATTCTTCTCCGTTCAGGTTTAGGTAAGCAAAAATCCTGTCTTTTTCAAACACATAATCACTGACATGGAATTCTGTGAACAGGTTTTCCTGGTTAAGCTCCTGTTGCTGTTTATAACGATTAATCAAAAAGAACATCTGGGTCTGAAATGCGTAGCGCTTCCTCTCAGCATAAAACTTTTCAAGAAAAGGATTTGCCTCAAATTGCTCAAGCACAAGCTCAGCATTTAGCCGTTCCTTAATTTTCCTTGCCAGTGATGTTTTACCGGCACCGATTACGCCTTCAATTGCAATAAAATTTACTTGTTTCTTTTTGTCCAATTTACAGCCTGGAATTAGTTAAGAATTTTTTGATGCAATATTCTGATTATACTCTTTTCAGATCCGGATATACAAATATCCGAAATTTTTTGCTTTAAAACAGGATGTATTAAGTCGGGGTCAATCTCGCAAAGAGGCGTTAAAACAAAGTCTCTTTCCGGGATTCCCTTGTGGGGAACGGTAATTTCTTCATCAGAATATATCATTTCGTTAAAAAAAAGGATATCAATATCTATTTCCCTGGGTCCCCATTTGAAAGTTTCTTTTCTTCCGGTTTCTTTTTCGAGATTTTTAGCAAATTTTAACAGATTATGCAGGTCTAAATTAGTCTCAACTTTAATAACCGCATTAATAAAATTACCTTGATTTTTGACCCCAAATGGTTTCGTTTCATAGATTGATGACGTTTTTAGTATTCTAAAATCAGGACTAAGTTTAATCCCGTTAACGGCATTTTTTAGATACTCTATCTTATCACCTTTATTTGAACCAAATGCTATGTAAACAGTATTTTCGATTAATTTTTCCTTTCTTACAATTCATCTTTTGATTTTACTATTTCTACTTCCACGCAATCCACAACTCCACCCATCGGCGGATTATGTTTTCTGACACGGACAGCCACTTTTTCAATTTGCGGAAAATTTTCAAGTAACTCATTAGCAATTGTAGTTGCCAGCGCTTCAATCAAATAATATTTTTTCTCCAGAGCCAGCCTGTACATAAACTCATAAACTTTCTGGTAATCTATCGTTTGTTTTAAACTATCTTTATTAGCAGCCTCACTAAAGTCTGTATAAATATCAACATCTGCTTCAAATTTTCCACCTACACTCTGTTCCTCTGAAAGAACTCCATGATAGCCGTAAAAAGTAGCATTCTTAATTCTGATTATATTTTGCATGGTTTTTCCAAAAAATGTTTTAATTAGAAAGCTGTTGTTTCTTTAATAAGCTTATTTTCCTCATCGACCTGATATTGCCCAGCGTGGCTGAAAGTACTCCCAGCAGAACCAGGAAACTTCCTATTAAGTGTCTTGCTGATAATTCTTCACTAAGAAATATCCATCCTAAAATTAATGCAATTATGGGGGTAATAAAAGCTATTAATGACAAAACAATTACACTTACCCTTTTTAGTAGCCAATAATAAGACGTAAACGTTACAAGACTTCCGAAAAGTGCCAGGTAAGCAACTGACAAATAGCCTGAAGATGTAAATTCCACTTTACTCATATCTTCAAAGAAATATCCAATTAATGTCATTACAACACCCGCAATTATCATTGGAACAAGATTCATAGATAGCGGGTGAAGATTTCCACCATATTTCTTGATAGTAACCTGCAATCCTCCTTGCATTATTGCGCTAATAACCACAGCAAGCATTCCAGGTAAATATATAGGGATATCTCCGATAAGATTTTCAGAAAATATGACAAGTAACCCTGCAAAACCTAACACAATCCCAATAATTTTATGTGCTCCAACTTTTTCACTGGCAATAAAATAATAGGAAAAAATTGCTACAAAAAACGGGTTTACAGCAAAAAGCACCGAAGCAAGACCGGACGGAACAAATTGCTCGCCCCAGTAAACCAGGCCAAACGGAATAACGAAAGAAAAAAAGCCCATTAACAAATAAAGTGTTATTGAGAGTTTATCTGTTTGAATTTTTATTCCTTTAAATTTCATTAAGGAATAAATAAAGACTGATGCCAACAAAAACCTGAATCCTGCTGAGAGGAAAGGAGTGAAGGAATCAAGACTGATTCTTATTGCCATCCAGGTGGAGCCCCAGATAATACAGGCAATTGCATAAACAATAATGATTTTAACAATAGTCTTCTGCATTAATTTTCCCCGAGAGCAATTACACCAAGCAATCTTCCTGACTTTTTCCCGTCTCTTCTGTAGGAATGAAGAAGATTTATTTCTTCCATCGTACACAACTCCGAAATTTCAACTTGTTCCTTTTTCAGACCGTAATCCAGCAGCATCTGGTAATTTACAGAAGCAACATCCAGCAAATATTTATTATTTTTTTTGATCCTGAATTTTTCATCAAAAAGTAAGGCAACCTCTTCTCCAACTTCATAATCATTCTGGCAAATTGAAGGGCCAATAAAAACGATGAGATCTTTTTTATCAGAATTAAATTCCGCATTCAACCTGGACAAAGTTTTTAGTAATATTTTTTTCTCAGTCCCCCGCCAACCGGAATGTATTCCTGCAATAATTTTCTTCCTTCTATCATAAATAAAAACGGGAGTACAATCAGCCACACCAATTGCGAGCCCAAGATCACGCTTATCTGTAATCATTGCATCACTTTCTTCAGGAGTCATCGGTTTGTCAATATATCTTATAATGTCGCTATGGGTTTGTTTTTGCAAAACAACTCTGTCAGGATTTAGTTCAAGTTCTTTGAAAAACATTCGCCTGTTTTCTTTAACAATTTCTTCGTTGTCACCAACTGAAAGGGAAAGATTAAAGAAATATGGGGCGGGTCTTTCCAGGCCTATTTTTGTACTGAACCCGAATATAACTTCAGGATATTTGCTGAAAATTTCAGAACGAATTATTTGCATCGGACCAAGTAATTTAATTGAATAGGCTCCAATTTAGCAATTTTTTATTTAACAAGAGAAATTCAGCGGTGATTAATAAGAACACTACATACTCCAGAGCTCAATTGAGAGTATAGGCTTTTAGTGTTATATTAAGTGCTCATTTTTAGATAAAATAAAGGCAAAAAAGTTGAAAATAATGGTCTGCAACGATGATGGAATTGATTCGCCCGGGATACAGGTTCTTGCGGAATCATTACGTGAATTAGCTGAAGTAATAGTAATAGCACCTCTAAATGAACAAAGTGCAATAGGGCACGCAATAACGATGCATTACCCTCTGCGCGTGACGGAAAACTTTAAGAATGGCAAATTTTTTGGATATGCGGTTGACGGAACACCAGCAGATTGTGTGAAAATAGGAATACGAAATTTGATGAAAGAGCCCCCTGATCTGGTTGTCTCGGGAATTAATCATGGTTCAAACACCGCAATTAATATAATATATTCAGGCACTGTTTCGGCGGCAAGAGAAGCTGCAATAATGGACATTCCCTCAATTGCTATTTCTGTAACAAATCATTCTGTAAAAGATTTTAAGTATGCAGGAAAAGTTGCGAAACTTCTGGCTAAAGAACTGGCCGGGAAAGATATTCCTTTGGGAACTTTGCTAAACGTAAATGTACCGGATGTGACAGAAAAGGAAATTAAAGGGATCATCCTGACGAAACAGGGTAAATCAAAGTGGGATGATATTTATGAAAGAAGGCAGGATCCCTATGGAAAAGATTATTATTGGTTAACCGGTAATCTGCTTGAAGTTGATACGGATATTGAGACCGATCAGGCAGCAATTAAAAACAATTATGTTTCAGTTACTCCTGTTCATTTCGATCTTACAGATTATGAAACTTATAATAAAATGAAAAAATGGGGAATTGAGGAAGTCTTCAATGGCAAAAAAGATTAATATTTTCCAGGTTGATGCATTTACAAACCAACCATTTGGCGGAAATCCTGCCGGCGTAACTTTCGGAGAAGAATTAGATAAAAATGAAATGCAATTAATAGCTAAGGAAATGAACCTTGCCGAGACCGCATTTCTTTCAAAATCTGATAAGGCTGATTATCACCTGAGATGGTTTACTCCAACTGTGGAAGTTGAACTTTGTGGCCACGCTACCATTGCATCACTACATTTTTTAAATGAAAATAATCTGATAAAAGATGGGCAGGAAATTTCATTTGAGACATTATCGGGTATACTAAAATGTAAATTTGAAAACAGTAAATATTATATGCAGGTCCCTATCTATTCAATGGAGGAATTTACTGGATGCAAAGAAGAAATACTTGACTGCCTAGGTATTGACCGTAACGATGTTGATGATAAAATCCCTTTTGTACTTGCCGGGAATAAATATCTTTATATAAATATTGAATCCTTAAAGTCATTGCACGATCTCAAACCCGATTACAAAACTCTTAATCAGATAAATAATTCTAAAAAAGAATTTGAAGCAGCAGCGATTTATACTTTGGAGACAGTAGACAAAGGCAGCTTTGCACATTCCAGATTTTTTGCTCCTTTTTATGGAATTGACGAGGACCCGGTAACCGGTTCTATGAATGGCCCGTTAGTACAAGTTCTTATTAAAGCCGGCATTATTAAAGAAAATGGTGAATGGCTAAATTATACATTTGAACAGGGTGATGTTCTTGGGAGGAAAGGCAGAGTTGGAGTCAGATATAACAGTGATAAAAAGGATCTTTATATTTCCGGAAAAGCTGTAACTATATTTAAAGCAGAAATGGCTTTTTAATGTTTGATTTTGAAAAAATTAATCTTGTACTTTCTTCCAATCCCGTTTTCTTTACCTTTATATTAATAATCCTGATAGCATACGCAGTTTATGTTTACCGCTTTACTGTACCAGCTATCAGCAATTCTAAAAAAACTTTTTTAGTTATCCTGCGTTCTTTAGCAATAATATTACTACTCTTTGTTTTTTTTGAACCAATTTTATCTTTTAGCAAAAAAATAGAATTAAAACCGGTAAATCTGTTTTTTATTGATAACTCGAGATCCTTAAATATAAAAGATGGTACTAAAAGAGAAGAAACTATTAATAATTTTTTAAAGAATCTGGAAAGTAATGATATAGCAAAATCAGCAGATTTGTTTTCATTCGGAAATAATGTAAAAAAGATAAACCCGGATAGCTTATCACATCTTAATTTTTCGGAAGGCAGTACAGATTTTTCAAAAATATTTTCCTACCTAAAAAGTTCAAACAGAGATATATCATCACTTACAATTGTTAGTGACGGAGAAATCACCGAAGGGACAAATCCTTTGTTTTTAGCCGAAAAATTAAATATCCCGGTTTACACTGTAGGCATCGGCGACTCAACTAAAGAGAATGATATCTCTGTAAAATCTGTACTTTATAATCAATTTATTTATTCCCAGACACCAACTACAATTCTCGGAACGATTATAAATAATGGATTTGGTAATAGAAATGTAACAGTTTCTTTGCAGGAAAATGGAAAGACAGTTGATCAAAGGAGTCTAACTCTTTCTCAGGAAGGCATTCAAAGTATAAAGATGAATTATACGCCGGTTTCAAGTGGAGAGAAAAAACTAACTTTTTCAGTTAGTAAGTGTTGATGGTGAGTTTTCTAAAGAAAACAATAAAAAGATATTTTACGTAAAAGTTTTGAGCAATAAAGTTAAAGTTCTGGTAATTGCAGGCTCTCCGTCACCGGATTTATCATTTATCAAAAATACATTATCGCATGATAAAAACCTGCAGGTTAATTCAATTACACAGACTTCACAGAATAAGTTTTTAGAGAATAATAACCAGGAAGAATTGCTTGACAGTGCCGATGTATTATTTCTAATAGATTTTCCCACTACAAATACTCCCCCAAATCTATTGGCAAGAATTAAGAATCTTATTACAAAACAAGATAAACCATATTTCTTCAAAATGAGTGCACAAACAGATTTTCAAAGATTAAAAACCTTAGAACAGGTTCTTCCATTTACATTTCAAAACATGGTTTCTACTCCATATGAAGTTCAGCCAAATTTACTGGCATCAGAAATCAGTAACCCGATTATTCAAAATAATTCTTCAAACATAATTGCAGAATGGAATAACCTCCCGCCGGTTTTACAGCCAGACGCATCACTAACTGCAAAACCTGAAAGCGAGATTATATCAAAAATTGTAATAAACAATGTACCTGTAAACCGACCATTACTGTTGTCCAGAAAACTAGGCAGGAAAAGGTCTATAGCTGTTCTTGCTGACAACATTTGGCGTTGGGAACTTCAGACAGCTACAAAAAATTCTGATCTTTTTGAGAGATTTATTTTAAATAGTGTTAAATGGCTCAATAATAAAGAAGAACAAAAACAGGTAGCAATCAAAACGACAAAAAAGATATATTCCACGGGAGAAAAAATTGAATTTACAGGACAGGTTTATGATGAATCATTTAATCCTGTTTCTGATGCTGAAGTTAATATCATAATAAAAAGTGGTAAAGAAAATTATAATGTTTCTATGAACTCACTTGGTAATGGACTTTACGACGGATTTCTTGAAACGAAGCAGCCGGGAGATTACGTATTTACAGGATCAGCTAAAATAAATGGGAAAATAATAGGTAAAGATTCCGGCAAATTTAACATCGGTGAAGTTGATATTGAATTTGTAAACACCAGGATGAATTACGATTTTTTGAACTCACTATCACGCACAACAGGCGGTAAATTTTTCTTTCCCGCCAAACAGAATGAGCTATTTGATATTCTCAATAAAAAAGCAAAACAATCTGCAAGTACAAAAATTGAGACAAGTGAATTTAATCTTTGGTCAAACGAATGGTTGATGGCAATTATTATTTTATTATTTGCAATCGAGTGGTTTTTCAGAAAAAGATTTGGCATGTTGTAAAAAAAATAATTCGGGGATATGCTTCCTTCAGTAAATAATTTATTAGATTTTTTTCTTCCATCATTTTGCTCACACTGCCGCACAAAATTAAAAACCGATGAGGAACATATTTGTGCTGAGTGCTTACAAAGAATAAATGTAGCGGATAATGAAAGGAAAGAGTCGGAATTTGGAAGAAAATTCGGGGATAATAAGATTATTTCTGAATTTATTACGCACTTCATATTTGAAAAAGACCGCGAATTACAATCCTTAATCCATTCATTAAAATATAATAACAAATTCAGAATTGGGATTTACCTTGGAAAAATTTTAGCAGAGTCAAATTCAGAGTTTTTTACAAGCAGAAAAATTGACCTTATCGTACCGGTTCCCTTGCACCAACTCAAAAAGGCTGAAAGAGGTTACAATCAGGCACATTATATTGCGAAAGGTATCAGCCGCTTTTCTGGAATCCCTCATAGTGAGAATATCTTAAAAAGGAAAAAATTTACACGGACACAAACAAAACTCAGCTTGTCTGAACGTGAAGAAAATGTTAAAAATGCTTTTAAAAAACGAAGACATGCAAATGTTGAGGGTAAAAATATATTTCTAATAGATGACGTAATAACAACAGGAGCTACAATTAACGAATGCGGGAAAACTCTTCTTAAAAGTGGGGCTAATAAGGTATTTGCCGGTTCAGTTGCACTGGCTGATTAAAATTTGATATCCTTACATCCTTTCGGGTGCATTAACACTCAGTATCGACAAACCATTTTTTAATACAATCTTTGTTGCTTCAGCTAATGCTATCCTTGCTTCTGCCAGGTTCTTTTCTGTGCCTAAAATCCTGCAGAAGGTGTAGAATTTATGGAATGCTGCCGCCAATTCTTCAAGGTAACTGCATATCCTGTGGGTTTCATAAAACTGAGCACTAAGCAAAACTTCATTACTAAACTGATGAAGCTTTTTAAGTAATTGCTGTTCCTCATCCATTGTTAAAAGACTGATATGCTCAACAGATGCCTGAAGCTTTTCTTTTTCTGCCATTTTAAGAATAGAACAAATTCTTGCATGTGCATACTGTAAGTAAAACACAGGATTTTCATCATTTTGTTTTTTTGCAACTGCAAGGTCAAAATTCATATGAGTTGTAATATTTCTCATATTGAAAAAATATCTGACTACATCACTTCCCACTTCCTCAATCAGCTGATCAAGAGTGACATAGTTTGCTTTCCGGGTTGACATTTTTACAACTTCCCCGTTTTCAAGAATGGTCACGAACTGGTGAATCAATACTTTTACTTTTTCCGAATTATAGCCAAGTGAGGAAATTCCGGCCATAACATCAGGATAAGTTGCATTATGATCAGAGCCAAAAAGATCAATTATAAGATCGTAATTTCTTTCAAATTTAGTAATATGATAGGCAATATCCGGAAGCCTGTAAGTCGGTTCCCCAGTTGATTTTATAATTACTTTGTCTTGTTTATCCCCAGAAGAATTATCCTCGCCCATTTCACTAAGCTTCAACCAAACAGCCCCGTCTTTTTCATAAGAAAGATTTTTGTCCTTAAAAATATCTATCAGTTTTTGAATCCTTCCTTCTTCATACAAAGTATTCTCATTAAAAAAGATTTTATGATCTATTTTTAGCAAATGAAGAGTTCTCTTAATATCTTCAAATATTTCTTTTTCAGCAGCGGCTTTAAATATTCCTTCAGGGGATTCTTCTTTTAGTTTATCATTATATTCATCAAATAGTTTTTTTGCTATTTCTTTTATGTATTCTCCCTGATAATAGTCTTCGGGGAAGATAATTTTTTCACCAAGCAATTCCAGGTACCTGTATTTTACCGAATCACCAAGAACTCTCATCTGCCTTCCGGCATTATTAAAATAATATTCCCTGTCAACATCGTATCCAATCCATTCCAGAAGATTTGCTATGGTATCACCACATACAGCATTTCTTCCATGACCAACTGTCAGTGGCCCTGTAGGGTTGGCGGAAACAAATTCTACATTAGCTTTTTTACCCTTAAATTTTTCTGATTTACCGAAACTGCTCTCTTCTGTTCTTATTTCCTTTATTATCTCCCCAACAAATGCCGGCTTAAAAAAGAAATTAATAAATCCCGGTCCGGCAATTTCAATTTTTTCAATAATATCAGGATCAGGTTTTAGATTCTTAATAATTTCATTGGCAATTTCCTTCGGATTTTTTCTCAGCTGTTTTGTTAACAGCATAGCTACGTTGCATGAAAGATCGCCGTGAGTTTCAATTTTAGGAATTTCAAATGTATAATTCTGATCTTTAAGATATGCAAGGCTTTCAGACGCTGTTTCAAAAATTGTATTAAGATATTTTTTCAATTGTTTTTCCGAGATTCAATATAGAAATTGATAAAAAGATTACTACTAAAATATGAATTATTTCTTTTTTGTACCCGATCCCTTTTTAGAGACTTTAGATGTTTTAGTCGTAGTCTTTTTTGTTGCCATACTTGTGGCCTTTTTGACACCTTTTTTAACTGCATTAGCTTTTTTCGGCGTTTTGGATACAGTACTTTTTTCTTTCCTTGTCTTTACTTTTACCATAGTTGGGTCTTCAATCTTAAGAAGTGGAGCATCGCCCCATAGTTTTTCAAGATTATAAAATGCCCTGGAATCTTTTTTAAAAACGTGAACAACCACATCCACATAATCGAGCAAGACCCAACTCAGAGAACTATATCCTTCACGATGCCAGGGTTTTATTCCGTCGTCTCTAAGTTTTTTATCGATATCATCAGCAATGGCTTTTACCTGTGTATCAGAATCCGCTGAGCATATAACAAAATAATCCGCAAAAGAAGCGATCTTAGATAAATCCATTACCAGTACGTCGAAACCTTTCTTTTCAAACATCTGATCTGCAATTCTTAAAGCAAGTTTTTTTGATTCCAATTTTTCCCTCTTAATTATATGGTTTTAAACTAAAATAATCTTTCCCGATAACTATCGAACAATCAAGTAAATAGTCACTATTTATTTGCTGTACAATATTTTTTTCATCAATACCAAGAGCCGCGGCAACTTTTTTAGCATTTACCTTATTACCTGTTCTGTCAATTACAATCGATTTGTCCATATCAAAAGAAGTATAATTACCGACCTGTACAACATCAAAATTATTATTGCGCAGATACCCTGTAATTTTATCAGCAATTCCTGAAACACCGCAGCCATTCAGCACTTCAACCTGAACAATTGCAGCCGCTTTATTCTGATCTGCCTCTACAAGGTTTTCATTTCCACTAATAATTTTATCAAAAAGGGAGTAACACATAAAAATGATTATTACTCCCAGAAGGACAATAATAAAATTTAGAAATAAATTTGATGAGGAAGTTTTTAGATCTTTCCGAGGTGCCCTTTTAGAGGATTTATTTACCTTCAATTATTCTCGCTTTATTCTCAATTATAATTCAAGTTTCAAAAATATATTCTAATTGTCATCGGATTGATTACTATTCCAGTTATCAAATCCATAACGATTTAGAAACCCAGATCTTCCGCTGAATCCATATCCAAAGCCATAATTTGAATAAGGATTAAAATATCCGCCTGGAATTTGACTGTACTGCAAAACAACATTAACATTTTTTGACGGCCTAAAATTCAGTGAAGCATTTCTGATATATATCCCATTTATGCTATTCTGGAAATTTTTACCCAGTGAGCTGTATGGTGAATTAATTATACTTGTCTCAAGCTGAAAATTTAGTTTCTTGCTGAATTTAAAAAGCATGCTGTTAGTATAAGACCCAACTGCCAGTCCCTGCCCAGAAAATGTCATATATGACATTTCAAAAGAATGGTGCATCTGGAAATTATCTGAGTTCAGGAATCCAAACAGTGAATGAGAATCGGTTTTAACTATTCCATCATAAACTGATTCAGTTGGAAATCCTGAATCACGATATTGAGCAAAGGTTGTGAAAGTAATAGCTAAAATAGCCAATAACAGCATTTTTTTCATAAACAAACCTTTAATTTGAACCAATATTAAATAAAAGGCGAAATAAAATCAATGTCGTAATATTCGCATACTTACTAACATTTCAATGAATTCGACTTTTTCTGCTCGCTAGCCATGTCGTAATTTTACAAGCATTTCAATTTCAACCGGGGCGTCAATCGGCAGTTCACTTACACCCACAGCACTTCTGGAATGTTTCCCGTTTTCGCCAAATATTTTACCTAATAATTCTGATGCTCCGTTTGCAACTTTCGGTTGTGCGGTAAATCCGTCTGCACTGTTTACAAAAGCAGTTAATTTTACTACCTGTTCTATTTTATCCAGATCTCCTATTACACCCTTAATGGCACCAAGACAGTTTAAAGCACAAATCTCAGCAGCTTGCCTTCCCTCGTCTTCGCTAACTTCCTTTCCAACTTTGCCTTTAAATTTTAATTCACCCTTTTACAGTAGGCAGTTGACCTGATGTCATTACAAGATCATTCACTTTTATTGCCGGAATATATGCTGCCAGCGGTTTAGCAGCTTCAGGAACAGATAATCCCAATTCTTTTATTTTATCCTCAATCATTTTTTAGTCTCCATTTTTGTTATTTTTAACCGACAAATCTGAAAATAATTACCTAAAGCTAAGGAATAATGAATATGATTGAAAGAAAATTCGGAGAACTGGTTGCGATTATGAGAAAACTAAGGGTAGAATGTCCATGGGATCGGGAGCAAACCAATGATTCTATAAAAGCGGCCACAATTGAAGAAGCATACGAAGTTGTGGAATCTATCGATAACAATGACTACGATGAACTAAAAAAAGAACTTGGTGACCTTCTTCTGCATATAGTGTTCCATTCTATAATAGCAGAAGAAAAAGAAAAATTTAAACTGGAAGATGTAATTGAATCTATAAAAGAAAAATTAATTAGAAGACATCCGCATGTATTTGGTGAGACAGTTGTTAATGACTCCAACGATGTGAAGAAAAACTGGGAAGTAATTAAGATGAAGGAAGGCAGAGATTCTGTGCTGGAGGGAGTTCCTGAAAAGCTTCCATCTTTACAGAGAGCGCACAGACTGCAAGAAAAAGCTGCAAAAGTAGGTTTCGACTGGGAAAAGAAAGAGGATGTCTGGAAAAAGGTAATTGAAGAAATTGAGGAAATGCATATTTCCGAAAAGGAAGAGACACACGAAGAACTTGAAAATGAAATAGGCGATGTATTTTTTGCGATGGTGAATTATGCAAGATTTTTAAACGTAAATCCTGAAAACGCATTAAGAAGAACTAACAAAAAATTTATTAAACGATTTAATTATGTTGAAAAGAAAGTTGCAGAATCCGGCAGAAAAATCACTGAATCTAACTTAGAGGAAATGGATAAATACTGGAATGAAAGTAAAACCCGGAAACTTTAAGTAGGATTATCACCATTATTAAATTTTTCGTACGCGTCTATAATATCTTTTACAAGCCTGTGTCTTACCACATCTGATTTATCAAAATAGACAAAACCAACCCCCTCAATATTGCTCAAAATGTCTTTTGCCTGTACAAGTCCGCTTACACTTTTACCGGGCAAGTCTATCTGTGTTACATCCCCTGTAATTATGGCTTTTGAATTTGCTCCCAAACGTGTTAGAAACATTTTCATTTGCGTATCTGTGGCATTCTGTGCTTCATCAAGAATGACATATCCGTTGTTTAAAGTTCGTCCCCTCATATAGGCAAGCGGAACAATTTCAACAACACGTTTTTCAATATAGCCTTTTAATTTATCGCTTGGCATCATATCATCAAGAGCATCATATAACGGTCTAAGATACGGATCAATTTTTTCGCGGAAGTCACCTGGTAAAAACCCGAGACTTTCACCAGCTTCAACTGCGGGTCTGGCAAGAACAATTTTATTTACAATCCCTTTTTTAAGCGCTGCTACAGCCAGGGCTACTGCAAGATAGGTTTTGCCGGTACCGGCAGGACCAATAGCAAAGCAAATATCGTTTTTATTTGCTGTTTGTAAATATTTAGCCTGTCCGGGTGTGCGGGCGCGTATTGCGTCATTCTTTGTATAGAGGATAACAGAATCAATATCTTTTTCGTCAACAACTTCCTTCCCTTCAACAGTCAGGTCCAGGATTGTTTCAACATCAGAAGATTGTAAACGGCCATTAGTATTTAGAACATATATCATTTCTTTAAATACTTTTTCAATTATCGTTATTTCTTCTGTAACTCCTTTTACAATAACATTATCGCCTCTAACTGTAATGCTGGCATTAAATCTGTCTTCAACTAACTTCAGATTATTATCATTTGAACCTAAAAGGGAAAGCATATCAGCATTTTCCAGGATAATATGTTTTTCAACAGCAGTCATCATTCTCCTATAAAAAAAGAAACCCTTACCACAAAAATATGATAAGGGTTCCCTACGTTCAAGTAAATAGCTAAGCTAAGAAAATATTATTGAACCGGAGCTGGTTTATAATTTCTTCTGATTTTATCGTATTTAGCTTTTTCTGCGTCAGTAAGATTTGGAATTGTAAAAACTTGTTTTGGATAAATCAGATCAGGATTTTTAATTTTATCACGATTAGCTTTGTAAATATTTGGCCATGCAAAACCGTTTCCATAAAAATCTTTTTTCTTAGCAATATTCCAGAGACAGTCTCCTCTAACAACTGTGTAGTCAACTTCTTTCGGAGCTTCTATCCAGTTATCAAGTGCTCTCTGCATATTCTGTACTCTATCATAAAACTGTGGCAATGCAGTAATTTTATTCATTTTAAGTGCATCAAGATCTTTCTGCCTGTCAGCTTTTGGACCTTCTTTCATGTTAATATTTGATTCTAATTCGCTTACAGCTTTTTCAAAGTTGTTAACATCAGCTTGTGTAGCACCAACCATTGCATAAAGTTCGCTCATGCAATCGCCATAGTCCTGTACATTTGTGTTTTTAAGATTGTCAACTTCTGTCTGTAAAGAATTTAATTCTTGTGTCAGACTTTCTTTTTGTGACCTGAGATCAGTCATCATAGCTTCCCACTGATCGCTCGATAAAGTATCCTGTTCGGTTTCCTGAGCAAAAATATTTGCAGAGAAAAACAACAGAATGGCAAATAAGCCTATTAAATATTTTTTCATTTTATTCTCCAATTTCATTTTTAAACTTAAATTCCTAAAAGATTAATTTTCCATTTTTTCCAAGTTAGCTTTAGTTTCTGCTTTTAACTTATTGCATTGTTCAAGTTTAGCATTTTTTTCAGCTATTTGTTTTTCAAGATCTGCCCTCTGATCTTTTAAGGAATTAACCTGAGCTTGTAGAGAATTAACTTCACTTCGTAAGCCATTCAATTGAGCCATTTCAGCGTCACTTACGCCTCCGCACCCGCTTATCATTGCAGTAGATGCAGCAAATACTGCGACTAAAGCAACTGTTCTAACTAACTTCATCACCTTCATTTAGTACCTCCAAGATATTATGAATTATTATACGAGAAAATAACAGTTTAATATTGTTTTCACAAACTCTAAATTAGTTTTTTTAATTTTAAAATCTTTAAAAACTTAATAAACAATAGATTATAAACGTGTAACGCAAAATATGAAATTTTTGTAGTAAAAAATGCTACTTTTATGGTACATTTAAAACTAATCAAAAAAATGATTAAATCAGCCTTTTTTCAACAAAACTTGTGAATTTATTTCCTGCAATAATTAAATGGTCAAAAACTGGAATATTTAGCAATTTTCCGGCATCTACCAGTTTTTTTGTTTGGTTTTTATTTCAACATAATATCAACATTTACGAGGAATGATTCAATAGATCATTGGAATGAAAATAGAACTACATCCTTTGGGTGAGTTTATAATGTATATTCCCGGAGTACGCTTTTCAAATTTGTCCTTTTTGATGAATTTACATCGGAAATAAAAATTTATAAATTCGAAAATTTCTAAGAACTTAATATATAATCAAAAATTAATTAAATCAGCCTTTTTTCAACAAAACTTGTGAATTTATTTCCTGCAATAATTAAATGGTCAAAAACTGGAATATTTAGCAATTTTCCGGCATCTACCAGTTTTTCTGTAATCGAAATATCCTCCCTGCTGGGTTCAGTATTCCCGCTGGGATGGTTATGTAACAAAATGATACTGGCTGAACTATTCTCGATTGCTGCTTTAAATATTTCTCGTGGGTGAACTACACTTGAGTTCAGGTTACCAATAGATATTACTTCATATTTAATAATTTTATTTGCTGAATTCAAACACACTACAATAAATTTTTCTTTCAATTCATCTTTTAAAAGAGGAATAAAAATTTCTGCAACATCCCCTGGTTTTGTAATCTTTTTTTCAGAAAACCATTTTGATTGTGATTGAATTCTTCTGCCAAGTTCAAATGCCGCCAGTAAAGTAGCGGCTTTATCTTTGCCAATACCCTGAGTTTTTATCAATTTAGAAAAAGTAGTTGAGGCTAATACAGCAAGGTTTCTATTAGAATTTAATAACTCCTGCGCTACACTTATTACTGAATTCCCTTTTGTTCCGGTTCGTAAAAGAATTGCAAGTAATTCTGCATCGGTTAGACTACTAACACCTCTTATAGATAATTTTTCCCTGGGCCTGTCATCAAGTGGAAGATCTTTTACTTTTAAAATATTTCCTCCCCTTTTAATTTACTGGTTTATACCTTTCAATTAATTGGTAAAGACCTGACTGATATTTTAAAATATTCAGATACATATTTACATGCTCATCATTAAAAGAAATGTTATTATGAAACCCTTTCATTTCTTTTTGAGAGTTTAAAATTTTATTTATCCTATCTGTATCATTATTTGAAGAATTTATTGCAGAAAGAATATATTCCGCTGTATCGTAACCGTAAAGGACGTTTCTGTTTGCTTCCATATTTGTCTGTGAAGAAAACTCTCTGTTTAATGTGACATATCCGGGATCTTTATAATCAATGAAAAAATCTGAGGTGATTTTTAAATCATTACTCAGCGTAGTTGAGGTTTCTAATCCTTTAGCAGAAAACCAATCCTGATTTCCATACATTGGAACATACAGACTATCTAAAACAAGGCTTGATAGAATTACCGGTGCATCATTTTTATCAGAGATTGGTGCATAAATTGCTTCAAGAGTGTCCCTGAATACATTTAGCTGATTAATCTGCTGCGTTATCTGAATACTATTAGGAGGGAAAACCTGGTGAGCAAGAACGTCGCCCCCTAGCAATCTGTATTCCCTGATAAAGGCATCTGCAAGATTTCCTGAATATCCCAGACTTGAATTTAGCACCGCAACATTATTTTTTCTTTCCACAAAAAACAAATAATCTGCCATAGCCTTACCACGTGCAGCAAATGATGGATTAGCCTGGAAGATATTATTATTCCTGCTGGCCAGTAGATTATCTGTAGCTGTTGGAGAAATTACTTTGATGTTACTTCCCTCAAAAGCATTTCCAGCTGCAATTACTTCATCACTAAATACCGGTCCGATTACAATTTTAAGTGAGGGAATACCTTCAAATTCATCGGCAATGTCTTTAATTCTGTCTTTATCGCGTTTTGTATCTCTGATCAACAAACCGATTTTATTCCCGTGTGTTCTGTTATATCTGGAAACAGCAAACTTAATTCCTTCAAGAATTTCGCTCACAGGTGTTCTACTTTGAAGTTGATTCTCTGAATAATTTAATGGAAGCATTACACCAATTATTGCGGAGCTGGGAGTTATTTGTTTGTTTTTCGAGGCTGCCTCGTACAGTCTTCTTGCTTCAATGCTTTCCGGGCTTGATGGATAATTCCTGAACACTTCTGAAAATATCCGCAGTCCATCAATTGTATTCCCATTATACACGTAAGATTTCGCAAGCAATAATAATAAATATGCTTTTACTTTTTTAGAAGAAGCAGAATTATAAAGCCCCTGAATATCATCCGGATTTAAATAATTTGCAGATAATTTTTCTCCAATAGATTTTGCTTCCTTTAAATATGAAGCTGATTCAGATTCAGCTATTATCAAATCAATTTCTTCAAGTGCACTATTATATTCTCTTTGTTCTATATAGGCTTTTGTAATTACAATCCGGGCCTCATCTGCATATTTGCTGTCTGCATAAAAATTAAGGAACTGGTTTAATGTACTGATTGCATCGCTATACTGTCTGATTGCAAGCAGACTTTTCCCTTTAAACAAAAAAGAGGCTGTTGTTTTGGAGTTGAAATCATTTTCTCCAATGATCTGGTCAAATAATGATATTGCCTGAGAATAATTTCTTGAATTGTAAAAATTCATTGCCGATTGGAATTCTCTATCAACTTTTTGATTTAATCCCTGACTATATACGGAGGAAATTATAAATAAGAGTAAAAGTAAAATTTTTGACTTAACCATTGTTAACCTTGTTATTTTCAAGAGCAGTTGATGCATTCTTTTTGCCGGTTATTGCAAATTTATTCTCCGGATCTAATTTTAGAGCCATATCAAAATATACAATAGCGTCTTTAGGTTTTTTAGCCTGATAGCAGGCTTCACCCAAATTTGCATAAATTTCAGAAGATGCTTCTTCTGTAAGTTCAATATATTTTAAGAAATTTTCTTCAGCTTTTAAAAAATCACCGGATTTTAAATAGATTTTTCCAGCCCACTCTCTAACAGAGGCATCATTTGGATTTAACTTCTTAGCCTTTTCAACCGGAAGAATTGCGTGGGCATACATTCCTAAATGATAATAAGAGATTGCAAAAATAAGACTTAATTCCCAAAAATTTCCATACAGTAGTTCAGCTTTCTTGGCAAAAGATAGAGCACTTTCAAAATTTGTTAATTCAATTTCTATTTTGGCCATATAAAGGTAGGCTTCGTGCAATAATTCGGAATGTTCTTCAACAGAGATGAAATTTAATAAATTGATCTTGGCCATTTCATATTCTTCCAGCATAAAGTTGGAGTAGCCAAGAAAAAATGAAACTATCGGTTCTTCTTCAGGCGGGATAAAACCCAAAACATCATTAGACTCTTCCCACATGGAGTTCCTGAGAAGAAATTGTCCTAGATATAACCTTACTTCTTTATTTTCCGGATCAGTAATTAAAAAATCTTTAAGTAGCTGTATTGCTGAAGTAGTTTTACCCAGTAATTCATAAAGATCGGCCAGTAGTAAATAAGGCTCTGTATTTTCAGGGTGTTGATCAATTAATGATTTATACACCTGTATAGCGTGCAGGTGTTTCCCCGAAGTCTCGAAATCTCGAGCCTGCTTAATTTTATGATCTATCCTGTATTTTGTTTCTGTTTTTTCTATTCCCATTCTATTGTTGCCGGAGGTTTGGAACTGATATCGTAGACTACTCTGTTCACTCCCCTTACTTTATTTATTATTTTATTAGAAACCTGTGCAAGAAAATCTGCATCAAACTTAAACCAGTCTGCCGTCATTCCATCTGTTGAAGTAACTGCTCTTAAAGCGAGTACATTTTCGTAAGTTCTGGCATCACCCATTACACCCACAGTTTGAACCGGGAGTAAAACGCAAAAGGCCTGCCATATTTTATTATATAATCCTCCGCTTCTAAGTTCAGAGATAAAAATATCGTCAGCCTCGCGTAAAATGTCAAGTCTCTGTTTTGTGATATCTCCAAGTAGTCTTACAGCAAGTCCTGGGCCGGGAAATGGATGCCTGTCTATAAAATTCTCAGGGATTTTCAGCTCCCGTCCTACATTTCTTACCTCATCCTTAAATAATTCTCTGAATGGTTCAATAAGTTTTAGATGCATTTTTTCGGGCAATCCACCCACATTGTGATGCGTTTTAATAGTTACAGAAGCACCCTTTACAGAGACGGATTCAATAACATCCGGATACAGAGTTCCCTGGACTAAAAAATCCACCTGATCATATTTTTTTGCTTCTTTTTCAAAAACTTCGATAAAAGTATTCCCAATGATTTTTCTTTTCTTTTCAGGATCAGAAGTTCCTTCAAGCCTGCCCAGGAATAATTCAGATGCATTTATATTTTTTACATCGAGGTTTAATTCTTCATTAAAGACTTTTTCAATCACAGAGCTTTCATCTTTTCTCATTAAGCCAGTGTCGATATGAATACAAATTAAATTTTCTCCAATCGCCTTTTTCACTAGTACTGCAGCAACAGTTGAGTCTACACCACCACTTAACGCACAAATTGCCTTTTTATTTCCAATTTTTTCTTTTATTCCTGAAATTGAATCTTCAACAAAATTATGAGATGTCCAGTCTGCAGAACATTTACAAATTTCAAAAAGGAAATTATTTATGATTTTGGTGCCTTCTTCACTGTGTACAACTTCAGGATGAAATTGTACTCCATAAATATTTCTGGATTCATTTGAGATTGCACAAATTGGTGTTGAATTTGAAACTCCATTAACAGCAAATCCTTCCGGAACTTCTGTGACATAATCTCCGTGGCTCATCCACACTGTAGATTTCTTCTTTACATCATTAAATAATCTTGTAGAAGTACCAGAAATTTCAAGTTCTGCTTTTCCGTATTCCCTGTCATCTGCGGGTTTAATTTCGCCATCAAAATTTTTACAGATTATGTTGAATCCGTAGCAGATGCCCAGGAGTGGAATTCCAAGTTTTAGTATTTCATTTTCTAATTGTGGAGCATCATCGTCATACACACTCATTGGTCCACCGGAAAGAATTATTCCAATGGGATTTAACTCTTTAACTTTTTCCAGAGTAATTGTATGAGGATGAATTTCAGAATAGACATTGGCTTCTCTAACACGCCTAGTAATAAGCTGTGTAAATTGTGAGCCAAAATCTATGATAAGGATCGTTTCTCTTTTATGCATTTATTTTAGGATGGGGTTTTAAAACAGAAACAAAATCCTATATAAGGATTTTGTTTCTGTAAAGGAATTCATTAAAATTTACGGATATTCGGAATCAAATAACTATTTATTGACCGATCTGCTTTTTATATGCTTCGCTGTCCAGCAGATTATCCAGATCGCTCATATTGTTGATCTCTACTTTAACCATCCAGCCTTTTCCATAAGGATCTGAGTTAACTAATTCCGGACTATCAGCTAATTCACTGTTGATCTCTGTGATCTTCCCGCTGCAAGGTCCGAATAATTCACTCACTGTTTTAACAGCTTCAATGGTTCCGAAAGATTCACCAATTTTTATTTCTGAGAGATTCGGATCGATATCAACAAAAACTACATCACCAAGTTCGCCCTGTGCGTACTCTGTTATTCCGATTGTTCCAATATTTCCTTCCACAGATATCCATTCATGATCATTTGTGTATTTCAATTTCGAAGGGAAGTTCATTTTTACCTCAAATTTTTCTATTTATAGTAAATCCGGGATTTATCCCCAAATAATAATTAATAACGCCACTAACTTAAGACTAAAACTTAAAGTTTTCCAGAAACCCTGTATCAAAATTTCCTGATACAAATCTTTCATCTTCCAGAACTTTCTGATGAAATGGAATCGTAGTTTTGATACCTTCGACAGTAAACTCTTCCAGTGCTCTCTTGCCGCGTGCAATTGCGTTGGGCCTGTCTTTTCCCCAAACAATCAATTTTGCAATCAGTGAATCATAAAAAGGAGGAATTGTATACCCTTCGTAGGTATGTGAATCAACACGAACCCCGTAACCACCAGGAAAATGCAAAGATTCAATTCTACCCGGCGAAGGTCTGAAACCCTTGGAAGGATCTTCAGCATTTATTCTGAATTCAATGCTATGCCCAACTGGCTTTTGCGGCAGGGTATCAATTTTTTCACCCGCAGCTACAAGAATCTGTTGGCGGATAAGATCAACATTATAGACAAATTCAGTTACCGGATGTTCAACTTGAATCCTGGTATTCATTTCCATGAAGTAGAAATTCTTATGCTTATCGAGGAGAAATTCAATAGTACCGGCACCTTCATAATTTACAGATTTTACACCCAGAATAGCCGTCTCACCCATTTTGTCTCTAATAGCCTGATCAATTGCAGGTGATGGAGATTCTTCAATTAATTTTTGATGCCTGCGCTGCACTGAACAATCTCTTTCTCCGTAATGATATGCATTGCCAAACTGGTCGCCCATTACCTGTATTTCAACATGCCTCGGGTTCTCAATAAATTTTTCTATATAAACTGCCGGATTGCCAAATGAAGCTTCTGCTTCAACAGCCGCAGTCTGGAATGCCTTTTCAAATTCTGAATCTTCCCATACGACTCGCATTCCCTTTCCACCGCCTCCTGCAGAGGCCTTAATAATTACCGGGTATCCTACCTCTGCAGCAATTATTTTTCCTTGTTTTTTATCAGTAACTACTCCGTCGCTTCCGGGAATAACCGGAACTCCATTTTTCCTCATCGTATCTTTTGCAAAGGATTTATCACCCATCGCATTTATCATTTTAGGAGATGGCCCTATAAATTTAATATCTGATTCCGCACAGATCTCAGAAAAATTTGCATTTTCTGCCAGGAAACCATACCCCGGATGAATAGCATCCGCACCTGTAATCTGGGCTGCTGAAATAATAAGGGGAATTTTTAGATAACTTTCCCTGCTTGGGGCAGGTCCAATACAGACGGCTTCTTCTGCAAAAGTTACGTGAAGTGAGTCTTTATCTGCTTCTGAATAAACTGCGACAGTTTTTATGCCTAGTTCTTTACAGGTTCTGATAACACGCAGTGCAATTTCACCACGATTAGCAATTAAAATTTTATTAAACAATTTTTCCTCAAAGTCTTGAGTAAAGTTAGCTGGTCTGAATTAAAAACAGAGGCTGATTATATTCAACCGGCTTTCCATTTTCAACTAATATTTTTACAATTTTCCCGCTGGCATCCGATTCAATTTCGTTCATAAGTTTCATAGCTTCAACTATACAAAGCACAGCACCTGATGAAACCGAATCTCCAACCTGAACATATGCATCTGAGTCAGGTGCTGGAGCCCTGTAAAATGTACCAACTATAGGAGATTTTATTTCGTGTACATTGTCAGCTTTTTCTTCATCCTTCTTTTCTTCTGGTGCGGGTGCTTGTGCTGCAGCAGGAACCTGTTGCATAGCAACATTAGCAGGTGTCATAAACTGATGACTTTCAATCTGATTGGAGTGAAGATTTTTACCAATCTTAACTCTTAAACCTTCTTCTTCTACCTCAAGGTCAGTTATATTATCGGTAGTATTTACAATCTTTATAAGTTTTTTAATAAGGTTTAAGTCCATTTTATCCTCTTGGTTTTAAGATTTAACTCTTTCAACGTATCCGCTTATTCGCGTATCAACTTTAAGAACATCATCAACGTTTATGAAAAGCGGAACATTAATAGTAGCACCGGTTTCAAGTTTTGCTGGTTTAGTAGCACCAGTTGCGGTATCACCCCTAAATCCAGGTTCTGTTTCCACAACTTTTAACTGTACGAAAATCGGAGTTTCAACATTGATGATTTCTGTACCATTAAAAAGGATTTCAACTTCCATACTTTCTTTCAGGAAATTTACTCCATCGCCAAAATATTCTACAGGTACATTTATTTGCTCATAAGTTTCGTTATCCATGCACACTAAAAAATCGCCTTCTCTATAAAGATACTGGTATTTTCTTCTTTCCACACGCACAACTTCAACGCCTTCGCCTGCCCTGAAAGTATTATCAATTACTTTTCCTGATCGCAGATTTTTTAATGTACTTCTTACAAAAGCACCGCCCTTGCCGGGTTTTACGTGTTGGAATTCTACTATTGTATAAAGATCATTTTTAAACTTAATGATCAGCCCGTTTCTGAAATCTGAGGTATCTGCCATAAATTTTAATTTTTGAAAGATTTTTAAGATAGTTATTTAATAAACAGACAAAAAAAATAGAACAATAAGGCCTGAAAGTCAAGAATTGAAATTACTAAAAATTGGTAGTTTTTTAACAAAAACTGATAAAAAATGGCCTAAAAATGACAAAAACCGTAAGAAATCTTACGGTTTTAAATCCTGAAAACATTAGATAATAATATCAGTTAAGCTGTACTAAATATTTTTGGACATCTCTTGCTGCAGCAGAATTTTCATAGTCTTTTTTAACTTTATCAAAGGACTCTTTGGCTTCCTTATTTTGCCCAGCTTTCATATAGTTGATACCGGCTTTGAGCAAATATTCAGCATCCAGAACATCCTGGTCAGATGTGTGGGCGGCTTTTGTGTACATTTCTGCTGCTTTTTCAAATTCTTTTTTAGAAACAAAATATGCACCTTGTCCGGCGTATGCTGTAGCTTCATACATACTAATGCTTCCACTATAATCACTATAATATTTGTAAGCATCATCCATTTTATTCTGGAAACTATACGCATTCGCAAGATATATCTTCGCAGTTTCACCATTTTCAGTGCTACCGTATTCATCAACAATTTTTTTAAGTCCAATTATAGGTGTGCCGGGTCTCCCCTGTATCGCTTCCATATAATTACCTGAATCATACATATTCATTACGCGCGAAAGCTCCACGCCTGCTAATTGGTTTTGCTGACTTTTATGTTTTACATAAAAAATTGCAGCAAGAATTACTACCACAAAAATACCACCATACAGTATTACACGCTGACTGTTTTGTTCAAAAAAGCTATAAGCTTTATAATAGGTTTCTACAAGTTTATCCTGTTTAATTTCTTTTTTGGACAACTTTTTCTTTTTTGTGAGCATTTCTTTTCCTTTTATCTGAAAATTCTTTTGTTTTTATAGTCTTATTTATACAAGACTACTAATTTATAACAAAATTAGTCAATCTTCCATAAAATTTTAAAGAAAGTGTACGCCCGGAAGGATTCGAACCTTCAACCACCAGAACCGGAATCTGGCATTCTATCCAATTGAACTACGGGCGCGTGTAAAAAGTGCTGAATTTAGAACTTATTTCAACGGTAAAATTACTATTAATCAGAATTAAATGAAAAATTACTTAATACCTGGATTAGCATTTTTAATAGACACCTTTAATAGACAATTATTTCCATTGAGCGAAGATAATTTATGCTTAGTCTAAAATATATTTGCTTACCCTATATTATTTAACACTTTACACCATAGGATATTAAAATCTTAGAATAAATTTTAAATGATAAAGGGGGAGGAAAACCCTTCAGTATTCTTTTGCTTGTGTCCTTTCCCCCCCTTTATCGACGATAAAATAATTAGGTGTATATCAAAAACTATATCAGCTCGGCCACCCAAAAGAAAATTTTTCAGAATATACAATTCTCTCTCGACATCTTCAGATATAGAGCAAACCGTAAACGAAATTTAAAAAAGATATTGTGATTCCAGTCAGAGGAATTCGTATCAGAATAGACTAATATAATTTTTGATATTAAAATCGCTTTCAGAGGTTATAAAACTTCCGCAAACAATGATTTTTGTCTGAAACTTATTGAACAGTTTATTCTAAGAATATGGAAATCTTAAAGAAGATTAATTTTTTGCAATATCAGGAAATAATAGTAATATTATTAATACAAAGCTTAATTTAATTAATTTTTTATTATAGATATTATACTTAATGAGAGGATTAATGATTCCAAATAGAACAAATCCAGTTAAAAGATTAATATTCGTTGCATTATCATCCTTGATATTGTTTGTTATTATGTACTTGATGACGAATAATTCAAATAATATGGCATTCCATAATTTTATGAAAGACAATTTCGGTATGACAAATAAATGGTCCACTTCTTTTGGTCCAAAATGGTTCGTAGACATATGCAGGAATGTTTCTGCTTTAGGTGGTCATATTGATTTTATATTAATTGTAGGATTTGTCTCAAGCTTCCTTTTTTTTCTGAGGGAAAGAAAAATATTCTTTGAATTTTTGATAACAATAGGCGGCGCTATTATTATATTATTCATTCTAAAATTTACAATGAATAATAACAGCCCAGATTATTTATTGAATATTTTATTTAGTGACGGATTTGGATTCCCTAGCGGACATGCCTTAATTTCGCTCGTTCTTTATTCATCCTTAGCAAAATATTCCGGCAGAAAATTAATCTATACAAAAGCACGTTATGTTATTTATATTTTTGCAACAATATTAATTACTTTAATTGGTTTAAGCAGGCTATTTACTTCACATACCTTGACAGAAGTAATAGCAGGGTGGAGCGCTGGATTGTTCTGGCTTTCAATTGTTAATTATATATTCAGAAAAAATAGTGCCCGTTGGAAAAGGATCTGACTGGGAGATAATTTAGCCGTATTATCTATCTGATCACACCCAATCGACACACTAGATTTTAACAGTAATACAACAAAAAGACAATTATTATTGCATTAATCTAAGACAATACTCCAGTAATGAACCTTATACATTCATAATTAATAAAGATCGTAGTTACTAGTATTTTTCGTCAAATTAGCTTAAAAAAATCATTACATTTAAAGTATAGAATTGTGGGTTAGGGGAACCGCAACAATTTTCCTTCTAGACGACCGTTATAAATCTTTGTCCCCCCATAGATATAAGCTACTTAAATTATACAGGAAATAATTTTGCTAAATAGTGTCAAATATATTGCGCTAATTATTTTAATTTTTCTGCTGGTTTTTAATAATGTACTAACCAGTAAAATAGTAGACAAGGGGAAACACATAAAAAATAATAAATACTTTGTCAGCATTATTTCCTCCCCCGTTAAACATCATATTTCTCAAATACAAATGCTTTCATCAAATCGTGGATTTGCCACCGGATCATATTTCCTGGAATACAACGGTAAAGATTGGAACCTGTCACAACATACAGAAGTGCTGAACAATATTTTTTGTTTTTATGCTGAGACAAGGGACAATATTCTACTAGCAAAGATTATGAATCCTTTAAGTGAAAGTGAATTGTATTCCTATAACGGCAAAGACATTAAAAAATTGCCTCACCCTTTCGGTAACACAATTACATCTTCTTTTGTAACACCCAAAGGTAAAATCTGGATTGGCGGAGACAGAGAGATAGCATTTTATGATGGCAAGTGGCATAATTTACCTTTCCCCCGAAGTCTAACCAGAGTCGGTCAGATTTTTGCCAATGATAATAATGAAGCCTGGATAAATACTCTTGATGGGAAATTATTCTATTACAGCAATAATAAGTGGACACAGTATCTAAGTGAAGAATACATAAAGAGCATTGATTTCAAAAACATAAATAACGGAATCATTCTGGCCGGTAATAAGATACTTAATTTTTCTAATTTTTCTGCATCATTAATTGAAAGTGATCCTATCTTAAGCAAGGCTTTAAGCATTTATTCAACCTCTACCGGCTCTATCTGGCTGATCGGAACAGAGGGATTAATTGTCCATTACAAAGATAAGACTCTCGAAATAATTCCATCAGGCGTCAAGGTAAAATTAAATTCATTATCGGTTGTAGCCGATAACGAAATTTGGATAGGCGGTGACTATGGAACTATTTTAAAAATCGCCGACAAAGAAACTCCGGATAAAGGTAAAAAAGGACTAAGCTTTATTAGTATTCTACCGGTACCATATGCCAGGAATCTTGACGATCAGTATGGTGTTGCAATTGAAGATTTGGATAATGATGGTTTCAAGGATATATACATTGTTTGCATCTTTAATCCCAATAGCCTTTATATGAATAACCTCAAAGATTCATCTGATGCACGGAAAGAAACGGAATTCTCATTCAGTGAAGAATCTGTTATCAGGAATGTATCGGGCGTGGTACCAAAAGAAAAAAGTGACAGCTATACAAAACTACAACTGGGTGCAGGTGTAGCTGATATTGATAATGACGGTGACCAGGACATTTATATTTGCAGTCTGATAGATAAAAACAAACTGCTATTAAATGATGGCAACGGTTATTTCAGAGATGTATCAAAACAATCAGACAGAGGAATTGGTGATATAAAAGACAGAACTAACGCGGTAGCCTTTTCCGATATTGACAACGACGGCGATCTGGATTTGTTCATCACGAATGAATATTCAACAAACAGACTATATGAAAATAATGGAAACGGCTTTTTTCACGAAATAACTAAAGAAGCAGGGCTTAGCAGTATAGGTGGCTCTATGGGTGCATCTTTTGCTGATGTGAATAATGACGGCTTACAGGACCTTTGTGTTGCTAACTGGGCAAGGAAAAATAATTTTTATAAAAATGTCACAAAAGATGGCGAAATAAAGTTTATCGAAGTATCTGAAACTGCTGGCACAGGTGGAGATCCTTCTACTAAAAGTAATGCAGTTGTTTTTGCTGATTTTAATAACGATGGACTACTGGATCTGTTTATAACAAACCGCGGAGCCTCAAACAGGCTATATAAGAATATCGGAAACTTTAGATTTGAAGATGTTACTGAAAACACGATTGGACTGAAAAGGATGCAATCTTATGGCGCGGAATTCGGAGACTTTGACAATGATGGTTTTCTTGAATTATACGTCGCTAATGTCGGCAAAAATAATATGATGGAAAATTCTTCCGAGGGAACCTTTTCGGATGTAACTTTCAGCAGCGGAACTGAAGCTAGTAACTATTCAACGGGCACATCAATTGGCGACCTTGATAATGACGGGGACCTTGATCTTTATTGTGGAAGTTTTACCGGTGGCTCAAGTAGTTTGTTTATTAATAAGACAGATAATAATAACTTTATTACAATTCAGCTTGAAGGTACAAAAACAAACAGGGATGCTATTGGCGCTGAAGCCTGGTTATATAAAGCAGGTCACATCAAGCAAAAAAAGTACTTGCTCGGTTATCGCCAGGTTTTAAGTGGAACGGGTTATTGCTCACATAACACAAAAGAAATACACTTTGGTACCGGCGGAAATAATTCCGTTGATATTTTAATTACCTTCCCGGCAAAAAGCAAAGAGAAAATACTTTTAGGCATACCATCTGGCTCAAGACTCTTTATTTCGGAAGAAACGGGCTTTGCAAAATCTTTTATATTTTTTAAAAAATCACTGACCAGATTTTTTATTGATACCGAGATACGAAGCGAAATGATGAAATATTTGCTTGCATTTATTTTTATAGCTTTTTCTATTATTAGAGGCAAAGAAAAATACAAATGGAATTTCCGTTACATTTTTCTATCCCATAGTATCGGACTTATAATTTTTTCTACCCTGATATTACTTTTTATTCACAGGGAATTTTTTCTTTCAACAATACTTCCATTGTTATTTATAATTGTCTACCTGGTTGTTGTTCGCTTGATTTTCGAAAGGGTAATTCTTGAAAAAAGGATTAAGGAGGATAGAGAAAATACGAGAAATAAAATCGCCAGAGATCTACACGATGATCTTGCTTCGACCATTAGCGGAAGCAAATTATATCTTGAAGTGTTAAATCAGTCTGTTAACACAGACACAAACTCAAAGAGAATTCTTTCTCAGATCAGTAGTCAATTATCAGAGGCATATGAAAATATATCTGATATTGTCTGGGCAATATCTCCTTCACATGATTCATTAAAGGATCTAATAGCCAGAATCAGGTTCCATATTAGAGAAAGTTGTAATGCGAACAATATTTCTTACAGAAATATTTCAAATATAGAGGAAAAAGACATTGAGATTTCTGACGAAATAAGGCGAAACATTTACTATATATTTAAGGAAGCCTGCCATAACGCATTAATCCATTCAAAAGCTACTGAAATAACTCTGACAACAACTTTCACCGAAAAAGTACTAAAAATTCAGCTTGAAGATAATGGTAAGGGTATAGATGATAAGACATTACAAATGCATAAAAGTGATGCTACAATTCTGGGTTCACTGCATGGAAATGGATTAAAAAATATTACAAAAAGGGCAGCAGAGATTAGTGGCGTTATGGATATTTCATCACATCCGGAAATTGGGACTGCAATTTCTTTGACGATAAAAATGACTTAAACGGGCTATTGTCTATCGCCTTATTCATTATATTTTGGAATAAATAAAAACGCAGGACTATGTCAATAAAAGTTGCAGTAATTGAAGATCATAAGGCTTTCAGAGAAAGTATTGTCTACTTACTCAAGAATTCCAAAGGGTTTTTACATAATGGAGATTTTGAAAGAGTTGAAGAATCTTTTGAAATGAACCAGGAACCTAATGTAATTTTACTTGATATTGAATTACCCGGTATTAGTGGAATTAAAGGAATACCACAGCTTAAAGAGAAATACCCCGAAGCAAGTATTATTATTTTAACAGTTTTTGAAGACAATAAGAATGTTTTTGAGGCCATCTTAAATGGAGCAGATGGATACCTGCTCAAAAAAAGCTCCCCTGATTTAATATTAAAAGCAATAACGGAAGTAACTGAAGGCGGTGCACCTATGACCCCAACTATTGCTAAACAAGCTCTCGGTTTATTTAAGAGTCACTTACCTGCTAAAAACGAAAATAATACTTTAAGTGAAAGAGAATCAGAGGTCTTGAATTTAATAGTTCAGGGGTTCGGCAACGATGAAGTAGCAAAGAAATTGTTTATAAGTCCATTGACAGTAAAAAACCACATAAGACACATCTACGAAAAACTACACGTTCATTCAAGAGCACAGGTTGTTTCCAAGGCTATTAAAGAAGGCCTGGCAGAATAAGAAAAAGCTCACACTTATCATTCCCTATACCAAATAAGCCATTCGGGCTATTGAATACAGGCAATTTTAGACTTAAAATTAAAATGAATTTAAAGTAACGTTGAACAGTTTTGATCAGGGGGGATAGAACTGAGCCGGAAGAAATTCCGGTTCTCTTATATTAATATCAAATTATTCTAATATGATTTGAATAAATCCAGGCTTTATTGTTATAATATATTTCTACACGATAGGCACCTTTTTTTTCAACAACAAAACTTGCTTCATTAGATTCAACGGAATCTATTTTCTTTCCATTAAAGATTAATCTTATTTCAGCTTTTTCAACAGGAAGAATTACTTTTAATTTTATTTTGTCTTTAGCTTCTATTGAATCCCCAAGCCCATAAGTTTTATCATCAGCCTCTCCCCAAAATCTGAATCCCTTTGAATCACTGTGATAATCATTAGCAACAAAACTATTTCCATAAGCAAGTGCGGAATAAATAACCTCTTTTGCCTTTTGAATTTTATCCGGACTTTCGCCAATATTTATTTCTTCGTTTATTAAAATGTGTGTTCGAATCGATTTAAACAAAACCTTGTAAGGAAATATTTCAACTTCAAGAAAACCAAGTAAATTGTATTTATGTGCATGAGCATCAACACCACCAATTGCTACTACTTTTCTTTTTTGATTAATTTCATCCCATTTTTTTAATGTTTCTTCCGGAGGAGCAATAATTGATTTGAGAGGATGCATAAATGCCTGGTATTTATTTTCTTCAGTGAGGTTTTCCATCCACTCAGACATATGATTCCAAATCTCAATTCCGTTAAATTCTTCAATTTCCCATTCCTGCCAGGGATATGGCGGATGTTCTTTCATATGCGTCCGCTTCTCGTGTGGATGAGCTAAAAAACCAATCCCTCCCTTCTCCTTCACCATTTTTACATATTCCTTTGCTGAAAGCCTTGTTGAAAAAGCATCCTCAATTCCAAATGCCAGGTAATGATTCTTATTTTCTTTATCATTAATCTCGCAACCTACAAGAAGCAAAGTATTCCCGTACCATTTTTCGTAACCTTCTTTTAGTGCTCGTAAAGTATTGTGATCTGTAAGTGCAATAAAATCCAAACCGACTTCATCAGCAGCTTTTGCAATATCCGGCACGTCCCCTGAACCATCGGAGAAAGTCGAATGCATATGTAATGCACCTACGTATTCGTACATAAAATATTAATTGGGAAATTGTATAATTAACCTGAGGGAAAAATAAAGTATTACCCGGCCTTTTGCCAGAAATAATATTTAAAATCTTGTAGTCAAATCAATAAAAAATCTGCTAAAAGTATTGGAATTTTCAAAAACGCCTTCATAGTTAATAGTAAAATTCAGGTTTCTTAAAATCAAGAAAGAAAGATCGGCTGAGAATATATCCTGAATTGTCTTACTATCAAAAGAAGTATAACTATACTGTAGTTTCCTGTAACCAATAGACATATCTATATTATCGGTTATATACTTGTTTAATTTAAAACCGAAGTCACTACCATCAACATAACTGCTGATAATTTTTGTATATGAAAGCGAAGGTGAAATATCAAGCATCGGGATCCCTGAATAACTTATATACCCGCCATAGTTGCGGCTTGGTTTTAAATCCCCCTGCCTGTACCTGTAGCCTGCATTTAGTCCGAGAAACATCCTGTTAAACGGTCTGAAGTTAGCATTAAGCCGGAACCCCTGCCGCATTTCATTCTGGAATAGCGTGTCAATCAAAAATTTATATGTCTCATAATAAATAACATTCTTCCGTGTATCATATGTTGCAGATAAAGAAAATGCATTGCTAGGAGCAAACCTTATAGATAAGTAAAGACTTGTAAGATCGAAAGTGTTTTTTATTACACCTTTTTCTTTTTAAAGAGATCAATTTCTGAGGATAAAAACAGCCTTATCATCGGAATTATTGAATTAGTATGCTGAAAATAAAGATACCTTCTGTCAGTACTCATATTGTTCATCTGCTGGAAAACTGCTACAGCATTATCCATGTACCCATCTCCCATCTTATTTTTTATGCCTGCATAACCTCCAAACTCAAACAGTTTAATATTGTAACTGTAATCATTAAAATTTGGCCTTGAACCGATCATAAATCCCGTATAAATATTTCCGAATTTTCTGTCGACCTGTAGTCCGTCAACAGCACCAATATTACTTACCCTTGGATTAATGTGTCTGCCCATCCAAAATGTTGTTTTATTATCCAATCTATAAGAGAGAGTAAAATCATAAATTTTAAGGTTATTATTCAAATTAGTTTTTATGTCAGACCAGCTGTTCGCATTGTATGCAAATACAATATAATTTGAGAATGAAAATTTTTCGCTCAAATCATTATTATAGTTAAAGGAATATCTCCACCTCTGTAGGTCTGCAGAACCCTCAATATTTGAAACGCTTGAAATTGACTGAACCGATAGTCTCCCATTATATGAAGACGGGTAATACCGGCCTGTTTTATTTGTAATTTGTACAGCAGTCACTGTTTTTGTTACTATATTTGTATCTGCTCTTATACCTGCGGTTGTATCTTTTACCATTGCGACGTTTTCCGGTTTGCTCATTTCTTTCAATTCATAAAAAGCGTAGATTATATTTTTATCATTCAGTGAAATGGTTGATATTTTTTCACCGGCGCATGACTTGCTTGAAATAAATTTTATTTTTACAACAGGGACTAATTTATTTTTTTCTTTTATATACAAAGTATCCCCAGCGGTTAGTCCGTCCGTATTTTTAAAACTTACGTATACATTTTGCGATGATTGGTAGGTTATTTTTCCCATTTTTGAATTTATAGTTACAGTGTTCTGTGCATAGGAATTTATTGACTGAACCATGCATATTACAGCCGGTAGTAAAATTAATTTTAGGATTGTATGTTTCATATCAAATTTTCTTTTCATTTATATTATCATTCTCTTCCTGTTGGATGACACGAGTAACAATCTTCATTCTGATGATGATCGCTTTTATGACACACTGCATTGCAGGTATGTGACATAAAATTATTTTGATTTCTGTGACAATCAGAGCAGGCGTTCCATCTCCCGTTATGTTTACCAGAATAAATCGGGAAGTACTGATTGTCATGATCATAAGTTGCTGGCACCCAGGCATTTGAATTATGACATTGCGTGCAGGTAGTTGGGAAATTCGCCGCGGCATGATTAGGATTAGTAGTACCATCATAATTTGATTTATGGCAGCTGTAACAATCCGTTGAAGTACCCTGGTAACCATTACTGTGGCAGGAAGCACAGGAAACTGTTTTATGGCTACCTGTTAATGGGAACCCTGTGGAGTTGTGATCAAATGTCGCAGATCCCCAGGAAGTTGTTGAATGGCACTGTTGACATGTTGTCGGAAAACCCTGTGCAACGTGATTTGGATCAGTCGTACTTTCATAATTTGATTTGTGACAGCTATAACAATCGGCAGATGTGCCCTGGTAGCCGTTTGTATGGCATGACGCACAAGATACAGTTTTATGCGCACCGGTCAATGGAAATGCTGTTGTATTGTGATCAAAATCAGCAGACGACCAGGATGTTGTTGAATGGCACTGTTGACATGTTGTCGGAAAACCCTGTGCAACGTGATTTGGATCAGTCGTACTTTCATAATTTGATTTGTGACAGCTATAACAATCGGCAGATGTACCCTGGTAGCCGTTTGTATGGCATGACGCACAAGATACAGTTTTATGCGCACCGGTCAATGGAAATGCTGTTGTATTGTGATCAAAATCAGCAGACGACCAGGATGTTGTTGAGTGACACTGTAAGCAGTTAGTCGGAAAGCCCTGTGCTACATGATTCGGATTCGATGTACTTTCATAATTTGCCCTATGACAAGAGTAACAGTCAGTTGAAGTCCCTTGGTACCCTGTTGTGTGACAAGAGTTGCAGGACACAGTTTTATGCGCGCCGGTTAATGGAAATGCTGTTGAATTATGATCAAATTGAGCGGGGCTCCAGCTATTAATATTGTGGCATTCGATACAGTTTGTTCCAAAATTACCCTGAACGTGATTTGGATTTGTTGTTGCCTTAAAGGTTGCCATATGGCATGTAGAGCAGTCTGTTGATAGTCCCTGAAAAGTGCCATGTTTATGGCAGGAGAAACAGTCCTGTATTTTGTGACCTCCCGTCAAAGGGAAAAAGTCGTGCGCAAATTTGGTTGAGGTCCATAATCGCTGATTTACCTGATGGCAATCCTGGCACTCTGTTGAAAAACCAGTGGCAAGGTGGTCCGGGTTTTTCGCTGAAACATAGTCTTTCCTATGACAGGAAACACATTCAACTCCCATTACCTGAAAATCCAGGCTTGTAAATTTTGTATGACAACTTGCACAATCCTGTAACGAATGGGCACCAAGCAATGGGAAACGGCTTCTCTGGTGAATTTCACTAATATTTGTTACTAACCATGTTTTAGGAGTATGACAATTTTCACAGTCTAGGGAAACAGAATTTGCATGAATGTCGTGGTGGCAACTAATGCATGTTGACTTAGCCTCCGAAAACACAAGAGACTTATGGCACAGATTACAATCAACATTAGCATGCTGTCCTGCTAAACTGAACCCGGTTATATTATGATCAAAGTTTCTGTTTTTCGGGATTTCCTTCCAGCTTGTTGAAGCATGACAATTTGAACAATCAATTTTCAAATCATTACCGTGGGGAGATTTACCATCAGAAACCTGTCCCCATGTTTCCCCAACAAAGAGTAAAAATGCAATTAATATGAATGACATGTTGCGCATTTAAAATCTTCCAATTTATATTTGATAAATTTATTAGTATTTACAACCACTTCTTTATGACATTTGTCACAACTTAGTTTAGAATGTGCCCCTTTGAGGCTAAATTTTGATTTTTCATGATCAAATTTTACAGGCTTCCAGTTGCTGAAGTCATGGCATCGTGTACAATCCGTTTTTTGATCTACCTTAAACTGTCCGAAATGAATATCCCTATGACAAGTCTCGCATTGCGGTTTAACCGACCTAAATTTGTATTCAATTTTATCAGTAATATCTTTGGTCGTGTGACATTTTCTACAATCGGTTTCGGCGTGCTTACCTAAAAGAACAAACGTCGTTCGTTTGTGGTCAAATTTTATCTGTTCCCAGGAATTCGTTGAATGACAATTTTCGCAATCATTTTTACCAAGAAATTTTTCAGCGATTTCATTTCCGTGCACATTTTTATGACAATCAATACATTTTATTCCTAATCCTTTGAAAGCCCACTTATCTTTTTCCCAGTGACAATTTTTACAAGAAACAGCAAGATGACTCCCGGTGAGTTTGAATTTTAGTTCTTTATGCAAATCAATTGTAAACAACGACGGTGAGAAACCCAGAACATTATGACAATCTTTACAGTCTCTTATAGAATTTTCCTTCGTGACGAATTGACCTTTATGATAATCTTTATGGCAATCAGTACATAATTTGTATTTTGGTTTTGATGCCAGATTCACTCCATGGCAATCGGCGCATTTTACCCTCCGATGTTTACCTAGTAATGCAAAATTTGTTTTGCTGTGATCGAACGAAACTGTATTTATATTTTTAAAACCTGAAGTCGAGTGACAACTCTCACAGTTTTCCCCAAATTTACCTTTGTGAACATCTGAGTGGCAGGATGAACAATTATTAAAACGTAGCCCTGTAAATTTTTGAAACTCCTTACCTTCCCTAGTTTCTTTTATATGACATTTAATGCAATCGACTTTTACATGACGTCCGGTCAATCTGAATTTAGTTTTATTATGGTTGAATAATGGAGCAGGCTTAAATGCTTCGGTGTTATGACAATCATCGCAATTGTCCCCTAATGTCTTTTGATGTACATCATCGTGGCAATTAGCACAACTCGTCTGCAATCCAAGAAACGTATTTTTTCTTTTTTTCAAATCGATATAAGTAATGAATTTTGTCTGATGACATTTTTTACAATCAGTTTGCAAGTGTTTCCCGGTCAGGGTAAACCCTGTACTGGCATGGTTAAATTTATTTTCATCAAAATGTATTATCTGAAAATTCCTCCCGTGATGTTCACTATGGCATTTACTGCAAAATTTATTCTTTACATCAATACTCGAATGATAACCCGCATTTTTTTCTATTAAGTTTTTAATCTCTTTATGACAATCAAGACACTTATCATTTGTTATCTTTTCACCTAATTCATGGCAGGAAGTACAATTACTTATTCCTTCCAGTTTAGAATGGGCATTAGTGAGATCACCGGGGGAGAGTTGTGCAAAAACTGGTGCGTTTAATAAAAGCAATACAAAAACTAATATATACCAACAAATTTTATTGCTTTTATTAAAAAGAAATATACATCTCCCTTTACCAAACCCCATAAGCCAGTTTACACCCAAGAATTTTGAAGATAATTTTCTAGAAATTGTTTGTTTTTACCCTATAGGGCTATTTTTGTTTTTGAAATGTTGATATTCTGTACTAAAACTTCCCCTAGATTAAGCAATAATTAAGCCAAAATAGATTAAGTTATATTTGATAGTTTATAACAATAAGTGTGTAAATTGGTAGGTTAGTAAGTAATATTTACCGAAAATGATCCGAAAATAATTCGCTTGGTTTGCAAAACATTCACTTTTAATGTCTCAAAACGGCTTCACCAAATTTTTCAGTTATATTAATTCCTATTCTTTTCAAGAAGCCAGTAGGTAGTTCACCACCAGCAAAAATATAAACAAGATCATTTTCAATTTCAAAATTATTTTTACTTACATTTTCCGTTAAAAGTATTGATCTATCTTTAATTTCAATGACGTTACTATTATACAGTGCTTTAATTTTATTTGATTTAATTGCAATATTTATTTTTTCGAGATTTTTAGGCTTTAGTCTAGAAAAAGATTCTCCCCGGTATGAAATAGTTACGCTATTATTTTCCTCAGCAAGAAGCAAAGCCGATTCAATAGCTGAATCACCGCCACCCACCACAAGTACTTTCTGGTTTCGGATTAGTTCCGGTTCAATAAGCCTGTACGTAACTTTCTCTTTATCTTCTCCAGGAACATTAAGTTTTCTTGGTGTACCTCTTCTTCCAATTGCCAGAATTACACCCATTGTCGTATAAACAGATTTCGAAGTTGTCACAACTAAGTGATCTGCTTGTTTTTCAATTTTTTCCACTTTTTCAAATTCATTAATTATAATATTATTTTTCGTAAGAACTTCATTCCACAATTGAAGAAGTTCCTGTTTACTTGTCTCAGATAATTTTACTCTTCCGTGCAATGGTAGGTACATAGGGGCAGTCATAACTATTTTGGCTCTCGGAAAATTATATACAGTTCCACCAAGGCTGTTCTGTTCAAGAGTAAGATGACGTAGCCCATTTTTTTCTGCGTTCAGTGTCGCTGCGATCCCGGCAGGTCCTGCACCAACAACTATCAAATCATATTGGGCCTTTGCAGATTTATTTTTTCTTTTCTGAAAATTCTCCACGGCCTGCTTACCCTGTTCAACTGCATTTTTTATCAGTCCCATTCCGCCAAGCTCACCTGCTATATAAATTCCAGGGATATTCGATTCAAAATTCTGGCTGACATGTGGAAGTTCTACTCCCCTTTTTTCAGTACCAATGCACAAAGTAATTGCCTGAACCGGGCAAGCGTGAAAACAGGCCCCGTGCCCAACACACCTTGAAGCATTAATTGTGTGCGCCTGTCCGTTTGCAATTCCAAGAATATCTTTTTCAGGACATGCAGCAATACAGGCCCCGCTTCCAATACAGGTTTCAGAATTAACAACAGGATGTAAAGAAACAGGCTCGTGAATTCCAAATTCTTTTGCTTTTTCAATTTTATCAGAGGTGACGCGGGATTTTTTTTGAGCTATTCGAACATAAATAAACATAATTATCCCGATCAACAGGAAAACAACAGAGTAAACAACAATATTTTCGAAAATTACTTCCATAGGACTATTTTATCTTATCCAAAGCATTTTTGGCAAGTTTTGCTGCATCAGTGCCGGGATATTTATTTACAACGTTTCTCCAAATTTTTTCAGCAGCCAGTTTATTTCCTTTTCCTGCAGTAATTGCACCCTTATTATATTGCGCTTGTGGGTTTGATTTGTCATATGCCAGGATGAGATCCATTTCTTTTTCAGCACTAATAAGGTCATGTTTGTTGTAATAAATAGATGCCAGAGCAAAATGTGAATCGTTATCTCTCGGATGAATTTTCAAAAGCTTTTTATATAATGGAATTGCATTTTCAGTTTGATGCGCAGATAAAAGAAAATCAGCATATGCTTTTATTTTTGCAGTATCCAGGGGATTTTTTTCATAATCTTCTTTCAATATCTCTAATTTCTTTAATATGCTTGCGGAAACATTACCTTTATTCGGAGACGATTGTCCCGGAGGTGTCATTCCTTTATGAATATCATCCTGTGGCATCTCCTGATCTTGAATATTATTCGAGACAACAGAATTTCTATTATTACCGGTTGAAATAATTAGATACGCTATGACAATAATTATAAGACCGGCATAAAAATATATTGGCTTAAATTTCATATTTTTCCCTAAAAAATCCATTTATACCCCAGCGTTATTGTAACTGCAACGTGAATAAGCATGATAACAAACATTGTTATAGCAAAAGGAAGATGAACAATATGCCAGTATTTGAATAAACGTTGCATTGAACGCAACCTACCTATTCTTCTATTCAGTACTATTTTTGATTTAATAATTTTAATAATTTCCTTCCGTTGTTTTCCGAGTGTCCCTTTCTTCGTTATTTGCCTTTTTATTTTCCATAACTTAATTTTCATCCTGAAATATTCTTTAACCACAATGAGAATATTGAATCCGGGGTTTTTATCAGAATAATCATTATCGGAAAATATAGTTTCAATTTGATTGATAATTTTATCATCAACACTAAAAGAATTATATTTTTTCCTGAGCATATAAGTAAGGTCACCACTGATATCATTTAACTCATTTACGCTTACTTCCTTTCCTTGGATTGTCCGGGGAATCTGAATATAAATGAATCTGCCAACTACACCGCTAAAAACTACAGCCACCATACTCCAGAAACTTACAGCTACAAGTCCTCCAAATTTAAAAGCAGTGTGATATAAGACTAAAATGGGTCCTAATGTACAAAGGAAAATATGAAATTCAAGCCAGTATTTTAGGTAGCCAAAATTAACCAACATTTTACTTCTTTTTCTGACCATATAAATTGCTACTCCTGCAATCATCATCAACGTGCCAATTATACCCAGGCCGTGCCCTACTAATCCACTTGGTTTAAGTAGAGTATTTGATGGTGAAAAAAATCTTTGTTCAAGTGGAAGCCTGTAATACTGGAAACCATCCACAGCAAGTAGAACAGTTACGGATATGGTTACTAAAATGAAGAGTCCCACATATATAGCATGAAGGTTTTTATTCATAACGGTTTTATAAATTATTAAATTTAATTGGACTTAGGCTAAAATGTTGTTCCATATTTTGGGAAAACACTGAAGGTATATATAATAAGATACCTTCAGTATATTTTATGACAACTAAAAAAGAACCAATGAGCAATACTATTTAATTATCACTTAGCTCAAACAAAGTAGTATACTTTGTTGAGTTATCTATTGTCATTTCACTGATTTTATTAATAAGTATATTTACTCTTTCATTTTCACTATCATCTGATTCCTCAAATGCCTGCACAGAATTATAAGTATAAATTTCTTCGAAATGATTAGTCTTGCCTTTTACTTCATAAACAGTATAGCTTTCAAGACCTTCGTTTTTTAAAGTGTTTTTTAATTCTCTAATCACTCCCAAATATTCATCCCTTTTTGATGCATCAATTTCATATCTAATGCTCAGTAGTACCTTTCCCATTTATTCTCCGATTAGTTTTGTGTGTTGTTAAATAAAAATTCACCGGTAAAAACTATCTTTACCGGACCAGTAAGTGTAATATTTTTAATTTGTTCCTCTTCCGAATTAAAATCTACTATAAGTATATCTCCGCCTCTTGTAATTAATTTAATTGGTGCTTTAATTCCCTTTAACTTATTCAATATAATTGCTGTTGCTACGTTACCTGTTCCGCAGGCAAGTGTTTCATCCTCAACACCTCGTTCAAAGGTTCTGATATAAATATCTTCTTCACTTAACGAAAAAAAGTTTACATTCGTTCCGCCGGGTGAAAATTCCGGCAAATTTCTAATTTCCTTCCCAATTTGAAAAACCGGTACATCATTAATATCAGAAAAACTTCTTATAGGATTAGTTGGGTCTTGCAAAATTTCCTTAACGTCAATAACTACATGTGGTGAGCCCGTATTTACAAAATGAGAAGTTATCAATTGTTCACCGGCTTTAACCTTAAAATTTACCTTTAAGTTTTCGGGCTGTCTGAAATAAACTTTGACCTGACCATCACTTAATACTTCTCCCAAATATTCAATACCATTTGATAAAAACTTTGTTTCTTTTCCTTTTAGTCTTTTGGAAGATTTGGCAAATTTTATTGCACATCTTGCGCCATTACCACAAAGGCTACCCGTTGAACCATCGGCGTTATAATATTCCATCAGAAAATCATATTCATCCGAGTCTCCAATGGTAATAAGGCCATCGCCGCCAATACCGTTTCTTCTATCGCATATTTGTTTTATATCAGAAGCTGTTAGAACAAGATCCGGATTCAGCCCTTTATCAAGGATAACGAAATCATTACCCGCGCCGCTCATTTTTACGAAAAAAAGTTTTTTCATGACAATACAATTTAGCTCAATAACTTATAGCTTTCAATAAAATAATTGGCATTGAGAGGATAAAATGAGGATTTTGTAATAAAAAAGGCGGAATTCCACCGCCATTGATTTCTAAAAAATAAAGAAATTGTTTTGTTAATTTGGTACTAAAGAACGGGATATATCACCAGCTGCAATTGCCTTTATGTTCTTATGAACATCTGCATTAGTGATTTGAACGTAATTGTTTTGCGGCGAAAATATCCAGTCTGGAATAGAAAAATTTGAGATCAAATTCGCATATCTTCGTACCATTAAAAGAGCATCAGTAGCATTGATTACGCCGTTTTTGTCAACATCACCTGATTCAATTTGAAGAGACGATAATGTAATTGAGCTTGAAAAATATTTTACTGCAAGAAGAGCATCAGTTGCATTTACACCGCCCCATCCATCTGATTTATCAAATGACAAAGTATAAGTTCCGGCGACCAAACTTGTAAATGAATAATCGCCGTTGTTATCAGTGATAGTAGAATTTTCAAAACCATTAGAATCTTTTAATTTTACAGTTACATTTTTTAATGGAGTTGAGGAATCATTATCATAAGTAATTTTTCCGGATAACGCGTAATAAGATGTTGGCGAATTGTTTTCCAGAATTACATTCCCGCCATCCGGTATTACATTTACCCTTATATAGCTATTACCATTGTTTGTAAACGTGTTAACTTCCTGGTTTGTTGTACCTTGTGTAAATTTAACTGAAGTCCATCCAGACGGTACCTCAATATCAACCGTTAATGGAAAATTAAAATTGCTATCGTCCAATCCATCAGTTACCTGTAGTTCCAGCTTATTATTTGTTGCCACGATAATACTTGAAGAGAAATTTTCTCTTTCTTTAATGTACCGGGTAACATTTGCTACAGTAGAGACCCACACATCATTATCTTGAACTTTTGTGTTCATATAATTACAAAGCGAATCTAACCATTCTGTAGCCATCGGATACCAGTAATCATGTGTATTTTGGGATGCGGCCGGAATTTCAGAATAAGGGATTACTTCGTGCGCAAAAATGATTCCCCATTTATTATTATTAATTAAATTCTGCGTCCAGTATTTTACATTGTTTAATTCATCAAAGTCATCATAAAAGTTTGATCTTGGAGTATTAAATTGTTCTTCAAGAGCACCTAATTTTTGCCAATCAAGATTGTAAATATCCGGGGGACTTGAAACGTCCCCGCCTGCCCTGGAAGATTCGTAAAACCTTGCTGCTTCCTGTCGAACCTGGGTATTGTTATAGTTAAAAGGATATGCGAGAGTAATTACTTTATGCCCTATTTTTTGTTCAATCAATTGTTTTGATTTATAAAGTTCATAATCGAGTGTACCTTGTGTGTATATATCTCCCTTATCTAATTTAGTGAGATCGTGATGAGTCATTGTGTGAGATCCAATTTCGTGTCCTTCATCAGCTAATTGCTTAAAACCGTTCCATGTTCCGTAACGCCAGATCAGTTCCTGCCCCTGATCAACTAACGATCCGGCTATAACATAAAAGGTCGCTTTGAATCCGTATTTATCAAGGATGGGTGCGGCATTATCTATTTGTGACTTAAAACCGTCGTCAAATGAAAACGAAAAAGCTGATTTCTTATCCCCGGCCCAGGTTTTTACTGAAACTGATCCAACATTCTGCGCGTTTACGAAAGGAATAAAAAACAGAATTAATGTTAAAATCGAAATAATTTGCTTCTTCACAATTCTTCTCTATACCTAATATTCTTAGTAATTATGCATAAAACTGAGATTTCCATTCTACATTGATACATTAGAAATGATATAGCATGGTCCAGAAAATGCTTTTTATTCAAGAATTTAAGACAATTCATCAATTTTATTAATTTTTGTTGTTATAAAGAGGCAAAATGTGAGCCAAAAAATGATGTGATTTCGCACTAAAAAACCCGATTTTACACATACAATTAGAATCAATAAGTTCAGGAGTAAAAGGCGGGAGAGAATACCAGGAAATTATATAGGATAACCATATTTAATAGATTTACTATTGTATAAATATTATTCCCCATCCAAATAAATAAAAAGAATAAATATCATTCTTTTACCCCCTCTATCCGAAAACTGTAACAATCAAATTTAAATTGTTTTATCGTGAAACCGGGATCTTAAAACTATTAGGAGGAGTCATGAAAAAGTACCTGTTTGTTCCTTTGGTAATCACTCTCCTGTTCTCTGTTAGTGTTGCTTTTGGGGGTGTAAAAAAATCGGTCAACAAAAATGCTATAGTTGACAATTTACATGCCGGATTAATCTCCGACAATTATGGACTAAAAGTCAGCTCTGCTTTGGTATTGGGGCAACTGATTTCAAATTCCACAATTGAGGCTGATGATGCTTCTAAAACAATAATTCCGCTCCTTAGAATTATGAATTCAGAAGAAAATGATGAAGCAAGAATTGTTGCCGCATTAGCATTATACAAACTCAATAGTGAAAGAGGTATTTCACTGCTAAGATATGCTGCTGAAAAAGATAATAGTGAAAGATTCAGCAGGATTGGTGCTACATTCTACAACGCATATTATCAGGAGACCCCGGGTGAATAGCATTGAAATAAATATTTAACAGGCTACCAACTTTTGAGGTAGCCTGTTATTTTTAAGATTCACTATTCATCTCTATGAACAATATCAGGTGAAAAAGCCGGAAGACAAACTGCAATATATTCTGCTCCTTCAGGGCCGGGGGTACTGTATTGAACCCACTTTCCTTTTTCTGCAATAACTGCTTCACCCGCTTTAACTTCAAATGATTCGCTTTCGGTTTTTACATTAAGAATTCCATTTAATACAACTGTGTATTCATCAAACTCTGGTCTTTGTCCCGGTTCTACCCAGCCTGATGGACTTGTCATTTTTGCAATGCTTACAGAATCGGTTTTTGTATTTACTCTTCCAATAAATTCTTCAATCTTTTTGGGTTTGTTACCAGCTGAAGTAATTATTGACGGTTCTTTTATTTTTGTAGCCATAAAATCCTTTTTATTAAAATTTATTTTACAGGTTTTAAGTTCAAATCCTGAAAATCAAAACTGAAATCAGTATCAGGCCTGAATTTTTCCATTTTAATTTTGGCTATTGAGCCATCAGGATTTAATGAAAAAGTAACAAATGCATCACCGTGCAAAGTACGGTCATTCCATCTTGCCACAAACGTATCGTATTGCCAGTGTTCAAGATGGCCTGTTAAATCAGGTGTGTGATCGAAGCTCATATAAAGTTTACCGTTTTCTTCTTTTACAGTAACAGTACCGTACCATGCATCTTTATATTTACCGGCATATTTTTCAAGAGGCAGACTTGGTTTTGAATCTTTATTCCTTAATGAATCCATTTCTGCAACTTTTTTATCTGCCCCGTTTTTCCCCATACTTACCAGCTTACTAAAACTTTTAATCCAGTCCGTATCATTTGTATTAAAAAGTTCATCAAGAACATGCAAAGTTACTGCATAAAATGCTGCGCTGGATTCCTGATTTGTTAATACAATAACCCCGATTTTCTTTTCAGGGTCAAGAGTAACCTGTGTTACTGTGCCCGGCAAACCACCTGAATGCCATACAAGTTTATCACCGCGATATTCTTTTATAAACCAACCAAGTCCGTATGCCGCATAATTGGATTTTAGTGCTGACATTCCGGGCGGAGGTGTTCTTACAGGAATATTTATGTGCGGCATCCACATTTGAACTGTTTCCTTTTTATCAAATAATTTATTTCCTGTATCGCCAATTCTGCCGGAATCAAGCTGAGTAATCACCCATTTTGCAAGATCGTTCACAGAAGAAAGAATTCCGCCCGCTGGTGCTGTTGCATCCCAGTCAGTTAATGGAAGTGCAGTTAATTTTCCATCGACTAATGTATGCGGAGTTTCCACATCAGATTTATCCTCAAGCAAAGCAAGCCCTGCCCTTGTTGATTTCATTCCAAGTGGCTTAAATATTTTTTCGGTTACAAATTCCTCCCAGGTTTTTCCTGTAACAGCTTTTATGAGTTCGCCGGCAACCGGGTAAAGAATATTATCATAAGCGTAATGACTGCGAAAACTGTTTGTAAGTTTTACATCCCTGAGCCTGTATAAAATATCGGCCCTTGTATAATCAGTTGGAGGAAAATAAAGAAGATCTCCGGCACCAAGGCTCAATCCACTCCTGTGACTTAACAAATCTCTAACCCTCATTTCATTTGTTACGTAAGGAACAGACATTTTGAAACCGGGTAGTTTATCAATTACCCTGTCATCCCAGCTTAATTTTCCTTCATCAACCAGAATTGCCAAGCAGGCGGCTGTAAATGCTTTTGAATTTGATGCGATCTGAAAGAGCGTATTTGCATCCATTGGTTCTTTTGTATCAATACTTCTTATGCCATACCCTTTTGCAAAAATCAATTTGCCGTCTTTTATCACGCCGACAGCTATGCCCGGAACTCTAAATTCCTTTAGTACTTTGGGAACATAGGAATCAAGATTTTCCTCAAGTTTATTCTGGGAAAAGATTGCCTGTGTGTTAAATAAAAATAAGGTGAGTAAAACCAAACAAGAACTAATTAATTTTTTCATTATAGTTTTCCTGTTGTTAGAATTTTATCTGAATAATAAGAATAGAAATTAGAATAAATCAGGATAAGGATCAATTTATTTTGACGGGCGGTTATTAATCAATAATACCCGGATATACCGGGTATTATTTTAAATATTGTGCTATAATTTAAAACTCCTTTAAACCAGAATTTTAGATCATCATTTACAGGCATTAGTAACAAGGTGGGTCTGTCAATTTTATAAGTCGTAAGGCTGATATCAAATTTCCCATCCACTTCAAGATTTTTATTATCCCATTTTTGAAATGCTGAGACCACGATTTCTTTTGTTACTCCGTGAAAAGTTAATTTCCCGGAAATTTTAAGACTATCGCCAGTCTGCACAATTTTATCGCTTAGAAATTTCGCGGCAGGATATTTTATCGCATCAATTACTTCCATTGCATGAGAATCACGGTTTGAATTACCACTGTTAAAGGTAGCAACCCCAACCTGCACAAGCGCCCCTTTAATCTTTTTATTAACTGTGTCCGCATCTATCACACAAATTTGATCTTTACTTGATGCTTCAACCTCGTGTAACGGATGTGTTAATTTATATTTTATATATGAACTTTCTTTTTCTGCATAGACTCTTTTTACCTGTGAGAAGGATAATGGAACAAAAAACAAAACAGCAAAAAGAAAACAAATTAATTTTTTCATAGGTAAATCCTTTAAAATGTTAAAACAACAACTGACGCAGCAAATACTGCAGTAGTCAAATAAGCCGATACCTGGTGGAAATGTGCTTTATTAATATTCAGCATATGATGATTTACAATTAGTGAACCAAGGATCGGGGTTAAAATCATACCTGCAAGGTGTATCCAGGCCAAAGTTTTATGAATACTTGTTGTACTTTGTTCATTAGCTCTGCGAATCATTGGCGGCGGAGATAAAATTGCAAGTAAACCCGTCACGGCATAAGAACCGATTGTTAAACCGACAAACGTTTTGTGTGTACCGGAAAGATCCAATCGTCCGTTAAGAACTCTTTGCCCGAAATAATCGGCGGTAATCATAAATCCAAGAGTCGCCAGCCCGGTAATTTGATGGATAGAAAGCATAGTTCTTCTCGCCTGCAATTCATTTCTCCTGGATTCGGAATTTAGAGGCCCGGTTATTCCGACCTTTCTCATCAGTCCGTTATCCTTCCAAAGAAACTTTTCCATAAAACTCATTTTATCGGGAAGTAATTTGGGCTTAACAGTTAAGTTAAGTGAAGAGAGATCACTCAGTCCACCACTAGATGTGGAATCTTCCTGCTTCAATGTATCTGCATTATACAAACTGTTATTGATTACCGCTGCCGGTGAATTTATAAAGGAAGAGTTTAGTGCTTCAGATTGAAGTTTTAAACTTTGAGCGTTACTTAAATTTGATAACAGAAAAATTAATATTAACGAAACAGCTAATTTCCAGATCTGTCTTAAAATGCCGGAATTAGTAGCACCTTTCAAAATTGAATTCATTATTGTTATTCTCCCTGATTGCTGATTAGCTTACTTTAATAATTAACTGGTTCCCCGATACTTGCGTTTGATATTTAGATAGGGGAGCATTAGCAGGACCTTGCGTAACATTTCCATTTATGTCAAACATCGAGCCGTGGCAAGGACAGATAAACTGGTTGTTTCCCGAATCATATCCGGTAATCTGGCAGGACTGATGTGTGCAAATTGATGATAACGCATTGTAAACATTTGCCGAGGGATGATCAACAAGTATTACTCCACCACTAAAATTTACTGTAATTGCTGATCCTGTTTTTGCCAGCGGTGATGAACCATCAATATTTATTGTAACATTTCCCCCGGAATATGATCCTTTTACACTCTGTAAAACCTGGTTACCCGTGGGACCAATTACTGTACTTTTACAACTTTCTAGTACTGTACTGAATGCGGTTGGTATCGCAATTACTGCCGCTGTTTGAAGAGTTTTTGTAAAGAATTTTCTTCGGGACATTTTCATAATACGATCTCCTGTAATTTTAAATACAAAAAGCAACGACATAATTGTTTATTATAGGCTTGAGATATACTGCTAAATTGAATAATTATGCCTGTAACAATTGTCTATAAACGTTGCTCTCCGAAAAATCTACAGTATGATGTATTATTTAGTTTTTTTTAAAAAATTAGGCTCTTAATTGATGTTACAACACTTAAAAGGAGGGATAAGTTCCAGAAGACATAACGACTGCACAAATATTGCCCGAATAATATTTATGGAGAGATTTCATCAGGAAAATTTGGAAATGGCTGCCATAAAAAAATCCCGGGACGACTGTCCCGGGATAAATAAGAATTTCGCAAAAATATAATGCTTTTACTGCATCACAGCATTATACGCGTTTACCCTTCCCTGGCCGTAGTAATCATCATTACCCGGCTTACCAAGATCGTCTGATGATGAACGCAGTATCGCTTCAACCCTTGATGGACTTAAATGTCCGCCGTGCGACTGCATAATCAGCGCGACTACACCCGCCACGTTAGGCGCTGCCATGCTTGTACCATCTGCCCAAGTGTAAGAACCGGTTCCAAAACTCGGGCTTAAAATCATATCATAATACCAGTAGCCATTCGGGTATAACAAATCATTGCCGCCCGGTGCCGCAAAACTTATTAATGACTGGCCATAATTGGTATATTCTGCCGGGTCGTCAAAATTAGTTCCGCCATATGCGAAACCTGTCGGTCCGGTTGCCGATACACAAATTACGTGCTGAATTTCCGCGGGCTCTGATACATACATATACGCATGGTCAAAATCAATTGCGTCGTTACCGGCTGCGACTATTACTGTTACTCCCTTTTGATAGGCATAGTTTACGGCCTTTCCAAGAGCAACAATGAGCTTTGCTGCATCATTAGAATTTCTCGGGAATACCGCGCCGAGACTCATATTAATAATATCAGCGTGGGCATCATTGGCTGCGTAAAGAATAGCCGAAATAATTGCGCTGAAAGAGCCGGATCCGTTGTGTAATGCCTTCACACCAATTATTGTAGCGTGCGGTGCTATTCCGATTGTACCGATGCCGTTATCTTCTGCGGCGATAATTCCCGCAACGTGGGTCGCGTGCCAGAACGTACCGGTATCCTCGTTAAAATTAAAACCGGGAACAAAAGATCTTGACGCGGCAACATCAATATTGTCTCTTAAATCAATGTGATTACTGGCAATTCCGCCGTCAATTACCGCAACTCTTATACCCTGGCCTGTAAACCCGGCGTCCCATGCCTCGGGAGCGTGAATTGCCTGCGGTGCCCACTGGTAGCCCCAGAAAGATTCATCACTGCCAATTGACTGCTCAATTACATTGGCATCGGGATTAACCCACTGTACCATTAAATCGCGGCTTACGGATTTTATCCCACCCTTCTTTTCTAGCTGCGCAGCGGTTTTGTCGGTTAAGCCGCTGACCTTTGCAACCTTTATTTCCGGGTGAATTGCGTCCACACTTCCGCCGGCATCGTTTACAGCATTAGTAAAATCACTTTCATTGGCTGTGTACTGGACGAGGAAAAAGTCAGCCTGCGGATAACTTACTTTGTTGAGTGTACCCGATGTGTTATTGTCACTGACAGGCGCGCTCACTGGCGGAGTGTCCTTACAGCTATAAAACAAAGACGCGACTAACAGAACAAGGGCAAAACCAAATAGTTTCTTCATAGTTTCTCCAAACTAATGTTAAAAAAATATTTTTTAGTTGCCTGTCTTCAGGGTTAGATAAGTAGAAGAAGAATGGGATATTGATAGAAAACAGATTTGACCCCCTATAATTTTAAGCAACTTCCCTAAAGAAGAATGGCTGTTACGAAGAACAACATAACTAAATCGGGGTAATAATGTCAAGGAAAATCTGCTCACAAAGAGAAACGATTTAGTTAACGGTCGATTTGGTGATGGATCGGTCAGGAAGTAGTCACATAGGCGGGCAAGCGTTTAGTTTGTTAGCTTTTAGTTTTTGGGGTTCAGGGCGGGGAAAAATTGAGTACCTGGTGGAGCTAAGCGGGCTCGAACCGCCAACCTTCTCGTTGCGAACGAGACGCTCTCCCAGTTGAGCTATAGCCCCATTAATAAATGGTCAATTTGTTCATCTAAAAATAGATTATCGCGGGGCATTCGTCAAGTTCGAATTCAGAGAACGAAATTAGATTTAGGATTTGAGATTCAATATTTAATACTTTTTAAAAATAAAAAAACCGGTTTAATTACCGGCAATTTATTTTAAGTGGAAGTGGCGTGGGTAAAACCAGCATCCGAAGTTAAGATCCAAAACATAATTTAATTTGATTTCATTTTTATTAAAATAGTCTTAACTTTCATTTAAGTACTAAAATTAACCCACTGGGGAGAAGTTTTGAGCAAATTGACAAAAAAAATTAAGATATTGCTTATTGAGGATAACAGACTTCTGCGCGAAGGGCTTGCCATTATGCTCAAAAAACAAGAGGACATGAATGTTGTTGGTACTGCGGGTAATGGTGAAAATGTTTTGTCGATTATGGAGAAACATAAACCCAACATCATTCTGCTTGATTTAGGTTTGAGGAATCAGAACAGTTTGCAGATAGTAAAATTAGGTAAGCAAAATTTCCCTGGAACTAAAATAATTGTTATGGACCTTATACCACTCCAGGCGGATGTTTTTGAATTTGTACAGGCGGGTGTATCAGGATTCATACTTAAAGATGCAAATGTTACCGATTTTTTTAAAACTATAAGGTCCGTTTATAAGGGGGCCCAGGTTTTGCCGCCTCATTTAACAGGCACTCTTTTTACGCAGATAGTTGCACACGCAATCGGCGGCTCCTCCCCTTCAGTCATCGATAAGTCAGTTAGAATGACAAAACGAGAAAAACAGGTAATTGAACTAATTGCTGATGGTTTTACTAATAAGGAGATTGCCCAAAAACTGCATCTCTCTCCCTACACAGTAAAAAGCCACGTGCATAACATACTGGAAAAATTAGCACTCAATACGCGCGTGCAAATTGCGAAACACGCTCATCTATCAGATGCATACAATACTGCAATGTATAATACTTCTCTGCTTGATGAATAAACTACCCCATATTTTCACTTAAAAGATGTAGTCCTTTTTTCATCCCTTTGCCTCATTTTTACCATCACATTTGTTGAGTAATTTCTTACATACAAAAAAGGAAATTAGAAGTTATGAAAAATTACTTATTGGTAGTTCTGATTGCATGTATAATGATAATCTTAACAAAACCGGTTGTTGCACAGGATCACGGATTTGGAATGGGACTTATTTTAGGAGAACCGACAGGATTGAGCGCTAAACTCTGGACATCAAAAGTAAATGCTTTTGATTTCGGCCTCGGTGTCTCAGTGGGCGGTGATCGTATCAAGTACAAAGGAAATTATAATAATGGCAGCCGTGTTCATTTTCATATGGACTATCTCTGGCATTCATTCAATGCAATAACTTCAACTGAAAGATTTCCTCTTTATTATGGTTTCGGTGGCAGGTTTAATACCGGCGGAGGATATGACGGTTCACTGGGTATAAGAGGTGTCATTGGTATAGCATGGTTACCACGTTCAACCCCAATAGATGTTTTTGTAGAATTAGTACCTGTGTTCCAGGTTACCCCGCTTACGGGGCTGGGCATTGATGCCGGTTTAGGAATCAGATATTTCTTTCAATAAAAAAAGATAATTGTGAATGTATGATAAATAAAGGATTATGAAATGAAAAAGGTGAAGTGTATAATTTTAATTTCAACATTAATTGTATCTGTTTTTGTTTACGGCTGCGGCGCAAGCAATGCCGTTAAGGGCGGAGTTATTGGTGGAGCTGGTGGTGGTGTGGTTGGTGGTGTAATCGGCCATTATGCCGGCAACACTGTGCTGGGAGCTATTATAGGGGCAGCAGTTGGCGGTACAGCCGGTGCTTTAATAGGCAACTATATGGATAAGCAGGCTGAAGAAATGCAGAATGATATTGCGGGTGCAAAAATTGAAAGAGTTGGTGAGGGCATAAAAATAACATTTGACTCGGGTATTCTATTTGCCAGTAATTCCTCTACGCTTGAGTACCAGGCAAAATCTAACATTGATAAACTCGCAGTTATACTAAATAAATATCCCGATACAAATATCCTGGTTACCGGGCACACTGATTCTGATGGCAGTGATCAATTCAATCAAACTTTATCAGAACAAAGAGCAAGGTCAGTTTCAAATTATGCATTATCACGAAATGTCAGTTCTTCAAGACTTTCTACATATGGCTTAGGTGAAAAAGAGCCTGTAGCATCAAATGAAACTGATTATGGCAAAAGCCAAAACAGGAGGGTTGAGATAGCAATTTTCGCAAATGATGATCTTAAAAAAGCAGCCGAGAAGGGCCGTATTTAGTATTAGCAATTAACGAAAATTGGTATAACTTAGGGTAACTAATTAAAAGGAAAATAAAATGAGCAAAGGTCAGGACAGCAAAAAGAGTACAAAAAAAGCGCCTGCGAAAACAATGCAGGAAAAAAAGGCGGCTAAAAGAGAAAAGAAAAACGAAAAGAAAAACTTTGGAGAATCAATTAAATAATTAGTCCGCCACCATTGCACGAGTCCTATAGTCTTTATTATACATTATCCGGTAATTGCCGGATAATGTATATCTTTAAATATTTTTAGCTCCCCTTCCAAAATTCCATCCAAAAGATGTAGTCCTTTTTTCATCCATTTGATCTATTGAATGTACAACTGCATATTCTCAACTTATTGTTGTATTGCATAATAAGGTAAAGTTAAAAGGCGCTATGGTAATATTAACTGAACTGATTTTTTCCAAACGGTAATTAATAAATGGTAAATGACAATGAATCATAAAATTAGATTATTGCTGATAGAAGATAACAGGCTTCTCCGCGACGGGATATTCGCAGTTCTAAAACCTCACAAGGATATTAAAGTAATAGCGGCTTCCGGAGATGGTAAAAATACAATTTTAAAAATTAAAAAATTAAAACCAAATGTAGTTTTACTCGACCTGGGCCTACGGAGTCAAAACAGTCTGCACGTAGTTGAAATTGTTAAGAAAGATTTCCCGGAAGCAAAAGTAATTATAATGGACCTGGCCCCGGTACAGGCTGATATTCTGCAGTATGTAAAGGCAGGCGCTAACGGTTTCATTCTCAAAGATGCTTCTTTAAATGATTTCTTAATCACTATCAGGTCTGTAGCACAAGGCTCAACAGTTCTTCCGCCCATGCTTGTAGATTCTCTTTTCTCCCAGATAGTTGAAAACGCTGTAAGAGATGGTAAAACAAAAATAAAAGATGCTGTTAAGATGACAAAACGGGAACGTGAGGTTGTCGGCCTGCTTGGTGAAGGAATGAGTAATAAGGAGATCGGGCAGAAGATGCATGTATCTACATATACTGTTAAGAGTCATATTCATAATATAATGGAAAAACTGGCATTACATACGCGCCTTGAGATTGCTAATTATTCCTACACGGATGAAGCGCTTAGAACTATTGCTATGAGTATTCCGATGATAGACAATTAATCATTCAAGATTCGATCTAAATATTCTATCACCCAAAAGGATTAATCCATGTTCCGTCCATAAGGCTTATATATTCCGGCCGGTTAATTTCATACCATATTTCAAGATAAGAAGTTGAACAAATAATTCAACCAAATTAAAAATAAAGATAAGGCTCCACTTAATGAGCAAAATTTTGGATATCGGGATAATTGATTTAGTTTCAAAGAAACCAACCAATAAATTATTTGCTAAGATAATGAATGCAAACTTTGCCAGCATAATGCCGCTGTTTGAAGAGTTTTTGTGAAGAATTTTCTTCGGGACATTTTCATAATACGATCTCCTGTAATTTTAAAAACAAAAAAGCAACGGCATAATTGTTTATTATAGGCTTGGAATATATTGCTAAATTGAATAATTATGCCTGTAACAATTATCTATAAACGTTGCTCTCCGCTATTTTCAGTGAGATGTATTAGTATTATATAATGGTTTTGACTTGAATTAGGCCTTGATAGATGTTGTAACACATAACTGGGAGGATTAGTTCCCGGGGAAATGAAAATTTATAAAGACGAAAAGTGGGATTTCTAAACTACAAGATATAACAATATTTTTAATTATTATTTGTTAAGTCCGTTTATTATTTCCTTAAAACTTGCCAATCCAGATTCAAGATTCTCCACTATTTCCTGAGCTAGTATATCAGGATCGGGAAGATTATCCATATCCGCAAGGCTGTCATCTTTTAGCCAAAAAATATCAAGGTTAGTTTTATCTCTTGAAGTTATTTCTTCGAAAGTAAATTTCTTAAACCTGTCTGTTTCTTTGCGCTTAAAACGGTTAGATGGATTATAACATTTTACAAATTCCTGAAGATCCTCAAATTTTAGCGAGCTCGTTTTTAGAGTGAAGTGCATGTTTGTTCGGAAATCATATATCCAGGTTTCTTTTGTCCATGGTGTTTTTGCAGCTGGCTTGTTATCAAAAAAGATAACATTTGCTTTTACTCCCTGCGCGTAAAACACTCCTGTAGGAAGTCGTAAGATTGTGTGAAGGTCCGTCATTTCAAGAAGTCTTTTTCTAACAGTTTCCCCTGCCCCGCCTTCAAAAAGTACGTTGTCCGGAACAACAACAGCGGCTTTGCCATCAGCTTTTAACATTGAACGAACGTGCTGAATAAAATTTAATTGTTTGTTTGAGGAGGTTGTCCAGAAATCCTGCCTTTCATAAGTCAGTGATTCTTTACCCTGGGTTCCATCATCTTTTGTAATAGTAAAACTGCTCTTTTTACCGAACGGAGGATTTGTCAGAACGTAATCATATTTCTTAGCCGGGGATTTAAGCAGGCTGTCCGCCCTGTCAATTGGCGGTTCACTGTTCAAGTCACCAATTCCGTGAAGATACAAATTCATCAGGCATAATCTCGCGGTGTTTGGTACTATTTCCCAGCCGCTGAATGTTTTGAATTTCAGATACTGCTTTTCTGATTTATCCATTTTGAATTTCTTTTCATCCGAAAGAAAATCATAAGCGGCCAGAAAGAAACCGCCTGTACCACACGCCGGATCGGCAATTGATTTTTTCGGTTCCGGGTTTATGCATTCCACCATTGCTTTAATAAGTGCACGCGGAGTAAAATACTGACCGGCACCTGATTTTGTATCTTCAGCATTCTTCTGCAGAAGGCCTTCGTAAATATCACCCTTTACATCCGCACCGAGTATAACCCAGTTTTCATCATTGATAAGCTGAATAAGTTTATAAAGTTTAGCCGGGTCCTGTATTTCATTCTGCGCTTTGAAGAATATTTCCCCGATCATTCCCTTTTGTTTGCCAAGCTCATTTAGAATTTTGATGTAATGGGCTTCCAGTTCTGCGCCACTTTTATTTAGCAGGCTTTCCCAGTTCAATTTTTTAGGTATGCTTATCTCTCTTTTATACGGGGGTTTTGAATATTCATCCGCCATCTTAAGAAATAGTAAATATGTAAGCTGCTCAACATAATCACCGTAGCTTACGCCGTCATCTCTTAAGGTGTTGCAGTAATTCCAGACTCGCTGTACAATAGTTGCTGTTGTCATATTGTTATTCTTTTATCTTTTTCAATAATTTGTTCGTTAATAAATATTTACCTGTTTTCTTTGCTCCTACAAAAGCGACCATATTGCTATCCTTTAATATTTTTATATCCCGCTGAGCAGTTGCTCTGCTAAGCTCAAATATTTCCATTAGTTCCGGTATTGATAATCCTTCCTTTTTATAGATTTCAAACATCTCCCTATTGAGCCTGGCCAAAATATCACTTTGTTTTAAAGCCTCATTTAAAGCCTCATTTAAAGCCTCATTTAAAGCCTCATAAACAGGATCATTAGTAACCTGAACATCTAATTTTGTACTAATTTCAGCTTTTTTGGTAATCCTAATAGCTGTTGGGATAACAGTTTTGAAAATATTTCCCTCAATAAATTCAGGTTTTGAACCGGGGGCATATTCTTTCAGGTATTTGTTAATATTGATTAAACCAGACCCTAATTCCTCAACTCTGCCAAGCTGTACAAAAAATTTAGAGATTGTTGGATTTTTAGGAAATGGAACGAAATTTTTTACTGTAATAGGTCCACTGCCGTTTGGATTATTTGCATTTTGAACTTCAACTCTA